>NZ_JAGXJW010000218.1 GCF_019091135.1 Cohnella sp. GbtcB17 | reverse complement strand
CACACGTGAAGAGGACAATCCCACTCCCTCAGTTGAACCAACTGAGAAATCTACTACTAAAGTTTCTGGTCAGAAGATCACCGCACCTCGTCGTAGTGGGAGGGTTTTCACAAAACCAGCTCATTATGGCTTGGATGGTGAAATCAATATGGTCGTTGGTGATGGTATTGATGACGACCCATTAACCTATAAACAGGCAATGGCTAGTCTGCAACGAAAACGATGGTCGGCCGGCATGGATTCCATGGAAAAGAACAAAGTCTGGGAATATGTAGACGCACCTGACGACTATCATCCGATAGGAT
>NZ_JAGXJW010000217.1 GCF_019091135.1 Cohnella sp. GbtcB17 | reverse complement strand
GTAAATATATTGGGCCTGAGCAGTATAAAAGAAATAAAAATGGGTTTGGACAGTAAAAATGTAAAGTTTGCCGTGTCCCAGTATTTTTGAAAACATTTGGTAAAAGAACAGTATTTTTATAAGTTTCCCTTGAAATAATCACATAATACATTATTTTTTTTGGAATAATTAATAAGATACTAATTTTTTTTTTTTTTGGTAAAATATTTACATTTTTACGTACAAAGAATATTTTTTTTACATTTTTACGGTTTTCCAAAAAATAACACGAAAACAACATAAAACTAACAAGAAAACAACATAAAA
>NZ_JAGXJW010000216.1 GCF_019091135.1 Cohnella sp. GbtcB17 | reverse complement strand
TATAGAGCCTTGTCATTTGCTTTCTGCCAACGCTCATACTTTTCTTTCACAGCTTTGGAAGCATTGTCCCCAGGCACTTCAGGTGACGGCTCAGTTAAAACAAACAAGGCACTTTCTCCTATGAGAGCAATATTAATGTTCTCATTCCATTTAGGAAAATTAGATCCATTCAGCTTATTTTCAGTCAACAGTGATAATATGGGATTCATTATGATAATACAAGATACTACAAAATAATATAAATCAACAAATAGAAATTAATAATGGTTTAACACAAAATCAATTCAGAAATTATAAGCACATAGCAT
>NZ_JAGXJW010000215.1 GCF_019091135.1 Cohnella sp. GbtcB17 | reverse complement strand
ATTCGATTTACTCGGCGCTGTATACATCGCCGATCCGGCTCGATATGGCCGGCGTGCTGTCGTTCTATCTCGTCGTGCTGATCGCGCTGGCGGTGAGCGTGCAGTTCTGGGCGCTGCGCCGGGCGCGCTTCGACTTCCTCGGCGGCCGGGCGACGCGGGCCAAGGCCGAGCGGCCGCGCAGGGGCGCCTTGCTGCTGGCGGCCGGCAATCTCCTCCTGCTGGCGATCGCGGTCGGCATTCCGTTAGGCGCCAACCTGCTGACGTCATACACCCGCCCCGGCCAAGCCGGCGGCTCGGCGTTCACGCTGGACCAA
>NZ_JAGXJW010000214.1 GCF_019091135.1 Cohnella sp. GbtcB17 | reverse complement strand
TGGCTACGACCCGACTGTTATCATTAACTAAAAATACTTTCAATCAACATTCATCATCTCTACAAATAGGAGTTTAGTTCATAAAATCTATAATAACATCCATAATCAAAACTAAAACAGAAATTAACATAGAAACTAAGAGTTTAAGAAAGAACTAGTTGGTGATTGCATTCTGGATCGCCACAATTGCTTCCTTTTCCTCCTTCTTCATGTCTAGGGTTTTATTTTTGCCTCCTATCCTTCTAAAACACGAGCCCCTTAAATAGAAATTAGGGTTGCTACCTTTGAAAAAGTCAAAAACTGCTCAAAAATCTCGT
>NZ_JAGXJW010000213.1 GCF_019091135.1 Cohnella sp. GbtcB17 | reverse complement strand
CTGCGCCGCGTCCAGCTGCGCCTGCGTCCGATGCGCCGCGTCGTCCACGACCGCCTGCGCGACGCCGATCGCGGCGCTCAGCGCGCTGCGCGCGCCAGCCGGCGCCTGCCCGACATCCGTGCCTGCCGGATGGTCGTCCAGCGCCTGCTGCGCGTCCGCGATCGCGGCCTCCAGCGCGGCGGGATCGCCCGCGCCGATCACGGCGCCCTCGAACGCGTCGACGGCGCTATTCAGCGTCGCCTGCGCCGCGTCCAGCTGCGCCTGCGTCCGATGCGCCGCGTCGTCCACGACCGCCTGCGCGACGCCGATCGCGGCGC
>NZ_JAGXJW010000212.1 GCF_019091135.1 Cohnella sp. GbtcB17 | reverse complement strand
TAATCAAGATCAAGGATTTATTCTGATAATAGCTAATTTATTATATTATTTCCATGTTTAACACTATGTGTCACAAAGGGTACTGTGGAATAAAGTCCACCCCTAAGTTTATAGAGATTATGATCCACCCCTAAAGGTTGTAAAGATCATAATTCTCTAAGTGTGATAGAGTTTATGTGGAGTTGAATACTATCCAGAGTTCATTAGATATAAAAGATCGTTGAACTGCATGGTTTTCTTAACTTTTCTCCACCCCTATCAGATCAAAAGATCCTTTTATTAAACAAATTCTTAATAATTGTATTAGAAGTAACAATTATT
>NZ_JAGXJW010000211.1 GCF_019091135.1 Cohnella sp. GbtcB17 | reverse complement strand
TCGGGCCAGCCGGACGAAGTTCGTACCGTGTACCGAATCGCGGCGGCAGCAAAGGATATTCTTGTATGGATCCCATGTTATTGCGGCTGCGGTGAAAGTGCCGGTCACAGGAGCCACTACAATTGCTTTATTCTGCAAACGAATGACGACGGCTCGGTTATCTGGACCGATCACGGAACACGCTGCGGGGTATGCTTGCAGATCGCCGACCAGTCCGCCCAGATGAAGCAAAAGGGCGCTTCGAATAAAGAGATCCGGACCTTTATCGACGAGTCGTATAAAACGGGCTTCGGCAAACCTACGGATACGCCCATGCCGCCC
>NZ_JAGXJW010000210.1 GCF_019091135.1 Cohnella sp. GbtcB17 | reverse complement strand
AGGTCGAGCGTACCGTCGAGGAGATCAAGACGCGCTTCCCGGCGACCGCGCCTCGAGGCGCCGCAGCCGACCTGTTCGTTAAGGAACAAAGAGAAGCGCTGTTCGAAAAGCACCCCGACATCGACATTCTCGTCAACAACATGGGGATTTACGAGCTTATGCGGTATGAAGACGCGGATGACGAAGTATGGGACACCTATTTTCAAACGATCGTGCTCGCCGCCAACGCCTTGACCCGGCACTACTTGCCGAAACTGCTGGAGAAAGCGTACGGCCGCGTCATCCTCATTGCGAGCGAGGAGGCGGTCATGCCGTCGGGCCA
>NZ_JAGXJW010000209.1 GCF_019091135.1 Cohnella sp. GbtcB17 | reverse complement strand
ACTAGAGTTCTTTATCTTATTCTCATAATTCTGATAAGCTATACCTATCCATGTGAATGGTTAAATTTGCTTTTCAGTAGTGTTCTTAAGTACCTATCACAAGTATCAACCTAATGAAGATGGGTATAGAACTTTAAAATTCTCCCACTCAATTAAGGTAGGGTGAAACTTTAACAAAGAACTTTCAAAGGTATCAAACTTTTACTTACAACAGTAAAATCGAAATGGAACATACTATCAAGATCAAGAATTTATATTGACAATAGCTGACTCATTATATTACTTCCATGTTTAAACAAGATATGTGTTTCATAGGGAATTGTGGAAT
>NZ_JAGXJW010000021.1 GCF_019091135.1 Cohnella sp. GbtcB17 | reverse complement strand
TAGCGGTCCGCGAACTTGCCCAGATGGACGGCGCGGATCTGCTCCATCGCCCGCTCGCGGCGCTCCTTTTTTCCGATCCCCTTCTGCTTGAGCCCGAACGCGACATTCTCCAGCACAGTGAGCCAGGGATACAGCGCATGGTCCTGAAACACGACGATCCGGTCGGGCCCGGGTGCCGTGACGGCCATGCCGTTCGCTTCGACGCGGCCGCGATCCGCCCGCTCCAGCCCCGCCACCAGATTCAGCAGCGTGGGCTTGCCGCAGCCCGATGGACCGAGGATGGAGACGAACTCTCCTTTCCCAATCTCGAAGGCAATGTCGTCCAATGCCGTGTAGCCGACGCCGCCCCGCTGCGCGAACGTCTTGCCCACTCCTTCCAACCGGATCATGCGGCCACCCCCAGGACTTTTTTTCGTATCGTTATAAATGTTCTTGAAACGCATCCGTATCGAAAATGACGACCTGCTTCTTCTCATAGCGAACGATGCCTTCGTCCCGCCACCGGCCTAGTGTCTCGGTCACCGTCTGCCTGCTGCATCCGATGACGTAAGAGATCTCCTCATGGCTCAGCGGAAGCGTGACGACTGTCTCCTTCCCCGAACGCACGCCAAGCTGCAGCAGCAGCTGCGCCAGCCGCCAGGCCACCGGTCGGGAGACGAGCGTCTCCACGTAGCGCTGCGTTTGCAGCAGCCGGCGGGCGTTGGCCACCGTCAGCGCATACAGGGCGTCCGGGTGCTGCTTGAGCAATCCGATAAAGGAAGAGGCGGGAATCGAGAGAATGCGGCTGTCCGTGATGCATCGCGCATAACGCTGCCGCTTCTCCCCCGTCAGCACCTCGGCCGCGCCGAACACCTCGCCCTTGTGCCGCAGGAACAAGGTGATGCTTTGACCCTCTTGCGCGAACTGAGAGATTTTCACCAGACCTTCCCGGACGAAGTAGATCTCCTGGCTCTCCTCTTCGCTCCTGAAAATAAAGGCGTTCTTCTTCACGTCCCGGGAAGCGCCGAATGTCTCGAAGAGCCTGGCCAGCGCGAGCTGCTCGGCTTCGCCGTTATCCGGCAGGGCCCCTTCCGAATAGGGCGATATCCTCTCTTGATGCATGCGCGCCTTGCCCCTTTCGCTTCGCTAGATCAATTCTCAGTTTGCTGATCGGTATTTATGATTATAGAGGATCGTTCGAAGGGAAAACAGTCGGCTACCCGACAAAATATAAAGCATCTGCGATAAAATGTAAGCGAAGCTGCGATGCGGTCGCCGCCATGCGCCCAATCTCTGCCGAGGGGGGCGGAGGACGGCGGCGGGCGGGGCGGCAGATACGGCGCGGGTGGTAGTTCCGGCGGGAAGTCTATTTCACATTAAGCATCCTGTCAGAGGAACCATTCATTGTTGAAACGCAGTCAATTCCCCTTAACGCGACGTCCCCCCGCAATATAAGTGTTGAAGCGCAGTTAATCTTGCACGTTCGAACGTTTTGACCCGGTTTTTAACTAAATAATTGCTGTTGAACACTTATTTCTTCCGTCCCCCGAATCTGCGCTACGATTAACTGCTCTTTAACAGTTATTCGTCTCCAACTGTCGGCCCCGGTTTAAAGAGGCGAAAAGAGGCCGCCCCGAAAGCGCTTGGCTTTCGGAACGGCCTCTTTTCCTCGGCGTCCATACCGGTTCTCCATTCGGATAGGGTCGAATCCGGTCGTCATTTCTATTCCATGTTTGAACCGTTCGACCGGTATTCCCTGAGCTCGGCCCGGAAGCGATGAAGCGGACGCATTATTGAGTGCGGGACCAAATCGAAAACGGACTTGATATGAAATGGAAACGAGACGCGCAAAAGGCCGTCCCCAAGGCCGGAGGGGCCGCGAAGACAACCTTTTGGAGGGAACAGAACCATCCCTTTATACGCTTCTAAATGCCACCGTACCCGCATTTACGCTGCGGTTGACGCGCAGGGCTTGCTCCGCCGAATTTAGCGCCCCGCCCCACTGCAGCGTATAGCGGAATTCGTAAAATCCGCCCAGCGTCGCTTTGAAGTTCGTCTCCCAATAGTTGGTCAGCACCCACGCGTACAAGGTAGGCGCCTCGTCCCGCGCTTGTCCCTGCACCTTGCGCTCGCCGAACGCGAGCGGTCCGGTCTGCATCAGCGGCGTATCCGGCGTCGCGATTGCCAGTCCCCCGGACGGCGACACGAGCGCCAGACCGTCCTGGATGCAGTAGAAGTCGGTCAGCGTGCCCGGAATCTGATCGACGCCCGGCCGGACGGCCGCCCCCGCCTTGTCGAACCACAGCTCGCCGCCGTCCGCCCGCAGGAAGGGTAGGGACACGTAGACGTTCTCCGGCTCCCACACGCTCGTCTTGTGCATGCGCACGGAGACGTCCGCTCGCGCCTGATCCTTGTACACCTTCAGGAACAGCGAGTAGTGGCTCATCCCTTCGACCTCGTAGAGCAGCTCCACGACCGCGTACAGCGGGCCGTCCGTTATCGATCTGACACCGGTCAGCATACCCGCAAAGCGCTTCACGTTCATGCCCTTGCGGTTGCGGCCCATGATCCGGCGGACCGTCATCTGGTCGCCGTGTTCGCCTTCCGTCACTTCGTACACGGGCGTAAAAGCTGCGTGCGTCTGGTTCGGATCGATAAGCTCCTTGCCCGTTCCCTTGTCGACCCAGGAGACGATCCCGATGCCGCTCCGCCACGAGATCCGCATATGAGGCGTCTCGATGCCGTTCTCGGTCACGGCTGCTTGTTCGGCGGCGCCCGCCAGCGGCACCAGGTCCCGGATATCGTGGATGCGGTCCGCACCGATAAGGCGCGTGCTGCTCGTCGTGCGTCCTTGGGGCTTCGCCGAAGCCTCGCGAATGACGTAGCGCTTCTCTTCCCGCGCGCCGAGCTTGGCCATGATCGCGATTTGATAGCCCCGGCTTACCGTCTCCTGCTGATGCGGCACGACCTCGCCCGTTTGCTCGTCCACGACCTCAAGGCCCTGCCTGAAGTAGTCGGCTTCCCAGTTTTCCTCCAGATAGAAGTACGCTGCGTCCGTAACCGGATCATCGAACGAATTGACGACCGTAAACGTGAACGCGCGGCTCGCCCGCAGCAGCACGTCTCCGCGAGCGCGCAGCACGCGGTCGAGCGAACGCTGGACGAGGCGGCTCGCATGGGCCGCGTACGCCTCTTTGCGAACGCCCAGCTCCTGCACCATCGGGTGCCACGGCTCGGAGATCGAGGAGTGGTAGCCCCACGTATGCTCGGCATACATCGTCAATTGCAGCTTCGCTTCCTCGATATCCGCCGGCTTGACGCTGCGGCCCTCCGGATCGAGCCGCTCGACGACGGACAGCGCACGCTGGGCGCCTCTGAAGATCTGGGTATGCATGGCGGTGGAGGCGACGCCGTCGGACCACCAATCCGGCCAATCGCCTCTGTAGACAGGGATCGGCACGTTCTGCTTTTTCACCAGGTCGAAATAGCGGTCCGGCGTCGTCATCTCGATCTCGATCCGGTCGCCGTGCTTCGCGTTCCATTCTTGGATAAAGCTCATGATGCGGCCGTTCGGAGCGGCGTTGTCGCGCAGCAGGCCCGAGACGTTCACGACCGTGAAGTCGTACGGATAGTCCTCCTTCTCCAACTGGGCCAGATATCGGCCGATCCTCGTCTCCGCGATCTGCCAGTGGTCCTCGGCGATCCCCCGGATCGGCGTCTCGTCCTGGATGGAGTAGGAGAACGTGCCGTCCGGGTTGAGGCCGAGATCGTTGCCGATCATGTAGTGCTCGCCGTTCCACACGAGCAGGCGGTCGCCCTTGGGCGTCTCCCAGTAGAACGGGAACTGCTTGCGCCCGATTGCGAACATGCCGTGATGCGTATGGATGCAGCTCAGCAGATGCTCGATGCCCGCGTCCGCCATCGCCTGCGAGTAGCCCCAGCTGTAGCCGTTGATGTCCGCCGTCATTGCCGAACGGACGCGCAGGCCATGCGCAGCCGCGAACTTGCCGGCCCGGCCGGCCATGTCGGCGACGAGCTCGTAGCCAGCCAGCTCCGTCATGTTCAGGTACGTGCCGGACAGCTCGATATCGCCCCTGCGGAGCGCCTCTACGAAGCGGTCCTTTTCCGCGTCGGTCGCTTCTTCGAGGAACCGCTCGACGGCCCAGAACGCCTCGCAGGTCCACTTGAAGCCCTTCCACTCGGGGCGCTCGGCCGTATAGGAGGCTTCGATGATCTCGAGCGCCTGCCGGATGAAGTCGACCTGGTACTGCTCGATTTTTTCCTGTCTTTCCGTGTAGCCGATGTCCGTGTGCGAATGGTGGATGACGAATAGCTTCCATTTTTTCGTCAAGCTTGGCATCAACGTTCTCCCCCCGTCAAGAAAGTCGTTTCCGTCATAAACCTGTATATGCCAAGCAGCGTGCTTGTCAGCGTATCGCGGCCGACTCGGACCTCGGCATGCATGCCGGACCCGGCGAGCGCCTGGCGGAAGGCCGGCAGGAACAGATGCGCGCTCCTGGAGATCTGTCCGCCGAGCACGATCGATTCCGGCCCGAACCGGAGGAGCGGCGGTGCCAGAATCTCTGCCATCCGCTCGCCGAAGCGGCAGAAGAGACGTTGCGCCGCGGCGTCGCCGCCGTCCGCCAGCAGCGCCAGATCCTTAACGTCCAGGCCGGCATCCGCGAGGCCGAACCGCGCGGAGAGCTGCAGCACGCCTCTCCGCGAGATATAGTCGTCGGCCATCCTGTTCTTGTAAGGCGTGGCGTACAGCCAGCCGTCGCTCGGCACGTCGGCGCGCGTCTTCACGAGACGTCCCGAATCCAGGAAGCACGAGCCGAGCCCCGTGCCGATCGTCAGGCAGACGACGCGCCCCGCCCCTTCCGCGGCCCCGCCCGGTCCCGTCTCGCCAAGACCGAAGAGTGCGGCATCGTTCTCGAACGCGAGGCGAAAATGCGGCGCCAGCCGGCTGCCCGTCCGCTCGTCCGCCCGCAACGCCTCGTCGAGCAGGCTCCCCACGGGGAGGCCGTACAGCGCGTCGAACTTGCCTAGCCCCCGAATGCGGCTGACGCCCGCTTCGTAATCGAACGGTCCGGGAAAAGCGAGACCCAGCCCGTCCACGCAGGCATCCGTCCCCGACTTGCGCAAGACGTCCGCGACGACTGCCGCAAAATGCCCGATCGTCTCCTTCGCCGCCAGCCGGGCCCCGGATTCATAATGTCCGACGCTCGCTGCGACGACTTTCCCGTCCACGACGGCACCCGCTTTAATTTGCGTGCCGCCGACATCCAGCGCGATCACCACGGAAGATGTCATGACCGACTCCCCCTACGCCCGGACATAAGCCTTGATCGTGCCCACCGTCTTGCCTTCGCTGGCTCCGCTCGGCCGAATGGTATAAGCGTGAATCGATGCCGGAACGATAAACGTCTCGGCGTAGCGAACGACGAACGGTTCGAAATCACCGTCCGGGCTCTCGACGGTCGCTTCCTCCCCTTCGATCAGGTTGAGCATATGCACGCTGCCGTTGCTCTCGTGCAGAACCGGTTCGGAGAACCAGTGTCGCCGCGTCTCGATGAACTCGAGCTCATGCAGCCCCGTGCGCTCCTCGCGCCAGCCGGTCCCCTCCGCGAGCGGCTCGACGACGTTGACGCACTGCGCCTCCGTCCACTTCGTCGTCCGGTCCCAGCGAATGACCCGCTCGCCATGATCGATATGCACCGGACGCGGCTTGCCGTCCAGTCCCAGCCGGTCCCAGTCCCACAGCTTAAACGTGAAGATGTACGGCGTCGCGCTGATCTCCAGCACCATGCAGCCCGCGGCCGAGCAATGCACGGTCCCTGCCGGGATGAGAAAGTGATCGTGCTTTTTCGCCGGGAACGTATTCGTATACTTCTCCGCAGGGAACGAATAGCCGCCCTCCTGCGCCCGGCGCAGCTCGGACATCATCTCGTCCGGCTTGACGCCGTCGCGCAGTCCCAGATACACTTCGGCACCAGGCGCGGCATCCAGAATGTAATAGCTCTCGTCCTGCGTATAAGCCATGCCGAACTGCTCGCGGATATACTCCACGGTCGGGTGCACCTGCAGGCTTAAGTTTTGGCCGCCGATCGTATCCAGGAAGTCGAAGCGAATGGGGAACTCGGCGCCGAACCTTGCGTACACCTTCTCGCCAAGCAGCTCGATCGCGCGGAAAAACACCAGGTTGATCGCCGGCGTCTCGAGCCGATGCGGGCCGTAGCGCAAATAAAGGCTGTTCTCCTCCGGCACGCCGTCGAAGCCCCAGGCATACGGATGCTCCCGCTTGGGCAGGTCGATATGCGCCTCCAGCCACTCGCCCCCCCATACGCCGGGATCGAAGTACGGCACCAGGCGAAACGGCCGCTTCGCCGCTTGGGCCAATCCGTCGAACAACGCTTCGCGGGTCGTCATGACGGGCGACGCCTTGACGTTCGTATCCAGGTAATAGTCGGCCGCGCCGAGCAGCCGCTTCTTCAGCCGGTCGGCCATGCGCCATTCGAAGAAAAAGCCCCGCTTGTACAGGCGCAGGATGTCGCGCTCGCGGCTTGCCGAACGCCAGCTGCCCAGCTCTCCGGAACGGTACCGCTGCTGGATCTCCCAACGCGCCAGGTCGGCATAGATAAGCAGATCTCCGTTCGCGATCAGCGATGCGCCGAAGCCGACGATCAGGACGACGCCCTCCCGAACCGCCTCGATCCGCTCGCGCAGCGCGTCGATCCGCGCCCGATCGTAGAACTCTTCCACTTGAAAAGGCGCCATGTAGCCGAACACGCGATCATCCGTCATATAGCGCGCGACGATGCGGTCGACTTCGGCGGGAGGCAGCGCCGCTTCTTCGGCGCGGATGACCGTCAAGGCACCGAGCGCCTGCTCAACGCCCGCGACGATCTCCTCCTGCCGGACGCCGGGATAGCACTCCAGGACGACGACGGCTCGACGCCGGCCCAGGCGGCCGATGGCGGAGCCGAGCTCGGCTCCGATCGCTTCGTAGCCCGCCCATACTTCGTCTTCCCGTCCCTTGATCGCGATGAAGGGCTCCTTGTCGTAGCGTGATGGCATATTGCACAGCTCCTTTGCGTGATCTGATCATATATTATCAGATTCAACCACAAATGAACATTATAAAAGTGCGACATTTTGTTCGATTTTGTTAGAACCCCGCTATAACACGCTATACGATATGAAGCTCCACACCGCTGCTCTCGATGAGTTCGCGGTCTTCACGGGAAATGCCCGCGTCGGTGACGAAGACGTCGATATCCTTCAGGACGGCGACCGGCGCGAAAAAACGCTTGCCGATCTTGGAGGAATCGAGCAGCATGACCACGCGCCGCGCTGCGCGGATCATCGCGATCTTGACCTGCGTGTCCATCAGGTTCGGATCGGTGAAGCCGATCTCCGGCGTATAGCCGAGCGCGGACAGGAACAGCGTATCGGCTTGATAACGCGAGAAAAATTCTTCCGCCAAAGGGCCGACGAACGTGCCCGACTTTTCTCGGAGAATGCCGCCGCACACGATGGCGCTCCGCCGCTCGCCGGCGTAAGGCCGGAACCGGTTCAGCGTATCCAGGCCGTTGGTGAGCAGCGTCAGCTCATTCATCCCTCCGAGGCGATCGACCATATAGGACACCGTCGTGCCGTTTTCCATCGCCACGATGTCGCCTTCGCCCACGAACCGTTGCGCGGCATAAGCCGCCAGCCGCTCCTTGACGTCCCGATTGTGGGCCTGCTTGTCCGTGAGCTCGGGCTCGTCCTGTCCCGGCTCCGCTCTCGCCCCCAGGTAGACGGCGCCGCCGTGGGAGCGGCGGATCACGTTCTCCTGCTCCAGCGCGTTCAGATCCCGGCGGATGGTCATCTCGGACACGCCGAAGCGATCGCTCAGCTCCCGCATGGTGGCCACGCCTTTGTCGGCCAAATAATCGATCAACAATTGCTTCCTCTGCAATGGTAGCATCGCGCACCTCGTCATTTTTTCTCATTCTATCATAAACGAACATCGTAATCGCAGCCTTCACGAAAAACAGGTTGGTACGCCTTCATATGCGGCAGGATTCTGCTTAAAGGTCATAAGGGCAAAAAATATAGGGCACTCCCCCGGAAAAGGCGCCCCAAATGCTGTCTAATATAGGTTACATGTTTGTAGGAGCGCACTGCTCCTACGCCTCGGGAACCGGGATCGTCACGCTGACCCGCGTCCACCGGCCAGGCTCGCTCGCGACATCGACCCCGTATTGGCTCCCGTACTGCACCTGGATTCGCTGGTGAACGTTGCGAAGCCCGTAGCCGCGGGACTGCTTGACGAGGACGTCCTCCGCGACGCCGGCGGGCATACCCGGCCCGTTGTCCTCGACCGTAAATACGAGCGTCTCGCCGTTCTCCCCGGTGCATCCGCGGATACGCAGCATGCCTCTGCCCTCGCGCTTCTGGTCGATGCCGTGCTCGATGGCGTTCTCCACGATCGGCTGAAGGACGAGCTTGATCATCCGCTGCTCCAGCAGGGCGTCGTCCACCTCGTATTCGACGTCGAAGTTGTAGTCGTGCATGATGAGCTGCATCTCTAGGTAAGACTTCGTATTCAGCAGCTCGTCCTTGATCAGGATCAGGTCGTTGCCCTGATTCAGCGTCGTCCGGTAGAACGTCGAGAGGATGCCGGCGACCCGGCTGATCTCCTCGGCGCCCGCGTCGATGGCCTTCCAGTTGATAACCGACAGCGAATTGTACAGAAAATGCGGATTGATCTGCGCCTGAAGCGCCTTGAGCTCCGCCTCCCGCTGAACGATCTTGCTCTTGTAGCTCTCTTCGATCAACTGGTTGATGCTGGCCAGCATCTTGCCGAACCGCGATTCGAGCTCTCCGATCTCGTCGCCTCCGTGGACCTTGAGACTGATCGTCAGCGTCCCTTCCTCGACCAGCTTCATCTTGTGGTTCAGGCGCTGGATGCGGCGAACGAACACGCGGGAGAAAATCCAGCCGACGAGCAGCAGGACCACGATGCAGAGGCCTTCGATGATAAGCGTCGCCCGGAGAATCTTCCAGGGGCTGATCGTGAGCGCGTCGTCGGGCACCATCAGGGACAGCGACCAGTTGGACGCTCTCAGTTCGCGATGCAGCCAGAGATATTCCGGATGGTCGTCGGCCGCGCCCTGCAGCCGCCGCTCGACAAGAGCCGCGGCGTCCCCCATCCGCCCCGAGGCCGGCTCGCTCGCGTATACGACCTTGCCGTGACTGTCGGCGATGACTGACGCGGCTTCCGGCAGATCGGGCAGATTTAGCGAGTCGCGCAAAAACTCCGGGACAAGCTCTACGTAAACGAGGTTTTTCTTGTCGTAGTTGATGTCGCCGAAGATGCGCCGGACGCCGAACACCTTTCCGTCTTCGATGTACCAGCGCGTGTCGATCGTCTCCATCGCTTCCTTGTACCAGTAGGCATGCTCAACGGCAGAGATCGGCATGATCGAATTGAAGCGTTCGGTCACGTTGTTCTCGGTGTAAATGACGATCCGCTGAATGTCGCTGTTGAGCGAGGTCGTCGTATTGATAAGCGGATCTACGATCTCCTTCAGATCGAGGTACATCGTATAGTAGCTCTTGTATTCTTCGTTGAAGATGTGGGAGAAGTTCGGATTGTAGCTGATAAGCTCGATCGCGGCGTCGAAGCGCTGCAGCTTGTAGCTCAGGCTGTCGTCGATCTTGCCCAGATTGTCCTGCAGCACGACGTTTGCCTGCTTCAATTGCACTTCCTTGGACTGCTGGTACGAGTAAACGCCAAGAATCGAGAGCGGGATCAAAGTGACGGCGAGATAGGAGATGAACAGCTTATGTCTGAGTTTGATCGATTTTCCCCACTTCGCTAGCAACGGTCGATCCGCCCTTCCTGCGCCTTATGGTCTCTCCATCTTACTCCTTTACCGCGCCGAGCACGATGCCGCTCACGAAATATTTCTGGAGGAACGGATAGATCAACAGGATCGGAACCATGGATACCATAACCTTCGCCGAGTTCAGCAATTGGCTCGACATATTGGTCAGCCGCTTGATCTCTTCCGGATCGGTCGTATTCATGATCGAGTTCACGCTAATGATCAGCTGCTGGATGTAGGTTTGCAGCGGCCAATGCTCCTTGTGCTGCATCAGGATCATGCCGTCGAAGAAGGCGTTCCAGTGGCCGACGATCGAGAACAGGGTGACAGTTGCCAATGCCGGCAGCGAGATCGGGACAAAAATGACGGATAGCGTTTTCCAGGGACCCGCGCCGTCCATGTTGGCCGCCTCTTCGAGCTCCTTCGGAATGCCCTTGAAGAAGTTCATCAGCAGGATGACGTTGAACACGGGCACTGCCGTGGGCAGCACGAGCGCCCAGATGGAGTCCAGCAAGCCGAGCGAGTAGATCGTCATGTACCAAGGGATCAAGCCGCCGTTGAAGAGCATGCAGAAGATGACGAACCACATGTAGACGTTACGGCCGGGAAACAGCTTGGCTGATCTGGACAGCGGATAGGCCATCAGCACCGTGATCACGAAGTTGATCGCGCCCCCCAGCAGCACCCGCTCGATCGACACGCCGAAGGAAATGAAAAAATTGCGGTCCCGCATGATGGATTCGTAAGCGCTCAGATTAAAGTCGACCGGCCAGAAAAAAACCTGGCCGGCCATCGCCGGAATTTTGCCGCTGAACGAGATGGCCAGCGTATTGAGAATCGGCGCGATGGAAAAAAAGGCGATCAGGCTTAAGATCAGATAGATCGTCCAGTCGACGGCACGGCTGCTTCCGCGTATCATGAATCGTCACTCCTGTCAGAAGATGCGGTAGTTGGCAAAACGGGCGGCAAGCAAGTAAGAAACGGCGATCAGGAGGAAGCTGACAACCGACTTCAGCAAGCCGACGGCGGTAGCGAGGCCGTATTGAATCTCCAGCAAGCCCGCGCGATAGACGTAGGTGTCGATGATGTCCCCGGACTGGTAGACGACGGGATTGTACAGGTTCAGAATTTGCTCGAAGCCGGCGTTCAGCACGTTGCCCAGGCTGAGCGTCGCCAGCAGGATGATTGTGGGAAGCAAGCCGGGTATGGTGATGTGAAGAAGCCGCTGAAAGCGGTTGGCGCCGTCGATCGCGGCAGCCTCGTACAGGCTCGCGTTGATCGAGGTCAACGCGGCAATATAAATAATGGTGTTGAAGCCGAATTCCTTCCAGACGTCGCTCGCCACCAGAATGACCCGAAACCAGGAATTGCTCTGCAGGAACATGATCTCTTGGCCGCCGAACCACTGGACGATCTGATTCACGATGCCTTCCAGGCTCAGCAGATTAACCAAAATGCCGGATAGAATGACCCAGGACATAAAGTGAGGCAAATAAACGATCGTCTGAACGATGCGCTTGAACTTCATGTTCATGACTTCGTGCAGCATCAACGCGAATACGAACGGAACCGCCATGCCGGCTACAATCTTTAAGGATGCGATGGACAGCGTGTTGACGAAGATCGTACGGCTGTCCGGCAAGTCGAACATGTACTGGAAATTTTCCCAACCTACCCAATCCGAGCGAAAGATGCCGAGCGTCGGCTGGAAATCCTGGAAGGCGATGACGATGCCAATCATGGGAATGACGCTGAACACGAGCAATAAAGCGATGCCGGGCAGCAGCATGAAATGGTAGTGACGGATAAACGATCGGTTATTCATTGCATCTCCACCTATGCGCTAGATTCGGTTCATTAAGAAGGGGCTGACCTGACTTGCCGGGCAGCCCCTGATCACGTTTAGCGAGCGCGATTATTTTGCCTGAAGCGCCTCCTTGATCTCCTTGGCGACTTGGTTGCCGCCGATGGACTTCCACGTGGAGACGAAGCTGTCGAATTCGTCCAGCGGCGACGTGCCGGTAATGATCTTCAGGAACGTCTCGTTCTCCAGCTTATCCAGGTTGGCGCCGCGCTTGAGCATCGTCTCGGTCTTGCCATAGTACGCGGGCTCCACCTTGTTCAGCTCCTTGGCGCCGGTGACCGCCGCCGCCGTATAGAAGGCCAGCGAATCGGCGTAAGCCGCCATGTCCTGCTTCGGATTCTCCTGGTTCTTCAGCACCGACTCGACGCGGGGAAGGATGCGTGCCGGCAGGCCGGTCTTGTCCTTGTCTTTGACGACCTTGTCATAGATCGGCACGTCCCGTGCCAGCGAATCCTGGAAGTCCAGCTGCAGGTTCAGCGGATAGTTCAGCCAGCCTACGCCGAGGCCTTTATAAAGCTCCTGCGAGGCAGGGTCGATCAGGCGGATGCCTTCGTACTCTACGTTCAAGATTTTGATGGCAGCTTCCGGATTTTTGGCCTGCTTCTTGACGACCAGGAAGGAGCCCGAAGGGACCGAAGGGACGATATTGCGCTTGCCGGCGTCGTCGAGCGGCACCGCGAGCGGCACCCAGTCCGCCTTCGGATTCGCCTTGACTGCGTCGGACATCGCCCAGCCGGCGAACCATGGCGCGAACAGGATGCCCGCGCGGCCGCTGGATACGAGACCGGCGTTGTCCTCCCATTTCCGCGTCAGGAACTCCTTGTCGATCAGGCCTTGCGCGTACATCTCCCGCAGCACGCCGAGCGCCTGCTTCGTCTCCGGCGTCGTGGAGCCGTACACGACATTGCCGTCGGCATCCTGGAACCAGCTCTTCGGATAGCTATGGTAGGCGTTGAAGATCGGATCGAAGGTGAAGAAGCCGCCGTCGGTCGCGATCGACGTGTCGCCGAGCAGACCGATCGTATCCGCCTGACCGTTGCCGTCCGGATCCTTCTGGACGAACGCCTGGATGATGGCCTTGACATCGTCCACGGTCTTCGGCAGCTCCAGGTTCAGATGCTCGAGCCAGTCCTTGCGCATCCAGAGCAGCTGGAAGTTGCCGTCGATATTCGTGTTGGGCAGCGCGTAGAGCTTGCCGCCGATCCGCCCGGTGTTCAGTACGCGGTCGCCGGTATAAGAGTCGTAGTACTCTTTGATCAGCGGCGATGCGTATTTATCGTAGACGTCGGTCAGATCCGCCAGCATGCCCGCCTTGGCCATCCGTTGGAACTGCTGCTCGTCGACGACCATGATGTCCGGGATGTTGTTGCTCGCGATGGCCAGCGTTACCTTTTGATTGTAGGCGTCCAGATCCTCGACCGAAAAATCGTATTTGATCTTCACGTTGAGACGATCCTCGACATACTTCAAATATTGGTTGCTCTCCAGCGTATCGCCGGAAGGCAGGTTGTTGCCGGATACGCCTTGTCTGCCCAGCGACACCGTGACCGTCTCGGCGTACTTGCCGAACGGATCTTCTCCGGATGCGGCCGCGCTCGATTCGGCACCCTGCTGCGAAGCGCTTGGCGAAGCGTTCGGCGTATCGCTTGCCGCGCTATTGCCGCCGTCGCCGCCATTGTTGCCGCCGCCGTTGCTGCAAGCCGTCGCGCCCAGAAGCAGCGTCGAACAGAGCAAGAGGGTCCATTTTTTTGTAGTCATGCCCCAACCTCCATCGAATGAACTTGTTTGCCTATTCATCATAGCAGCAGCATGAAAACGCCTTCCATCTCACAAATTTATGATTTGAACAGGTTTTTTACGGAGTTGCTTCCCTGTACTTGGCCGGGGTGACGCCGTAATATTGCCGGAAAGACTGGATGAAATAGTTGGAGCTTCGGTACCCCAGCATACTGCAAATATCCACGATCTTGATGTTCGTATCCCGCAGCAGCTCGGCCGCCTTCTCCATCCGCACCTGCGTAATGTATCGAATCAGGCTTTGCCCGGTCTCCTTCTTGAACAGATAGCTCAAGTAGCTGGGCGTCAAGTACACCTGGTTCGCCAAGCCTTCCAGGGAGAGATCCTGGTCGTAATTTTCCCCGACGAGCTGCTTGATCTGCTCGATGATCTTGTTCGTGGACTCGGCTTTGGATGCCGACCCGGGGCTCGCTTCCACCAGATCGAAGATGGCGAACATGACCTGCTTCAGGTCGTGAAGAGACGCGCAGCGGGATATTTTGTCCAGGTACTCATTCATGACGGGCAGGCGGCTCTTGTGCTCCTTCGCCAACGCCTTGGACAAAATCTCCGAACAGAGGAACTTGGTATAGAGCGACGAGAAATGCCCTTTCGTCTTCAGATAGGCAAACAGCAGCTCGATCCCGTACTTGGCCCCTTGCACGTCCTGGTACGCCAGGCACTGGTAGAGCTTGTCCACCATCGCGTTCAATTCGGTCTCGTTAAAGGGGGCTTCGGTGAATTGCGCTTCGGAAAACAGGATCGGCCGGTCGTCCATAAAAAAGCGGTATTCCAGCAACCGCTCGATACTGCCGTAGGCTTCGTGCACATGCTCCCAGCCGTCGGCGGCCGCACCGACGACGATGCTCACCTTCTGGCCGAAGCGCTCGGTGGCACCGGAGGCGATCGTCTCGGCCAGCGACCGGAGCGCCCCTATGGACAGCGGGACCGGGTGGCGGACGAATACGATGCTCTGACTTTCGTTGATGTTCAGGTAATCGAACGTATAAGTCACGCACACCTGAAGCATCGCGACGAACGCGTCGTTATGCATGTCGAAGAACATGTTGGGGCATTCCACGAGCAGCAGATGAATCGCTTCCAGCGTCCCGTGAGCGCCCGGCGAAGGCGGGTGCGCCGGAAGTCTGCCGCCTCGCGGCGCGTTGATCGCGTCCAGCAGCATCTTCTCCCGCTCGTAGGCGATTCCGCGTTCGTAGCCCTCCAGCAGCTGCAGCTCGCGCATGCGCCCAGCCTCTTTTTCCTCGCAGGCGGCGATCGCCTCGCGCATTGCGGACAGGAACTCCGGCACCTGAATCGGCTTGAGCAGATAGTTCGCTACGTTCGTGCGAAGCGCCCGCCTGGCATATTCGAACTCGTTGAAAGCGCTGTAAATAATGATTTCGATGTCCGGCTTTTCTTCCCTGATTTTCTCGGACAGCTCCAGGCCGTCCATGAACGGCATCTTAATATCCGTGAGCACGATATCGACAGGCTCGCTCCGAACGATCTCGAGAGCCTTCTCCCCGTTCTCCGCCGTCACCGTCTCGAGCTCCAGCTTGCAGCTGCGAATCAGGTTCCGCAAGCCCTCTCTCTCGATCCGTTCATCATCCACGATTAACAGGCGTCGCATGCGATTCGCTCCTTCCCGGCGGCATAAGCACAAAAAGGGCTTCTCTCCGCAGAGAGGCCGCCCTTGTCATGATATCAAAATTATACGCTTCTAAATGCCACGGTACCCGCATTTACGCTGCGGTTGACGCGCAAGGCTTGCTCCGCCGAATTCAGCGCCCCGCCCCACTGCAGCGTGTAGCGGAATTCGTAAAATCCGCCCAGCGTCGCCTTGAAGTTCGTCTCCCAGTAATTCGTCAGCACCCACGCGTACAAGGTAGGCGCCTCGTCCCGCGCCTGGCCCTGCACCTTGCGTTCGCCGAACGCGAGCGGCCCGGTCTGCATGAGCGGCGTATCCGGCGTCGCGATTGCAAGTCCCCCGGACGGCGACACGAGCGCCAGACCGTCCTGGATGCAGTAGAAGTCGGTCAGCGTGCCCGGAATCTGATCGACGCCCGGCCGGACGGCCGCCCCCGCCTTGTCGAACCACAGCTCGCCGCCGTCCGCCCGCAGGAACGGCAGGGACACGTAGACGTTCTCCGGTTCCCACACGCTCGTCTTGTGCATGCGCACGGAGACGTCGGCACGCGCCTGGTCCTTGTACACCTTCAGGAATAGCGAGTAATGGCTCATCCCCTCGACCTCGTAGAGCAGCTCCACGACCGCGTACAGCGGGCCGTCCGTTATCGATCTGACGCCGGTCAGCGCACCCGCGGAGCGCTTCACGTTCATGCCCTTGCGATTGCGGCCCATGATCCGGCGAACCGTCATCTGGTCGCCGTGCTCGCCCTCCGTCACTTCATATACGGGCGTAAAAGCTGCGTGCGCCTGGTTCGGATCGATAAGCTCCTTGCCCGTTCCCTTGTCGACCCAGGAGAAGATCCCGGCGCCGCTCCGCCACGAGATCCGCATATGAGGCGTCTCGATGCCGTTCTCGGTCACGGCTGCTTGATCGGCGGCGCCGGCCAGCGGCACCAGGTCCCGGATATCGTGGATGCGGGCCGCACCGATAAGGCGCGTGCTGCTCGTCGTGCGTCCTTGGGGCTTCGCCGAAGCCTCGCGAATGACGTAGCGCTTCTCTTCCCGCGCGCCGTGCTCGGCCATGATCGCGATCTGATAGCCTCTGCTCACCTTCTCCTGCTGATGCGGCACGAGCTCTCCCGTTTGTTCTTCCACCACTTCCAGACCGTTTCTATAATAGTCGGCTTCCCACTGCTCTTCCAGGTAGAAGAATGCCAAATCCTCGATCGGCTCGTCGAACGGGTTGACGACTTGATAGGTGAACGCGCGGCCCGCCCGCAGCAGCACGTCCCCGCGAGCCCGCAGCACGCGGTCGAGCGAACGTTGGACCAAGCGGCTCGCATTGGCCGCGTACGCCTCTTTGCGGACGCCCAGCTCCTGCACCATCGGGTGCCAAGGCTCGGAGATCGAGGAGTGATAGCCCCACGTATGCTCGGCGTACATGATTAATTGCCGCTGCGCTTCCTCGATCTCTTCTGGCTTGACGCTCCGGCTCTCCGGGTCAAGCTGCTTGACGACGGACAACGCGCGCTGGGCGCTGCGGAAAATCTGCGTATGCATCGCCGTGGAGGCGACGCCGTCCGACCACCAGTCCGGCCAATCCCCCCGGTAGACCGGGATCGGCGTATCCTGCTGCTTCACCAGGTCGAAGTAGCGGTTCAGCGTAGTCATCTCGATCTCGATCCGGTCGCCGTGCCTCGCGTTCCACTCTTGAATGAAGCTCATGATACGGCCGTTAGGCGCGGCGTTGTCGCGCAGCAGGCCCATGACGTTGACCAGGGCGAAGTCGTACGGGTAGTCCTCCTTCTCCAGCTGGGCCAGATACCTGGCGATTCTCGTCTCCGCGATCTTCCAGTGGTCCTCGGCGATTCCCCAGATCGGCGTCTCGTCCCGAACGGAATAGGAGAGCGTCCCGTCGGGATTGATCCCCAAGTCGTTGCCCATCATATAGTGCTCGCCGCTCCATACGAGCAAGCGGTCGCCCTTGGGCGTCTCCCAGTAGAACGGGAACTGCTTGCGCCCGATTGCGAACATGCCGTGATGCGTATGGATGCAGCTCAGCAGATGCTCGATGCCCGCGTCCGCCATCGCTTGCGAATAGCCCCAGCTATAGCCGTTGATGTCCGCCGTCATCGCCGACCGGACGCGCAGGCCGAGCGGCTCGGCGAACTTGCCGGCCCTCGCGACCATATCCGAGAGGAGTTCGTAGCCGATCAGCTCCGTCATGTTCAGGTACGTGCCGGACAGTTCGATATCGCCCCTGCGCAGGGCATTCGCGAAGCGGTCCTTTTCTTCGTCCGTCGCCTCTTCGAGGAATTTCTCGACGGCCCAGAACGTCTCGCACGTCCATTTGAAGCCCTTCCACTCGGGATGCTCGGCCGTATGGGAAGCTTCGCTGATCGCGAGCGCCTGCCGGATAAAGTCCACGTGATACTGCTCGATTTTTTCCTGTCTTTCCGTATAGCCGATGTCGGTATGCGAATGGTGAATGACGTATATTTTCCACTTTCTCGTCACGCTTTGCATGCGTTCTCCCCCAACGTATCCTGTCTTGCGACCAGTATAGCCTCGGGAGGAACGGGTGGGAAAGTTCACATTTTTGCGATTCATATCATATTTTTTCGGGATCTGCGGTCCGGCGGCGCTTCATCGCTGCTTGACCTTCCTTGCAACCGGCTTGGGCGTAAAAATTCCATTTTCGAGTGCATATCGGACGAGCTGTACGCGATTTTTTAACCTTAGCTTAAAAAAGATATCCTTGAGAACCAGCTTTATCGTATTTTCCGGAACGGCCATGCGGTGGGCGATCTCATCGTTTTTGAAGCCTCTGCACAAATATCGCAGTACGGCAGTCTCCATGGCGCTAAGCGAGGGTTGTACGGGGCGAGGAACGCTCTCGAGGACGAACGGCTTCAAAATCTGACAGCCGAGCTCTCTCGGCAAGGGCGCGTCCTCAATGAGAAGCGATCTTAAGTATTCATGGAAGGAGGCGGGGTGCAGCGTTTTGAGCACGCAGCCTTGCGCTCCGCTTTTCAGCGCTTCAAAATAGGTTTCGACATCGGCAGCTCCCGCCAGCATCACGACAAGGATGTCGGGATTTGTTTTTTTGATCTCCCGGACCGCCAGCGATCCCTTCATATCCTGCAGCTCCATCGCGACCAGCGCCAGCGCGGGCTTGATCGTTCCGGCGAGCGATACCGCTTCCCCGCCGCTATCGGTCTCGGCCGCGACCTCGAAGAGCGGATCCAGCTCCAGCAGGTATTTGATTCGGTCCCTGGACGCTTGCGACCGGTCCGCAAGCAATACGCCGTTTCTTCGGCTCACCGCTTCAACACCTCCTTCCGCCAGTTTCCCTCTTTATTGAACCTCCAGCTGCCTCGTAAACGAGAAGTGCTCGTCCTCGTAATTCATATGGATCGTAATCGTATACGCCCCCGCCGAAGGAAACGTATACGGCGAAACGTAAGCATCGCCCTCTCTGACGGCGTCGATCAGACTCGGCAGCTCGCTTTTTGCGTTGATCTGGAACTGCACTTCGGCTTCCAGAGCGGCATACTTCTCGTTGTCGACGGTCGCGATCAGCTTGGCCTCCTGCCCGGCCGCAGGCTGCGCAGGCTCGCTCGTCAGCGAGACTTCGGAGAACTTCAACGTCCCCTGTCTTGCCGATGCGCCGCAAGCCGCCGTCAGGAGCAGCAGTGCGGCGAGAACGAACATGACGCCAAGCAAGCGCGCCGGTCGCTTGAACCGATGGATGTGCATCTCTATTCTCCTTCCTGTATCGCCTGCGAGCCGCTCGCGACGAGTCTGTCGAATGCGCCGTACAGTCCGCCCGCGTCGCGATACGTCTCTTTGAGCATCTCGACGTCCCCCGCATATCGCACATGTCCCGAAACCATGAATAAGGCGGTGTCGGCGTAGGATTCGGCAATATTGAGCTGATGCGTCGAAAATACGACCGCTTGACCGTCTCCTGCGGCCCTCCGGATCAGTTGCCCGAAGGCCTCCATCCAGTAGGGATCCAGCCCGTTCGTCGGCTCGTCCAGCAGCAGCAAGGCAGGCTTCGCCAGCATCGCCTGGGCGAACAGCAGCCGCTGGCGCATCCCTTTCGAGAACGTGGATATTTTGCGGTCCCGCACGTCGAGCAGGCCGACCGTGTCCAGCAGCTCGAACACCCTTGCGCGCGTGACGCGGCGCAGCGCCGCGTAGAAGCTCAGCGTCTCGAACGCCGTCAGGGCCGAGCCGAACTGGAACTCGTCGGGCATGTAGCCGATCCGGTCGGCGTAGGCGATGCGGTCGTCCGTCCAGGCAAGCCCGTCCAGCAGGACGGTGCCCGAAGTCGGTCGCGCGATGCCGGCGATCAGGTTGATCAGCGTGCTCTTGCCTGCGCCGTTGCCGCCGCACAGCGCGACGATCTCCCCTTCGCGAACCGAGAGCGAGCACGGATGGAGCAGCGTCGATCTGCCGATTGACTTGGACACCTCCGCGATCTCAAGCAGCTTCTTGCCCACGTCTGCGCCCCCTTTCCCACAAGCCCGACGCCGCTTCGACGTAGATGACGATCCACAGCACGAGGACGCCGGCGAAAATCAGGCTGCCCAGCGGCTGCTGGATCCATTTGACCCATTGATAATATTCGGGGCCAAGGATGGAGCCGCCGCCCATCTTGACGATGAGGAACAGGCGGTTCAGCTCGGCGGGATTCATGAAGATGAGCGCGACCAGCGCCGGCTTGATCCACAGATACGGCAGGAATCCGAGGACGGCGATGAGGATCGTCGGCCAGCCCAGGATCAGAAAGAACCAGATGCCGACGCCGTATGTAAGGGCCTGCCAGCGATTGCGGCAAAGCGCGCCGAGCAGCGCTGACAAGCCGAGGAACTGCAAAATGATCAATACGGAAAAGAGTAGGAACAGGCCGAACGCCTGCAGCGAAAAGCCGCGTCCGAACGCCGCGCCGGCAATGCCGGACAGTCCGAAGCCGAAGGCGACGATAACGGTCAGCACGACGGCGAGCCCTGCGTATTTCCCCCAAATGTAAGCGCGGGTGCGAAGCGAGAAGGAAGACAGCAGTCGCCAGCCGCCCTCCTCCTTCTCCGAAGTCAAAGAAAACGATCCGAGCAGCAGCGTCATCAGGGGGAGCAGGTACAGGATCAGGTTGATCATCGTCCCGGTCGTGCTCGTATACCCGGTCAGGCCGGCCTGCGACTGGATCAGCAGCAGCGCCAGGCTGAACAGGGCGAACAGCGCCATGAACGAATAAGCCCAGGGATTGCGAAAGCCCAGCTTGATCTCCCGCGAAGCGATTGTCTTCAGGTGAAGCAAAGCCTTCAACCCCTTATTTCGATTCGGCGTCCATGCCGTCGCTCTCCATGTCTTTCATTTGATCGGCATGCTCCGCCATCATCGCCTTCATCATGTCTTCGTTGGACGCCCACTCATGACTGTCGAGCTCTTGCGCGGTCATGATCCGGCCCTTGCCTTCCTTGGCGACGAACGCCTCGGCATCCTTCTTTTCTTTGAAGGAGATGACGTTAAAGGCCATCGGCGTCTGAATCGATTTGTCGTAAACGTAGGTGGCGTCGGCCAGCCTGACCCATTCCTTCGTATTGTAGTCGCGCACGAACTGCTCGCCGATGTCCTTCGTTCCGTTCTCCGCGCGCCAGACGAACAGATCGCCGAGATCGTCGAATTTGAGCGCCTTCTTGTTCTTGAGGATGATCTCGACGGCGAACTGGTCGTCGGCGACCGCCATGTTGCACACCGGACATTTGTCGACCGTCTCGTCGATCGCGACCGGCTTGTACGTCGTTTTGCCGCAGGCGGCAAGCATCGCGACGGCCAGCAGAAGCGCCAGCGTCAAAGCGAACCTTTTTTTCATGATTTTTTGTACCCCCATCGATATAGGATTGTGAGCGCGGCCAGCAGCAGCAGAACGCCGGGAAGCCATGTCCGACGGCCGCTCGCCGCGTCTCCCGTCTCCGGCGATTCGAGCGGAGGCTCGAGCAGCGGGCTTGAATCCCGCAACCAATTGGCCGTATCGGCGCGGAACATCTGCGCGAGAAACGGCAGCCCCGGCGACTGGAAAAAAACCTGAAAGGCTTCGATATCCTCGGTCAGCCGGAGGAAAAAAGGATCGATCTCGTAGCTCAGATCGCTGCGTCCGTCTCCGTCCGCGTCGAGCGCCTCGAAGTCGTCCCAATAATTCCCCTCAAGCACATTGTCCTTGCTGTCCGTAGACTGCGCCTGATTGACGTTGGCGGCGAACAGGCTGCCCTGCAGCCGATTGCCGTCGGACTGGATCATTTGCATGCCGATAAAATTCCGAACGATCTCGTTGCCGGCCAGCTTATTGTCCGTCGACCGCTCGACGTAAAGGCCGACGCGATTGCCGACGACGCGATTGCCGCTGATGTCGGAGCGATGGACGTCGAACAGCAGAATGCCCTGCGAGTTGACGTTTTCCGTCTGTTTCTCGAAGCGATTGCCTTTGACGACCGCCCCCTCCACGGCCATCACCATTCCCCCGGTGACATTCCCTTCGCCGACGTTGTCCGTGAGCTCGGACCCGGCCGAGAACATAAAGTGGTACCCGTACCGCGAGTCGGTCGCCACGTTGCCGCGCACGCGGGTCTCGTTGCTGCTCTCCGCATAGACGCCGTCGTGCACGTGTACGATCGTGTTGCCTTCGATGACGTTGCGCGCCGAAGCGAGCAGGTCGATGCCGTTGCCGCGCCGGGAATACGGCTCGTCCGGGTTCTCGGGGTGCGCGCCTTCGATGCGGCTGTCCAGGATGAGATTGTCGTTCGCTTGCCGGAGAAAAATGCCGCCGCCCTGCGACTTGATCCGCAGCCGCTCCAGCCGGTTGCCGTCGGACTGCACCAGGATCGCAGGCTTCTTGGGGTCCTTCTGGCCGTCCTGCACGGCGATGCCCCGAATGACGATGCCGTCCGCCGCCAGCGTGAGCGCCGGGCGATCGCTGCCGTTCGTCACGACTGCCTCCCCGTCCGAGGAGATCGTGATCGGCTCGGAGACGACGGCCGGTCCCGCATACACGCGATCGCCGGACAGGACCAGCGTCTGTCCCGGGGACGCGGCATCGATAAGCGGCTGCAGCGGTATGGCGTCCGGCGCCGCCCGCGCGGCGTGCGGTCCCGGCGCGACCATGCCGGCACAGCACAGCAGTGCCAGCGTTCCGGCCATAATCGCTCTCTTGAAAGGCCGATGCGGTGTTGCACGAATTTTGATGTTCACCAACTCCCGAAGCCGGAGTGCTCGCCGGAGCGGCGGCAGTCCCTGCATTCGGGACAGCCCGCTCTCCGGACCGCTTCATTGTACCGAACGTTGCGGTGCGGGCGTATGCCCCGATCGGGCTATCGGACAGGCCAAATCGGCCTGCAAATATGATCAAATTCCGAACTTGCGCCCGGTTTGGCAGCAGGCGGACGGGGCAAGCGCTTCGCGGACATAGGGACGATCCCCGAAGGCATATACATGCGTGTTAGAAAGCCGCGTATGACGCCGCCTATGACCTTTGTTTGCGCAATGGCGTGCAGCGTACGGACTGGGAAGCCCTTATTTTTGTTCCTATCGCTATTTGCGGCCCGCTCGCGGACCCAGGAGCCTCTATTGCGGGACTGGAGACCTGTTTCAGCCTGGATCTGGGTGAATAACGACTCTCCAGTCCGATATGATCGCAATTGCACCGTTTTTTACGAAATAGCGTCATCTGAGTCCGGTATCTTCGTTCGACTTGGCTTGGCTTGCCTTCGGTTCGAAATCCGCCTGGGCGAGGGATGACCTACGAATGCCCGCAAAGGATGGGCCGGCATTTCCGCCTAGGCTCGTCTAATCGTTGCAAAGCCTGCGTTATCCCCTTTCTCGTCTCGCGTGACGATGCGAGAGGAGGGCGTAAGGCGCTGTACAGCGTTACCTGTCGGGACTGTGGCGTATTCCGGGCCAAGAGGCGCTGTGCAGCGTTACCTGTCGGGACTGTGGCGTATTCCGGGCCAAAGAGGCGCTGTGCAGCGTTACCTGTCGGGACTGTGGCGTATTCCGGGCCAAAGAGGCGCTGTACAGCGTTACCTGTCGGGACTGTGGCGTATTCCGGGCCAAGAGGCGCGGTACAGTGTTACCTGTCGGGACTGTGGCGTATTCCGGGCCAAGAGGCGCTGTGCAGCGTTACCTGTCGATTTTAGAAAAGCATGATCCTTTCTGAATCTTCAACAAAGGGATGTGAACGTCATCAGACCACTGCTCAGACGCACGTTAAGGCCGATGGCGCTCGTCGCGGCCGTCGGCCTTGCATTGTGGTACGTCTATTCGTCCCGGGCTTCGGCGCTGCCGGCCGAATCTTCCGCGCTGGACGGCGAATACCGGATCACCGTGCGCTCTCCCGCCCACTCTCCCGCCATCCTGGAGCCCAGCCGGTTTGTCGTCGAGATCGCGGATCGGTCCGGCTTGCCCGTGCAGGCCGAGAAGCTGGAGCTGAAGTATTGGATGCCGGGCATGTTCTGCGGCATGTTCACGGCCGAAGCCGGGAAGACCGGCCAGGCGGGCGTGTACGAGGCGGCCGTCATCCCGGTCATGACGGGACGTTGGGTTATGGAAGCCCGGATCGAGGTCGGCGAAAAGGAGATCGTCGTCCGCCATCCCTTCGAGGCCGGCCGTTCATGAGCGCATCTTACCAGAGCCACGGATGGATCGAAGGGATCCACCCGTTCGCGCTGCAGCCTTTTAAGATCGACAGGATGCCCATCAAGTAAGCGAGATAGCGTCCTGCGCCGGCGAGCCGGCGCTTCCAGCCGCGGCTCATCCGCCGCGCGGTCATCGCGAACGCGAAGAGCATCGGAAACGTCGTCAGTCCGAAGACGAGCAGCAGCGCCGTCCCTTCCGCCCAGGACCCGCTCGCGGCAGCCTTCATCTGCATCGCGTACGTGAGGCCGCAGGGCAGCAATCCCAGGCTGAGGCCGGACAGAAACGTCGCGAACGCCTCCAGCCGCGGCGCGGCAGCGGCCGCAAGCCGGCCAGCCCGCACCCGCCCCGGCAGTTTGATGCGGTGAAGCGGAAGCGAAATTCGCCGCCATGCCCACAGGATGATGAGGAGTCCGCCCAGGATGCTGGCCGCCCCGCGCAGGCCGACCAGCTCGCCCGCGGCCTTCAGAAAAGAACCGGCCGCGCCCATCGCGGCCCCGGTCAAGCCGTAGGTCACGATTCGGCCCGCGTGATAGGCGATCAGCGAGGCGGCGGCGCTGCGCCGCGCCTCCATCGCGATCGAAGCGCCGATGCCGCCGCACATCACGATGCAATGCGGCGCCCCCGTCAGGCCCGCGACGACGGCCAATGCGATATCTCCGCCGTTCATGCCCGCCCCGCTCGGCGCCCGAACGCCGCTCTTCGCAGCCGAACCGAGTTGCCGACGACGAGCAGCGAGCTCGACGCCATCCCGACGCAGGCGAGGCGCGGATCGAGCAGGCCCGCCGCCGCCAAAGGGATCATCGCTGCATTGTATACGAGCGCGAGCAGCAGGTTTTGCCGGATGTTCCGCATCGTTCGTCCAGCCAGCGCATGCACGTCGGCCACCTGGGACAGGCGTCCGCCGACGATGACGATATCGCCCGTCTCGAGCGCGGCCGCATGACCGGAAGCCATCGCGATGCCCACGTCGGCGGCCGCCAGCGCGGCGCTGTCGTTCGCTCCGTCGCCGATCATGACGACCCGCCTGTTGCCGGACCGGCTTTTTCCGGACTCGCTTTTTCCGGACTGGCTTTTTCCGACCCGGCTCTTTGCGCTCCGCCTTGTTCCGGCCCGCACTTCCTGCAGCAGGCTCAGCTTCTGCTCCGGCAGCAATCCCGCCCGGATGCGGCGAATGCCCGCCAAGGCCCCGATGCGCGCCGCCGTCCGCTCGCGGTCGCCGGTCGCCATCCACACTTCGCCGTGCGCCGAGAGCGCGCGCACCGTCCGTCCCGCATCCTCCCGAAGCTGCTCGCGGAGACGAATCAGCCCCGCCCGTCGGCCGTTAATCCCGATATGTACGACGGAATCGCCGGCCGTCTCCCCATTTCCGGCGGTCGTCGGAACGACGGGCTGGCGAATGCCGTGCGCCTGCAGCCACGACGCGCTGCCGACGACGACATGCATGCCCTCGACGATACCGGCTGCGCCCATCCCGGGGCGCTCGGCGAAGCGCTCGACGGGAAACGACTGCAGCTCCCGAACGCCCGCCTCCCGCACGATGGCTTGAGCGAAGGGATGCGCCGACATCGATTCGAGCGACGCGGCGAGCCGCAGCAGCTGCTCCGGGGGCCAATCGCCTTCGATCCCGCTCACGGCGGGTCTGCCGTAGGTCAGCGTCCCGGACTTGTCGAATATGAACGCATCCGCGCGGCTGAGCGTTTCCAGCAGGCCTGCGTCCTTGATGACGATGCCCGCCTTCAGCGCCATGCCGGACGCGATCAGCACCGAGATCGGCGTCGCGAGGCCAAGGGCGCACGGGCATGCGGTCAGCAGCACGGCCATCGCGATGCCGACGGCTTCCTCGGTCGTCCCCGCTCTCATCTGGACGATAAAGGTTGCCAGGGCCACCAGCAGGATGCCCGGCACGAAGTAGGCCGCGATCCGGTCCACCCTGCGCGCGATCTGCGGCTTGGAGAGCTGCGCCGTCTCGACCAGCGAGATCATTTTCGCCAGGCGCGTAAGCGCCCCGCTGCCTTCGATGCGGAGCCTGACGCTTCCCCCGACTAGGCGCGTTCCCGCGAATAGCCGCTCGCCGGGATGCCGGACCGTGACGGCCGACTCCCCGGTCAGCAGCGACTCGTCCACTTCCACGGTCCCTTCCTCGATCAAGCCGTCGGCCGGCACCCATTCGAGCGGACCTACCGCCACGAGATCGCCTTGGCACAGCTCGCCGGACAGCACGGTCTCCACGCGTCCGTCGCGAACGACGCTTGCCGTCTCGGGCTGCAGCCCGGACAGGGCTGCCAGGCTCCGCAAGGCATTGCCCTTCGCGATCGCTTCCAGCCATTTGCCTAGGGTGACGGCGACAAGGACCATCGCGATCGAATCGAAATAGAGCATATGCGCCGAGCCCGACCGGAACACCTGATACTGGCTGTACAAGTAGGCGATCGACGTGCTCAGCGCGATCAGTACATCCATGTTGGGAACGCCCTGCTTCAGTGCGTGATATGCGCCTCTGTAAAATGGATAGCCTGCGTAGCTCAGCAGGACCGATCCCAACGCCAGCTGCGTAAACGGATGCAGAAGCGCGTTAAGGAGCGAGTTAAGAGTATCGGTTTGGAGCCCGGTATTGAGCCCTCCGGGAGCGGCCATGCCGGGCGTGCCGAATAAATGCGCCGCCATCGCAATGAGGAGCGGCAGCGCCAGCGCCGTCGTGATCCAGAACCGACGCTTGTAAGACGCGGCGTCGGACGCATGCGAAGGCGGCTTGTCCTGCGCGAGTATCGCGGCGCCGTAGCCGAGCGCCCGGATCCGGTCCACGATCTGCTCGCTCCCGATGCGGTCCCCCTCCCAACTGACGCCGGCCGTCGACGTCGCCAGGCTTACGGCCGCCTGCCGCATGCCGTCCATGCGCAGCAGCGCCTTCTCGATTCGTGCCGAGCAGGCGCTGCAGGTCATGCCGTCGATTTGAATCTGAAGCTCGTTCACGGGACGCCCCCCTGTACAATGGCGTGGACAACACTCCTGTCGATTCAATTTATGCGCCGCGGTCCCAGTAGATTCACGCGCAATCAATTTTTCCATGGACGCTAAACGATCTCCATTGACTTAAGTCAATGCGCGGATACCTTCACCTGATTACAATGAAAGCACGAACGACACTACCCGATTCGCTTCTTGATTCGGCTTAGCGACTCCGGCGTGATGCCGAGATAACTGGCCAGTTGATGTTGAGGCACCCGGTCGAAGAGCGAGGGTCGGTTCGCGAGGAGGGTCTTGACGCGCGCTTCCGGCGAAGAGGCGATAAAAGCGGCGAATTCCGCCTGGACCTTGCTGAAGTTCTCCTCCATCATTCGGCGGGTCATGAATTCCAGTTGCGGGTGTTTGTCGTACATGTCCTTTTCTTGATCGAGATCGCCGACGACCAGGACCGAATCCTCTACGCATACGAAGGTATATTCGGAGGACTTGTCAGATTTGTGATGGTTAAAAATCGCGATGGCTTGTTCTTCGGTATAGAAATTGGTCGTGACCTCCCTGCCGTCTTCATCGATCGCATACTGCCTGACGCAGCCTTCCAGGATGAAGTAGCATGCCGCGGGGACATCGCCTTGTTTAAAAAGAACGGCGCCTTTGTCCAGCTTCTCTACGCGAATCTCGTTCACGATGGCTTGCTGATCTTCCTCGCCAAGCGAAGTCCATCTCGACAGGTATTTGTACAGGATGTCTTTCATGATCGCTCGCTCATCTCCTTGTCGTCCGTCCGTTCCTCGTTCCATTTTCTAACGCGGGGTGCCGCTTGTAAATGTCCGTCGCTTCGAAACTTCTTAAGGAGGATACAACCGATGAAATCCATGGTTCAGCTGTCATATGGTCCGCCCCAAGTGATCGTCCTGCAAGAAAGGCCCAAGCCGTCGCCTGGTCGCAAGGAGCTTCTGATCCGGGTCCATGCCGCTAAGGTGGGGCCGTCCGACTGCGCGTTTCGCAAAGGCGATCCGTTCATGATCAAGCTTCTGTACGGGCTGTCCAAACCTAAATTCGCGATCGGCGGAACCGAACTGGCCGGCGTGGTCGAGGCAGTCGGCAAGGACGTGCGGCGCTTTAAGCAGGGCGATCGCGTGTTGGGAATGAGCGTCAAGAACTTCGGCGCTTACGCCGAATATAAGTGTCTGTCCGAAGAGAGCCCCGTTACGGCGATACCCGACAACCTCTCTTTTGAAGAAGCCGTCGGCGTCTGCGACGGAGGCGCCACCGCATTGACGTTTCTGAGGGACAAGGCGCGTCTGCGAAAAGGACAAAAGGTGCTGATCAACGGCGCCTCGGGGGCGGTCGGCATTTACGCCGTGCAATTAGCCAGGTTCTATGGCGCCGAAGTCACCGGCGTATGCTCCGGCGCCAACGAACGTATGGTGCGTAATGCAGGGGCCGACTTCGTCATCGATTATACTCGGGAGGACTTCACGAAGACGGACAATGCCTACGACGTCGTGTTCGATGCCGTCGGCAGACGCTCCTTCTCGGCATGCAAACGCGCGCTGACGGCACAGGGCATCTACCTGACGACCGCGCCCCGGCTGTCCGTCCTGATACAGATGATTGGGACGTCGCTGCTGAAGGGCAAACGGGCGATGTTCGCAACCGCCGGACTGCTGCAAAACGAAGCGAATCTGAAGTTTCTGATGGAGCTAGCCGGCAATGGAACGCTGAACGCCGTCATCGATCGCCGATATCCTTTGGAGCGTCTGCCGGATGCCCACGCATATGTCGAGACCGAACGTAAGAAGGGGAACGTGCTTGTCGTGTTTTGAAACTAAAAAACTGCCAACGGACAGCCCCTCTTGGTTGCTCTACCTCTTATAGCGGCTTAACGACCATCAGCACGGTTACGACTAAGGCCAGCAGTTGCGCGGTCGTCTCCCAGGGCACGAGCTTTCGCATCGCCAGCCTGAGTTCGGCGGATAATTCATGACCTTGGCTATCCGAAGCGATCCGCTTGAGACGTTTGACGTGCGGCTCGATGAATCCGCCGATCGTGGCGGCGAGGATCAGCGACAAGAGAATGGAGATGTTAAGCCACATTTGCGCAAATCCCGTATCGGCGATGATCATCAGCCAAATACCGGTCAATATGAGCATCGCGGCGCCGATTTTAGACAACAAGGCAACCGTAGCCGTCGCGTTGAAAACAAAGCGAAGCTGGGCGGCCGTTTGGGCCGATCTGCGGACGATCGGCGCCAGGAACGCCGAGCCGATCACCGCGACCGCAGCGAGAATATGCAAAACAAGCAGCCATGCGTACATGCGATCTCCTCCTTCCCCGGTTAGTTCGCGGGCATCTCGCTTCGATAGGCGAGGCCCACCCTTTTACCTTTGAACGGCCCTGCAAGCTCCGTATGGTTCAGCATGCAATTCGCTGCATCCTCGTATGACACATCCAGTTCCGGAAGCCGGCTGAACAAGAGCCCCGCCAATTCGGCTTCGGACAGCTCCCGGATCGTCTCGGGAAGTGCCAGTGGCAAGACTTCCGTCGTTACGTGCAAATGATTGAGCGGCGCCTCCGCACTCGACTCGACCATCGTCCCCGGACACATGACCGACCAGTCAAGCCCGGTCCGCCGCAGGCGCTCCAAGTTCCTGTTGTGGTACTGGAAAGCCGGCGGGAAACCCGGCAAATCGTTGCCGATCAGGCCGGTATGCGGAATATCGAGCAGTCCGGCGCCTCCCATCATCCATACGCGTCCCTTAAAAAGAGGCTGGCGCTCGCACTGGCTGACGATGTTGTCGACGATACGGGCAAATTCGTCCCCCTGTCCCGCATGGCCGGCGGCCAGTATGGCGACGTCCTGGTGCGCTAACGCCGCGAAGACGCTCTCCGGGTTCATAATATCCTGCGCGATCACCCTGACTTGCCCGACGATCCGCCCGTCTTGCTGTGCATGCAGCTTCTCCGGATCGCGCACGAAGGCAGTCATCTCATGTCCCATTCGGACGCCCTGCGCCAACACCCTTTTCCCCGTATTTCCCGTCGCGCCGAAAACAACGATTTTCATTTTGCGATTCCCTCTTTCTATGACTGGATGGATTCATTCGGTGGCCCTCGAATTGACTCCAGCCTATCATGAAGCATAAAATCTTCGTAAGAACCCACTTTTTTGTAGGGCACTTACTTGAAAGTAAGCATGGCTGAGGAGGGTTGGCATGGAAACGAACGCGGAGACGGCTGCGGAGAGGAAATGCCCCATCGAAACGGTAATTCATTTGTTGGGCGGGAAGTGGAAGCCCCTGATCCTGTGGCATCTGCTGGATTCCGCCAAACGGTTCAGCGAGCTGGAGAAGCTGATTCCCGAAGTGACCCAGAAAATGCTCGCGCAGCATCTGCGGGAGCTCGAGGCCGACAAGCTGGTGACGCGGACGATCTATCCTTCGGTCCCTCCAAAAGTCGAGTACGCGCTAAGCGATTATGGGAAAACGATGGTACCGGTGCTGGAGACGATGTGCGCCTGGGGAGAGAACCATAACAGGTTGAACTTGAGACCGATTGCTCAAACGATAGCCTCTGTTTAGGGTCGTCTGTATGACAACGCCATTTAAAAAGAAACCTTTCCTTGGTGTATGGTTAGGCGATGCCTCCATCTGGTCAAGGAAGGTTTCTTTTGTTTGACAAAATGAAAGAGGGTGTCCCTCGGTCATCTATGATGACTTCCGGGGCACCCTCGAGAGCGGCATCGGCCGCGCGGCCTTGGTTAATGCTTCGACTCGATACGGCCGAGCGGATTGGCGGTCTCCTCCAGCGCTTGGCACGCTGCCGGCCAACTGGAGTCGTCGAGCTGAAGCGCATCGCGAAGGTAGGCCCCCGTGATTTGCCGGAGCAACGCGACCCGTTCGGGATGCGCATCCGTCGTTTCCGCGACGTCGTAGCCCGCGATTCCGCCAAGGGTGTGCTCCGCTCCAAAGAGCGTAAGCAAACTCTTGCTGCCCGGACTCAGGAAGTAGGGATCGGCGAACCAATCCGGTCCCCGCGTGGACAGACGGGACTGGTCATGGTCTCCCGCGACCACCAGAGTGGGCGTCTTCATGCCTGAGAAGTCGGGGTTCATAAACGGGAAATGCGCGGCCGCAAACGGACTCAAGTCGGCGCCGCCGCGGCCGGGGGTGGCCAGCAGTACGCCCGCCTTGATCCGCGAGTCGGACATGTCCTCTCCCGATTCGCCCTGGTCGCCTATCACGCGTGCGCCGAGCAGCATGCTGACCGATTGGCCTCCCCACGAGTGCCCTGCTGCGGCGATCCGGCTCCGGTCGAGGCGTCCCTCGAGGCCCGGAACGGCAGCTTCGATGAAATCAAGCTGGTCGAGTATGCGCTTCAGGTCATCCACGCGGAATCGCCAGATCAACGGCATGCGGGGATCTTCGGGAGGAAGATTTAACGTCCGCGAGTCGAGATGCGTGGGTTGAATAACCGCGAAGCCGCGGGCGGTCCAGTCGTCGACCAGCGGGCCGTAGCCCTCAAGCGACCAGCCGTAGCCATGTGAGAAAATAATGACAGGCAGTCGGCTCCCCTGCGCCGGGGCCGACACGCGCACTTGCAGATCCTCGCCGCGGCCCGGGGCCGGCAGGACGATCGGCTTAAACGAGATGACAGGCGTAAACTTCTTTTCGTTCATTTCCATCGCGGATGTTCCTCTCCTAATCAAACTGTTATTAGGTTGATACGTCAACTTAAAGCTACTATAACGTATTGTGGTTGACGCGTCAACCATGCTATGATGTTGCCATGGATAAGCGCGAATTGAGCCAGGAAGAAATTCAACTATGGTACAAGTGGAAAGGTACCTTTAACAACATCTTCGGCCGCGTCATTAAAGAGATGTCCGAGCATACCGGGCTGTCGGAGGGCGACTACGGGGTATTGGACCGGCTTGACCTTCTGGGAGACGGCAAGCTTCGGCAGCAGGAGCTGGCCGACTCCATGGATTGGGACAAGAGCCGCTTGTCGCATCATCTGACGCGGATGGAGAAGCGCGGTCTTGTGACGAGGAAGCCGCTGGACGCGGATCGCGGCGTTCTGGTCGGCATCACCGACGTCGGTACATCGGCATTAAGCGATGCCCGCCCGATCGTCGCCATGGCCATACGCCGGCATTTTCTGGATCAGTTAACCGATCTGGACATTGCGTCGATCACCAAGCTTGCAGAAAGAACGAAAACACGGTCGCCATGACCGTGTTTTTTGATGCGTATGTCCGGGCTTAACTTCCTCTTCGAGCTTCGAGGCACATCCGCGGCACCGGTCCGCCTTCGGTCTCGGCCATGCCAATGGCGACGAAGCCCGCCGATTCGTAAAAGCCTAATGCGTCCGGGCTGGCCGACACCTCGATGCGCAAGCCGCGACGCGCCATGTCGGCGACTAGCGCGCTTGCGACGCCTTGGCGCATCCAATCGGGATCGGTGAACAGGTCCTCAAGCTCGAGGAAGCCGTCGGCCGGACGCGCCGAGGCGAAGCCGACGACCCGCTCCCCGGCGACCGCGACTCGCGCGAAGGGCAGCATCGCGTCGTCCCATACGAACCATTCGGGATGGGCGGCCATGAGATCGCCTGCGCCCTCGTTGGCGAGCGACGCGCGTACAAATATGTCGCGCAGCGCATCGATATCATCCACCGCTGCATGGCGAATAATCACTTCAGCCCGCATCTGATCTCCCCCTAACCGTTCAAACTCTCTGCGTTCATCGGATCTTGACGATCCGCTCGCACATTCTTTTCGCTGCTTCGAATAGCCTCTTTCCTTTTTACCATATAACGCCGCACCGTGCCGATTCACGAAGTCGATCAAATTTATGTTGTCGGCAACATAAAATATGTTGACGGCAACATATCTGCATGTTATTTTAAGTACAGGAAATATGTTGACGACCACATAAAAGGAGGCTGAACCGAATTTGAAGCACAGCGACAACCATGACGACACCATCGACAATGAAATCAACGCGGTCACCCGCTTTCCCGTCAGCTTCTCGATCTTCAGCCTTGCGCGTTCGCATCATCGCTTGGCGGGACAGCTGCTTCGGGAAGCCGGCTTGTATCCCGGGCAGGAGCTCGTGCTCATGCAGCTGTGGCACCGAGACGGCCAGTCCCAGAACAGCCTGTCCAGATCGCTGCGTCTCGACCACTCGACCATCGCCAAGTCGGTTCGCCGACTGGAAGACGCCGGACTTGTCTCCTGTAGCCGCTCCGACGAGGATAAACGCGTCACGATCGTATCGCTCACCCAGGCGGGCCGGGACTATGAATCGAAAGTCAATCAAGCGTGGAGCAAGATCGACGAGAAGACGATCGAAAATTTAAGCGACGAGGAACAAGCGCAGTTCGTCGCGTTGGCCAAAAAAATCACGGCTGCGCTAGAGGATTAAACCCCAAAAAATCAAGAGGAGAGATTCATATGTCTAACGCAATCATGCAAGCGGTCCGGGTTCACGAATACGGCGGTCCGGCGGTTTTGAAGGCGGAAACGGTCGAGCGCCCGGAGGCGCAAGCGGACGAAGCGCTCGTCCGCATCGTGTACGCCGCGGTCATTCCGCTCGACTTCAAGATTCGCAACGGCTGGCTGCAAACTGTTTTTCCCGTCACGATGCCCTATATCCCCGGGTTCTACGCTTCGGGCGTGATCGAGGCGGTCGGGCCCGGCGTAACGACGTTTAATCCCGGCGACCGCGTGTTCGGCATGATCAGAGGCGCTTACGCCGAATACGGCGTGGCCAAAGCCCAGGAGCTCATGAGACTGCCCGACAATCTTAGCTTCGAGGAGGCGGCGACGATCAAAGCGGGAGCGGAAGCCGCCTGGAAGGCGCTGTTCACCGAAGGAGAACTCGCGGCCGGACAAACGGTTCTGATTCATGCGGCGGCCGGCGGCGTCGGACAGTTTGCCGCTCAGCTGGCCAAGTGGAAGGGAGCGACCGTCATCGCCACGGCTTCGGCCGCTAACGTTGACTTCGTAAAGTCGCTTGGCGCGGATCAAGTCATCGACTATAAGACGATTAACTTCGAGGATATCGTCAAGGACGCGGACCTGGTCGTCGATACGGTAGGAGGCGAGACGGAGACCAGGTCGTGGCCCGTACTGAAAAAAGGCGGAATCTTCGTCTCCCTGACGCAGGATCCTTCGCAGGAGAACGCCCTGAAGCATGGCGTTACGGCCAAATTCAATACAAAGCTCCCATCCCGCGAGGACCTGCAGCGGTTGACGGAACTCATGGCCGAAGGCACGATCAAAGCGCAGGTCGATTCGGTATTCCCGTTAGAACAGGCGGCCCAAGCGCTGGAGAAAAGCGAAGCCAGACGCGGACGGGGAAGAATTTTGCTCCAGGCAGGCGCCGTCTAATGACGCGAACAACACGCATGCATCTCTTGCTGCGTGTTGTTTTTGATTTCCAGCTTGTTCAGCTATTCGGCCGACGGCTCGGGCACGATCACATCGATATGACGCGGCAAAATATCGAGCTCAAGCGGCAGCGGCGGCCCTGTCTCGCCGTCCACGTTCGTGCCGACGAGGCTCGGGGAGCTCACCGACACACGCTTGGCCGTGAAGTAGACGACATCCTTGTGATCCTGCAAATGACCGCGCAGCAGCGACAGGCCCGCCGTGAGCGTCCGGAAAAAGCTCAGATCCTTGACGATGAAGCCGTGGATGAGGCCGTCGTCGACGGCCGCTTCCGGCGCCAGCCGCTCGAAGCCGCCGACCGAGTTCGTCAGCGCGGCGATAAAAAGCGGCGACGCGCCCTCCCAGACCGCATCGTCGTAACGAATGACGAGCGGATGCCCGGAGCGGCCGAGCAAATCCTTCGCGCCTTCCTTGAAGTAGGCAAACGCGCCGAAGCGGGACTTATCCGCCGACGTGACCGCGGACAGCGTCTCGGCAAGCGGGCCGGCGGCGACGACATTGGCGAACAGCCGCCCGTTCAACCGGCCGACGTCGACCCGCCGCGTCCGGGAAGACGCAAGCGCGGATACCGCCGCCTCCGGATCGAGCGGAATATGCAGCGCCCGCGCGAAGTCGTTCACCGTGCCGAGCGGAACGATGCCGAGCCGCGGCCGGTGCGCCTGATTTTCGAACCCGTTGATCGTCTCGTGCAGCGTGCCATCCCCGCCGATCGACACGACCAGCTCGCTGCGCGCCTCGCACGCCTCCGTGCAGAAGCGGGTCGCGTCCAGCTCCGCGGCGGTCTCCTTCACCAGCACCTCGTAGCCCTGCGCGCGCAGCAGTCCGGCGGCGCTCTCCACGAAGGCCGGCGCCTCCTCTTTCCCCGACGATGGATTCATGATGATGGTCGCCTGCTTCATAGCTCGTTCTCCCCTTTTCCAAAGCGCATGGCCGTACTTCTGTATATACCCGCAAAACGCTATGGAGCTGATCGAGCAACTGGATTATTCTTAAATACAGAAGCCTCGTTCTTAGAAAGGGAAACTACCTATGAGTTTTCAGCAGATGAACGCCGTCATCCCGCAATTCCGGAACATCGAGATTGTCCGGGAGTCCCGCCTGATCGTGCCGGAACCCGGCTTGGAGAAGCTCGTTATCGTTCGGCAGGGATACTTGATCGCCATTACGGAGATGGGCGAGACGAGGCCCGTATCGCAAGGTTACGCCTGCCATTCGGCCGCCGGACCTGTGAAGCTCCAGCCTCCCGCCGGCCGGGAAGCGGAGTACGCCGTGCTCGCCTACCGGATCGTACCTGAAGGCGCGCCCTGGGATTGGAACGGCCCCCAGCGCTTGCTTAGCGAGAACAAGGTCCGGTATATGGTCGACGGCCTGCTGCAGGCCCAGGAGGATCTGCGGAGCTTGGACGGCGAAGCGGCCGAAGCCCAGCGGTTCCGCAATCGGATGATGCTGGAGCGGATTCTGAGCTTTTTCATGTACGAGGGTCGGTTGAACGAGGAACGCCGCCATTCGGACGCGCAGATCGAGAAGTCCGTCCATTACCTGGAGGAGCACTACATGCTTAAGCTGACGCTTCCGATGCTGGCGGAGCGAGCCGGATTAAGCGCAGGACACTTCGGCGTGCTGTTCAAGGCGCGGACCGGCATGACGCCGAGCCGTTATTTGAAGCGTCTTCGCGTCGCAAAAGCGAAGCAGCTGTTCGACCAAGGGGAGCGCTCCGCCAATAAAGCGGCGCAAAGCGTAGGGTTCGCCGATTACTTCCACTTCAGCCGAACGTATAAAGAGCTTACTGGCATGAGCCCTTCGGAATATATTCACCAGCTGACAGAAATCGAGTAAACAGACATGCTTTATCCTGCATATAGACATGTAAATGCTGAAAGTGAGATGTTATTATCGTTGATAATAATTCTCATTATCAGGAGGAAATCATGCTGCATCGTATGAAACACTTTACCGCTCTAGGCCTCATCCTCATGGCAATTCTGACGCTTGCCGCTTGCGGTCAAAATAACAAGACAAACGCCGCGCCCAACCAAGCGAACGCGTCCGCGAGTCCGTCTGCCGCCCCGTCCGCCAGCCCGTCCGTCGGCTCTTCGGCCAGCGAGAGTCACGCATCCGGCCCCGTCGTCATTCAGGACGCGCGCGGAGAGCTCAAGCTGGACAAGGTGCCGACGCGAATCGTCGCGATGGACTTCAGCTTCACGGACATGCTGGTCTCTCTGGGCGTGCAGCCCGTCGGCATTGCCGACGACGGCAGCGCGGACCTCTTCATGGATGCCGTCAAGGAGAAGCTCGGGGACTATCTGTCCGTCGGCTCCCGGTACGAACCGAATATCGAATTGATCAGCTCGGTCCAGCCGGACCTGATCATCGCGGACATCAACAAGCATAGCGCAGCCTTGCCCCAACTGGAGCAGATCGCTCCCGTGCTTGTCCTGGACGACTTCCAGGCGGATTACGATCAGATGCTCAAAAACTTCGATATCATCGCCAAAGCGGTCGCCAAAGAGCCCGAAGCCGCCGAACGGATGGATCGGCATCAAGCGCTCGTGAAGGAGACGAAGGAGAAGCTGGCGGCTTCCGGGTTGACCGTGCTTCCGGCAGTCGTGAATCCAAAGGGCTTTTTCGGACACTCGGACCACTCTTATACCGGCTCCATCGTCAAGCTGCTCGGCTTCGCGGATCCCCTGGCGAACGAGACATCCTATCCGGAGCTGACGCTGGAGCAGCTGTCGGAGCTGAATCCTCAATCGTTGTTCCTTATGCCGACGGCCGATGTCACGATCGTGAGCGAATGGGAGAAAAATCCGCTCTGGGGCAAGCTCGACGCCGTAGCCCAAAACCGCGTCTTCACGGTGGAACGCCGCAACTGGTCGTTGTCTCGCGGCTTGCTCGGTTCGGAGCAGATCATGGCGGACATCGCGGCTAACCTTGGTCATTAACGGATGGACCGGATGATGAAGCCCGACAGGAAGCAGAACCGAACTTCGGTTCTGCTGCTTCTGTTTATCGGCGGCGTCTTGCTGCTCGTCCTTTGCTTCCTGGCGAGCCTTAAGTTCGGCCCTGCGGCAATCGGATGGCGGACGCTCTTCGAGGCGGCGTTCCAGCCGGAGGGCGATTCCAAGGAAGCGCTGTACGTTCGGACGCTGCGTCTGCCCCGCGCGGTCTTGTCCGCGATCGTCGGCGCCCTGCTGGCGCTTGCGGGCTTGCTCACCCAGCTTGCCACGAAAAACCCGCTCGCTTCCCCGCACGTGTTCGGCATCAACGCCGGCGCTTCGCTCGCCGTCGTATCGGGACTGGTGTTCCTTCCGGCAGCCAGCTTGCTCGCTTCCATCGGCCTGGCCTTCGCGGGAGCGCTCTTTGGCGCGCTCTTCATCTGGCTGCTGGCCGGCAGCGGCCCCAGGCAGTATGTCACGCTCGCGCTCGCGGGCATATCGATTCACTTCCTGTTTGCCTCGCTGACGGAAGGCGCGATGATTCTGGCTTCCTACTCGACCGAGAGCATGATCTCCTGGCTGGTCGGCTCCGTGAATCATGCCGACTGGCAGGATGTACGGCTGCTTGCTCCCGTACTCGGCGCGGGATTCGTCCTGGTATGCTGTCTTGCCCCTTCCCTGCGCCTCCTGGAGCTGGACGATGAAGTCGCCGTCGGACTGGGATCGAAGCTCCATGCTCTCCGGGCCCTCTCCATGCTCCTCGTAGTGCTGTTTGCCGGTTCGGCCGTCGCCGTCTGCGGGCCGATCGGCTTCGTCTGCCTGATCGTCCCCCATATCGCCAGAGCCTTGATGGGCCGCGGCGCTTCTTTGAACGCACTCGTCCCTTTCACGGCGCTGCTCGGCAGCCTGCTTCTGTTGGCCGCCGACGTGCTCGGCCGCTGGATCGCCTTTCCGTTCGAATCGCCGGTAGGCATCGTGACGGCGCTTGTCGGGGCGCCCGCCTTTTTGTACCTCGCCCGCAGACAAGGAGGAATGACACGATGAGAAGGAGCATTCTGCTGCTGGCGACCCTGGCGCTTATGGTCGCGCTTTGTTGGCTCTCCTTAGCTTCGGGCGCCGTGTCCGTGACGCCTTCCCGGGTTATCGCCGGACTCGCCGACCGGACCAGCCCGGCTTATTTTATCGTACATCAGGTTCGTCTGCCTCGCATGCTCGTCGCGATCTGGGCCGGCTGCGGACTGGCGGTGGCGGGCGCCGTTCTGCAGTCCCTGCTCCGCAACCCGTTGTCCAGTCCGGATGTCGTCGGCATTACGCAGGGCGCCAGCTTCGCTGCCGCGGCGGCGATTTACTTGCTGCCCGGAGCAACGGCGGGAATGCTGCCGCTGTTCGCCTTTGCAGGCGCAATGCTGGCTTTCCTGATTCTATACCTGATCGGCCGCAAGCTGACCTTGTCCCCCGCATCGCTTGCGCTGTCCGGCATCGCGATCGGCGCCGTCTTCCAAGCGGGCGTGCAATACTTCATGTCGACGAATCCGACGAACGTAAACATGGCGCTGTTGTGGATGACCGGGAGCTTGTGGGCGCGGGGCTGGGATCAAGTCCCTCCGCTCGTCCTCCCGGTCGCGATCTTGTCCGTTATCGCGTTGACGAACGCGAAGAAGCTGGACATTTTGCAGCTCGGCGACGACGCAAGCCAATCGCTCGGCCTCTCGGCGCGACGAGAACGGCGCCTGCTGATCCTGCTATCCGTGACGATGGCCGGCGTGTCCGTATCCGCCGTCGGCGCGATCGGATTCATCGGCCTGCTGGCCCCGCATATGGCCGGCGCGCTGGTCGGCAGCCGCAACCGATGGCGTCTGCCCATGGCCGCGGCGATCGGAGCCGACCTGATGCTGCTGGGCGATCTCTTGGGCCGTACCCTGATCATCCCCCGGGAGATTCCTGTCGGCATCGTCACCGCGACGATCGGAGCCCCTTACTTCATCTTCCTCCTTCGAAGAGAACGCCGGTTCAAAGGGACGACATGAGGTCCAAGGCACGGGATGCGCTCCTGCCGATTCATTCCAGAATCTAACAGAAATAAATTGACAAAAAACTTTACGCGTCGTCATAATAAAAATTAGAATCGAAAAGCATCGGGATTTCTCTTCATATAAGTACATCAAAGTACATGTGAGGTACATTCGAGTACATTTTTGCATTTTCCTTGGCGGAGTAGGGGGATCGCTTTGACGAAAGTATCCTTGATCTCGGAATCTAAACAGAGATGCGTAGCGCTGGGCATCGACCCGTGTGGGGTTCCCTGCTTTACTCGATTTCTATCGGAAGCCGAGTTGAATCTCAAACGGGCGGAATACGAAGAGATCCTGTCCGTCATCGACTTCTTCGTCCACCGCATGCTGGAGCTTATGAAAGGGCTTCCGCTGTTGATCCTTATCTCCGACGAGAACGGCTGCATTCTAGAGATGGCCGGGGACGAAACGATCAAAAACGTCGTTCAGCAATCGGGCATTCGGGTCGGCCTGATCTTCAGCGAACGCGAAGCGGGAACCAACAGCATTAATCTGGTGCTGGATCACCGCGAACCCATACAGCTGGTGGGCGGCGAGCATTATTATGAATTTCTAGGGTCCTCCGCGTGCTATTCCGTGCCCTTCCAATATGCGGATCTCTCCAACCTGCTGGGCACCATTACGATCATGACGACGATCGATCAGCACAATCCTTTTCTATTGGCGATGCTGTGCACGGTCGTTGACTCGATCGAGCGAGAGCTGCTGCTGAAAAAGCAGAACAGACGCTTGCACATTCTGAACCAGGTGGTCATCGAGACGACGCGAAACGGCATTATTATTACGGATCGGGACGGGAACGTCACCGAGTTCAACAAGTTTGCGGAAATTTTGACCGGCGCCAAGAAGCAGGACGTCCTGTACCAGCCGATTCCGGACGCCAAAGCGAACGATTTCATCCAACAGGTGCTCAGGACGGGAAAAGAATACGAAGACATGGAGTTCATCCTGCGTCCCCGGTCCGGACAGGACGAGCTTGTTTATTTGTTCGACGCGTTCCCGATTCGCGACGGGAATCTGCAAATCATGGGCGCATTCGCGCAGTTCCGGGACATTACGGAGCGCTACCGCACGCAAAAGCAAATCAACTACCTGGCCTATCATGACGATCTGACCGGCCTGCCGAATCGCAGATTTTTCACCGCTCATTTCGATGAATTGCTGAGACACGGCGTGAACGGCGACAGCATCTTCGCCGTCATGTTTCTCGATCTCGACAGCTTCAAGAAAATTAACGACACGCTGGGCCACAACAACGGCGACGTGCTGTTGAAGCTGGTTGCCGAACGCCTGAAGAGCTGCTGCCGCGCTGCCGATCAACTGGTGTCTCGCATGGGAGGAGACGAGTTCACGGTCCTCCTGCACAATATTGCGAGCCAGGCGGAAGCCATCGACGTGGCCGAACGGATCATTAGCGTATTCGAAAAACCGTTCGCGGTGGACGGCTATGAGTTTTACATCACGGCCAGCATCGGCATCGCCTTCTATCCGCAGGACGGGACGAACGTCGAGATGCTGATGAAAAACGCCGACATCGCTCTTTATCGGATGAAGGACGACGGCAAGAACAACTACAACGTCTTCAAGCCGAACCCGGACAGCGGAGGCATCGAACGGCTGACCTTGGAAAATTCGATCCGCAAAGCGCTGCAAGCGGGCGAGTTCGAGCTGTATTACGAGCCTCAAATCGACGCGCTGACAGGCGAAGTCATCGGTACCGAGGCGCTCGTCCGCTGGAATCATCCGACGCTCGGCCTGCTCCCGCCCGCCAGGTTCATCCCGATCGCCCAAGAGACGGGACTCATCGTCCCGCTTGGGGAGTGGGTGCTGAGGACCGCCTGCCTTCAGCATCAAATATGGAGGGAAAAGGGCTTCGCTCCGATGAGCGTATCGGTCAACCTTTCTTCCCGCCAATTTCAAAAGCATGACCTGGTAGAGCGGATTAAAGAGATCCTGGTCGAGACCCGCATCGAGCCCCAATACCTGGAGCTGGAAATCACGGAGTCGATGACGATGAACGTGGACGGCGCGATCGAGGTGCTCGGAAAGCTGAAGCAGCTCGGCCTGCAGCTTTGCATCGACGACTTCGGGACAGGCTACAGCAATCTGTACTATTTAAAATTGTTTTCGATCGACCGGCTGAAGATCGTCCGCTCCTTCGTCAGGGACATCATGACGGATTCGACCGACGCGGACATCGTAGCGACGATCATCGCGATGTCCCACAAGCTCGGCATAGGCGTCATCGCAGAGGGCGTGGAGGACAAGGATCAGCTGGATTTCCTGCACAGCCACAGCTGCCATGAGGTGCAGGGCTTCTACTATCACCAGCCTTTGCCGGCGGCGCAATTCGAGCGATTGTTGAGAAAAAGAGGGGCAGTGAAAACCAATTCGCAAAGGTGATACGATGAAAAAGAGAGTGTACACCCTATTGGTCGAGCATTTTAAAAATTGGGGAATTTCTCACGTTTTCGGCATTCCCGGCAAATCCATCTCTCCGCTGATGCTGGAGCTCGAAAGCTTCGGCCTTCAATACGTGCTGGGGCGACACGAGGCCGGCAGCGGGTTCGAGGCGGCGGGCTACGCTTTGGCGAAAAAGACGCTCGGAATTGCGATCGGCACCTCCGGACCGGGCGGCACGAATATGATCACCGCCGCCGGACAGGCCAAGGAGTTCCAGTTGCCCGTGCTGTTCATCACCGGACAGCCGTCGATGCAGGAGACCGGGCGCGCCTTGAGCCAGGATTCAAGCCAGTTCGGGGCGGATCTGGTTAAAATGTTCGAGCCCGTCACCTTGTTCAGCGCCCGCATCGAGCGGGGGGACCTCCTGTACCTGTACCTGAAGCATGCGCTGGAAAAAGCCTATACGGGCGAAAAGGGTCCCGTTCATCTGTGCATCCCGTTCGACGTGCTGATGGAGGAGGTGGAGTCCTTCTATCTGCCGCTGCCGGACCACATCTCGCCGGTCGTATCCCGCGATATTGACAAAGCGGTAGCGATGCTGGACGAGGCCAAGAAGCCGGTCCTCTTCCTGGGCAAGGGCGCCGTCATGGCCGAGACGTATCCGCAGCTGCGGACCATCGCCGAGCATTGGGGAATTCCCGTTATGACCACACCGGGCGGGAAAGGAGCCTTTCCCACCAATCATCCCTTATACTTGGGCGGGTATGGCCTTGGCGGCTCCAAACTTGCAACGGAATATTTGAAATCCGGCATCGACCTGATGATCGTCGTCGGCAGCAAATTGTGCGATATGTCCTTATCCGGATTTACCGCCGATATGGAGCCGGAGAAGGTGCTGCAGTTCGAGTACGACCTGACGTTCGCGGGCAAAACGATACAGGCGCCGACCCAACTGATCCTTGGCGACATTCAATCCAACCTGACCCAGCTCATCCGGCAGAGCGGAGCGTCAGCCAGGGCGCATGAGACGCATGAGGCGCTGACCGCCCGTGCCGAAGCGGCGGTAGCGGCGACGACGCAGACGGAAGCCGCGTTATCGGCGGGAACGGCGTTCAGGAGTCTGCGGGCGGCGCTTCCCAAAGACGCGGTTCTGTTCGGGGATGCGGGGAGCCACTCGTTCCATGCCGTGCAAAATTTTGAAATTATCGAGCCCGGAACGTTCTTCTTCGACGAAGTGTTCATCGCCATGGGCGCGGCGATCGGCTACTCGATCGGGGCCAAGATCGCCATGCCGGACCGCCCTGTCGTCTGCGTTACCGGCGACGGCTGCATCATGATGCACGGCACGGAGATTTCGACGGCAGTCAACCATGGCATTCCCGTCATTTTTTTCGTCCTGAACAACGGACGCCTGGACATGGTGGATAAGGGCATGTCCTATAACACGGGACGCTCGGTCGGCGCCGTCTACGAGCGGCCGTTGGACGTCAGCCTGTTCGCCCGATCGATGGGCGCGACGGCCTACCGCTGCGAGACGGGCGCCGAAGTTGAGCGCGCGGTGCGGTCCGCCTTGCAATCCGACACCGCTTCGGTCGTCGAGGTCATGGTGGACCCGCAGGAGATCCCGCCCATTTTGACCCGGCTGCTTAGCTTAGACTAAACCTAACGGAGGGACGCCTCGCTATGGATACGAATCGCTACGATCAAGGCATCGAAGTGTTAAAAAAGATGGTCAGCGAAGAGACGCTGAACGCGACGGTCAAACGAATGGAACAGTTCAGCCCCGACATGGCCAGGCTGATCGTCGAGTTCCCTTACGGCTCGCTGTATGCCCGCCCGGGCCTGGATCTGAAGCAGCGGAGCCTGCTCACCATCGCGGCGATGCTCGCTTCAGGCGCGTCGGCACAACTGGATTTTCATATTCAGGGAGCTTTGAACGTCGGCCTTACGCCTAACGAGATCGTAGAAGCCGTCATGCACTGCGTATCCTACGCCGGCTTCCCCAAGACGCTGGATGCGATGTTCGTCGTCATGAAGGTGTTCGAGGAGCAAGGAATCGCATACGAAGAAGGATAACGCCGCTGAATGGGGCAATGGGAGCGGACTCAGGGGTCGTTATTTCCGTTAAAACCGGTTCAACAGCGATCGTTGCGGACCGGAGGGACGTTATGGACCCGGAACAAGGGCTAAAAAGGACCGGCCATCCCGCAATAGCGGCATCCGGGTCCGCAAGTGGGCCGCGAAGCGCGATAGCATCAAGCATAAGGGCTCCTCGGTCCGTCCGGCCGCGACGATAAACAACGGTCAACTCGAAAAGCCGCCTTCGTGAGAAGGCGGCTTGCGCCGTGCAGAAATGGCAAACCTGCCCCCTCCTGCCAAGACGATTGCGGCGATGCACGACAATCCTTATCCTCGCTGATAGATCAAAGACGCCGATGCTTGGTCCAGATACAGCTGCCAATGCGGATGCGTCTTTAGTATCGTCGAAGGAAATTGCGGATCCACGCTTTTCTGCATCGTGTTGCGAACCGCCTCCGCCTTCACCCCATGCGGTACGACCGAGAGAATATGGCGGCTTTTCATAATTTGCTTCACCGTCATCGTGATCGCCTGCTTCGGCACCTCGTCACGCGATGCGAACCAGCCCTCTCCGACCTGCTGATCCTTGCACGAGTCGTTCAGATCGACCGCCATGTACGGCTCCTCGATGTCAAAGTCGGCCGGCGGATCGTTAAAGGCGATATGGCCGTTCTCTCCGATGCCGATCAGAGCCAGATCGATGGGGGCCCGGGCGATCTCTTCCTTAAGGGACTTCAGCACGTCCGGGACCGCTCCCTCCCCGTCTACCAGATAAGCGCGCTTCACCTTCGCATCCCGAAGGAACCGTTCCTTGAGATATTTGCGAAAGCTCGCAGGATGCGACTCCGGCAAGCCGATGTATTCGTCCAGATGGAACATTTCGATCCGGCTCCAATCGATGTTCCTGGCCGTGAAGTGCTTCAAAAATTGAAACTGCGATGCGCCGGTCGACAACAGCAGCCGCGCCTCTTTTTGCTTCGCCAAAGTATCCTGTAAAATTCGCTCCGCCTCGATCGCCGCTTCCAGTCCCGATTGATCGGGCGTATCCGATATGTTCAAATGCATCGATCTTCATCCTCTCCAAAAAGTAATCGATTTCTATATAAAGCGTAACATGATCGTGTTGGCAATTCAACCACGGCCGTCATGGCTATCGTGCAAAAGTGCACCATCCAAGGCTGATATTGCTGTTTTTGCGATCAATCGCGCACAAGTGTACGGTAGTGCAGCTTCTTAAAATCAGTAATCGATTACTAAATAAACGGCAAAAAACGGTCCAGCATCAGCCATTCAAATCCCGGACCGAGTGCCGCTCCAGCAGCTTAGGTTGAAGCGTAACGTTGAACATCGGCTTGTCCTCGCCCTTCGTCATGTCGACCAGCATCCGGCATGCCATCTTGCCCATCTCGTAATCGGGCTGCTTGATCGTCGTTAACGGGGGATGGATCATCTGCCCGACGTCGATGCCGTCGAATCCCATGACCGATACGTCGGACGGCACTTGCAGCCCGCGAGCCGTCAGCTCATGAATGACGCCGAATGCCAGAAGGTCGTTGCAAGCGAAGATCGCGGTCGGCGGGCGTTCTGCATCCATCATTCGCCCGGCAAGCTCCCTGCCCGTCTCGAATTCGAAGATCGGATTAAACGGCTCGTCCGACCGGTATTCTTCCACGAACGGCGCAAGACCCGCTTCCTCCATCGCATCGACGTAGCCGCGGCAGATCCCTTGTCGGCTGGGGCGGTTGAGCTTGGTCGTCACATAACCGATACGGGTATGCCCTTTGCTTTGCAAATGTTTGGCGGCCAGATAGCCTCCCTTGCGATGATCGAATTCGATCTGGGAGATGCCTTCCTCGTCCAGTTTCTGGTCGATCGCAATGACGTTCACGTTCATCTCGATTAACCGCTTCAGCTTCTCTTTATTTGTCGTGATGGAGGAGATAATTACGCCTTTGACCTGCTTTTCCATCATGGTCTGGATGTACTCGTCCTCAAGCTCCGGGTCCTGCAGCGAATTGCAGGCGAATACCGTGAATCCCGCTTGCCTGGCCACTTCCTCCACGCCGAACACGACGGACGAGTAGAAAGGATTAATGATCGACGGAATAATGACGCCGATCGTCATCGTCGAATTTTTTTTCAACTGCTTGCCGAGCAAATTCGGAACGTAGTTGACTTCCTCCGCAATTTTGAGAATCCGGGTTCTGAGCTTGTCGCTGACCGGATAATTGCTGTTGCTGAGCACCCGGGATACCGTAGCCGAAGAGACGTTGGCCAATTTGGCGATGTCGTGAACCGTCACGGACTTTGACATGGAAAACCTCTTTTACGTGCTGAATTTGCCTTGGCGACATAGCCTAAATATAGCATAGTCCCACAGCATGAGAAAACGGGAGAGGAGAGGGCTTGGTGACCGTCGCCAACGACGTTCGACCATGCAGGAGATCGCAGGCATAACGCCGAAGTAACCAATCAACCAGAAAATTTCGATTGGAGGAAGCCCTCGTGCCCAGAAAAAAAGTGCCTCGCTAAGCCCGTGGTCCGCCTCCTTTCTTCTTCAGTCCGACCCCATGCGACTTTAAGAAGAGAGGAAGATTATAAATGATGCCTTTATGGAAGGATTGGAAGGAATTGCGGTTCGGCGTGGAGATCGAGTTTGTCGGCGGCAGCCCCGAGCGCGTCGAGCTGCTGCCGGGCTGGATCATGTCGTTGGATGAACGGCAGATCGACGATACGGGAGCCGAATCGGGCAGCGAACTCAAGCCGCCGCCGATCCGGTGGGCGGATCGCGAGCAAATTCGCGAGATGTTGAAGCGGCTCCAGGCGACGGGTGCCCGCGCCAATTGGAACTGCGGCCTGCATGTCCATGTCGGCTTGGAGCCGTGGGGGCAAGATGCGTTGCCGCGCTTGCTGGAAGCGGCGTTGCTGTATCAAGACGCGCTGAAGAATCTGCTCCATACCGGCGACGCCCGTCTGCCCTTCTGTCCGCCCGTCACGCGGGAGATGTACGATCAATTTATGTCCGATCCAGGGGAAGCAGCGCTACACCGCAAGGGGCGCCCCCAATCCCATCGGTGCGGCATCAATCTGGCGGCCTGGTACGATATCGGCACCGTAGAGATCCGCTACGCGAACGGTTCCCTGGACTACGATGAAGTGATCAACACCGTCGAATTGTGTCTTCGGTTCGTGGCTGCCATAGGGGCGGGACGCCGGCTGTCGTCCGATCCCCGCCGATTGGCGATCGAGCTGGGCGCACCGGTCGGCGGTTATCCGCCGCCAACGCCCGCCCCGCAATGGTATCGCGAGCGAATATGGCTGGAGGATGCCCTGGTGCCGATCCTGGCCCCGCTTGCGCGCAGCCTCGTCCCGGATGGGGAAATTTTATATGTTTTACCCCGGCCGGAAGGGCTCCTGGTTGCCATAGAAGATGGCGAAGGCCAATTGTTCAAACACCTGTTGCGTATGACTTCTGCGGGCTGGGAAGCCCTAGGCCTGCTGCAGGAATGACTTGAAAGGCGAAAGCCCCCTCGGCGAGGGGGCTTTTGCCTTTTTACGCTTGCCGGCCGGACAGTTGCCTGATCGCGCCTATAATCGCTGCGGCATCCCAATCGACGATCGTATCCGCATGCTGCTCCAAAATAAAAGGAATAGACTCGCTTTGATCTCTGCGGACGAAGATCACCGGCTTGCGCAATCCGTCCCTGCAGGCAATCAACTCCTTGTTGATCCACCGTCCGTACTTCACGTATTCCCCGCCAAGCATGACGACCGCGTCGCAGAACTTCATTTTCGTTTTAATGACACGGTAGAGCGCCCTCTCGTCCTCGGCCCCATTCGCGGAATGCGTGGGAGAAAGGATGGAGATCGTAGGCTTGAACTGTTCGCGCTGCAGAAGCATTCTGAATTCGTCCAATGTACGGCCATCGTTCCAGGCATAGCTGAGGTATAGATGAAAAGGTCTGCTTGATTCTCTGTGAATAGACATTTCCGACTCCTTTGACCGTAAATAAAATAGAAAGAGCCCTTGTTGACAGGCTCCACCGTTTGAATGTCATATAGAGTTCCTTAAAAGGATACCAAAAACGCGGTTAACTGACAACCTTATTATCAATTACAAGTTGTAAGTTTGCGGTCGAAAACAAAAAGCCATCCGAACGATGGCTTTTACCAACGATGATCAGCGCGGCATATTCAAAAATTGCGCGGCTTTCCGCTGCGCGGCGTCGTCCCCGACGACGACGACGACGTCATTCTCGAGCAACACTACTTGTGGACCTGGAGAGATGGAAACGTGAATGCCGCGTCGCAAGGCGATGATGGTCGCGCCGGTATTTTGCCAAAACGCCAGCCCTGCGATCGTCTTCCCGATCACATGCGAATCCTGATTGATTTTGAGCTCCGCGGGATTGTAAGGCTTCAGGTTTTTGAGTCGGTCGGAGGCTTCGACGATATCGTTGAGCAAATCCTCGAACTTGCGATCCACCCCGCGCTTCTCGTCCAGCAGCTGCTGAATCTCCTGTTTAAGCGAATAGACGGACTTCAAATAATTGTTCCTTGAAATGTATTCGTGGGCCTTGACCGCGGAAACGATCGTAATTTCTTTGCCCTGGGACACGGATACGATGCCTTCTTCCTTGAGCAGAACCATGGCTTTGCGGATCGTCTCCGGGGATACATGGTACTGTCCTGCCAGAAGGGATCTCCCGGATATCTTGCTATTCTCGGGCAGCTCGCCGCTGACGATTCGTTGGGCGATATCGAGCGCAATCGATTTGTAGCCGGCTCTTGCCTGGTCGTGCATCCCCGCTCTTCCCCTATCCACTCATATGACTGATATGAATATACGCTTTTGGATAGATGAAGTAAATATCGATTTCGGATACACGCGCGAGCAACGGCCGGTTGTCTTATCGCTCCCGTCGTCAGCGCCAGCTGTCCCGCATTCAAGGCGCCGCGGGCTTTATTTTCCGAGCCATGCGTTCACCTGGTCTTCATGGCTGTCGACCCAGGCCTTGGCGGCATCCTCCGGAGATTGTCCTTCTTGAATGTCCACCATCACCTTCGCCATATCGTCGGGCGTCCAGTTGAAGCTGTCGAGGAATGCGTAGGCATCCTGCTTGTCGTCCTTCAAGCCTTTTCGAACGACGGTATGAATCTGCTCGTCGCCGCCGTACACGCCCTTGGGATCTTCCAGGTACTTCAGCTTCATTTTCGCGAACATCCAATGCGGCGTCCAGCCGGTCACGACGATCGGCTGCTGCTTGTCGTACGCGCTCTGGAGCTGCTGCGCCATCGCCGCGGACGAGCTTTCCAGAAGCTTCACGTCCTTAAGTCCGTACTGCTCCAGCGCCTTCTCCGTTGCCATCATGATGCCGGCGCCGGGCTCGATGCCGATAATCTGGCCTTGCAGCGACTTGGCGACATCGGCCTTGGCCAGATCTTCGATCGACGAGATGTTCATATACTCGGGCACGGCGAGCCCGATCTTCGTGCCCTCGAGGTTGGGACCCAGATCTTCGACATTCGACTGGTACTTCTCCATATAGGTGGCATGCGTCCCCGGCAGCCAGGCGGCTACCATCGCGTCCGCGCTGCCGTCGGCGATGCCCGCCCACATCGGGCCCGCATCGACCTGCAGCATCTCGACGTCGTAGCCGAGCTTATCCTCGAGCACCGTTTTTACGACATTCGTGCTGGCGATCTCCGAATCCCAGGCGACGTAGGCGAGCTTGATCTCTTTCTTTTTGCTTCCGCTATCGGCACATCCCGCCGCCAAAGCGACGACGAGTGCGAGCGACAGCAAACCTAACCATTTTTTCATCGGTGAATCCCCCTAGATTTTTTGTTTTTTGAAGGCGTTCTGCGTCAGACGATCGAGCAAGATCGCCATGACGACGATCGCGATCCCGGCTTCGAAGCCGACGCCCGTCTTGGCTTGCGTCACGGCGCGGTACACGTATGCGCCGACGCCCTGGGCGCCGATCATCGAGGAGATGACGACCATGGACAGCGACAGCATGATCGTCTGGTTGACGCCGGCCATGATGGTCGGCATCGCGAGCGGCAACTGCAGCTTGAACAGCTTCTGCGAGGGCGTGGAGCCGAACGCGTCGGCCGCTTCGACCAGCTCGGCGGGCACCTGCCGGATGCCGAGCTCCGTCAAACGGATGGTCGGCGGAATCGCGAAGATGATCGAGGCGATGACCCCGGGCACGACGCCCAGCGAGAAAAACGAGACTGCGGGCAGCAGGTAGACGAAGGCGGGCATCGTCTGCATGAAGTCGAGGATCGGCGTGACGATATGGCGGAAGGTTCTCGACCGCGAGCAGAGGATGCCGATCGGCACGCCTGCGACGACGGACAGAATCGAGGCGGTCAGGACGAGCGCCAGCGACTGCATTGACGGCTCCCACAGCTCGAGATCGTAGATCAGCAGCAGCCCGATGACCGCGAACAACGCGATCTTCCATTTGCCGATCCAGTAGGACAACGCCGTGATAACTAAAATGAGGACAAGCGGATGCACGGACGTCAATGCCGTCTCGATCCCGTCCACCATGCCGCCGATGACGACATGAATGAAGTCGAACAAAGGTCCCAGATGGTTCGTCAGCCAGTCCTCGGCCCGTTCGATCCAATCTCCGATCGGAAGCTTCGGCATGTTCATCTGGCGACACCCGCTTCCGGCAGCGCGTTTCCTGCGAGCGCGGACAATACTGCGCCTTTGATGACGATGCCGCGCAGCCGCTTATTCTCGTCCAGGACGGCTACGGGCAGCCTCGCCTCAGCCATCATCTCGAACAGCTCGTTCAGCAGCGTATCCGGACCGGCCCAAGGCACTTCCCGCTGCAATACCGCGTCGAGCGACAAGCCCTCCTTGCTCGCGCGGGAGGCATCGTCCGCCGTCAGCACGCCGAGCAAGCGGGATTCGGCGTCCGTCACGTACAGACTGGAGACGCCGCTGTCCCGCATGAGCTGGAGCGCGACGCGCGGTCCCCGCTCGGGCCGGATGGTCTCGGGCTTGCGCATGACATGGGCGGCCGTCAGCACCCTGGACAGGTCGACGTCCTCTACGAAGCGCTCCACGTACTTGTTGGCCGGCTGCGTCAGAATCTCCTCCGGCGTGCCGATCTGCACGATGGCACCGTCCCGCATGAGCGCGATGCGGTCCCCGATGCGAAGCGCCTCGTCGAGGTCGTGCGTGATGAAGACAATCGTTTTTTTGACACGCGCCTGCAGCTCGAGCAGTTCATGCTGCATGTCTTTGCGGATGAGCGGATCGAGCGCGCTGAACGCTTCGTCCATCAGAAGGATATCGGGATCGTTGGCGAGTCCGCGGGCCAGCCCGACCCGCTGCTGCATCCCGCCGCTCAGCTGATCGGGGCGGCTCTGCTCCCAGCCCTTCAGGCCGACGAGATGCAGCGCTTTTTGCGCCGCCTCATGTCTTTCCGCTTTGGGGATGCCTTGAATCTCCAAGCCGAACTCGGCGTTCTGGAGGACGGTCTTATGCGGAAACAGCGCGAACTTTTGAAATACCATGCCAATGTTGCGACGGCGGAAACGGCGAAGCTCGGCGTCGTTCATCTGCATCACGTCTTTGCCGTTAAACAGAATCTGCCCGGCGGTCGGCTCGATCAGACGGTTGAGCAGCCGGACCAGCGTCGACTTGCCGCTTCCGGATAAACCCATGATGACAAAAATCTCGCCCTTCTCGATGCTGAACTCGGCTTGATTCACGCCTACCGTCAGCTTCGTTTCCTTCAGTATCTTTTCCTTGGACCAGCCCTGGTTCAGCAGCGACAGCGCCCTGCCCGAATCCGGCCCGAACACCTTGGTCAGCTTTTTCACCTCTAGAATCGGCATGTAACCCCCCTCGTCTCTGAATCTTCGTCTAATAGTTGGCTTGCTAACTAGTTAGAAGTGTATCGTCCGCTCGCTAAAACGGTCAAAACGGCTGAGCGTCCGTTAACTTTGTACAGTTTATACTTTACGTACTTATCGTAAAGAATACTCGGTTTTCCTCTCATTTCCGGTAGTGATGGCTCCTTTACTTGTAAAGAGCGGTTTGTTTACAATATGGATGAGAGTTTGGCTAGCGGAGGCTTATCCTTCAGGAGGGACTGCATGAACGACTTCGATGGAATCGCGCCGGAAGAAGCGAACCGGGTGCGCAAAGTCCGAGAACGCGTAATCGACACGATCGGCAAGAATATGGATCTGTACGGGATCACTTCTTCGATCGGCCATTTATACGGATACATGTATTTCAGCAACGACCCGATGACGCTCGACGACTTGAGCCAATCGATGGGCATGAGCAAGACCTCGATGAGCACGGGCGTCCGCACGCTGCTTGATCTGAAAATGATTGATAAAGTGTGGGGCAAAGGCTCGCGCAAGGATCTGTACGAGGTGACGCCGGACTGGCACCAGAACTTCACCGATTTTTTCTCCATCAAGTGGAGAAAAGCCGTGGAAGCGAACATGAACGCCTTGTCCAAATCGCTGAAGGACATCGAGGCCATCCGGGCAGGGCAGGAGGCGGGCAACGAAAAACTGTCCGAGCTGCTCGCGACCGATGAGGCCAAGATTCTTGAAGCTGTGAAATATTACAAGTGGCTGCTCCGATTCATTGAAACGCTGGAGAGCGGCCGGATTTACGACATTGTGCCGAAGGAATAAAAAGCGGAAAGCCGCCGGGGAAGTCCGGCGGCTTTCTTGGGTTATTCACACGATCGACAGGAGCCGGTTTTCCTCCTCAGTCTCCGACGGATTCATTCCCGCATGCCCGCAGCCGCATAGGGTTGCGCATTGGCGCTTAGCAAACCGGACTGAGGAGCCCTTATTGTTGTTCCTATCGCGATTCGCGGCCCGTCTGCGGACTCAGGAGCCGCTAAGGCGGGATTGGCGGCCTTATTTAGCCTTGATCCCGGACAATAACGTCCCTCCGGTCCGCAACGATCGCAGTTTGGACCGTTTTTAACGAAATAGCGTCACCTGAGTCCGGTGCCCGCCGCCTAACGCCCCCGTAAGGCTCATTTCGTTGCGACGAACGTCGCCTATTTCTTCAGCGCTTCGATCGCATATTCCAGCTCGACGTCTACCCCGTCCATCACGCTTGCTTTGAACGTTGCTTCATTCAGTGGAATTTCGATGTCGGGAATCGCGCCCCCCACGCCGGTTTGGTCGGCATCTCCCTGGACTCTTTTGTTCTGATCGAGCGACCTGCCGTCGGGGAACCGGATGACGTAGCCTTCCGGCATCTTGATCTCGATCGGGCTGCTCATGATGCCGAACGAGCCTGCCGTTGAAGTGAATCCGATTACTTTAATATTGGGCATCCCTTTCAGTACAAGGGGCATCCCTTCGCCCGTGCTGCCGGTTCTGCTGTTGATCAAGATGGCCACCTTGCCGTCGTAATAAGGCTTTGCGGGCTTGACCTTGACGACTTCATTCCGGTTCTGTTCAAACTTTCCCGTGTACCTGTTGTAATAACTGACGTATTCGTAGTGCTTCGTCGACTTGACGAAGAAGCCGGCCAGATCGGCCGCAAGCTGGTCCTCCCCTCCGGGGTTGTCCCGCAGATCGATGATTAGACCTTTGGCATGCTTCTCCTGAAACATTTTCAATAGCTTCGCCAGGCTCTTCTCCGGTGAGGCGGCGTTCGATCGGGGGAGAAAATGCTTGATTTTCACATAGCCGTAGCCTCGATCAAGCATTTCCCCTTCAATCGGGGAAGACTTTAGATCCGCGGGGGTCAGTTTGTTCTTCGTTTGCTTTAATGTTTCGAACCCGTCGTCGTAAGCCGTCAGCTTCGTCCGGGACGAGACGGATTCTCCCCAATTGCGAAATTCGACTTGCACTTCCTTGCCGATGGGCGCACGTACCATGAATCGGCCCTGATTGAGCCGCTTCACTTTATCCGTAGCCATGCCGCTCTCGCTCCATGTCGTCTGATCGAAGGCGGCCTTCGCCGGCTTCCCGTCCCAGGCGACAATCTCGGCGCCCAGCTTGATTCCGCTTGCAGCCGCAGGACTGTTCTCCAGCACAAGACTAACGAGAACTTTGCCGTTGTCCAATTGAACGGTGCTCAGTCCGAAGCCGCCGCCAACTTCCTTTTTAAATAACGCATTCCCTTCGTACACAGAATCGTTGACGATCTTAATGTGCCCGTCCCGCAGAGAGAACAAATATTCTCTTAGCGTTCTGTAATACAGGGCGGCGTCTTTGTCTGTCTCGGCTTGTTTGAAGACGGACTCGTACTTGCTTCGACGCTCGTTCCAATCGACCTGTTTCCATTCCCCGAACGGATACTCCCGCGATAATCGCTCGTTCATCTTCACGAAGGCTTTGGAATAGTTCATCGTGCTGAAGTCGCTGACGGGGTTGTACCGCATGACTCCTGCGTATGCCAGCGCAAACACAATGGGAACGACGCCGGCTGCGCAAATGACGCGTCTGACGATTCTAAATATTTTCCTGTTCGGAACCGTCCAGACTTTAGGCTTATACAGTCTCCTGACCGTGCCTAAAAACACGAGCAGCGTCAACGAATCGAGAATCAAGGCCAGAAGGGTCGTGTCCCCGGAAAGGAGACTTGCCAAGGCTGCCAGCATACCCGCACCAGGCAAAAAATCAAACCATCTGCGATACCTCTTGATCGGTACCGCGTAAACCGTCAACACGAACAAACTGATGACGCACATCGTCAGCTCATAAACCGTCAGCCATTTTACCGAATCGATCGTACCGATAACGCTCATTTTCCGTTTCCTCCCGTTCCTTCGCTCCCGTATCGGTTGCGATACACTCGGAAGCGTAGAGGGGAAATATGAACGGAGCGTGAATCGCTTTACGCTTTGACAGGCGGGACGGCGGGCAGATCGACGATGATGGTTGTGCCTTGCCCAACGTTGCTCTCGATCCGAATGTCGCCTTGGTGGAGTGCGACAATTTTGCTGACGATGGCGAGTCCAAGACCGCTGCCGCCGCTGCGGCTCCGGGACCGGTCCGTCTTGTAGAAACGCTCGAAAACGCGGCTCAGCTGTTCGGGCGCGATCCCGATCCCGGAGTCGGTTAAAGTGACGGTGTACCCATCCATGCGAGTATGAACTCGAAAATGGACGAAGCCGCCTGCGGGCGTAAACTTGATGCTATTGCCGAGCAAGTTCGTCCATACCTGATCGAGCTGATCCCGATCGGCCGTTATTGCGGCAGCCTGCGGCAGATCCAAATCCACCGCTATGTTTTTCTCCGACCAGAGCGGTTCGCAATGGACGACTACCTGCCTGATTTGCTCGTCAAGACGATAGGTAGCGTATACCAACGGATGACGATCGGAGTCGAGAGAGGCGAGCTTCAGCAGATGGTCGCTCAGTCTGGACAGGCGCCCGCTTTCCGCCAGGATAATGTCCAGATACTGCGCTCGCTCGTCCTCGGCTATCGCATTCATGTCCTTGAGGGCCTTCGCGAAACCGGCGATGGACGTTAAAGGAGACTGAATCTCGTGAGATACATTCGTGACAAACTCCTGGCGCATCTGCTCCAGCTGCCTAAGCCCTATCGTCATCTCGTTAAAGCTTCGAGCCAGGGCGCCCAACTCGTCCTTGCGCTTCACGCCCAATTCCACATCAAAATCGCCTCCCGCAAGCCGCTTGGTGGCGGCAGTAAGCGTCTTGATTGGTTTGACCATATACCTAGCGGCGATGAGAATACAGACGCTGCCCGTCACCAGGACGAATAGCAGAATGGTCAGCGCCAAGCGAATGAGGGTGGGCTCGTTCTTGGAGGAGGGCCGTAAAAATAAAGCTTGCCGCTCGCTTCCGACTTGGAAGGGCAGCCCGATGAACGTCACCTTGTCCTTGCGGGTGGATCGGTAGATCGCCCCCTCCCTGACAAGACGAATGGCTTCCTGCGAGATCGCGAGATCGTTCGTTTCGGAGCTGTATTTGAATGAACGCATCGTTTCGGAGCCGTCGTACAGTTGAACCGAATAGGAAGTCAGCTTCACCATGCTTGGCATGAACGTTTCCATGCTCGCCGGGCTCGTCTGTTCATAGACGCGAATGATCTCCTCGCCTGCGGCGATCAGATCGTTCTGCCCGATGCGGTCTATTTTTTTCTCGAACAGCGCCAGCGCGGCAACAACGGAGACAATCAGCCCGATGGCCATGGCGGCCAAAAACGTGAACACGACGCGGGTGTACAAAGACCTCGTCATTGATGCACCTCTAGCCGGTATCCGAGACTGCGCACCGTCTCGATGCGAAAATGCCCGGTATCTTCGGCGAATCGCTCCCTGATCCGTTTAATATGGACATCGACGGTTCGGTCGTCGCCTTCGTAATCCATCCCCCAGATTTGCACGATCAGCTGCGCTCTGGTCAATATTTGTCCCGGGTGACAGGCCAGCATAAACAGCAGCTCAAACTCCTTTAGAGGTATGAGAAGCGCTTCGCCTTCGCGGAACACTTTGCCGGCACGCCGGTCCAACACGATCCCGCCCAATCGGACGATCTGGGAGGCAGCGATCCGATAACGCTTCAGCAACGCTTTTACGCGCATCACAAGCTCCAAGGGATCGAAGGGCTTGGTCACATAATCGTCCGTGCCAAGCTGAAAGCCCTTCACCTTTTGCGCCGATTCGCCGATGGCCGTCACCATCAGCAGGGGCATCTCCGGGTAGAGGCGCCGAATCTCCCTGCACAATTCCCAGCCGTCCATGTACGGCATCATAATATCGAGAATCACGGCATCGACAGACGACTGCTCCATGAGGGAGAGCGCCTCGATCCCGTCCGACGCCTCGGCGGTGTCAAATCCTTCGTTCTGCAAATACAAGGCGATGAGCTTGCGGATGTGCGCGTCGTCGTCTGCGACAACAATTCGGGTCATGTCTTTTTCGCCTCCACAATCCCCGCTCTGCTGAACGTTTTCATGGTCGTATTATATAAATTGCCGCAATAAGTTACAACAATTGGTTATTGCAGCACGTATTATTTCATTTGCCCCTTCATAACTTTGATCATGCTTCTGCCGGTCGCGACAATCGCTTCCTCCGCCGAACGCGGCGTCCATCCCAGCAGACGTTTGGCCTTCTCGTTGCTCGTGGACAAATCTTTGCCCAAGAGCGTCGCGATCATTCTTAGCTTGGGATTAAATATGGCCGCCGCGCGAACGATCGTATTCGCCACTTCCTTCTTTGGTACATCCTTCGCATCGTCCCCCAGATGCTTCCGCAAAATATTCGCGACCTGCAGCGTTGAAAGATTTTCCGCGGTGGAGGCGATAAAGCGTTCGCCTTTGGCTTCGGGACGTGTCATGGCCAATACATGCAGTTCGGCAACGTCCCGCACGTCCACGTAATCCGAAAAAATTTTGGGGACGGCCTTCAGCTTGCCCTCCAGCATCTGACGAACGATGTCGTTGGAATGGGAATAATCCTGGCCCAGAATCGGTCCCATCACCCCGACTGGATTAACGGTCGCCAGCTCCATTCCCTTTCCTTCTTGTTGAACAAACCGCCAGGCAGCTTGCTCGGCGAGCGTCTTGGACTTCTGGTAGGGGTGAATGTTGGCGTCCGTATTGGACCAATCCGTCTCGGTATACGGACCGATGTGACGACGATGTCCCACCCCGATCGCGCCGAAGGCGGAGGTCAGTACGACGCGTTTGACGCCAGCATCGCGCGCAGCTCTCAGCACGCGCAGTACGCCTTCGACCGCGGGCCGAATCATTTCATCCTCGTCTTTGTAGATTCGATTGGGCGTCGGAGAAGCGACATGGATGACATAGTCCGCTCCCTCGGTCGCATCCTTCCAGTTCGTATCGGAAGTAAGATCGGCTTGAACGAACGACAAGTCGTTAAAATCGGCGATCCCGCCCGATCTTAGCATCGCTCGGACCTCGTCCTGTCTGTCCATCGTGCGGAGCGTCGTCCGCACGCGGTACTTTTTCGCCAGCAAATTTAAAATAATATGAACCGCAATAAAGCCCGAGCCTCCGGTCACTAAAACGAGCGGGTTGTTATTTTCCGGCATCGCGAAGCCTCCATTTATTTAACGTTACACATGTAACAGATTTGCCTTTATAATAAGACTGAAGCTTATTGCATACAAGCGGCAAAGAGGCATGTGTGACAAAATGGAGGATCTGTTATGGCAGCGACCGAGCACGCGCAAGCGATACGAAAAGACACCAAGGAATGGATCACCTTGGCTCTGCTTGAGCTTTTGAAAACAAAGAAAATCGCTAAGCTGACCGTTTCGGAAGTCGTCAAAAAAGCCGGCGTCAGCCGAATGGCGTTTTATCGAAATTACGAAAGCTTGGAGCAAGTATTCACTGCTTACTATGAACCCAAATTCGCGGATATTTTTAATAAAATCGCCAATCAAATCAGCCATGAGCAGAAAATAGCGGACTTGACGCATTTTTTCCACGCCATGACAAGCGAGATCCGATTGGCGATCGAGGCCGGCTGCACCGACTTGCTGTATCAGGTTTTTAAAAGCCATATTGCGCGGTTTTACGATGGGTTAAATCCGTTTCCCGACTGGACGGGCGCAAAACGAAACTATTGGATTCACTATATGAGCGCCGGCGTTTTTGAAGTTTGGATCACGTGGATCAAAAACGGTCAACAGGAAACGCTGGAAGAAATCTCGAACCTCATTCGGCTTTTTCATCGATGAGGCGATTCATTCAGAATCAAATTTTCCGATATACGTCATCCCTAAAGCAGAACCGATCGCCGAACCGTCTATTTTAAATTTTTCATATACAATCAAATCGAGAATGGCATTTGCCGTAGGGGATATTTGCATGTCGTCGACTTTTAAAATCATGCTTTCCGCAACATGAAAGTCTTCTACTTGCATGATGATCATTTCGTCCAGCTTTTCCTTTTTACGACTATAGTAAAAATGAATATTTCCAATCGCATCTTCGTCGATGTTCATTTTCTGCAATTCTTTTTTTACCGCTGCGGACGTTTGTATGGACAGCGTCTCGCTTTCCCCAACCCATAAATAATGAACGGAAGCACGATCGGCTTCTTTATTTTCAGTAATCCTGTTTACCTTGCCCAAGTATGTTGTACGAACGGATTTTGACGCGCTCTCCGTGCTTAAATCCTTGTCTTCGTAGGCGATCAGCGCATTCACCCGATCCAACCGATGCCGACTCCACAACCTTGCGAGCTCTTCTTTATCGGCCATAACGGCATCGGCTATGCGATCTATATCCACTGAATCTCCGTAATATTGTAGTTCTATGTAGTCTTCGTCATAGGTGTCCAGCTCGACTTCCTTGCAAAATTCACATCGTAACGCAGGACTCGGTTCTGCATCTTCCGCTCCCCCTGTTGGAGGTTCGTTATCGTAAATGGCCCAAGCCTTTAAATATTCCTTTTGGTCTACATATTGCTCAAACTGTTCTTCAGATTCAAAATATCCTACCCATACGTGCATGCTAGGCATCATTCAAATCTCCCTTGCTTGTATTTGATCCTATATTATACAAATACATCTAAGAAAGCGAGCTTGAGAATGAATGGCGAAGCGCGTGCACGCCCGCCCTCTATTTGCGCGCGCGGAAGGAGCCGGGGGAGCGGCCCGTGAGCTTTTTAAAGGTGCGGTTGAAATGTTCGACATTGCTGTAGCCGACGGCGTACGCCACCTGATAGATCCGGTCCTCGCCGCCCTCCAGCAGATGAAGCGCGTTGTCGATTCGCGTACGATTAATATAATCGGTGACCGTCAATCCGACTTCCTTCCGGAAGATCCGGCTTAGATAGCTTTCGCTTACGTTGACTTGCGAGGCGATCTGCTCCAGCGACAGGGCGGCGTGCGCGTAATGCTCGTGAATAATCCCCCGGACGGCCGCGATCAACGGATGGCCGCTATCTGACTTGGACGTGCTCACGACATGACGCCTATGCAGGAGCTGCGCAAGAAGCTCAAGCATCTCGTCCCGGCTCTCGGCCATTTCGATTTGATGGAACGCCCTGTCCCGTCCGTCCGGGCTGGCGACAAAATGGCATACGATGTTTTTGGCCGCTACGGCCGTTGCCGCCGGGCTCAGAATCGCCTGCGCGTCATCGACGTAAAAGCCGCTTTGAAGCAGCTTCATCCAGTCATCCGGCGAAGCGGTCTCAAGGGCGCGACAGAGCTTGTCCGTCGAGACATGCTCCACGAAGCGGCAATGCTGCATATCCGAATAATAGCGCACCGCATCCTTGGCGGACGTAAACTCCATCATGCCGGCCATAATCGCCTCTTCCGCCGCTTGCGCCAAGTCTCTGAACGACCGATGCGCACGGCTGACGCCGACGCAGGCTTGCAAGTTAAAAAAACGCCGCAATCCCGTGACGCCTTTTTGAGCCAGATAGGCGATCTCCGTCTGCATGCTCAACCGCGAAGCGGTGTCGGAGAACGATTTAATCATGCAGAACGTGCGTTTGTCGTAGAACAGGCATTCCAGTTCCTTCTGCCCGCCCAGCATCTCCTTCATCGTCGCCTGCACGCCTTCGTACAGCCGATGCTCATGGCCCCGGTAGCGCTGCTTGATGGCGGGAAACTGGCGAAATCGCATCGTAATCACATAAAGATGACCGGGTCGAATCGACAAGGCCGGACTGGACGAACCGTCGTCCAGCGCTTCGAAGTCCAAATCGTGCAGCATTTTTTGCAGGTAGGCTTGCGAGGCGAGCGGGCCCGGTCGTTCGGACCCGGAGCTGCGAAGCGCCTGCATCGCATCGCTCTGCTGCTCGATGATGCGCGCGAGCAGCTCGCCTCCCATTTCTTCCTTGTGAATATAATCCGCCGCTCCGAACCGCAACGCCTGACGGACATACTCGAACTCATGAAAACTGCTCAGCACCACGATGCGAGCTTTGTGCTTCTGCTTCTGCCCGCCGTACCTTTCAAGAAATTCAAGTCCGTTCATCACGGGCATCTGGATGTCCAAAAATACAAGATCGGGCTGTAAGCGGCCGATCGCTTCCAGCGCTTCCTGCCCGTTGGAGGCGAGACCGACGACCTCGCACCCGAGCGATTGCCAATCGATGTATTTTTCAAAGCTGGTCCGGAAAAACGTCTCGTCGTCTACGATCATAATCCGCATGCATGCTTCACCGTCCCGCCTTGTTCGTTTCCATTGGAAGGTTAATGACGACCCGGGTCCCGCGCATCGGCCCGCTGGATAAAACGACTCCGTACCTGTCGTCGTAATGCAGCTTGATACGTTCCATGACGTTGCGTATGCCGATGGAATTGAAGCCTTCGCGATGGAGATCGTCCGCTTGAATATGCATCAATTGGCGGTCGGTCATCCCCACGCCGTTGTCCTCCACCGTCAATATCAAGTCCTGGCGATCGACGCGCGCGCCGATGGTCAGCAGATTGGCGGCTTCGTTGCCTTGAAATCCGTGAAAAATGGCATTCTCCACGAACGGCTGCAGCAAAAATCGTAAACTCAGGCCGTCGAGCGCTTCCTCCTCGATGTCGAACCTCACATCGAACCGGTCGCAGTATCGCAGCTGCATCAGAGAAAGATACTTTTCGACGAACTGCAGTTCATCGCGTATCGTCACGAGATCGCCCTGCATCGACGATGCGTAGCGGAGCATATAAATGAGACTCGCGGTGGCTTCGCCGATATTGTCGGCACACTGCATATTGGCCATCCACTTGATCGTATTCAGCGTATTGTAAAGAAAATGGGGATTGATCTGCGCCTGCAGCGCGTGGATTTCGGCCGTTCTTTTCGCCCGCTCCTGCGCCACGACCTGGCTCAGCAGCTGCTTCATCTCCTCCTGCATCTGGTTGAAGCTGTGCGCCAGATCGCCGACCTCGTCGTTCGACGTTACCGGCACAAGCGTACGGAAGCGCTTCTCGACGTTGCTGGCGATGACATGGCGCAAGCGATTGATGGGGCGAGAGATCGATACGGCGAACCAGATCGCGGCGCCGATCGCCGCCAGCAGCATCGCCATCAGGATAAGCGTTAAATTTTGCTGGCGTTTGCGGACGTCTTCGAATAAAAGATCCGAATTGACGAACGTGACCACGCGCCAGCCCGTAGGCTCGGATACGCTCTTCAGCAGCGCCATATGCTGGCCGTCCAGCATTTGCTGCTTGTAATCCGTCTCCATGGCGGCGAATGCCGCAAGCGGACCATCGGCGGTCAATCCGATCCGTTCTCCGCCGCTGTCGTAGACAATCTTCATGTTCTGATCCAGAATATAGCGGCGAACGCCGTTCTGCCGCTGGTGACGGAAGGTCTCATTCAATTCCTGCGCATTAATGATTAGGCAGAAGTAACCCAAATAACGCCGGTCCGCGGGATCGAAGATGGGGCGCGCCGAGGCAATATAGGTGGCGCGATAACGGTCGAGCCCTTGAAAAGTAACGGTCGTGCCGTCCGCCGCATTCGCATCCTGCAAACGGGACATCGTCCGATCCAGGGCGCGCATGACGTCCTCGTCCGGATAATACCCGCCGACGAACCGGGTATCGGAAGTCGTATTAAACAGCACGGCCGTACTGATCTTGCTGTTATATCTTAATATTTGCTCGTGAACATAGCGCTTGTACAGCCGCGTATCGGTCGTGATGTCCAGCAGACCCCGCTCCGTCCGATAGTCGCGATGCAAAAATGATTGAAAATCGCTGTTGTAGTACGGGTACGTCGTATACTTGTTGACGCTGTCCAATACGGAGCCCAGCGTTTGCAGCATTTGCTGATTGACATTTTGGTAGGATGCGATCGCCTGGACGCTCATTTCCTGATAGAGGCGCTGCAGAAAAAAGAGAACCGCAATAACCAGCGGAAAAAGAAACCCGAACACAAGAAAAAGCATGATTTTTTTTAAGATTCCGCTCTTCCACAGCTGATTCGATCTCTTTGGCCGTATGTCGATTCCCCCGACGGTCACGCAGAATGTGTCATAACTAGTTTAGCAAAAAATAGCGGCAACAATAAGAAAAGAGTGACCGCAAGCGGCCACATCCTTTTCATACGTAAGCATGGTGCGAAAAATCCGATCGGATCACAGCTGAAGCTCGCATCCGAATGCGCCATGGTGCAGGCAACTCTGCGCGGCAAAAGCCGAAGCGGATTCGGCGGCAAGCGCAGCATCGCCGCCATTGCTAAAATAAGCGGTAAGGAAGGCGGCAATGTATGCGTCGCCTGCGCCAAGCGCATCTACGGCGTCTACCCGAACCGCCTTCTGCGTCAGCTTGCGGTCTTGCTCGAATATGCAGGAGCCTTGCAGGCCGCGGGTAATGACGACGGTGCGCGCGCCGCTGCGCAGCGCCAACTGCGCCAGATCGTCCACCTCTTCGTCCGACTTGCCGCCCCCGGAGAAAAAGGCAAACCGTAAAAGCGGGCAGATCCGCTCGATATTCTGAGGCGTGTAGCCGTCTGAAAAGTCCATCGACAGCGGCGCTCTCCGCGCGATCGCCGGCAGAAATTCGTCCAGAAAGCTGTGCACGCTCGTATGGACCAGGTCGTACTGCTCCATCAGCGCATAATCCTCGTCGCGAAGCCGCAGCTGGGCCATCAACTGCGCCACGTCGAAGCCGTTGTTGCCGACGAAGTGGCGATCGCCCGTCTCGTCCACGCGGATATAGTTCTGCGCGGTCTTCGCGTGCAGCACGCGTATCCGGCGAGTGTCCAGGCCTTCCTCCTCGAGCGCCCGGACAAAGTGGCGGCCGGGCTCGTCGTCGCCCATCAAGCCGATATAACCCGCCGCCTTCGCGCCGCAGCGGAGGGCCAGAACTGGCACGTTTACGGCGTTTCCGCCGGGATACAGCAGCTTCTTGTGAAGATAAGCGTCCATGACGCTGTCGCCTACGCCCAAGATTTTCATCCGTGCGGCGCCCCCTTGCCGTTAATACTTTTCGACGCCCATATAGCGGCGGGACGACATCGGATGCCCTTTGATCGCAGAGATCTCCGTGCAGTAGCGCGTGCCCAGATTGTTCAATACAAGCGTGCCAACGTAGGGCCGCGTCCATTCCGCAATGCCGGACAGATCGACGGAGGCCGCGTCCAGCACGGTAAGCTTGCTCGTGGTGCGCTGCAGGAACTTGACCGCCCGTTCTTCCATCGGACGGGTCTTGCCGGTGCCCAGATAGGCGAACACAGGCGTGTCCTTGCCGATCGCTTCGAACGCGCCGTGGAAAAACTCGCCGGCGTGCAGCGGGGAGGAATGTATCCAGATCGACTCCATAAAATTGCAATTGGTCTGTACGTAGGAGACGGAGCAGTTGAGACCCGCGGCAATCGTATAAATGATCGGCTCTTCGAGGTGCGAGAGCGCGAACTGACGGATACGGGACTTGTGCTCTACGGCAGCCTGATCGCAAATCGCTTCGAGCGCCAGCATGGCCGCGTCCATGTCCGCCGCGCGCCCGGTGCCGTCCAGCGCATCCAGCAAGGCGAAGATCATCATGTACACTTCCGGATAGATGCTGAGCACCATCGGGTAGGGGTTGACCGGATCATCGTAGTAATAGATCGGGTAATCGACAGCCTGCTCCAGCGCGGACCCCGGTGCCGTGGTGAAGCACGCTGTCAGCGCCCCGTGTTCTTTAGCCAGCTTGGCGGCCGATACGGTCTCCGGCGTGCCGCCGCTTTGGGAGTTCAGGATGACGAGACAATCCTTGCCGAGGCGGCGCGGCGGATCTTGATAAAATTCGTTGGACGTATAGAATCCTGTAAACACTTTGTCCGTCTCGCGTTCCATGATGTACTTGCCCGGGTACAGGGTCGCAAGCGAGCCACCGCAGGATACGAAGTATACGGTCTGCAAATCGCGGCCTTCCACCGCTTTTTTTAAAGAGGCAATCTGCTGGCGAACAAGCTCAAGTTTATCTGCATGCAACATATCGTATAATCTCCTTTTCTACGTCTGATATCGTTAACCTTTGATGCCTACCATGGCCATACTCTTGGTGAAATGCTTCTGCAAAATGATAAAAACGATGACCATCGGCAAGGTGGCGCATACGACGCCGGTCATGGTGATGTTGATCCACTCGTAATACTGTCCCTTGAGCGAATTGAGACCGACCGTAATGACGTGCATGTCGGGTCTGTTCGTGAGCGTTACCGGCCACAAAAATGCGTTCCAGCTGTCCTTAAAGGCGAAGATGACCAGCGTAGCCAGCGCCGTCTTGGCATTGGGAAGAACGACGCGGAAGAAGATGCCGAATCTGCCGAGGCCGTCGATCCGCGCGGCTTCCTCGATCTCGTGAGGGATGGACAAGAAGAACTGTCTCATGAAAAAAGTAAGCATGCCGCTCGTGAGAAAAGGGATGATCAGCGCCTGATAGGTGTTCACCCATCCCAGCTGCACGCTCATCGTGTAAATCGGCACCAGCGTCACTTGCCCCGGAATCATCATCGTGCCGATGATGATAAAAAATACGAGCTTGTTGCCCGGAAATTTGATCTTGGCCAGCGCGTATCCGGCCATCGTATTAACGACCAGATTGCCGAGTATAATGCCGCCGCTCATAATGGCCGTGTTTTTGTACCAGTTAAGCAAGCCTGCGTTAAAGACATCGCGGTAGTTCTCGAATACCCAGCGATCCGGCCAGACGAACTTCCCGATATCCGGCTTGCCGAGGAACGAAGTGTACAGCGCAAACAGGAAAGGCAGCAAATAAAGGAGCACGAACCCGATCAAGCCGAAGTGGCGAAGGACGGATAGCGATCTAAGCTGAAGTTTGGCCTTGTTCATCATGCGTGGTCCTGACTGCGGCCTGAATACGCGCGTTGGATAACCGAGACCAGCATGAGCACCGCGAAGATCACGAAGGCGGCTGCGCTGCCGTAACCGGGATTGAAGTAACGGAAGTTTTGCGAATAGAAGAACGTGACCAGCGTACTGGTCGTGCCTGCCGGACTGCCGACGACGCCGCCGGAGCGCGCGAGCGTATAGGGCTCGTCGAAGCACTGCATGCACCAAATAATACTAAGAATGACGACCAGCGAGGTTGTCGGCCGCAGCTGCGGAATCGTGATGTACCACATGCGCTGCAGGCCGGTGGCGCCGTCGACCTTGGACGCTTCGATGATCTCGTTCGAGATGGCTTGCAGGCCGGTGATGAACAAGACGACGAAAAATCCGAGGTTCTTCCAAATCACGAGGATGCAAACGAAAGCAAGCGCCGTTCGCGTATCGGCGGGCCAGGTGACATCGGGAATGCCGAACACGCGATTTAGCAAGGTCGGGATCGCGCCGCGCTCGATAAACAGGTACATGACCGAGATGGTCAGCGCGACCGCCGACGTCACCGCGGGTATATAATACAGCGTGCGATAGGCCGCCTTGCCGCGCATGACGGCCTCGATGTTGTAGGCGACGAGAAAGCCGAAGATCACGAGCGCCGGCACGCTGACAGCGGTGATGATCACCGTGTTTTTGGCAGCCTGCCAAAACGCAGGATCGGCGAACAGCTTTTGAAAATTGCCCAGGCCGATATACCGGGCGTCCGCCATTTTTAGGAAATTAATTTCCTGAAAGCTGTAAAGCAGAGATTGAAGCGCCGGATAGTAAAACCAGACGAGCATGAGCAGCAGAATAGGCGCTACGAAAATGTAGCCTGCGACATAATCTCTTTGGGCCAACGATAATTTGGTTTTGGCTGCAGTCGATGCCATACGGTGTCCCTCCTCCGCAGCAACAATCGATCATTTCTGATAACCGTCCGTGGCCATCTTCTCCAGCAGTTCATTGACATTGCCGCGATTCTGGAAGATGATGGACTCCATTCCGGTGACCAGATCCGTCTTGAAGCGATTGGCCGCAACCGGGTAATTGAAGGCGACCGCCGAACCCGCCGTTTCCAGCACCACTTTCATTTCCGGATAGAGCTGTTCGTACGTGGGGACGAAGGAGGTCTTGGCGGGAATATCGCCTCGTTCCTCTGCAAGATAACGATAGGACTCGTCGCTCAGCATGGCTGCGATGACTTCCATCGCCGCTTGTTTATTTTTCGCGGAATCCAGCATGGCGAGCGCCCAGCCGTACAGCGTCGACTTCTGAACCGTGCCTTCCGGAATCGGGACCAGCTTCCATTCAAAGTCGACCTTCTTGTCGCGCAGCGTCGCGACATACCAGGGGCCGGCCGTCGTCATCGCCACTTTGCCGGACGCGAAGGCGTCGGTATCGCCGTTTACGCCAAGCTGTGCGGGCGTAGCTGCGACATGATGCTTGTTGAACAGGTCGACGATGAACTGCAGGCCTTGCTGATTGCCCGCGCTGTTCATATCCTTGCCGAAATTCCAGCCGCCGCCGAAGGCGTGCAAGTACTGCGAGATGTGGAATTCGTGAAGATTGACGCCGACGCCATATTGGCCTTTTTCCTTATCGGTCACCGCAAGCGCCGCCTTGACCAGATCGTCCATCGTCTTGGGCGCTTCTGCGATGCCCGCTTCTTTGAGCATCGTCATATTGACCGCCAGCGCGCTGATCGTGGTCGTCAACGGCAGCGCGTACTGCTTGCCCTCATACTTCCACCCGTTGACGTTCGCGGCATCGAGCTTGCTTGTGTCATAGCCGACTTCCTTGATCAGGTCGTCCAGAGAAGTAAAGGTCCCGTTCGTGATGAGCTCCAGGACGCCCTCGTTGTTCAACCCGATCAGATCCGGCGCCGAGCCCGACACGATCTGCGCAGGCAGAACCTTCCACATTTCCTCCTCGGACGGATAATATTCCGCGACGACTTCGATGTTTTTGTCCTTCAGCTTTTCGTTGGCCGTATTCATAAAAAACTCCAGCGCGCGTCTCCAGGCATTATCCGGAATGCCGGTCGAGAACACGACTTTTGTCTTTTCGCCGACGGACGAGCCTGCTCCCCCCGCGGATGCCGATGTGGACGGTGCAGCCTCTTGTTCGGATTTGCCGCTGCAAGCGGTAATCGAGACAGCCACCATCACGGAGATCAAAAGCATGCGAATGATTTTCCCCACCTGTTTTTCTCCTCCCTAAGTTGGATGATGCCCAAGCGTTGAATCTGTCTCAGTGTAGCATCGATGGTTTTAAACCATTTGATGTTTTTTGATCGAAACATTGATCTTTTTTGACGTCTTTTTAACAATCCCTTAACATTCCCCCCGAAAATAAAAACCGCCAGGGGAAAAGCGCCCCTGACGGTTTCTATTATGCTTGCTCGCCTCAATACTCGCCTTTAATGACGAAAAACGAACCCCGGATGGTGCCCGCCAGCTTGGACTTCTGCCTGGCGAATTTGAACTTCTTCTCCTCCAGCTCCTTGGGCACTTCCATCCCCTCGGACAGCTTAAAGCCGACGGCGCGCTTCTTCGGATCGTCTATCGTGTACAGCACGTTGACCTCCAGGCCGTCCTCGTAGAAGACGTAGGCCCAGTCGATATTTTCGACTTGAAAACGCGACGTTTCCAGCGGTCGGGCGGCAAAGACGATGCCCCGTTCTTCCCGCAACACCCGTTCTACGTAATCCAGCGTCTCCCGGCTTTCGCCGGCGGGTACGACCGTAAATTCATGCTTGTATTTGTTCATGAAGTACCGGGCTTCGTTCGCACGCAAACCGGCCAGCGCTTCGGCTACCGGCGAAGATTCCAAACCGGCGGTGGACACATTTTTAAAATCAACGATCATGGACATGGCTCATTCCTCCTGCTGTTCTCGTTTATTTTTCGACGACCGGAACCCACATCTCGCCATAGACGAGGCCGTCCCGCTGCCCCATCTCGACCGTCGCATTGGGACCGCCCACATAGGCGTAATTATCGGCGGCCGGCAAGGCTTGACCGAAGGCAATGCCCGTCAGCATGCTGCTGAGCTCGTCGGCCGACTTCCCTTCGCCTCTGACGACGAGGTATTGTCCCTTGGGAAATTGGATCACTCTGTGCTCTTCCGGTACCGATGCATCGGTCATGACGCCGGCGTAATACATCATCTTGTGATTGACCGCTTCGTTGACGGCAAAGATGAATTCGTTCGCGGCGATCGCTTTTAACGTGTCGAGTCTTCCATCCTGCTCCACCGTCCGCCAGAAGCTTTCCTTTTCCTTATTGATACCGACATAATCGGTGTAATCGCTCTTCAGCTCCGTTCCGATCCCGAGCACGATAAAGCTGTCTTTTTCCTCAAACGCATAGGTTGCCATAATTCCAACTCCTTTATAAATGGTTGAATGGATGGGGCGAATCGCTTGATAGGTCTATCATAACCATAAACGGTGTCAAAATCTGCTACGTTTTAGTGTGACTTTTTAAAGTTTGCGGCTATTTGGACGCAGCGCCCAGGAAGCGACGGCGAGCGCGGCATAGAAAAGCGGGAGAATCACGTTAAATCCGCCATCGCCGTAATCATGGGCCAACACATGAGACATAGACGCGCCCGTCATGAGGAAAAAGATGCCGCTGTACGCCCACTCCTTCAGCCGGGGAAAGCCCGGGATGAGAATCGCGACGATGCCAAGCAACTTCCACGTCCCCAGTATGCTCGTGATGTACAACGGGAATCCGATCGCGGTGACCAAATCGACATTGCCGCCATACCGCATCAACTGCCCGATCCCGCTTAAGGCGATAGAGAAGGCGAGAATGGCGGTAACGATCCAATATGCGGCCGTCCTTCCCGTCGGGCGAGTTCCTGCCTTTGCGATCTTTTCATTTCCGGTCATCGTGTTCATTTCCATTCCTCCTGGATTTCGTTATTTGTTTTTCCGCTTGATGAGCTTATAATAACGATTAATCATGTCAAAATATGATACTGTTTAAAGAGGTCCGATGAAAAAAGTAGAACGGATTAACGTGATCATGCGGTACATCAACAACCGCGCCCATTTTACCATCTCGGAAATCATGAACGAGTTCGACATCTCCCGCTCGACGGCGATCCGGGACATCCGGGAGATCGAAGCGATGGGCATGCCGCTGGTCGCCGAAGTCGGGAGGGACGGCGGCTACTTTGTGATGAACAACTCCGTCCTGCCCACGGTCCGCTTTACCGACAACGAGATTAAGGCGCTTTTTATCGCCTTCATGGCCACGCGCAATCTGCAGCTCCCTTATCTCAAGAGCCGCCACTCTCTGGCGGAAAAATTGCTCGGCCTCATCTCGCAAAATCAGCAGAACGACCTCGTTCTGTTGAATCAGATTCTGCTGTTCGAGGGGACCAACCCTCACAATCCCGATCTGCTCGATCTGTCGGATCTGCCGCATCCGATGCTGGAGCAGCTCATTCAGATTCTGCTCGAGGACCGCTACCTGCTGACTTCCGTCGAGGAAGGCAAGGAAATCAAGACGTATGCCGTCTATCTCATGCGCCTGTATCGCGAGAAGAGCGCCTGGCAAATCGAAGGCTTCGACCTTGCGGAGGAGAAGCGGCGTATCATTCCCGTCGACCATCTCGCCGACGTCCAACCCTACCCGGAGAAAAAAAGAATAAGCCCGAAGAAGATCGCCGAGCAACTAAGCAAACGGGAGGAGACCATCAATCTCGTCGTCGAGCTGGGTCCCCGGGCGATCGCCCAGTTCAAAAAGTATCATCCGCTAAAGATGACGATTTCCTATACGAATCCGTATCAGACGACGGCGATCTTGAAGGCATTCCTCCATGTTCACCATCCGGATGAGTTGGCCGAGATCACCAATTGGCTGCTTTTCTTGGGAGCGGACATCAGGATCAGGGAAATGCCGAAGGAGATTGTGGAAGGATTGAAGGACAGGCTGGAGGCATGGGGGAGCGACTAGGTGCTCCCCCACACGGCCGATCAGCCTTCGGTTACAAGCGTCTTCTCTTGCCTCGAGCGAATGTAAGTCTGAACCGGCCTGCCAAATTCACGATATTCAAAAGCGAAAACACGGCAAGCCATATGATAACGGAAGGCAAGGCGGTCCACAGACCATGCCAAGGCACGACGCGCCCCGCGCCGACAAAGGTCGCTAATTGCGGCAAAAACAACAGAATCAAAATGGGAATGATTCGCCCGGCCGTCGACAAAATCAATCTTCCGGTCGTGATCGCTTTTTTCCTTTTTCCCAACCGGATCAGGCGATAGATGCCCCAGACGATCGTGGCAGCGGTCAAGACCGCCATCGCAATCTCCACCGTTCCACCGGTAATCAAGGAGGCGCCGGGCTCTTGGCCGTGAATGATCTTTGCGATGCCGTCAATAAACGCCGAATAACTCACAAACGCATTCAACCCCGTATCGAACATCATCGCGATGCCCAGCCGCTCATCCAAATAGATCGTCTCTTCCGCCTTGTAGGTCCAGAAAATGCCGCTATGGGAAATCGTCCGCCCCTGGTCGTCGGAGCCGGCCTGCCAACCCATCCCATACGGACTGATCTGTCCTGCCTGGTGATACTGCTCCATGAGCGCCGGAGATAAAAGGCTGCCGCTGTATTGGGCAAGCATCCACTTCGCCATATCTTCGGCCGTGGAGACGATACCCGCGGGACCGTCAACGAACCAGGAAGATTCCGCTTGCGCGACGGGGCTGCCGAACACCAGATAGTGTCCCCTTGGAATCGCGGCATTATCGTTGATTTGCTGCGTAGAACTGACATTAAAGGTTTGATTCATGCTCAAAGGCTTGAAGATATGGCTTGCGAGGTATTCGGAGAAGGACTGTCCGCTTATTCGTTCCACAAGCAGCGCCAAAAATGCGTAATTCGGATTGTGATAGCTGTAAGAAGTGCCGGGATCGTGGGCAAGCTTAACGGTATCCAGCGATCGGTTCACTTCGTCCAGTGAAGTAAATTGAGGGGATCTTGTCATGTCCGGATTCACTTTGTCGTTCAGACCGCTGGTCTGATTGAGCAGATTCCGGATCGTAATCTCGCGAACGCGTTCGTCCTTGGGCGACAGCTCGGGGAAGTAGGAGGCGTAGGGCGCGTCCAGTTCCACCAGTCCCTTCTCCGCCAGCTGCAGCACGGCCAGCGCCGTAAACGACTTGCTTAGAGACGCAATGGGGAACGGCGTGCCGCCGTCGATCGCGCTGCCGTCGGACAGCGATCCGAAGCCTTGCGCATAGAAAACCTCGTCGTTATTGGCGATCGCAAGAGACGCGCCTTGAATATGATTCTTTTTCATCGTCTTGGTCACGTAACGATCGATCTTCTGCAGAAGATCAGCCTTGTCCTGGACGCCGACGGCTAAAGCAGGTTCGGTCAAGACAGCGATGGACAGCAACATAAAGCAGGTCAAGCTCAACACCATTTTTCTAACTACGATTCGCATATTTAGCACTCCTTAACGCTTTGATAAGGAAATGCTAAACGATAATTATCAACGATTTATCAACCCCGCCGAAAAACGGGCCGCGACTTGTCCGCCGCCTCCCGGAGCGTTACGGATTTGCAGATCGCCTCCATGCTTCTCGCATAGCACTTTGCAAATATAGAGTCCCAGTCCATGGTGCTCGCTTGCCTCCGATACTTCGCCGCGATAAAAAGGCAGCATCGCCTTTTGCAGCGCCGCTTCCGAAAAACCCGTGCCGTCATCCGTAACCGTAATCGTCAAATCCTCTTCATCGACGCCATAATCGATGCGCACATGGCCGGAAGCGAATCGCGATGCGTTCGCGGTTATATTCTCAAAAACCTGCAGCGCCAAATGGACATCGACGGCGATGCTTGCCGCATCCGCGGTGACCGTCGTCTTAAACGTCTTCCCCCTTTGTCCGACGATTTGGCGGGCGCTCTCGTTCAGCAAAGCGAACAGCCGGTCCGATTCGATCTCCTGGGTTCGTACCGGCATGTCCTCCAGCTTTTGAATGGAGCTCATCGCTTCCATATACTTTTCGAGACGGTCGACATGTACGCTCATCGTCTGAAGGACGTCCAGCAGCTTTTCCTCGGAAATTTTGCGCTGGGGCACATACGTGTTCAAAAACTCGAAATTGCCTTTCAGCACGGACAAGGGTGTTCGCAAATCATGCGCAAAAATGGCGTTCAGCTGCTTGCGTTCCTCAACCGATCGCCATAACGTTTTATAGTTCGTCTCCAGCTGCCCGCGCATGATCTCAAATACGCGGCACAGCTCGCCCAGCTCGTCCTCGTTGTCGTACGAGATCCGGAATCCCAGATCGTTCGAAGAAATTTTCTCAGAAGCCTTCATCAAAATATCAAGCGGCGTCCTTAGCTTCCAACGGTAAAAAAGGCTGGCCATCAGCACGATGCCGGCGGCAACGGTTAACAGCACCAACGCGATGAGCGAAGGGAGGATCCAGCCGTTGACGCCCGCATGCCCGGCATAACGCTGTCGCAGGCTCTCGGCCGCCTGAAACTCCAATACGATAATGCCCAAAATCCCGACAAGCGTGAGACAGCATAAAAAAATGAACGACTGGAGCAAGCTCATCCGCTTCAGTCGCAGCCCGTTCACGATCTGCGCCATCTGTATCCGACCCCCCAGACCGTCTCGACTCTGTCCTCGCAGCCATGCTCCTTCAATTTGTTGCGAATTCGCCTGACATGCTCCACGATGACGGCGCTGTCGCCTTCGTCGTCGATTCCCCATACCTTCTCGAAAATGCGCTCTTTATCGAAAACCATGCCGGGGTGCGTGGACAACAGCTCGATAATATCGAACTCCTTTTTGGCCAAGGAGATTCGTCCGTCACGGAAGTAAAGCTCGCGAGCCGAATAATCGATGACCAAGTCCTCGCTAAACTTGATCGACGTTTTTTGTTGGCTCCGCGTTTCCCGCCGCAGGTGCGCCTCCACCCGTGCGCCGAGTTCGTGAATGCTGAACGGCTTTTGAATGTAGTCGTCCCCTCCCGCGCGAAAACCCGAGATCTTGTCCGAATCGTCCACGCGGGCCGTCAGAAATAAGATCGGGCAGGATACGAAGCTTCTGATTTTCGCGCACAATTCAAGACCGTCCGTCCCCGGCATGTTGATGTCCAGCAAGATAAGGTCGGGATGCTTTTCAACCTGTCGAAGCGCTTCTTGACCGTTTTGGGCCGTCATGACCGCATAGCCGTTCATTTCAAAAAAATCCGCAAGCAGCTTGCGCAGATCGTGCTCGTCGTCGACGACGAGAATTTTATAGGCGTGCTTTTGTTGCTTTTCCATATAAACGTCTCCTGCAAAATTAAATTTGCTCGCGCCAAGCTCGACTAATGCTCGATACGGCAGCGCGTCTGAAAATTCGCCTTGCCCGCCAATAGATCGTTCAGGAACGTTTTGGACGCTTCCAGCTTGGCCTCCAGCTCCTGGATATAAGCGATTTTGTCCTTTACGCGTGCTAATTTCTCCTCAGGAGAGCTTTCGTTTACAAGAAAAATCAATTCCTCGATCGTAAAGCCTAACGAAAGCAGCATCTTCATATCCTGCAAATACTGAACGACTTCTTCATCGTAAACGCGATAGTTATTTTCATCTCTTGAAATAAACGTCACCGGAATCAACTGTTTGCGTTCGTAAAATCGCAGCGTGGAAATGGGCAGCGCCGTCCGCTTGGAAACCTCATTCGCTCTCATCTCTATTCCCTTCCCGCTTATCGAAATAGGTGCTTGCTATGAACCAAGGTTCATAGTTCATACTAACGAACAGGATAACCAGAGACAACGCCATTGTCAAAATAACTGGTCCGATCCAAGGAGAGATAACATGCTGGAGCCAATCAAAAATAACGATTTTACCGACATCGTGACCGGACGTCGTTCCGTGAAGATTTACGATGAGAACGTCAAAATCGCGAAGGAAGAAATGCAAGCGATCATCGAGGAAGCAAGCTTGGCGCCATCCTCTGCCAATATGCAGCCGTGGCGGGTCATCGTCGTTCATTCCCCGGAAGGGAAGAACAAGCTTCGGCCTCTCGTACAGTTTAATACGCGTCAAAACGACACTTCTGCGGCGATGCTCATTATATTGGGGGATACGCAGAGTGAAGGGTATGTAGAAAAAATTTATAATGCGGCTGTGGAAGCAGGGAAAATGCCCAGCGACGTCCGCGACAATCTGGTCGGACAGATCATGGGCATGTTCCCCCAATTGCCGCGAGAGGTAAAGATCGAGATCGCCAAAGTCGATGCCAGCTTGTTTGCCATGCAGCTCATGCTGGTCGCCCGTGCGCACGGCTACGATACGAATCCGATGGGCGGCTTTGAACGCGATCAGGTCGTTCGCGCATTCGATCTGGACGACGAACGGTATGTACCGGTCATGATCGTCGCGATCGGAAAAGCTAAAGAAGCGGGCCACGAATCCGTGCGCTTGCCCGGCGAGGACATTACTTTTTGGCGCTAATGGCGCTAAATGGGCATCTTCCGATAAGAAACAGTCGGACCGGCAGCCGGCCCGACTGTTTTCTTCTATGCTTGCTTCCAGGCGTCGACCAGCCGCTTTTTCTGCAGCAGATGGTGGCGGTAGTGCATCTCGATCAGCCGGAACCACTCGAGCGCATTCAAGCCGCCGAGCCGCGGGTGAGCGACCGTTCTTTGCGCAAGCTCGACAGCCTGGTCGTTGCTCGGCTCCGATACGTCTTGAGCCGCCGGAGCCGGATCAAAAACTGCCGCCACCTTCGGCTCGATCTCGGTCATCCGACGCACCGTCTCGCGCAGCCCGTCTGCGATTTGTTCCTTGCTCTCCGGCTGGGGCGGCGTGTACTGGGGCGATGGCGGCACCTGAACGCGCTCAGGCGGGAAGCTGCCCGCCCTGAACAATGCTTCCCCCTGCGCGGTCTTCCCCACAGGCGCCCCCGTCGACTCGCCGTTCGGCGCGAGGCACAGTGCAACATTCCTCAATTGCATGAACTGTGCGGAGAGGATCAAATGCATATGCATCTGGCCAAGCGACCATTCATCCTCCGCAGGCTTCCATAGCAGCTGCTCGAGGCTGAAGTCCTCCAGCTCCTGAATATAGTCGTTTACCGTCGCTTCGAATTGGCGCAGCGTTTCCTTCGTGTTCATGGCCGGAACCACTCCTTTGACTGAGTTGGCTCCAGCATACGACATCGCTCCTGACACAAGCTTGTCAGTACCTTTTTCGCATGCTTTCGATTTCCGCGCCCATGCGATCCCGCAGCGACTCCGGCTCCAGCACGCGCACCGCCGCCCCCCAGCCGAGCGTCCACTGAAGCAGCTCCTCGACCTGCCGCACGCGGAATGTCGCCAGCCAGCCTTCCTCCCCCGGCTCGAACGTTTCCATATAGAAGTTGTCCGAACCCCGGACCAGGTCGGCGATGGCCGGATCGACCAGCATCCGCACGATGACGTTCCGATCGTCTCTGTGCCGCCGGTTGTGAAGGCTAAAGCCGGGCAGCACTTCAAACGACGCGTCAAGGACGACAAGCTCATTCATGCGGGACAGCCGAAAATGGCGAACGTCTCCCCGCAAATGGCAAAACGCAACGAGCACCCATGCCCCTTGAGAAAATACGAGCCCGTAAGGGTCGGCCGTTCGCTCGCTGTGGCGATGGCCGTCCGATCCCGGCAGGCTTTTGGAATAGCCAAACCTAATCTTGCGCTTCTGTACGATCGCCCGGCGCAGCTGCTCGAACGTTTCCTTTTCCTCCCCGCGCGTTGTCGCCGCTCGATCGTTCAGCAGCCGGATCGCCGACCGCAGCCGGGCTGTTTCCTCGCGCACATGGTCGGGCAAAATGGCCTCGATCTTCTCCTGCGCGCTTCGGGCATTCGAGCCGTACGTCGCGTCCAGCCTCAGCTCGACGAAGTCCGCCCCCACGAGCAGCGCCGTCGCTTCCTCCGCCGTGAAGCTGACCGGAGGCAGGAAGTAGCCCTCCATCAGCGAGTAGCCTATGCCCGTCGCTCCCGCCACCGGCACGCCCATCTCGCTGAGCGCTTGCATGTCGCGGTAGATCGTACGGACGCTCGTCTCGAACCGGCCGGCCAGATCCTCGGCCCGCAGCACCCCTTTGCGCTGCAGCTCGATGACGATGGCCAGCATGCGCTCGGTTTTGTTCAAGGTCGTTCACTTCCTTTTTCCTCGCATGCCTTTGCCGTTAGAGTCTACTCCAAGTGAAAGGGGTTTAAAGGAACACAGTGAATGGAAATAAGACTAATGTTCACCATGAAATTCAACTTTATAGGAGTCATAAAATGCAACCTTCAAATCAATAATCGTCAGGCTCTTTTTCAAATCGTCGATTTGCCGCTGCACTTCCTTACGATGTTCGATAATCATATCCCTCCGAGTTGCCGCAGTATCTTCGCCCTCCATGCCCAGTTCGATATACCTCTTGATCTCTTTAATCGCCATCCCCGTGTTCTTTAAGCAGCATATAAATTTTACAATCGTCAGATCTCGTTCGGAAAACACCCGGTTCCCCGCCCCATTACGACCCACAAACGGCAACAGCCCTTCTTTGTCGTAAAAGCGGAGCGTATGCGCCGTCACATCGCAAATCGCAGCTACTTCATTGATGCTGTACATTTCCCTTCACCTCGTCGATTTTGGGAATAAACGCTTGACTTCGATAAAGCTCTAAGCGTTAGCATTAAGTATAAAGAGCAGCCCGTCGATCTTCAATCAGGAAGATAGGAGTGAAAGGAAATGAACCATTTTCCTAAATGGACAGCAACGGATATTCCAACACAGCTAGGCCGCTCAGCGATTATTACCGGCACGGGAGGCTTGGGCTATGAAACGGCCCTGGAATTGGCCAAGCATGGCGCGGAAGTTATTTTGGCGGGCCGCGATCATGCGAAGGGAGAGGATGCCGTTAAAAAGATCCGCAGCACCGTACCCTCAGCCCAAGTACGCTTTGCGGAATTGGATCTTGCCAGTCTGTCCTCGATACAAGCGTTCGGAGAGCGGATGACGAAGGAGCGTCAAAGCCTGGATCTGCTGATCAACAACGCCGGCGTTATGACGCCGCCCACCCGCAAAACCACGAAAGACGGGTTTGAGCTTCAATTCGGAACGAATTACCTCGGGCACTTTGCATTGACCGCTCACCTCATGCCTTTGCTGCGTAAAGGGAAAAACCCGCGTGTAGTCCACCTAAGCAGCATTGCCCACCGCAACGGCGCCATCCATTTTGACGATCTGCAATTCGAACGCCGCTATCATGCCATGGAAGCTTATTCTCAATCCAAAATAGCCATGCTGATGTTCGCGCTGGAGCTTCAACGGCGAAGCGATGCATCCGGTTGGAATCTAATGAGCATTCCGGTTCATCCGGGAATTTCTCGAACGGAGCTGATCGTGAACGGATCCGGACCGAACAGCCCTGCCGGGATTTTAAGAAGGACGCTGGGCTCGGTCTTGTTCCAACCGGCTGCCCAGGGCGCTCTTCCGACGCTGTTCGCAGCCACGTCGCCCCATGCAAAAGGCGGGACTTATTATGGTCCAAGCGGCTTTTCCGAACTAAGAGGCTTGCCCAAACCGGGCAAGATTGCTCCGCAAGCGCTCGATCCTGCTGTCGCATCGAGACTCTGGGAAGTATCCGAACAGCTGACCCATGTGGAATTCGATTAAATCTGCTGGATCAATACTAACGGATCTAGCGGCAAAATAGCTACACCTACGATAGACAAAGAAGCTACCATGGCTGGTAGCTTCTCTCGCAAAACAGGCCGGATTATCCGTAAACTTAAAGTAACTTAATCAACGCTTCCAGCTCATCGACCAAACCTTTTGCAAGTTCAAAATCCGTATCTTTCAAAGCCGATTCGATTTTCATTTCAACCGACTTTTTCTTTTCTTCCTTTTCCAGATAGTCTCGATCAAAATGATCAGCATAAATCATCTGCCTAAATTTTCGCATGCTCATTTTTCTGATCGTCTTATCTTCAACGATTAACACATAGTCCATACCGTTTACAACCGCGTAGAAATCATGAGAAATCATGAGAATCGCGCCTTTATAGTCCTCAATGGCTTTCTCCAGGGCGAGTTGCGTGTAGGTGTCTAAATGGCTGGTCGGTTCATCCAGAAGCAGTACGTTTGCCTTACTGGCGGCTACTTTAGCGATTTGAAGCAAATTTTTCTCTCCGCCGGATAAAGAGGCTATCTTTTGATTAACGATTTCTCCTTCAAAGCCATAGGTTGAAATGTACGATCTAATCTCATCGTAAGTTTTAAACCCGGCCTCGATGAACTCTTCCAATATCGTGTTCGAATCCTGGAGCACTTCGCCTTGATTCTGGGATAAATACGCCACTTTAACATCGGCATCGATCTCAATTGAATCATGACTGTTTTTAAAGATATCTCGGAGTAAAGTCGTTTTCCCGGTGCCGTTGGCGCCGATGATGGCTACTTTATCCGTAGATTTGATCTCAAAGCTAACATGGTCCAAGAGCAGATCATCAAAGGCAACGCTATAGTTGCTGACCTGTATAACGGTGCGATCTTCGAGTTCATGATCCAGATCGAAACGGATCGCCGGCTGCTTCAACGCCACGAACGGCGCTTTAATTCTGCGCGCTTCCAATCGCTCTTGAAACCTGACTCTGGCCTTTAACGCTTTACCCCTTGAGGCTTCTGAGTTATAGGATGCAATCGCTCTTAGGTTATGGATAATTTTCTCGTTTCTTTCGCTTTCTTCTGCCTCGGCGACTGCGATTTCTTGCAGCTCCACCTTAGTCTGAAGCAAGGAGAAGTTATAATCCATATACCGCCCGTCAAACTCTTGGATCTCCCTGTTTTCAAGGTGCAGGATCTTGTCGAAGCAATGATTCAACAGATATCGGTTGTGCGTCACAACAAGCAATGTCCCTTTGTGAGAATTAATCAGATGTTTAAGCGCATTTAGGTTTTCAAAGTCCAGAAATACATCCGGCTCGTCCATGATCAGTACGTCGGGACGACGAAGCATTTCCTTCATCACTTGAATAAGCTTGAACTCCCCGCCGCTCAGGTCCGATACCCTTTGATCTCTTAGCTTCGTGAGGTTGGCTAGATTCAGTTTCTTATTGATGCTGCTTTCAAAATCATCCCCGCCGATGGCTTCTAATGCATCTAAAGCGAGTTGATACTTTTCCAATAATAATTCCAGCTCCGAGGCCGATTCCATCTCCGTACAAATTGAAGCGATCTCATCTTGTATCTGAATAAAGTCTTCCCCTATATATTCAAAAACGGTTGTGTCTTTCGTGTTATCCAGTTGCGAGAATTGACTTACATGCCCGATTTTGCAAACCGGGTCTATTTCTAGGCCGCCATCGAACAGATATCTGTCCGGATCCATCAGTATGTCTATTAACGTGCTTTTCCCATTGCCGCTTGTTCCGATAAAAGCGCAATGCTGCCCTTCCTCAAGCGTAAACGAAATATCTTTATAGAGCTCCTTTTGCGGAAACGAGAAGGATAGTCGTTCGACTTTTATCATCGTATGACCTTTCTTTGTAGCTAGAATAGTGGCTGTACGTATCGTTGCTAGCGTAACACTGTTTATAACCAACTTCAATCGCGTCTGTATCCTGCTGTTTTGCTCCTACTTGTAAAAAAGGTTCATCGCAGCAGTCGGCTGCGATGAACCTTTTCATAAAACGAAACTCAAGCACAACAACCGGATTAAACCCCTCAAAAACCCGGAAAGCCTGGGAAACCCGGATCTCCCGGAAAGCCTGGATCCCCGCCTTCTCCGCCCTCCAAAATGAGCTCATAAGTCGCATTTTGTGCAGGTACCAAGTTCAAATCATATTCCTTGATTTCCGGCGCTCCGTCTAACGCCTTCCATCCGGTACCGGTCACGCCTAATTCCCAGACGACTTTACTTGGAATCATAAACTGCACGCCAAAACGGTAGGTTTCTTCATTGATGATCTTTTCCTGTTGGGTAGACGGATCGATAACGATAAATTTCACCTTATACACTTTTCGATCGTAATACAGCTTCAGCGTCGTAGTGCCATCCGCATTCACGATTCCGCTGCTTACGGTTTCGTAATCGGTCCCCGATCCCTGCAGCGCATAGAAGCCGGAGTAGGTTTTATAGGCTGCGGTTACCGTGTCCCCAATTGCCCCTTGCAATTCTTCCCTATCGGCCAATTCAAATGGATCGTCAATCCCCGTTCCTCTTTGATAATGCTCCACCGTATACTTTTGCTTTTCTGCGTCCTCTGTCCACTGTGCCGTGTAGGTTAGATTGCCCGCAGGCATTTCTCGATACCCGGACGGAATTGCAGGCGACCAGCCTGCAAATATATAACCTTCACGCGTTGGATTAGACGGTACTGGATAAGGCGTTCCTGCAGTCAAATAGCTTTTTGCGGAAGTGCCATCCGCAAAAGTTCCTTCCTTTAAATCAAACGTTAGCTCAAACTTGCGCTGCAGATATTGTTTTACCACAAGATTTTTAGCATGATCCGGGTCCACCATGATCTTATAATCCGTTGGAAGCCCCCAGTCATCCGCTAACTCGTACTCGTCTGGACTGTTATAATCGCCTGCAGCCTGGGAACGAGCATTAAACTCTTGGAATGCGGTGGCCAAATAAATTTCGCTGCCGACTTTCGTAAATTCTCCCTCGTAGCTATCTCTTGAATAATAGTCTACGCGTACCCGCATGTCCTTTTTCACGTCGAGATAGGCCGTATAGGTTTTCGACGCAGCCGGAACAACCTCATCGATCGATTCCCAACCCAGGAAAGCAAGACCTTCGACATTCGTCACATAGCCCGGAACATTTAATCTGTCCCCATACTTCATGTACTCAATATACGTGCCTGCGGAAATCGGTACATCGCCTGTTGCCTTCGAATAGTCGTGCTGGAAGATCAGCTTGATCGTGTCGCGCTTATAGTAGTACTTGATTACCGTCGATCCGTCTGCTTTAATCGCCTCTTGGGTCTTTTGAGGCGTAATAAACCCCGGGATATACTTCGGATCTGCTGAAGGAAGAGCATTCGTTTTTCCTCTTGATTTTTCCGTATCGACTAATGTGTAGCCCTTATCATGTAAATTCTCGGAATAGGTTTCGACGAGATACGGCGTATCCGTAGCAGGCACAAATGCAGCATAGTAGTTGCTATTTTTAACGTCCATCACAGTCGGAAGCGACGTTTTTATCCCTATCGTTCCCATACTCTCATTATACCAACCCGCAAATGTATAACCCTGCTTTGTCGGATTCGGAATATGAGGAATCGCCGATAGATAGGGACCGCTAATCTGCCGCATGACGCTCATCTCGGAAATCGGCAAATTGTCATCGAGTTCCTTCAAGGTAAGCGTATAGCTATCATGAAGATTATCGTATGAGAGTTTATAGGTACGCGTCAGACCGCCAGAACCCAAGGATGCGCTTGATCCGCTATAGGTAATATATAACTTGGTCTCATAGCCGGCGTCTTCATCACGATCAGGCGTAATCGTGCGATTGCGAGGGTCGTATCTGAACAAGTCCCGCTCCGCGAAGCTGATGCGAAAGGAAGAAGGATCATGTATCGAAGGCGTAATCTCGCCATCGTGTAAATCCATCTTATCCATCATAAAGTATTCAAGCGGTAACTGATAAGAGGTCTTTCCAAGCTCGCCATGCATCGTGATCGGCTCTATATCATCCTGATCGTAAGAGAAATCCAGAATCACGTTACGTGTGCCCACTTCAAATAAAGGCTTCTCGTAGGTCGTGGAGAAGGGGACGACCGAGAAAGTTCCCTTGAACGCCTGCGCGATAATTTTTATATCTAAATATAGCCCGATCTCTAAATGATAAGCGCCTTTCATTTTAGAAGTCGAAGCGCTGCCGGCTACCCTCTCATAATGATAATAGAAGAAACCCCATAGTTTTATATATCCGCCCAGCTCTGCTTGCACCCCAATGCTATTCAGCGTCGTGGATAGGGCACCGACCTCTAGCGTAAGGCGAATCCCCGCCCTTAACCCTAATTCTCCCATCGCATAGAAGGTAAAGTTATACTTTTCGGGTACAAGCGTCGTTTGAGCGTTTCTAACCTGAGCTGCTATGATACGCATATTAAAGCTATAACGTTGTCCGTTTTCATACGTATATATAATTCCAACCGAGATATTAACCTTTGCGCTCACGACGAACTCTGCCTTGAATACAACCTCAAAAATACCGTAAACGACTCGCGTGCTGGTTCTAAATATTTCTTTCTTAACGATGTCAACCCAATCGATATCTTCGTTTTCCAAAAACTCCTGATATAATTCGGGTAAGTCGTTTGAAATGTCATCGATCTCATTGTCGGTGTACTTTTCGGTTTCTTCCATCACCTTTTTAATTTGTCTGGCGACGTTAATGACGTCGTCACTGTTCCAATCAATATCTTCCTCTTTTTCGAACAGACCGAGATTGGCATCGAATCTTACTGCCGTATACGTATACACATCAAGATCTGCATTTACCGAATAATCGACAGGTATGGATATGAACCAGAAGTCTTCCCAGTAAATCTCGCCTCCAACGCTAAGGTTAACTGAAAACTCTTGTTCAAAGGTTCCCGTTAATTTAATTTTGATTTCGTGATCCGCGCTGACTTCAATCGTTACTTCTGCCGCAATTTCTAAAGAGGCCCGAATCCCCGTTTTTCCTTCAAAATGTTTGAGGTTGCTTGATATATTTACCTTTACCTGTTCAACGGATACCTCTACCTTTGAACCTGCTATTTTCATCAAGCTAGTACCTTGAGCCGCATTTTCTTTAAGATACTGAATGTCGCTATCGTTAAACTGGGCGGAATCTGCATTAAGTTCCTTAAAGCTGTCCGTTTGCAGAGCCATTGACGCAAGATAGCCCGAAGCCTGTCGCGCAAATCCACTATCGATCGCGCTCTTCGTCATCTCTGCTTCCAATCGGGCAATACTGTCATCGTTAAGCAGCTCTTCATTCTCTAGCTTCTGATTTTTCTTGTAATAATCGAATGAATTGCGCATGGCTTCTTCGCTAATAATCTCGTAAGTAATCGTATACGCGTGATTAGCAAGATCAACGGTTTTGATCTGCGCATAGTCGGCAAGCTGAGAGGCCTCGCTCCACTCGCCGGTATAGAAGGCGATAAAATCTCCCGGCTCGACGCTAAGATCTTCTCTGAACTTAAACCCCTCATACTTGGCATCGGAGAAATCCATCGTTGATTCCGGCACCGTGATCGAAAAATCGTTGGGAGCGCCATCCGTATCCGCGGCAACATTTACAGGCAGAACATCGGGTACAAAAATGATATCCGCTACATCCGGCGAACCGTAATGATACTCGTTGCCATTTTTAATCGAAAAAATTTCAACGTAAGAAACGTTCCCTTCATCTTCTAACGGTGCGCTTCCATTACGCGCATTCGGATGTGCGCCATCATAAATCGCAACGGTATCTCCGACTTCGATTCCGCCGCCATCATATATGAAATAGCCATTCTCATAGTCGCTTACAATGGTTTGCGCACTTCCGCCTTCGATCTCATACGTATATAGCGAGTTCGCAATAAACTTGGCCTGCTGCCCGTCCTGACTCATTAAAGATACTTCGGACGCGCTTAAATATTTTAGCTTTGAATTGAATTTTATGTTGTTGACTTCGGCTTTGGCTGTCGTAAATGCAACTTCCCTTGTTGATGAATCGTATTCCGTATCTCCCTCCTTGAAGACTAAAGCATCGTCATTCAATACGAGCTTAAAGGTGCCGCCCTCAGGGAATTTCTTATTCTCGTTATTGGCGGCAATCACATATTCATTACCAGACTTCGTGATAGAAATGCCTGAATACGCCGCAAAATCAAGGTGCGAAGACGAGCTGAACGCAATCGCATTCTTAATCGCAGATTCTGCTAATTGTCCAGAGCGATCGACGACTTTAATTGAAAATGTGCTGGGTTGATCCAGCTTGCTAATGACGGGTATACTTTGGACTTCCAACGCTTGTTCCGACAATTCTACGAACCTGGCATACAGTGTCATATCGCTAGTTACGATTGCATCTAAAGACACGACCTTCGTTAGCGCACGATCCGTATACCAATCGAGGAAGCTGTAGTTTGCTTTTCTTGCAGTCGGCAGTTCACCTAGGGTATGGCCTGCAACGACAGACTTATTCGCGATCGGGGTTCCACCGTCCGTATAGAACGTAATGGTGTAGGTCGTCGGTGTCGGTGTTGTTGGCGTCGTTGGATTAGCCGGAGTCGGCGTTGGCGAAGTCGTTGGCGTCGGTGTAAGTATAGGTGTCGATGTTGGCGTCGAAGGGGAACTTCCTTTAATCACTTCATTGCTGCGCATGACAAACGTAGCTGCTTCAGCACGCGTTGCATGAGAAGTCGGATTAAAATTTCCGTTGCGATCCCCGGTGATTAGACCGGCTCTCCATAATTCCAATATCGCATCCCTTGCCCAGCTCGAGGCCTTATCGATATCGGTCGGTTCTGTAGTAACGGCATTTCCTGCTTTATAGTCGATATTAAATTTCTCAAAATATCTCACCATAATCGTAGCCATTTGCTCTTTTGTCACGGTATTATCGGGTACAAACTTACTTCTCCCTATGCCTGTTACAATACCGTGCTCATTTGCCCATTGTACGTATGGCGCATAATAAGAACCCGCGGACACATCCGTGTATGGGGATGCAGAGGTATATGTTGAAGCATCGATTCCCGCAATACGTCCAAGAACGGTAACGAACATTGCGCGCGTCATCGTGCCTTGCGGCGAAAAGGCCTTCTCGCCTGTCCCCTGGAATAGGCCATTTCGATTCACATAATTGGCCGCATCGAAAAACCAATCTCCTTGCTTCACATCGTTAAAAGCGCTTGTCGTATTCGCATTCGTCGGATTCTGTACAGCGGCAACCGGACTTATATTTTGCACGATGCCGTTCCAGCTATTCGATAACGCATTGGTTGGGGGTAACGCTAACGATTCTGTTTTAGATTCGCCAGCATTACTGGAATCGCTAAAACGACTCAACCCGCTAAAACCGCTCAGATCACTGACACTGCGCGTTTGCGCCGCTGCCAGACTTGGCGCCACTAAAGATATCGATAATAATACAGAAAGCGTAAAACGTATCATCCGTTTGTACAAATACGATCTCTCCCTAAAAAATGAATGATGTGAACCGGCATTTTAAAACCCGGGCCCTGTCATATGCAGGATCCAACCTCTTGTGCATCCATTATTTTCTTAGGCTATGGTAGCATAGCGATTTAGCTCTTATTTGAAACCTAAAGAAAACTTTGACTTCAATCTAGAATCAGGAAGTAGAAGTAGGAATAGTAGAGGCGATTGGCCCGATAAGGATGGAAACGCGCAGAACCAATGAAGCTCATGGCAAAATAAATAACGGCGAAGGGGTTTTATCCCTTCGCCGTTATTTATTAAACACCTCTGCTGGTTGAATTTGCATGGCACAGAATTCGCCCTGCTTGCGTATGATTCTCGACTGTTGACCGCGAGCGATTCTCAGTTGGTTATTTCTCTTTTTGCAAAACTTTGATCGTCGAGGCGATCCCTTCCTGGAACGGTGTCGCTATGACCTGACCGATGAGCCGCTCGTACTTGTCTCGGCTAAGCGTCAGAGGCTCTTCGGTCAAATAAAGCATCTCCACCACTTCCTTCATCACAGGCAAGCCGAGTCCGAGCAGGGACAAGCCCCGCTTCTTTAACGGAATAACCGCTTTGGCGCTGCCGCTTGCCGATTGCGCGATCTTCACGATGTCTCGCCCTGCGATTAACCCGGCACCCGGGATGTGCCAATTCTGGCCGTAGGCGAAGTCTCTGCCGGCCAGCTCGACAATCATGGCAGCCGCGTCCGGCAAGTAGACGAATTCGCGGGGAATATGCATATTCCCGATATAAAACGCCATCTTGCCGGCCGCGATCGCTTCCAGCGTCGAGCCCAAATAAGAGGCTTCGTTAGCGGTAGGTCCGTAATAATCCGGTAATCGGGCGATCGCAACCTTGGCCTTTTTCCACCGCTTGCTGAACAACATCCGTTCATAGTCCAAGCGGACTTTGCCTTTTCGCGTATGCGGCGCTTTCGGATGCTCCTCGGTTACGGGGTTGGATTGTCTCCTTCCGTAAGGGTATATTCCGTCAATCGCGACGACTCGGGCAGCCATGCGGTCCGCCGCCTCCATCACCGACTCGCCCAGCGGAATCAGCTTGCTCGTCATCTCGTGGTACGGAACATTCGCGCAATGGAACCATACGTCTGCGCCGCCTGCTTGGGAAGCGATATCGTCCGGCCGCATAGCGTCCCCAACGGCAAGCGACAGATGTGCCGGGTTGCCTAGCCGACTCGCGAATTGCTCCAATTTGTGACGCGAACGCCCGAACGCAATCGTGTCGATCCCGCGTCTAACCAGCTCTTCCGTGATTGCGGCACCCGTTCCGCCGGTTGCTCCAATGACCATTGCCTTCGTTATCGTCATTCCAATCGACCTCTTTCTTAATTGTGATTGATTAGTCACTCACTTTACATTCCAGATGCCGAGCGTCTTGGCCTGCCGGAATTTACTTTTAATGTCTCGTGTCAGTGATTAATCAATCACTAACTTGTTTTTTACTATAACAAACAGTGAGTGATTGGTCAATAACTTATTTTGAAAATGAAATCCTCCTCTCCTCATCCCTTCATTAATTCGGGCATATTTAGCGCCACAGCGACGTTGCACAGCAAGCCTCGCGCAAGAAACAGCATCGTTCGCTCTTCGGCTTTGTCGACACCGGCTTCCTGGAATGCGGCAAGCACCATTTCTCGGACTTCCTTGAAGCCGTTCATCATCGACTGCCGGATCGCTTCCTCCTGAATCGTCTGCGCCTGCATCTGCAATAAAATCTCGTTATGGTGCATCGCCTGAATGTTCTCGTATTCCTGGATCAGTGTAGCCTCCAGCAATTCCGGCGACGTTTTCTCTATCACCTGACGGAACGATTCGATCACTCTGGACCACGAGGCTTCCAAAGCGCCTAACAGCAAAAGTTCTTTTGTCGAGAAAAACTTGAAAACGTAGGGCTGTGAAATGTTCGCCCGCTGTGCCACCTGTGCCGTCGTAGCCCGGTAATAGCCGACTTCGGCGAACACCTCGATCGCCGCGGAAATAATCTCCGCCTTGCGATTAACAGAAGTGAAATCGGATTTAGCCAACTATGTCCCTCCAAAAGATAGTGATTGATCAATAACAAAGTCAGTATACCGCTGCCGTAAGCTGAATGCAAATCGGGGCACAGAATCTACCTTCTGTGCCCTCCTTATTCAATCTGCCAAGTCGATCTGCGCGATAACTTTTTATTGCTGGTCCGGCAGTTGTAAGGCATTTGCCGAAGTTTGCGCTTGATCTAAAAATTCCTCCGCTCGGGTCAATTGCTGCCTTGCGACCTCCAAAGCTTGTGCGTTTTTGGCCCCATTAGCTTCAGTGATCGAGCTTGTCGCCTGATTTAAAGCCGCTTGCGCTTCGGAAACCGCATTAGCTGCATGCTGCTCCAGCGCATTGCCGCTCGCGTGAAGTGCACCTGCTGCCGGTTTTCTTGCATTTTCGGTGGACAGATCAATTTTGTTTTCATTGGGCATGTGGATTTATCCCTCCCTGAGCAAAGATCGATAACGCATACCGAAACAAGTATGCGGTTGTGATTTTGTTTATATTCTGGCCGCCGCATGGGGATAATCGGCCCCCGCATTTCCGGAAATCCATTTTGTATAGGCTCCAATGTGTAGGAAAAGCTAACTCGGACGAAAGAAAGGAGAGAATCATTCACAATGACCCTGCCCACGCTAGCGCCGCACGAGTCGATGGAACTGCATGAAGCGTTAAACTTCAAAACGCTCTGCCTGGCAAAGTCAAAGCTGATGCAAGGCCTTGTCTTCGACCAGGAGCTGAAGGCGTTAATGCAGAAAGACGTGCTTCAATCCACGCAACAGCTCGCCGAGCTCCAAGCCATCTACGCAAGAGTGCCTTTCCAAGCGCCTGTCCCGAATAACCCGACGCCTATCACACATTAAAGGGGAACGTACATGAACACTGATTATCTGGACCCGATCAATGCGTTAAATATGCCGGAAATGGCGGACATGACCTTTGCCATGGACTTCCTTCTTCGTGCCAAGGAAGGCGTGCGAAATCTGTCCATTGCGCTGACGGAAACGGCTTCACCGGATGTAAGAACGCTGCTGCGCAATCATCTTAAGCAAGGGATTGCGATGCACCAGGAAATCTCGGAGCTTATGATTCGCAAAAAATGGTTCCATCCTTACGAGCTGAACGAACAGTACCAACTCGACCAGCTGTCGGCGAAAAATACGGTGATGATCGGGCAAATGAATTTGTTCGCGGAAGATACGTCGCGCAAAGGGATGTTCGATCGGACCCCAGATGAGCATATGGGAGGACATCAGGCATGAAGGCGGTAACGTATCAAGGGATTAAAAATGTCGCGGTCAAAGAAGTCCCGGATCCGAAGATTGAGAAACCGGACGATATGATCGTAAAAATCACCAGTTCCGCCATTTGCGGCTCGGACCTTCATCTGATCCACGGAATGATCCCTAACCTTCAGGAAAACTATGTCATCGGGCATGAACCGATGGGCATCGTAGAAGAAGTGGGCCCCGGCGTGACCAAGGTAAAGAAAGGCGACCGGGTGATCATCCCTTTTAACATTGCTTGCGGAGAATGCTTTTATTGCAAAAATCAGCTGGAAAGCCAGTGCGACAATTCAAACGAACACGGGGATATGGGCGCTTACTTCGGCTACTCCGGGACGACAGGCGGATATCCTGGCGGGCAAGCCGAGTACTTACGCGTCCCGTTCGCGAATTTTACCCACTTTAAAATTCCCGAAAATTGCGAGCAGCCGGACGAAAAGCTGAGCCTGATCGCCGATGCCATGACAACGGCATTCTGGAGCGTAGATAACGCCGGCGTCAAGAACGGAGATACGGTCATCGTGCTCGGCTGCGGCCCGGTCGGACTTCTGGCACAGAAATTCTGCTGGCTGAAGGGAGCCAAGCGGGTTATCGCCGTCGACTATGTCGATTACCGCCTGCAGCATGCGAAGAGAACGAACCATGTGGAGATCGTCAACTTCGAATCGGATCAAAATATCGGCAACCATCTCAAGGAAATGACCAAGGGCGGCGCCGATGTCGTGATCGATGCGGTAGGCATGGACGGCAAGATGAGCGATCTTGAATTTCTGGCCAGCGGCTTGAAGCTGCAAGGCGGCACTATGAGCGCATTTGTCATTGCGTCTCAGGCTGTACGCAAAGGCGGGACCATCCAGGTCACCGGCGTATACGGCGGACGCTATAACGGATTCCCGTTCGGCGACATCATGCAGCGCAACGTGAATATCCGTTCCGGACAAGCCCCGGTCATTCATTACATGCCGTATATGTACGAGCTGGTGACGTCGGGCAAGGTCGACCCCGGAGACATCGTTACGCACGTCATTCCGCTCAGCGAGGCGAAGCGCGGCTATGAAGTGTTCGATACGAAAACCGACAATTGCATCAAAGTTGTCTTGAAGCCTTGAATGTCGATCAAAAAGTGGAGGACAATCGAATGAAATCCAATTACGCTATGCATGAGATGCTCGAGGTTCATGAGATCGCGGCGTTCAAGACCGTTTGCTTGACCAAATCGAAAACGATGCGAGCGCTCGTAACCGACCCGGAGCTCATCGAGATTTTGCAGCAAGACGTGCAATTATCGCAGCAGCAGCTCCAGGAGCTCAGTGGCGCGCTGTCTAAAGCGACCCTATAGGGAGGTCAAACATGAATACGATAATTGAGCACATGACAGGGCTTCATACGCTGACGGACGAAGTGATCGCGATGGATTTGTTGGTAAACGCCAAGAGCGGCGTCAGAAATTACGCCATGGCCGTCACCGAATGCGCCACGCCCGAAATCAAGCATATATTGATGAAGCAGCTCGACGAAGCGATCGACGCCCATGAAAAGATAACAAACTACATGGTGCAGCGAGGCCTGTATCACCCGTACCATATGCAGGAGCAAGTTCAGCTCGATCTGCAAAATATAGATACCGCGTTGAACATTCCGTACTGACGCAGCAAACTCCCCGGGGGCAGGCGTATCGCCGGCCGGGGAGTCGATGAATGCTTTATTTAGAACGCAGCCGCTTTAGTGGCTGCTTCTTTAATGCCGGCTGCGACGATGTCGGCGGCGCGGTCCTGGAATTGGTTGTGGCCTTCTACAATTACGGACTCGGGCTGCGTAATGCCCCAGAAGCCGAGAATGACTTTGACATAATTAACGGCCATCTCGAACGGAGCCATCACTTCGTTGGAGTAGTCGCCGCCCCGTGCCGCGAGCAGCATGACCTTCTTGTCGCCGGCCAAGCCGACGGGACCTTCGGCCGTGTATTTGAACGTTTTCCCCGTCTGCGACAAATAGGAGGCATACGTAATCAGAGGCGCCGGCACGGTGAAGTTCCAGAGCGGGAACGCCAGCACGACTTTGTCGGCGGCCAGGAACTGCTCCAGATAGCGGCTCGACAGCTCGGCCGCCTGCCGTTCTTCGGCCGTCGGCTCGAAGCCTTGACTCAGCTTGTACAAGCCGGTGATCGTCGTGTTGCCGTAGTACGGTAGATTTTCCGCGAACAGATCCACCTCCGTAATCGTGTCGGACGGATGCGTCTCCTTATAGGCGGACAGGAACGCGTCGTATAATTTTACGCTAACGGCTTGATCGGCCGGGCGGTCGTTTGCTTTAATAAATAGTACATTTGCCATCTTATTTTCTCCCCATTCGTTATAAGAAATTTATACTGTGATATAATAAGCACAGTTGTTATTATGGAACAAGAACGAGTCGCTGGGAAGAACGCACTTTTAGGTGGCTTAGTATGCTTTTAGAAACTTAGGAGGTGGCAGCATGGCATCGATCGAGCAGTGCCACGCGGTTGAAGCCGCCGAAATTTTTGCGGGCAAATGGAGAGGCGACGTCTTGTTCCATCTGTTCAACGGCGGGACGAAGCGATTCAACGAGCTGCGGGCGCTGATCCCCGGCATTACGCAGAAGATCCTGACTGGTCTGCTGAGGGAGCTTGAAGAACAGGATATCGTAAGGCGTGTCGTCTACCCGCAGGTTCCGCCGAAGGTCGAGTATTCGCTGACCGACTACGGCAGAACGCTGGAGCCAGTCATCGTCGCCATGCACCAGTGGGGCGAGCGTCATACGGAGCATATGCAGCAAAAAAGGATCGAAGAGGCGCACGCCGAGCATGAGGCGGGAGGTCGCCCATAAGCGCCGCAGGAGCAATCACGGCGGGGTTGGCCGGGGGCGGGGGATTCGGATCGCTTGCGGATCGCCCGCCCGCCGGGCAGCCGGTACAAGAGGTATAGCAGCTTAATTATTCGGGCCTAACGCCTGGTGTGTATTTGGTTAAAGTGTCGGCACTTCCCCTTAACCGCTCCTCCAAAATCGAACGAAGCTCATCAGGAATCCGTTCAAACGCGACCCCTTTCCCCAAGAACAAAAGCCAATCCGCGTAATACGCTAGCGCCTCTTCATCGGTCACATCCAGTTGGACATTAAAAATCCCGCTCGACTGGAACATGCCGGTAAAGGACAAAACAATCCCTGGCGGATGCAATCGCTTAAAGCGCTGAATCCCGGTCGCATCAAGCTTAACAACCAGATTGGATTCGCGTGCGCCAAGCCGTTTTTTGCTTAAAATCTCCTGCTCCGACCGCCTCAGCTTCTGTTCGGAAATGGCCGAATCCCGCAGCATCTCGACAGGCAAATAACGAAACGCATCCGCATCCAGATCATAAACCTCGACCAGCCAATGCGCGTTAGCATTCAGAATATGAAGCAAATACACGTCCATCAACTGCGGCCAGCCGGGACTCGGCTCATACGTCAAACGCAAGTGCTTATCCCGCGCAGCAAGCGAGATCAACTGGTTTAACTCCGCAGGCGCCGCATCATCGAGCTCCAGCAGATTCGGATTCGCCGGATTTGTATTTTCAAAAAGCAAGAGGTGATTCAGCTCGATCAGCTCGTCGTGCTGGGTTTGCGACGCGATGCCGATGAGCTTTTCTGTGATGGAACGGCGATTTTGCAAATAAGGCAGCTGCGAATTTTTCGAGGCGATAAAGCTGATAAAGATAGCTTTCAGCTCTTCCGGCGTAAATCGGACGGCAGACAAATATTGATTTTGCAGGACATTGTAGCCGCCTCCGCGTCCCAGCTCGGTCGTCAGCGGAAAGCCCATCGCCTGAATCTCGTTAATGTCGCGAATCGCCGTCGCACGAGAAATCTTGAACTCCCGCTGAATCTCGGCAATCGTAAAACGCGCGCGGTTATTGATGAAGCGCATAATCAGGTTCACTCGTTCTGTTTTTTTCATCATTTTATTGTATCAGAAACGCAGTAAAAGGTATCTCTTTTTGATACATATAGCCAATAGGATCGATCTTGTAAGAAATAAACCGCTAAGGAGCGATTAAAATGTCTCACTACACCATCCAAACCATCCCGGAAAACTACAAAATGACTGGCTTCGGCGTTATACTGGAAGACTACAACGACTGGGCAGGCAATGCGGCAAAAACGGCAGCAAAAAAAGCCGAAATTACTGAAAACGGCAAGCTTGCCGAGCTTCTCGCGCTCGCCGACGGGCAAGTGTATCAAATCAACTACGTCCTCGACGGCAAGGCTTGGCGCGGCTTCGGCGTGATGGGCGCATACGACGTGGATGACGCGGTCGTCTTCGACTTCCTCGCCGGCGACTACCTCGTGGTGCCCGGCACAGGCGCGGACAAAGACACGCTCGCCGACGAAATAACAGGGAAAGTTTTCGGCGGCCTGCTGCAAGAAATTACGGACTACAAGTACGTGGGTCCCGGCAACGCAACCTTCGTCAAGCCGGCTGAAGACGGTAAATTCTACGGCGAGATGTGGCTTCGCGCGCAAAAAGCAGCAGGCTGATAAAAGCCAAAAGGAGCACGCTCATGGCGAATTACAGCATTGAATATAAAAAATCGTTTACTTTAACCGCTTATGGCTTTTCCATTCGGTCCAATTTCCAGGACGCGCCGGCTTTGCAAAAGGAAAAAGCGGCGTTTTGGGGAGGGCTCAAGGCTGACGGGCGTTTCGGCAAGCTCAAAGCGGCGGCCAAAGACGATCGCGAATGGTCGGTCAACGAGGTTTATCAAGGCAAACCGTGGAATTATTTCGCGGTGGAAGCCGGCAAAGCGGTGGCTGACGCCACGCGCATCATCGAGTTTCCGGAGAGCGAGTACATCGTGGTTGCAGGAACCGGCGAAAAGGAAGCTTTGTTCGATCAGTTGACTTACCGTGCTTTTGGCGAAGTGTTGCCGCAAGTCACCGACTATGCTTATATCGGCGGTCCGAATGCGACTTATCGCCAGGAAAACGGTGACGGCCATTTCTACGGCGAATTTTGGGTTCCTGTGGTTAAAAAATAAAAGGTAAGCCCTCTCGCGATGCGTAATCACGAGAGGGCTTGAACAGGAGCGATCGCGTTGCAGCTCTCAGATTCCATTCATTCCGCAATCAGGGCACTATGTCAACAAGGCGATGATTTAGTGAAGACAGGCGATCTGGAGGCTGCCAAGCAAAACTATTTGGCCGCCCTCCGTTTATTGCCTGAAAATCATCAAGAATGGGAAGCCGCTACCTGGATCTATGTCGCTATCGGGGATGTCCACTATCGGATGAAAAATTACGATAAGGCCTTCAAGTGCTTTTTTAATGCCGTACAGTGTCCGAAGGGGTTGGGTAATCCGTATATTCATCTTCGGCTGGGGCAGATCTATTACGAACAGGAAAACTTTGAAAAGTCAGCCGACGAGTTAACTCGGGCTTACATGGGCGCCGGCATTGAGATATTTATGGAAGACGACCCAAAGTATCTTTCGTTTTTGGAGTCAAACATAGAATTTCGCTAACTACAAGGATGGAGCAGGCGGTTCGTCTATTTTCATACGGAGTAGACTATACGGCTTCTGCCGCAGGTCTTTGCCATAATGAAATCTGGACTGCCGGTGTAATTGGTTCACGATAAAATATAAGTATCGATCGGGGCCAATCGAAAACGTATCCGGCCATAAAATTCTCGGATCATGCGCGATGGTTTCCATGGTTCCATTCGGCCATATTTTTCGAATGCTATTGTTTTCATAGTCTCCCGCGTATACGTTTCCTTTGGCATCGGTGATCATGCCATCCGAAGCTCCTTTTTCTCCCCGATACATCACTTGCTGCTGTACATTCATATCCGGTATCGTTCGGTCCCTCAGCGCTTCCGTTGATATCGAGTACAGATGACGACTGGAGAGCGGGCAATAATACAACGTCTTGCCGTCCGGAGAAATCGCGATACCGTCGGATGCCAATCTAAAGGGCGAAGTAGATCCGTCCTTGTTTCGGTTCGCCAGGATTTGGCCTTCCACTTTCGGCAAGAAAAAGGGATCGGGCGAAGTCGAATGGGCTCCGTTTAACCGTCTCCAGGCATGGCCGGTTTCTAAATCGACGACAATAATGGCTCCTGGCCCCCGGGAAGACGAATCCGGTATATAAGCATAGCCTGCTTTGCCGACACGAAAATCAAACCGGACATCATTCAAATAAGTGGTCGGCAGGACAATCTCCTCCGTGAATGTATATATGCGTCTTAGGGTATTTGAATTTAAATCAACAGCGACTAACTTCGCCCCTCCTTTGATAGGTTCGGAGAAATTAGGAGCTCCCGTATCCAGCACCCAGAGCGTACCCTTTCCATCGGCAACGACGCTTTGGACGCTAATAAACGACGTTGTGATATTCGCCGGGCTTGCCTCATTCGCTTCTAAATTAGGGTAAGGCTCCAACGTATCGCGAACGATTTCAGCGACCGTAAATTTAACGTCGTCTCCCCATTTCGGAAAACAAGTAAAAATTCGCCCGGTTTCAGAAACAGCAACGCCTGTAGGCATCGCGCCGTAAAATAAAAAAACCGCCTCGAACTTGCCAAAGTACCTCTCGCTCGGCAGCATCGCTTGGATAAAAATCCCCTCCGACCGGTTCAAACTGCTAACAGCAATTTATATGCGTAAATGGGGTTCAAATGCCTGCGATCAGATCATAAAGTGCCTTTTCAAGCAGGCCGCTACCGCCAAAAAAAGAGCAGCGTGCCCTCCCGTAAGAGGAACGCTGCCCCGCTGGCCATGCCGTTGCTAAATCAATCCGGATTGCCGCAAAAGCCGCTGAACGATGACGGCCACCTCCGCGCGGGTGATCGAATCTTTTGGCGCCAGGGTCGTTCCGTTCCGTCCGGAAATGATCCCGGCCTTCAGACAGGATGCGATGCCGGCTTTGGCATAGTCGGAGACATCGCCGGCATCGTCAAACCTGGCCAGTAGGAGATCGGCTTCGTCCTTCGCCGGCTCCGCCTTTAATCCGGTGATTTGCATCGCTTTTGCTGTCATGGTCATAGCCTGCTCGCGGGTAATCGTATCCGACGGTCCGAATGCGCCGTCGCCATACCCGTCGATGATTCCGTATGCATGCGCTTGCGCGACGGCATCGTAATACCAGCTGTCGCCGGTCACATCGTTATAAATATCCGTTCCGGTACCCGGCCGCGCGATCCCGAGTCCCTTGATGAGGATAGCCGCAAACTCCGCACGGGTCATCTCCCTGTCGGGTTCGAACCGCCCGTTGCCGCTGCCGTCGACGACAAGTCTCGCGCTCAAGTCATCGATCGCATCCTTGGCCCAATGCGAAGCGATGTCCGTGAAGGACTTGGAAGTGTAAACGGCCGAATAGATGCTATTGGTCAGGCTGTTGATCTTCGCATACACTTTTCCGTCGACGACCACCGTTTGAGTTGGCACCGGAGAGAAGGATCCGTCCTCGTGGAAAACGATGCCCGTCGCCATCCGGCCCGGGTCGGTCCCTTCTTCAAGAAGAAGGGTTCTTTCCACATAACCTTTAAAGCTCGAGACCTCTAAAGCGTTGCTGCCGCTGCTGGCCGTAATCTTGAATTCAATCGGCTGCGCGACGATCCGGTACCCTTTCTCCTTGGCAGCGTCCTGCATTTGACTCACGACTTCATCCGCTGGCGTCGCGATCGTAATGCCGACTTTAATGTCCTGCAAGTCCGCCGGCGCCCCCAACTGCCTTGATACGGCATCCATATCGATTTGCGCCGCGGTCAGCGTATAGGTGGCCTTCTCCGTCCGGATCTGCAGCACGGCTTCCTTGGCTTCCATCGCCTTCAGCAACTGCCCGGTCAATTCAACCACGGTCTTGTCGGATGGCGCATTCACCGGAATGGCAATGGTGGCGCCCATGCCACCCTGCGCCAGCTTTTGCTCCCATTTAACCGGGTCGATCGAAATGGTTGTGACGGTCCTCCCGCCTTCCTGCGCGGACGTGGCCTGGCCGATATCGAGCGGCGTAGCCGCAGGCGTACCTGTTCCCGTGGTACCCGGTGCCGGCGAAGGAGGCGTATCGCCATCGCCATCGCCATCACCATTACCATTTCCATCGCCATCGTCTGTTGATTTGGCCACAACCGTCAGATTCACGGCTTTGGTATCGGTCAGATCGGTATCGGTCCATGCCGTTCCGTCCCACACCTGATTCCGATACGTCGCCGTTATCGTGAAGCGCCCTGCCTCGGCGGGCGTGTAGTCTGCCTGATATACGATTCCGGCTACGCTGAATTCCCCCGACTTGCCTGCTTCCGTGGAGCTCCACGCGATTGGATAATACCGTTCCTCGCCGACGATCGAAGGCTCCACGTTCTGATGGTAGCCCTCCGCCGTCAGGACGGCGGTCTGCCCCAGCACCAATTGGCTTGGACTGACGCTGAGGAAATTTTCTTTGACGTCCGCCGGCGCATATACGGTAAGGGTCACCGACCGGGCAGCCGTCGTTTCGTTAACCCAGGCGGATTCCGTCCATATTTGCTTCTGAAAAGTAGCCGTTACGGCATGAGCGCCGACCTCGGAGACGGTATAGCTGGAGATGTACGCGCCCGCCTCCTCATCCCAGGCAAAGCTGCCGTTTTTGCCGGCCTCTGTGGAAGTCCAGGTTGCAGGGACGAATTTCTCGTCTCCCTCAACTGCGCCGTCAGCCGACTGTCTGTCCCCTTCAGCCGTTATGACGACCGTTTGCCCTGCGGCTGCGCTGCTTCGGTCGAGGGTTACAGTGTTCTTGGATTCATCGGCCTTGTGCGGCTCGGACTGCGCCTGCGCGATGCCCGTCACGAGAACTTGATCGAACATGACATCTGCAGAGGTCGTTCGGAAGCCGATTTTGCCTGCAGTCAATTCGTTTACGGGATTGGTCCACTCGATTTTCCGTTCCCCGTCTACATAACCCTTTATCGTATTCCCCTGCACGATCACTTTTAACGTGTACCACTGCTTCGCGGCAGCCGTGAACGACGTGCTGGATACGAGGGTCATGGTGCCTTCCACGCATTTGTACAACTCCAGCTTTTGGTTGGAGGCGTTGATCCGGTACATATAAAAGTTCTTGTTGTCCGTCGCTCTGAAGACGATGCCTGCATTCGCATTCGTAATCGGAACCTTGACCCGGGCTTCAAATACGTAATCCGTCCATGAATCGCCGGCTGCAATAAAGGCCGTCGTGCTCGACTTCTGGACGAGCGCCTTCGTGACATCCGTCGCGACATTCCAGGTGCCTCCGGAAGAAGTCCATCCGGCCGTATTCCCGTCTTCAAAATCGTCGCTGTACAGGACGGCATCCGGATCCGAATCGACGGGAGTCTCATCCCTGTCCAGAATATGAATCGTAAAGCTCTTCTCGTAATAAAGTCCGCCCGAATCCGTCGTTCTCACCCGAATGCTGTAGCTGTCCTTCGTTTCGTAATCCGGTTCGGAGCGGACCATCAGCGCATTCCCGAGCACGGCAATCGAGAAGCTGCCGTTGTCCGTATCGCCTTCCCCTTCCACCAGCGCATAAGCGGACGTATCCTGCTCGTCGGGATCGACGGTGGAGAAGGTTCCGACAACGCCTCCCGCGGTCGTATTTTCGGCGATACTGTCATGCGAGAGCACGATATCCGTCGGCGCTTCATTAATGGCGGACACGGCTGCATCGTCAAACAATACCTTGGCCGAGGTGGTGCGGAAACCGATTCCGCCCGCTGTCAATTCTGTTGTCGGATTCGTCCATTCCGTCTTTAATTCGCCGTCGACATAGCCTTTGACCGTATTCCCGTGGACGACCGCTTTGACCGTATACCACTGCTTCGCGGACGTGAAGGGCGTGTCGGCTACAAGGGTGAGCGTTCCGGCTACGGACTTGAACAGCTCCATCTTCTTGGACTTGGCGTTCATCCGGTACATGTAATAGTTATTTTCATCCTGCACCCTGAAGAGAAGGCCTGCGTTCTCCTCGCCGTTGATAAAAGGCAGCTTCACCTTGGCTTCATAGGCATAATCCGACCAGGAGGCGCCGGCGTTGGCGGTAAGGAGAGAGGTCTTGGTCTGGTTCCAGCTGGACAACGCTTTATTCGCGGCGCCGCCGTTCGAGGCGTCGTCTGTCACCGTCCAGCTGCCTGCAAAGCTGGTCCATCCCCCGGTATCGCCATCCTCGAAGTTGTCGCTGAAAATGGCCGGCGTCGAGTTGGCAATGACCAAGCCGCTCACATTTTCATTTTTCACGGCTACCTTCATATCGCTCAAGCTTTTCGCAAGCGTGCCCCTCACATAAATATCCGTAAACGTGACCCCGTTCACCATGCCGCCTCTGACGGGGTTTCCTTGAATCGGGGATTCTCCTCCCGTTTGGCGGACATTGATATTTTTGAGCAGGACGTTGCTCACGTCGCCGGCCGTGCTGGTGGATACCCGGAGCCAATAATTCCCGAACTGGTTAATGCCGACCCGCTCGATATCGATGTTCTCAAACGTGATGTCCTTGGCCCAACCTTCCACCGGAAGCGGATTTTCCGTATAAGCATGATCGACGAGCAGCGCTCTGGCGCTTTGATACACATAGGAATTGCGGAAGACGACGCCGATCTGCGGCACGCATATGCCCATGCCCATCTTGAAGGCCGCCGCGCGGGTCCAGGCCAGACAATCGTCGAACACTACATTCACCAGATTCTCGATCGCGCCGGGCCAATCTTTGGACATGCCTTTCTGCGGCCATGTCTTGGTGGAGAAGGTGTCGTCGTCCGAGATGGCGATAGCATGCTTCACCAGCACGTTCTGGCTCTCGTTGATATCGATGGCGTCATCCTCCAGCACATGCAGATCTTGAAAGCCCTTGTAATTCGTGATCGTCACATTGTCGGAACGAACGACCAGGAACGCCCAGAAGCCGCCATCGCGCAGAATCAATCCGTCGAACGTAAAATGGCTGGTCGCCATCGGCACTACCAGGTTGTTGATGAAGCCTTCCCCTGCCTTATGCGTAGACGGGGGATTCGTCATCTTGCGCTTGCGCATCTCGATCCCTTTGCCGTCGATCGTGCCGCGGCCGCGCATGGTGATATTCTCCGAATTCACTTCCGTTCGGATAAAGTACGTGCCGTCCGAGATGGAATCTTTGCGGAAGTCGTTCCGGTAATCCTCGCCCCTGCCCGTGCCGACAATGACGGCGCCGCCGGCCAGATAGAAGGTGACGTTGCTTTTTAAGGTCAGATTGCCGGAGAGATAGACGCCGGCTGGAATATATACCGTGCCTCCCCCAGCTTGATTGGCATCGTCGATCGCTAGCTGAATCGCATCCGATGCCATCGTGGCCCCTGTGTTGTCCGCATTGTAGGGCGCGGCCGTCACGTTATAAATGCCGGGACCCGAAGCTGCGGGAATATCCGTCTCAAGCGGATCGGCCGCAATGACGAGTCTTTTTCGGATTTTCGCAGGATCGGTCTCGTCCGCCTTTTCCCCCGGAACTTCATTGATATCCACGATGACATAGGTAGAGGAAGAAAGCGTAAACGTCAGCTTGTTCCCGTCGATCGTCCCCTGGATGTTCTTGGCCAGCGGGCTGATCGAATACGAGGTAATCGGCTCATCCGCCGTCACCTCGATGCTGACCGTCCCGGAAAAAGAAAACTCGGCGTAGTCGTATTCCGGCAAATATTCGATGACGGGAACCGTTTCATTGCCCGCCTTTAAGGAATAGACTTGAGATGGCGTATAGATGGATGGCATCGGATAGCTCTGCACGATCGCCGATTCCTCGGCGGCCTGCGGCGAAGAGATCAAATCAGCCGTGGCGGCGGTATCCGTTAAGGACACGGTCTCGTTCTGATCGAAGTCGGCAGCACCGACCGTCCGGGGCATCCAGCCTGTGAGGATGATGGCAAGCACGAGTAGCAAAGCCGTTACTTTTCTCGTTAGCATATGTACCTCCTAAAATAAACGTTTTGTAACCGCCTTCATTATCTCTCGCAAGCAGTTACCGTTATCCTCTACAATAGTCCTCCTCTTCAAAGAAAGGAGTGGGGCAAGCCCACTCTCTAGGGATAAAATTTGACTGTGCCTTGCATTTTGTTTAACCAAGGCAGCAAAAGACAGAGCCGTCCCATTGGGATGGCCCTGTCTTTGTAGAAGGATCGTACTGGTCAATTATTATAAGCAAAAGGACATAGCGGCGATCACGATTATACTTTGAATGTATGCACGATCGATCTGAGCTCGACCATCCGCTGATTCACCGTCTGCGCCGAAGCGGTGATATCCTCTGCAATGGCGCTTTGCTCTTGCGCCGAACCTGCCACGGTCTGCGTATTCTCTGCAGATGCTTTGGAGATTCCGACCATTTCCGCGACGGACGCAGATATCTCCTCCGAGCCGGCGGACAGCTGTTCGGTCGTGGCGGAGATATCCTGGATCTGTCCGGCCGTATCTCGCACCGCGACGCGGATCTGCTGGAACCCTTCGCCGATGCTTCTCATCTTTACGACGCCTTCGTCGATCGCTTCCACGTTTCGCTGCATAGAGCGCAGGGCCCTGTCCGAGGTCAGTTGAATGCCGCCGATCAGGCTGCCAATGTCCTCTACCGAACGTTGGGTTTGTTCCGCGAGCTTCTTGACCTCATTGGCCACGACCGCGAAGCCTCGGCCCTGTACGCCGGCACGTGCGGCTTCGATCGAGGCATTCAGGGAGAGAAGCGCCGTTTGGTTCGAAATCTCCGAGATGACGTCGACGATCCGTCCGATCTCGTTGGAGCGTGCGGACAATTCCTCCATCGCAGTCGACGCTTCTCCCGCGGAAGCGCCGATCACATCCATCTGCTCGATCGCGGTGCGGATGTCGGCGACGCCGTCTTCGACTTCAAGAGCAACGCGGTTGGTCATGTCCGCCACGCTGCCGGAGGACTCGGCGATTCGCTGGATGCCGCCAGCCACCTCCTCCATGGCCCGGGCTGATTGCTCCGACCCTTGCAGCTGCGCATCGGCACCGTCCGCCACCCCTTGAATCGAGGCTGCAATCTGCGAAGCGGCATCGGAAGACTGCTCTGCCGACCGCTTCAGCTCCTCCGATTCGCTCGCCACCTGGTCTACCGTCTTATTGATTTGCCGTACGATTCCGGCAAGGGAGTCGATCATCTCGTTAATGTTGCCGCCCATCTGCCCGAGCTCGTCTTTTGTCCGGACTGGTACACGGTCCTTCAAGTCTCCGGCAGCCACTTTTTTCATCACGCCAGAGATCGCCAAGATTGGCTTGACGATCAAGCCCGTCACGAACACGGCGATCAGTCCGACGATCAGAAGTACCGCGACGATAATCCAAGCGGTCAATGTCTTGGCGTGATTCACATCCGCCATGATTTCGCTTTTGGGCGCAGCCACGATCAGCTTCCAATCCGTGTTCGGAATCGAGTCGTAATGAACGATAAGCTGCCTTCCTCCAGACTCCCGGTATTCGACAGACCCGCTCGAGTTGGCCGCCAGAATCTTCTGAAAGGCTTTTTTCTCGCTATCGGAGGGCTGGAAGTCTTCTAGCTTTTTTCCAATCCTGCTTTGGTCCGGATAGGTGTAATAGTCGCCGCTTCCCGATAGGATGTAACCGAACCCGGTTTTGCCAACCTTGATTTTATTGGTCAACGTCGTTAGAATCTCGGGAGACACGCTAGCCGAAATGGCGCCGACGAATTGGCCGGAAGCATCCAGCAGCGGAACGACCAAAGGCAAGACGTACTTTTTCGTCTTTTTGCTGACCAGCATGTCCGAGATGACCGGCTGCTTCGTCTCCTTAATCTTGATGAAATATTCCCGATCCGAAGCGTCGAGGGGTAGCTGGTTCGTATCGATGCCTTTGCCGTTCGAATCAAGCACAGTATACGCGCCGATCTCCTTATCGCTCTCGTCGAGCACCTTAAGGATGGGTATGATTTTCTTTGGATCCGCCGTCTGGAACTCGCCTTGATGTTGCCCGCTTAACTCCTGTAAAGCGGAAAATTTGGATTGCATCCAATCGTCGATTCGGGAAATATTCAGCTCTTCGATCGTCTCCTGGATTCGTCCATTGTTGTCTTTCGAGACGCCTGTGAAGTACTGAATAAAGAACACCGTCGTACCTAGCAAGGGAAGAATGACCATCATGAGCAGCACGATCGACAGCTTCAGCCGTATAGAGCTTCTTCCCCGATTCCCCTTGAACTTCATAAAATTCCGTCCTCCGATACCTGTTGCACTGGTTGTTTGTCCAACAGTTTATATCGGGTCTTGTAAAATCAATATGAAGATGTAAACAAGGTATACTTTAGTAACCCATTGGCTGGCGCCCTCGAATACCGGCATTGCCATGGAGCCCTGATCCTGCTCCATCTAAATATAGACTAACCGTTTCCCCGTCCGGTCCCAGCGCCACTCGGTATTTTCCGTAAGATGCAAACCTCCATATCTCTCATCGATACCTTTTTCCTTTAGCCAATCTTTTTCTCCGGACAATACCCTCCTCCCCAGATCCGTTAATTCCACCATGGATTTGTCTAGGGATGCATCCGGAGCGTTAAGTATAAGGAGAGCACCCGGTTGCGCAGACATCGTTTTTAACCGATACCAGTACTCCAAGTCCCCCATTCCCAGCTCGTGCAGAAGCTTGCCCATCTCCTTAAACAGTTCGATAGATGATTGAATGCCCGCTTGGGCTAACGCCAGAATCGTTTGCTCGACAATGCCCAATCCATTAACCGGTGAAGGAAGACGAGCTGCATGCAGGGTAAAAGCCGCACGTGCAAAAGGCAGTGCCGAAGTGTCCAGCTGCAAGATTTCAATATGATCCTCTATACGCGGTGAGGTGTACGACTTCCAAATACGGCTGCCCAGTTCAAGTTCCCTTTCTCCAATGCGGCTCCACGTGCCGGATAAAGTCATCAACTGTTCGGATGTCAGCTGTCCCATCCCGCGGAACAAGTCGATACCGGGATAGTCCCCGATACAGAGGAGATTGATCCGGGTTCTGCCTAAAGATTGCTTGGCAAACCAATCCAATAAGTAGCACAACATGGTTTGATCGAATAAATCATGCTCGAACCACATCACCACTTCTTCGTACTTTTTGAAGCGCTGGATCGCTTGCTCCTGCGTTTCGCAGTTCTTAATGAAGTCCATAGCAGGTATACCGAGGGTCCGCTCCAAATATTGAGCCCTGCATAACCTTTCCTTGCGCCCGTTCATTTTTTCAAACGCCGGGCCCACCGGATAGATCTCCCTCCAGACTAAAATGTCTCCCGCGATATTTCCTTGTCTTAGCTTATTACCGACAACGTCCCCGTTCACAATATGGAGCATGGGTACTCCTCCCTGGTACAAGTCATTAAACACGGATACAAAGTCGGAGACCAGCAGCGACGTCTTCAATTTTCGCCGGGCGTCGAAAAGCCGTTTTTTCAAGACCGAGGAAGACACGCCCAAATAACTCGATATTTCCTTAAGCGAGTAGCCTTGAAAATAAAAGAGGCGTACCGCCAGCTTCAAATGCTGAGGCAAACCCTCCATAGAGAGGAGCAGCGTCTCCCGCCTTTCTTTGCTTTCAATGATCGACTCCACGTCGCCGGTGTCCGCCGGTATAGCAACGGCCTTGCTGAGCGGCAACGCGATCCGTTTCTTCCTGCGAAGGAATCGATAGCATTGACGCTCGACGATTTTTTTAAACCATCCAGGGAACGCTTCAGCATCTTGCAGTTTGGCGAGATTGGCGAATGCCTCCACGAATGCTTCTTGCACCGCATCCTCCGTCAAGAACGGATCCCCTAACTTTCCATATGCCACTGTATAAGCCATTCCCTTAAAATGAAGAACAACCTGTTCATAGGCATATGGATCGCCCAGCTTCGCTTGTTCTATCCATTGTCGCACCTGCGGCACCTCCTTTGTATCCGTGTCTTACATACTAAGTGCCGGCCTCCGTGCAAAAGGTTACCGCAGCTCGGGCAGCAAGCACAAAACATGCCGTTATTTATGGTACGGTTCTCCTTAACAGGTTTATCGGCCAAAAGGAATGGCGGCCCTATGGCCGCCATTCGTGTCACCTTATTCTAACCGGAGAATACATCAATGAGCCACTGAGAGATTGCGCCACAGTCGCAATAGCAACGCCGTTGCTTCCGCCCTTGTAGCCGGATCCGATGGACTGAACCGATTGCCTTCGCGTCCTTGCACCAGATTTCTCCGAACGGCGCCCTGGACGTATCCGCTCGCCCAATGCGGAATATCCGCATCGTCTGCGAAGGCGGTGCCTCCCGGCTCGCTCTCCCACTTCATTGCCCTTGCCATTATGACAACCATCTCCGAGCGGCTTACCCTTTGCATCGGTCGAAGCGTACGATCCGGATAACCCTGCAATACGCCGTTCTCTACTGCCGTACCGACCACATCGCTCGCCCAAGCAGGAATTCGCCCCTGATCGGTGAAGGGGAGCGCGCGCTCGGCAGGCCCTGTGTCAGTGCCAAGCGCACGCAGCAGCATGGCCGCAAACTCGATGCGGGTAATATCCGCTTGAGGCTGGAACGCCGCCTCGGACCGGCCCTCTACAATCCCGATCTCGAAGGCTTCGCAAATGGGGAGCTCTGCCCAATGACCCTTGATATCCCGGAATGTGCAGACGGGGGTTACCGTCCCTGGTTCCTCGGGCTTTGTCAAACGACGAATCGTCAGGTTGTACGTCTTGAGGGCGCCGCTCTCCGCTCTAACGATGAGTTCGAACGCATTGTCTCCCTCATCAAGGGCAACCGTTATTCCTCCAACCAGATTGGTCTTATCCAAGGTTACAGTCGCTTTCGCATCGGAAAGGATCGCTTCGATCGTTGCCTCGTTCGCAGTCGTCTCCGCTTGATAACGGGTCGTGCCTGCCGGGAATGCCGGCGTTAATGCCAGATCGCCTTCCTTCGCCTTCACGATCAACCGCACGAGATTCGCGTTGTTTGACGGCTGATAAATATCTCCCCCGGAGCTCCGCGGGATCACCTGCACCGTACGGATCACCGGCACCGCAGCATTTCCCGCGCGATCTGTCGCATCATATCGCAAGGTATAAGTGCCTGGCACCTGATGGTCTACGCTGCCCGTGACCGAAGCCACGATGTCCCCTTCCGCATCTGCCACGGTTACGCCAGGATCAACGAAGGAGGTTCCTGCCGTGAGGGTAACCGTCGCATCTCCGGACAGGGCAATGACAGGGGGCACCGTGTCCACCGTGAACGCATGCTCCGCCGATAAGCTGACTGGATTCCCGGTTGAATCGACTACGCCAGCGCTCACAGTATGCAAGCCGTCTGCAAGTCCGCCAGGCGGCGTCCATGACCAGCTCCCATCAGCCGCTGTCGTTACCGTTGCCGCTTCGCTTCCATCCAATCTAATCACTACCGATACGCCTTCATCCGCCAAACCGCTGATCGCCGGCAAGCGGTTATTCGTATATTCACCGTCCGTCGGTGTCGCGATCGCAGGTACGGCTGGCTGCTTCCAATTCGCATACAAAAGAATATTGCCGCTCAATGTAATCGTCTGATGGGCGCCATAAGCATCCCCGCTGCCGTCTGCCGCTGTGTTCCAGCCATTGAATCGATAGCCCGCTCTTGTCCATTCGTGGCTTATATCTTGAATTTCCACAAACGATCCGGGCAAATAAGATTGACTGCTCGTCCGTTCACCACTACCGTCCGTACCGTTCCCGGCATAAGTTACGAAAGCTTGAATGGCCTTTACATAGGGATATCCACCGTGGTGCGGTGCTTCCATGTTCCATACCGTATCGAAGTCCCAGCCCGTGTAGTTCTGCTTGTCCTTCATTTCGTCGGAAGTCAGACCTTGCCCGCTAACATCCGACTGCCCCGTCGTCTCCATATTATAGAAGCTGTTGTCCACATACCCGCTGCCGCTAATGCCGACCAGGCTGCCTGCGTTAGAACCCCCTATAACTCGCCCGATTGCATAACTCGTTTCAATATCGCCATCGCTATTATCCCCTACCAGTCCGCCCACAGAATCGCCTGGATACCCGGATTCACACGAGCCGGTCACCGCTCCAGTGGCATAGCTGTTGGAAATGAGCGAGTTGTCGCCATTATCTCCTACGAGACCGCCGACATCTTCACAGCCCGTTACGTTACCAACTGCATAGCTGTAAGAGACATGGGTATCCTCTTGTTTACCGATTAGTCCGCCTACATCAACCGGGCTGCTGACATCGCCCGCGGCATAGCTGTAGGATACAACTCCGTTATCCACGCGTCCGCTCAAGCCGCCTACATCATTTGTTCCGAATACGTCGCCAGTCGCATAGCTGTTCGTTAAATGGGAGTCTGCACTCGCCCCTGCCAGACCGCCTACAAAGTTTTGACCGTATACGTTCCCCGCAACGCCAACGTTATGGATCGTCGTGCTATTCCGGCCAGCCAGCACCCCTACGTAATCAAGGCCTCTTACTTCAACTGCATCGATGATGAGATTCTGTATAAAACTGCTCGTCCCTGCTACAACGCCGAATAGCCCCACAGGCTGACTGGAAGCAGGGGCATTAATGACTAAATTCGTAATTTTAAAATTTCGGCCGTCCAGACTCCCTGTGAATGGGATCGTCTCATCGCCAATCGGCTCCCACGGATGATCGGCATCGAACGCACGCATATCGATATCATGATTCAAAACAAAGTGACTGTCTAAGTAATCCCTCACACGATCCAGTTGATCTGCCGATTCGATCTGATAAGGGTCGCCCGTCGTTCCGTCTCCTCCCGCAAAGTCGTCCGCCGCGTAAACGATCCCCCCAGTCGCCATCCATCCCGGGAAAGAAGCGCAACACAGCACAAACACGAGAAAAACGATGATCCATCGTTCTCGCATATCCTTCATTTTACTGCCCCCTACTCACAAATAAATTTACAGTTTTCCCGACGCATCACTCCATGATTTTCCGTCCCACATCATAACATGGGCCAATGAAAGAACTATGAAAGTCCAGACCCATGGACCAAAACGCAAACAGGACGAAGCAGGAAATCCCCTGCTCCGCCCCGTTTTACGTTTAAGGCTTTGTTTCAGCTATCTGCACTGCCACGCTTATTCCTTCGTTCCTATCAATCTGGCAATAATCGTTGCAAACTCCGCTCTGGAAATTTCTTGTTCAGGCTTGAACGTATTGTCCGTGTAGCCTGTAATAATCTGATTGGACGCGAGTGCATCAATGTATGCGTACGACCAGGCATTTCCTTTAACATCTTTGAATGACGTTTGTCCGGTGCCCGTTAACTTAAAGGCTCTGGCAATGAGTGCAGCTAACTCACTACGATTCATCTTCACATCCGGACGGAATGTTCCGTCGCTATATCCGGTCATCAAGCCAGCTTCGGCAGTTGCACCGATAAACTTATTTGCCCAATGCGTTGAGGATACGTCTGCAAAGTTACTTTCTTTTCCTTCAAGCCCCATGTAAGTGGCAATGACCTTAATGGCTTCGGCACGAGTCAATCCCGCGTTCGGACGGAATGTTCCATCGGAGTAACCCGCTAGTAATCCCTTAGCAATAAGAACGTCAATGCTGGCTTTAGCCCAATGATACGTTGTATCCGTGAAATGAACGACTTCCGGCTGTTCAGGAGGTGTCGTTGTTTCTGGAGGCGTCACAGGCTCTTCTTTAACTGGTGGAGGCGTTGGTCCATTATCGATGATGGGGCCCGGATTATTTGAAACGTATGGCAGTGCCGGAACAAACGATGAGAGCAATCTGGCTTTCGTTTGTTGCTCAAGCGCATAGCCCATACCTAGCACCTTTGCATCATCCCATGCTCGGCCTACAAGCTGCATCGAGATCGAATATCCGCTATCGTTCGTCCCTACGGGAACAACTACCGTAGGCAGACCGACATTGGACGTCAATACGCCCGTGCCGCGGTCGGAGCTTAGTTGAGCGGCTGCTGCATCATTGTTATATACGTCGCTGATGAAGCCTGCGTAGACGACAGCATCGACGCCGTTTGCGTCCATCCAACCTTTAATAACTTCCTTATAGTCCGTTCGATACTTCATGTAATCTTGTACAGCCTGTTCCGTCATACGCGTTGGTGCCGTATAATCTCTTTTATTATAGATAAGCACCTTATCCGAAGCTAATACGCTCGCTCCATCCGCGTAAGGGAAATCCTTATGAAGCTCAATATAACGTGCCCAGCCCTCCGTAGATCCGTTAATACCCGCAGGACGAGTAGGCGCTGCCGGCAATGCCGACATCTCAACCATGGTTGCGCCGGCCGCTTGAAGCTGCGAGAACTTATCCATGACGGCTTGTCCGGTATCATCGTCCGCATAGGTGGATACGAAGGATGCAGGAATATAGCCGATTTTCTTTCCTTGCAAGGCATTAACGTCTAGCGATTCCTTCCAGTCGGCGGGACGTTTGTGATCTGCATCGGCGGTCACTGTGAAAATATCCTTCGGATCCGTACCCGTTGTCGCATTCAACATAATCGCCAGATCCGTCACCGTTTTAGCAATCGGACCTGCATAATCTTGTCCCCAAGTGAGCGGAATCACGCCCGTCGTACTGGCCATCCCATCCGTACCGCGGAAGCTCTTCAGGCTAGCGCCTGTCGTCGGCGCATAGAGAGATACCCCTGTTTGCGATCCCATGGCCGCCGCTGCAAAATCAGCCGCAACCGATACTGCGGACCCGCCGCTCGAGCCAAACGATGTTTTGGATGGATACAGCGCGTTCCATGTTTGCTGCCAGCCACTCTCGCTAAAGCTGCCGCTGTTCGCAAACTCGGATGTGTTTACCTTACCGATAATGACGGCTCCCGCTTCTCGCAGCTTATTGACTTGGAAGGCATCGGATTCAGGCCGCCAGCCCTCGAGCGCTTTGCTGCCGCCTGTCGTCGGCATATCCTTCGTATCATAAATATCTTTTATTGCAATCGGAATCCCTAGCAGATCGCCTTTTGCCCCTTGTGCGCGAGCATTGTCAGCAGCTTGTGCCTGGTTAAGTGCGGTTTCCGATACATGCAAGAAGGCATGAAATCCCAATTGACCCATATCGTAGGCCTTAATCCGATCCAGATAGGCTTGCGTAATTTGTACGGAAGTGGTTCTGCCAGCCATCATATCCTGCTGCATTTCTGCAATCGATTTATTGGTCACGTCATAGGGGGATGAAGTTACGAATGGATTGGCTGCAGGCGCATTTGGAATAACCAGCTGATCTCCCGTATCAAGTCCCTCGATGCCGGATATATCCCAGTTGCTGATGGAACGAATTTGCGCATTGCTTAATCCGGTTACATCCAGCTGACCGTTAAGTCCATCCAGCGTAGCAACCAGATTGTTTAATCCTTCTTCGCCGGCTTCTCCGACTTGTACATAATTGACGAGCGACTTCGATTCGCCCGGCTCAATATGTAAGGTATGAATGAATCCATAAAAATTCGCTTCGTTTCCGGATTCGGCTAACGGCGTCGTGAATGGATCCTTTTGCTGGTCGCCTAATCCGGTTAATCCATTATCGAATGGATCCGGAGATCCGACGGCAATACCTAGCGGCTTATTGTTTTTAGCGGTGCTGTCTACAACCACCCATGAGTCATCCGTCGTCACCTTGAGATCGTGCGAAGAGGTTGCCTTTACGACTGCGGCATTCGTTGTTGTACCATATCCTAAAGAGCCCCCAAATGAGACATCGACCTTTACGGCCACGTTATTCACATTCGTAAAAGTATCAAAAAATCTCGTTCTATTATTTTTGGTATCAACGTAAACCTCGCGGGTGATCAATATATTTCCCAGATTTACAGATTGCGTGGAAACAAATTTATTGACGCCGTCATAGGACAAGTTAAACCCGCGCATCATCTGACCGTTCATCAGCGAAGCTGAGGGGGATGACACTTTAACAAAGATATTGCCGAAGCCTTGTACCTGCGTCGTACCCACCGTACGTAAGCTTCCCGTGTCTAAGCTAGGGGCAAAAGCATCGTGAATCTCCCATACCGTGCCGCTCTCAGAGGTAACTCGAGTTAAGGCATCCGCAGATTGAAACGGAAACACGCCCGTTGCGATAACGGAGAATGCAATTGAAGCAGCTATCACTTGCTTTTTACCTTTACGCAGACGTTTTAATTGATTCATTATGTAGCATTCCCCTCCTTTGTATGTAAGGGAATATAACCTTATAACCATTGATAGTCAATAACGATTGTGTACATTCGTAATTTTCATCAATATTAGATGAAATTAGTGGATTGTTTTGTGACATTTCATAACATTGAAAGCCAAAGCGATCCGGCCTCATGCCTCATCTATGAGATGGTTTGCAAAATTTGTACGATTTTCCTTTCCATATCGGCGTCGTCGATCCTGTTCAAATATTCAGGCTGGAGCAGTTGATACTTCTTCATGCGGTAGAAATCCATAATGGCTTGCTTCAAGGTGATATCGTACTGAATCGAAAAGGACGGCTCGATAAAGCGCCGCAGCACGGCGTCATCTTGTACCATACACAATACGGCATTCAATCGGTTGAAAATATGCTGCTCCATTCCCTTTTCAAAAAAGGTTTGCAAGCTTTTATTCCGATTCTGCAGGGCAAGGGACAGATTGTCCAAATGGCGCGGATAAAAATCCTTGAGATCCTGCAGGAACAAATCAGAAATATAAGCGGCACACATCAAGGATTGTAAAAATGTCGTTTGAAAACGATCCAGAAAAGAAACGGAATCATCTTGGACCACGATGTCGGCTTTCTCCGCGTAATCAATGTAATAATGGACAACCTGTTCGATAATGTCATCTTTGGAGGCAAAATGCTTGTAGAGCGTCACTTTGCTAATATCCATACATTTGGCGAGATCGTCGACTTTCAATTGGCTGAACTTGGTCCTTCTTATGACGGGTTTTATTTTTTCTACATAGGTCTCTACACTTACGGTTTTTCTCACGAAAAGGCCCCCTTTGATGCTTGTCAAATGCATTATAACAAATATGCTGCTTTTATTTACACCAATTATATTATGAATTAGATTTACTAATTTAATTAATTGAGTTTATTTTATTAATTGTTTGTTGTATAATCTGTCCTGTACCCAATCATCCGGTTGCGGATCATCTAAAGGGAGGAATATTCAATGAAGTCATTCGGCAACGGCAAATGGTTTGGCAAGAAGGTTGTGATCACGGGAGGCAGCAGTGGAATCGGCCTCGCGACGGCGAAGCTGCTCGTGGATGAAGGCGCACGCGTTCTGATTACCGGACGTACGCAGGCGACGCTTGACGCAGCTCGCGAGCAACTCGGCGCCAACGCCATCGCACTATCGAGCGATGCCGCCTCCATGGAGGATATCGCTGCGCTGGCCGATCGAGCGAAGGCTGAATTTGGAACGATAGATGCCCTATTCGTTAACGCAGGTGTCACGGGCTTTGCCCCTTTCGAGTTAACGACCGAAGAAGCATACGACGAGATACATACAATCAACGTCAAAGGGTCGTACTTCACCGTGCAAAAGCTCGCTCCACTTCTGAGCGAAGGAAGCGGGATCGTCCTTACCACTTCGATCGTAAACGTAGTCGGTCTCCCGATGCTGAGTGCATACGCAGCTAGTAAGGCGGCACTGCGCTCCATGACTCGAAGTCTGGCGCGTGAGCTATTGCCTCGACATATTCGCGTCAACGCAGTCAGTCCTGGCGTCATTGACACAGGTATTATGGAGAAGGCCATGCCGGAAGAAGCCGCCAGACAGACCAAGGCACAGATGACACAGCAGATCCCGATGCTGCGTTTGGGCGATCCGTCCGAGGTTGCCAAAGTCGTAGCATTCCTGGCATTTGACGCCACCTATACGACCGGGGCTGAGTTCCCCGTCGACGGAGGCGGCTCCCAGATCTGAGCACACCACATTCCCGGTCGCCCAGACAAGTATTTGGAAAAGGGGGGTAGACATTGAGTACGAACCAACGAGAACAAATCGCGTTGATCACAGGCGCAAGCCAGGGGATCGGGTTGGCATTAGCGCGGAAATTGCTATCGCAGAGCTGGCAGGTGGTTACTTTGAACCGTTCCGACTTTCCGGCGGACGATACGTTCATTCAAAACGCCCTCAAGAACGGATCGCTTCGAGCCTATAAAGTAACGGATCTCACCGACTATGACAGCTTGAGGCGCGCTTTGGAGGATATCAAAGGCAAGGAGCAGAAGATCGATATATTGTTCAACAACGCCGGTGGCGGGTTAAGCGAGCTGTGCTATTCGTTGTAAGGCCGCGAAAAGCATTATGAGTTATTGACGGTCGTGCCCTATCTCATCCTGATGGAATTGAAGGAACTGTTGAAGAACGGCCGATTAAAAACGGTAATTAACACTTCATCGCAGGTCCTTAAATTTACGAAGGAGTTCTCGATCGAGAACCTGGAGCATCCCACAGCTTTTCGCAAAATGGTTGGTCCTTATGCGACCTCAAAATTGGCGCTATCGTTGTGGACGCAAGCCATGGCGCCGCAGCTTGCCAGGGAAGGCATCAAGATCCGCAGCGTCGATCCGGGACTTAACAATACGCTCAAAAAAGGAAAGGATTCGGGAATGCCCCTATGGTTTCAACTGCTTTTTAGAATCCTATCCTCCCCGCCGACCCATGGCGCCGACCAATTATATGAGGCAGCCCTCGGCAAACATCGCGATAAATCAGGCGTGTTTTTGTTAAAAGGTCGGGTTGCGGACTTGAAATTCACCGAATATGCGCAGCGTGTACTGGACAGAATCACTGATATATATAAACATGAATTCCTTGGCAGGAGTGCTCAAGTTCATAGCTAAGATCGATAATATGAAATTGACATATCGAGAAATGTAGATATAATATGAGCTATGGATCCTATTGAAGTATTCAAGGCATTGTCCAATGAGTCGAGGCTGCAGATTCTACAGTGGCTCAAAGAGCCCGAGAAACATTTTGTGCCCCATGAAGGAGTGGATATGAGGACAATCGGGGTGTGCGTGAGCCAGGTGACGGATAAGTTAAATATGACGCAGTCAACGGCTTCGCAGTATTTGTCCATTCTGCAACGAGCCGGATTAATTCGGACCGAGCGGATCGGCAAATACACCTACTACAAACGCGACGAAGAGAAAATAAGCGAGCTGGCTGCCTATTTGAATCAGGAACTCTAATCTGAACTGAATACCTCAAACGTATTCAGTTTTTATTTCGCTATACAGATCGACATATCACGATATGTAGTTTTAGTTGGCGATCATTAAATAATAAAAAAGGAGAAGAGCAGCCTTGTCTAACACGTGGAAAGTCTATTTCTTGGCTTTGGTTACTTTTTTGGTGGGCACATCCGAGTACGTTATTTCCGGCATCCTGGATAAGATCTCGGATACGATGGGCATTTCCGTTACTTCTGCGGGGCAGTTGGTCACGATTTTTTCCTTTGTGTACGCCATCAGCACCCCGATCCTCATGGCACTCACGGCCAAGGCAGAAAGACAAAAATTGTTGGTCGGGGCGCTGGGCATCTTCGTAATCGGGAATGTACTCTCATTCATTTTACCCGGCTATTCCCTATTTGTCGCAGCTCGCGTGGTCATGGCCATAGGCGCGGGAATGGTCGTGGTCACCGCCTTGGACATTGCCGCGAAAATCGCCGCTGCAGGCAAACAAGCGAGCGCGATTGCCACCGTCGTTATGGGCTTCACAGCCTCCTTAATTATCGGCGTGCCGCTTGGACGTATCGTCGCAGCGCAATTCGGGTGGAAATCCGTGTTCGGTCTATTGGCACTGGCAGGTCTGGCAGCTATGGTCGTCCTGTACGCCGTCATCCCTCGGGTTCAAGGGGATAAACCGATTCCCTTGTCCGAGCAGCTAGCCTTCCTGAAAAACGGCAAAGTAGCGCTAGGGCTTGCGATCACCTTTTTCTGGCTCGGCGGGTACTCGATTGCCTACACCTACATTTCACCATACCTGCTTCATGTTGCCGGTTTGAAAGAAGGAATGCTGAGCGGCGTGCTGTTGGCATTCGGCATCGCCAGCCTGATCGGATCCAGATCCGGCGGCTTCAGCACGGATAAATGGGGCGTATTCCCGACTTTGTCCGGGGGAATGCTCCTGCACGTCACCGCACTGCTCCTCCTCTCTCTAACCGTTGCTTATACGCACGCATGGCTGCCGATTGTCACCCTCCTGATCTTATGGTCGTTTGCGGCCTGGTCCACCGGTCCAACGCAACAATACAATCTGGTGCGAATTGAGCCGAATTATTCTGGAATTATGCTGAGTCTGAACCAATCTACGATGCAATTGTCGATGGCAGCGGGTGCTGGAATCGGAGGGGTCATCGTCGACCGGACGTCCCTCTCGTCGGTTACATGGGTTGGGATGGCTGGCGTCGCCATTGCGATCGTGCTCGTGGCGATCTTGAAGATGCGGATGAGTGCCGGGAGACAGGGCGTTGGGGCGTTGAGCGGCAAGTTGAAGCTGGGCGGCCGCAGGTGAAAAAGAACGTCCTTCTCCCGGACGTTCTTTTTCATTTTGAACTTAAGCTGGATGATGACCGCACCAGCGAGCGATTCCTTCATTTATGGTCTGCATTGGATTCGGATCCGATAGAGAAATCGCCCAGGCAATATGTCCATCCGGCCGAATTAGTGCCGTATGAACATCGTTCCAATCCGCTTCTGCCCCAACCAAAGAAGCATGTACGACTTGAAGGTTGCTATAATTCTCCCATTGACCGCTATTCTGTTCTTTTAAATGGAAGTGCAGCAGAAGAAACGTACCGTTGCTCAGAAACGGATAGGCGTTCATCAATTGCCCGTCTTTCAGCTTTAAGGTTAGAACCTTGATACGTTTCCCGTTTAAAGGATGGGGGGGCGCCTCGGCGTCGGGCGCATAATGTACATCCATTGCGGAAACTTGTGCGGCGATTTGATAATTAGCC
>NZ_JAGXJW010000208.1 GCF_019091135.1 Cohnella sp. GbtcB17 | reverse complement strand
GAAACGCCGGGCGAGACGCTCGATCTTTCTCCGCTGCTGGCCGAATTCAAAAAGCATGCGCCAGCGACGCTCGGCAAAACGGCTCCAGCTGCAAACGAGCCGCTGGAGATCGAGGCGCGTCTGCCCGTCGTTCTCGTGCAGCCCGAGATCACGACAGCGGCGCTGCAGGCGCAAGGCATCTCGCGCAAGATCGCCGAGTTTTCCACCTCCTTCGCGGCGAGCGTCGAAGGTCGCGTCCATAACGCCAATGCGACCGCGGACGCCTTGGACGACATCTTGCTTCTGCCCGGCGATACGTTCGATTACGGCGCCGTCGTCGCCAAGGCACG
>NZ_JAGXJW010000207.1 GCF_019091135.1 Cohnella sp. GbtcB17 | reverse complement strand
TCTGTACAGGATCTTTTAATCACAATAAGATTATAACAATGGTTATATGAGATAGCATATTGATATCGTGGAACATACAATATGCACTATATAAGTCTGAGAGTGCAATTCTAAGTTCTAATAGTGGATTCAACGAAGAATTAATAAGTAGGAATTTACTTGGTAAATTCGGTTCACTAATTGGAAGCTCAGCATATAGATCCATGGTCCCCATTCTAGTTGCGTACATTCTGCTTGTAAGACTCATTAATTGATTCATGATTGATCAATTATAATTCTAAAGTTAGACTTTGTCTAATTTTATGTATTTTTACTAAGCAGGGGTGAAATTG
>NZ_JAGXJW010000206.1 GCF_019091135.1 Cohnella sp. GbtcB17 | reverse complement strand
TCCCTTTACGGGACGGGGCTTTTTTTATTTTCAGACCGCAGTAAATCCGACGAGAAAAGGAATGATGGACATGCGTCGCGTGGACGTAAAAGAAAAAGCCCGCAGCCGCGAGCTGCGCGTATTGGAGCAATGGAAGGCCGAGGGCACGTTCCGCCGGTCCATCGAAAACCGCAACGGCAAGCCGAACTTCGTCTTCTACGAAGGCCCGCCTACGGCGGACGGCAAGCCGCACATCGGGCACGTGCTCGGCCGCGTCATCAAGGACTTCGTGAGCCGCTACAAGACGACGTCCGGCTATCGCGTCACCCGCAAGGCCGGATGGGACACGCACGGCTT
>NZ_JAGXJW010000205.1 GCF_019091135.1 Cohnella sp. GbtcB17 | reverse complement strand
TCAAAAATCTGGGCGTCAAGGCATACCGCTTTTCCATCGCCTGGCCGCGCATCTATCCGGACGGAGACGGCGAACTGAACCAGAAGGGGCTCGATTACTACGCCAAGGTCATCGACGGCCTGCTGGCCGCCGGCATCGAGCCGTGCGTGACGCTGTATCATTGGGATCTGCCGCAGGCGCTTCAGGACAAGGGCGGCTGGGACAACCGCGACACGATCCGCGCGTTCGTCCGTTACGCGGAGACTGCGTTCAAGGCGTTCGGCGGGAAGGTGAAGCAGTGGATCACGTTTAACGAAACCTGGTGCGTCTCGTTCTTGTCCAACTATATCGGGGCGCATGCG
>NZ_JAGXJW010000204.1 GCF_019091135.1 Cohnella sp. GbtcB17 | reverse complement strand
GTTATATTTAATCAAATATCAAAAATTAAGTTGTAACCACTTAATTTTGAAAATATTCCATTATAAGTTAATATTTGAAAAAATATCAACTTAAAAAATATCTAAAGAATCTTAATAACCAGTGCCTAAAATTCCTGAACTTAATTTTGAAATTTTAAATCCAAAAGATATTCAGATTTAAGTTGATTAGTTAGAGATAACTAAATATCAACTTAAATAGGAATATTTAATGAAAAATTCAAATTAAGCTTCAGAAAGAATCTAGATGGTTATAATTCTATATTTAATTAAATACAAGAAAATACATATAGTTTAGCTTAGAATAAAAAATTCTTTAAACTAT
>NZ_JAGXJW010000203.1 GCF_019091135.1 Cohnella sp. GbtcB17 | reverse complement strand
TCCCAATACTTCATATTCACGCTCAGGGTGGACGTGGAGCCGTTCGTGCTGTCGGTGTAGCGGTACGATCGAATCGCGTATTTGAGATAATCGTCGGCGGCAAAAACGCTGTCGAAGGCCTTGGACACTTCTGCCGTCGTCAGCTTGCCCTTGAGCGATACGGTGAAGGATTCGCTGCGGGCGCCAAGCTACTGCTTCAGGCTGCACTGGAGAATCGTCGCCTCTTCCGCAGTGACGGCGGTGACGGCCGTATCCCGGTACGGCCACACCGAGGTAGCCAGCAGCAGCGCGGTCGACAATAAAAATCCGGTAATGGCGCTATGCTTTCGTTTGGGCGCGCTCA
>NZ_JAGXJW010000202.1 GCF_019091135.1 Cohnella sp. GbtcB17 | reverse complement strand
ATCCGGCAGATGATCAAAGGGTACGTCGACTTCAACAAGCAGCTGCTGCAGCTGGGCATCGACGCCGGGGAGTTCAAGGGGGCGGATGCGGGCGCGCTCGGCATGATCCTCGACGGCCTGCTGTTCGGTCTGAGCCAGCACGCCCGGCATATGGCGCGGAGCGTAGCGCTGGCCGCGTACCGGCTGGCGGTGGACGTATTCCTGCATGGGATCGCCTGAGCGCGGTCTCCCCTTTTTTTTGCCCACATCTAGAATGATTATTCAGTATTGGTGTAAACGACTTGGAGGACGTTAGTGATGGCTGTCTCGGGAGAAGACGACGGTGCGCTTTTGATTCTGATGCTGAACC
>NZ_JAGXJW010000201.1 GCF_019091135.1 Cohnella sp. GbtcB17 | reverse complement strand
AGCTCAGCTGGTTAGAGCGCACCCCTGATAAGGGTGAGGTCGGTGGTTCGAGTCCACTAAGGCCCACCACCAAGTTTCAATGGAATACTTCCCATGGGGACTTAGCTCAGCTGGGAGAGCACCTGCCTTGCACGCAGGGGGTCAACGGTTCGATCCCGTTAGTCTCCACCATCTTTATTCTCCGCACAGCCTGCTGGTCAGATGGGCGGAGGGCAGAACTTGTTCTTTGAAAACCGGATAGCGAAACGAAATGCGCAAATTAGAAATTCTCTACAATGCCTTGTGTGGTTTAGCCGACAGGTTAAGCTATTAAGGGCGCACGGAGGATGCCTAGGCGCCAGGAGCCTAAGAAG
>NZ_JAGXJW010000200.1 GCF_019091135.1 Cohnella sp. GbtcB17 | reverse complement strand
TGACAAGAAGGTCATTTCTTCTTGTGGTCGTGCTCTGCTTGACAGCCGCTGCTGCATACTTGGTCACGCTGGAGATTATCCGCACGGATGAGTGCTTCACATTCCAGGCAATTCAGACCTACGAATATATACGCGGAGTTCAAGTCTTTCATAGTGTTCACCCCTTTCCTCTTAATTCCCTTACGTGAGATAGAATAGGCGGCTTGCCTTAATCTCTATCACGTTGTAAGCAGTTGGCGGACAACATATTCCGTCGCGCCGTATCAATCGGTGCTAACCCCAAATTAGTTGTGGAGGAAGAGAAAATGGATATTAACGGATACGTTGCCGCGGCTCACGCGAATGCCGTGAGC
>NZ_JAGXJW010000199.1 GCF_019091135.1 Cohnella sp. GbtcB17 | reverse complement strand
AAACAATATCGGGGCGCATGCGCCGGACAACTCCAACCTGCAGCCTGCCTTCAGCGTCCCGCATAACTGCATGGTGGCGCACGGCGGAGCGGTGAAGGCGTGCCGCGCGGTCGGGATCTCAGGCGAGATCGGCACGACGCACAACCTGTACTGGTTCGGGCCGTATACGACCAAGCCGGAGGTCGTCGTGGCGGCGCACCGCACTCGCGCGTACAACAACGAATGGTTTATTGGTCCGGCGTTCAAGGGTGAATACCCGCAGTGCATGGTCGACTGGTTCAAGGGTAACGGCGTCGAAGTGCCGATCCTGCCGGGCGCTATGGAGACGATCGCTGAGCCGATCGACTTCATCGGCGT
>NZ_JAGXJW010000020.1:97172-118909 GCF_019091135.1 Cohnella sp. GbtcB17 | reverse complement strand
CGCAATCCCGAGAATACCCTACTCTTTTTGTGCTTTCTAGGCCAAAAATTGGTACACAAACATTTATACATCATCGGGGCGAGCCGGTTTGAGACGCCATAGAGGATGTTTTTTCCTCTATAGACCGGCGGCGAGCCGATTTGAGACTAGATAGAGGATGTTTTTTCCTCTATGGAGCGGAGCGAGACGGTTTGGTGAGCAAATGTGCTACATGAACGAAAAGAAATGAGCGTGATACCTATGAACGGAGCGGAGGCCAGGAGCGGCTACGTTATCGGCGTCGATGGCGGCAACAGCAAGACCGACTATTTCTTGTTCGACCGCGAGGGCGGCTTCGTCAACCACATCAACGCGGGCACTTGCAGCCACGAGCGGTTCGCGGACGGCTACGCCGGCGCCCATCGCGAGATGGACGCGCGCATCCGCGAGCTGCTCGCGCCATGCGGCATCGCGCCTTCGCAGGTCGATGCCGCGGCGTTCGGCCTTGCGGGCTGCGATCTGCCGACGCAGCAAGAGGAGCTGTGCCGAATCGCCGGGCGAATCGGGCTGCGGCAGTATGCCGTGGACAACGATTCGTTCCTCGGCATCAAGGCGGGCACCGAGCGCGGCTACGGCATCTGCTCGGTCAACGGCTCGGGCGCCGTCACGGGCGGCATCTCTCCGAGCGGGAGGCGGCTGCAGGTCGGCGGCATCGGCAGCGAGCTCGCCGGGGACGAGGGCGGCGGCTATTATCTGGGCCGCAAGGTCGTGCGGGCCGTCTATGACGGCTTCTACCGGCTGGGACCGCCGACCGCGATGGCCGAGCCGGTCATGGCACTGCTCGGCGCGCCGTCCCGCGAGCGGTTCATGGCATACGCCGCCGAAGCCGCGTACAAGCGCGCGCTGCCGAACACGGAGCTGATGCGTGCGCTGTTCGCCGCAGCGGACGCGGGCGACGAGGCCGCGCTTGCGCTGGTGACGCATTCGGCCCGGCAGATGGCGCTCTCCACGGCCGGCTGCATCGCCCATCTCGACTTCGGCGCGGACGACGAGATCGAGATCGTGCTGTCCGGGTCCGTCTGGATCAAAGCCGAGAGCCCGCTGATGATGCAGCTGTATATGCGCGATGTCGGCGAGCTGACCCGGCGCCGCTGCCGCTTCATTCCGCTCGCGGTGCCGCCCGCCACGGGCGCGTTGCTCTGGGCGCTGGAGCTGGCCCGCGGCGCGCCTGTCGACGCCGGCATGCGCAGCAAGGTGCTGCAAGGCGTGCAAGCGAAGCTCTAAAATCATTAAAGCCCGCGACGCGGATTCCTGCACGGAACCGCGTACGCGGGCTTTTTGTCGTCTTTTTCACGCAGCGGGCCCGATCAACCCTTCTTCGCGCTCAACCAGTTTACGAGCGTATTGATCTGATCGTCCGACAGCGTTCCCTTGAACGCGGGCATCCCGCCGCCGCCGTTGTGGATGCGCGACGAGATCTCGTCCGTCGACAGGCGCGAGCCTACGTTCGTCAGATTGGGACCGACGCCACCGCTCAGATCCGCGGCATGGCAGGCGATGCATTGCGCCTTGTAGATCGTCTCCGCGTCTTCGCCGGATGCCGTCGTCGTACCGTCCGGCGATGCCGGCGCTTCGCTTGACGGCGGGGTCGTGGAAGCGTTGTTGTTATTGTTTTTGCCGCATGCCGTCGTCGTCATTGCCAGCAGCGCGGCGAGCGCCGCGATTGCCGCCCATTTTTTCATGCGAGCTTGACCTCCTTCTGATCGTTTGCGGTTAGATTTCTCCATTTAGCCGCACGGCATACGCGCGATAACTTGCCTGGCAGCGGAGAATAGCCGCGGACATATTGGATACGATAAGGACGAAGCTATGCAATTTATGGCAACGGCGGTGATGCGGTTGAATGCGAATCAAGAATGGATCGGCCATCTGTCCGAGCTGCGCAAGCGGCTGATCGTCACGGGCGTCTGGTTCGTCGCGTCGATGGGCGCCGGCTTGTACCTGTCCCCCGCCATCCTGCTCATGCTCAAGTCGCGGGCCGCGGCGGGCGCACCGATCGACTGGCACGTTTTTTCCTTCACCGACGGCTTGTTCGTCTATCTCAGGTGTGCCTTCCTGCTCGCCGCGCTGCTGACGTTCCCGCTCGCGATGTACCAGGCCTGGGCGTTCGTGCGGCCGGGACTGACCGGCAGGGAAGCGCGCGGCACGCTCGGCTACGTCCCGGCTTCGTTCCTGCTGTTTCTCGGCGGCGTCTCGTTCGGGTACTTCCTCGTCTTCCCGATGATGCTCCGATTCATGCAGTCGATGAACGAGAGCGTCGGCGCCGTGGAAATGTACGGCATCGAGCGGTACTTCGCTTTTATGTTCGGCGTGCTGATGCCGCTCGGAATCGCGTTCGAGATGCCGCTCGTCATGCTCTTTCTGACGAAGCTCGGTCTGCTCGACCCTGCGCGCATCAAATTTATCCGCAAATACGCCTACGTGGGGCTTGCGGTCGTCGGTTCCTGCATCTCGCCGCCGGACCTGTTCTCCCACTTGTCCGTGACGGTTCCGCTGCTGCTGCTGTTTGAATGCAGCGCGCTCGTCGCCAACCGGCAGTTCCGGCTGCGCCGCGCGGCGGGGCCCGCGCCGGGTTAACGGCGTTCATGCTAAGGCCGGCTAAATATTAACGCGACGAAGCATCGGTCCCAGCACGGCGATCCCTTTAAAGGAGGTGAATCCACGATGTTCCACAATATCGGCATCTCCGGACTGCTGATTATTTTCGCCATCGCGCTGATCGTCTTCGGTCCGGCCAAACTCCCCCAGCTCGGCAAAGCATTCGGCGAGACGCTTCGCGAATTCCGCACCTCCACCCGCGGCATCATCGAAGACGACAAGCATGAGCCTGCCGCCGAGTTGATCAAGGAGCGGAATCCGTCCTGAGCCGCGCACGAACGCCATAGAGCAACGCAAAAAATCCCTTCCCGCCCGACGGCAGCAGTCGGCAGGGAAGGGATTTTCGCTTGCCTGCTACGCCTCCCGCCGGATCCGCTTGACGATCGGATCGTAGTCGTACAAGTTAGGCGTCTTGAAAGCAAGCTTTCGCGTACCCTTTTCAAAAGTGAAAATGTAGTACTCCTTGTCCTCGAGATAATCGGCGGCAATCGAATCTAAAGGAATGGTCGCGACGACCTGCGCCCGCTCATCCGCCTGGAACATCGACTGGCTTACGATCTGCAGCAGCTCGGGACCGAACCGAAACGCGCCTTTGATCTTCTGCTCGTCCAGCAGGATCGTCAGCCCTTTGAACTGCACGACGCCTCTCGCCGGTCCGCCATGCCGAATGGCTGTCTCGGCCGGCTCATGCTGCCGCCTTTGATCCGCTGAGCCGGCATAGCCGCCAATCGCTTCCCCCGTTCGAACCGTTTCCGCTGCCGTCGACATAGCGGCCGGCATCCTTCCCGGGTCGAGTTGACCCGATTGGAGCGGCGCGGGAGCCGCGGAACGGTCAACCAGCTTCTGCAGCAGATGGACGATCTCCGACAAGCCGATGAATAAAAATCCGGCCGCAAGCGCGGACAGCCACCAGTAAAAGACAATCGCAATCGAAAATTCACCGTAAGCGTCCTTGCCCAACACGAGCCCGGCAATGAAGCCGATCGCAACAATAGCGATGCCGATTCCCATCAGAAAAACAGATACCGTATTTCTCACTCGACTCCCCCCAAGTAGAGATCTGCAATTTCCACCATATAACATTTTAGTTAACTCAGCAAAATAAAACGATTCGCGTATCGCCCGGACATAATGAAAAGCCCCCGCCTTTTTAAGCAGGAGCTCACCTTGTTCGCATTTACACCAGGCTGCCGCCCTTTTGCCGATACTTGAGAATGCCCTCGGACGCCCGGAAGGCGAGCGCGCCGACCGTGTCGGTCGGATTGTAGCCCGAGTAGTGCGGGAAGGCGCTGGCGCCGACGACGACCACGTTTTCCGCGTCCCACATCTGCAAGTACGTGTTGACCGCGGACGTGTCGGGCGAGGCGCCCATGACGACGCCGCCGGTATTGTGCGTCGACTGGTACGTCGTGATCTCGTAAGGGCCGAGCTCCTTGAGCTGGTCGATATGGCTCGCGCCCATCTCCTTCATGATCTCCGCGCACTTGCCGGACAAGTACAGCGCGAGCTGGCGGTCCTGCTCCTCGAAGTCGAACGTCAACCGCACGAGCGGATCGCCGTATGCATCCTTGTATGTAGGATCGAGATCGAGGAAGTGATGGCGAAAGGGCATGCACGACCCTTGACCGCCTATAGACAGGAAGCGATTGGCGTATTTGACCGAGTTGGCCTTGAACTCCGCCCCCCAGGATGCGGTCCCTCCGGGCACCGGATTGTTCGCGATCGGGCGCATGCCGGTCTGGCTGAGGCTGATCGAGCCGCCGTGGATGAACTTCAGGTCGGAGTGATCGAAGTTGTCCCCGTTATAGTCGTCGAGGGAGACGCCCAAAGAGCCGGCGCCCGCGTACGTATTGAACTGCTTGTCGTCGAAAAAGCCGGCCGCGTTGCCCTTCAGCACTTGGTATGCGTAGTTGCGGCCGATCACGCCCGTTCCGCTCGCGGGATCGTACGGCTTGCCAAGCCCCGACATCAGCATCAGCTTGACGTTGTTGAACACGTAGCTGGTCACGACCACGATGTCGGCCGGCTGCACGAGCTCCTCGCCCGTCGTGACATCAGTATACATGACTCCCGTGGCCTTCCCGCCCTGGTGAAGGATGCGGCGCACCTGCGAATGCGTGCGAATCTCGAACTTGCCCGTTTTCAACGCCACGGGCAGCACGGTGACGACCGGGTCCGCCTTCGCGCCGTATTCGCAGCCGAAGCGTTCGCAGAATGCGCAGTACTGGCAAGCTGCGCGGGAGATGCCGTCCGGGTTCGTGTACGGCGTCGACAGATTGGCCGAGGGCATCATATACGGGTGAAGCTTCAGCTTGGACGCCGCTTCGCTGAACATGGTAAGCGCGGGCGACTTCTTCATCGGCGGCGTCGGGTAATCGGCAGAACGTTTCCCCCCGAGCGGATTCGGTTCCCCCGAGATGCCGGCGAGCTTCTCGAACTTGTCGTAATAAGGCTCCATCTCGTCATAGGTGAGGCCCCAGTCCTGAATCGTCATGCCGTCCGGAATTTTGTTTTTGCCGTACCGTTCGATCGTCTTCGAACGAATCTCGAAGTCGTACGGCAGGAAGCGGTAGGTCTGCCCGTTCCAGTGCACGCCGGCTCCGCCGAGTCCTTCGCCCAGCAGAAACGAGCCGTACGACCGCATCGGCAGCGCGCGAATTTTTTCCGTACTGCGAAAAGTGACCGTGTCCTTGGACAAATCCTGCATGAGCTCGTACCGCAGTCCGTAACGCAGCTCGTCGTGGACCATAAAGTAGTCCTCGGTCTTGCGCTCCTTGCCCCGCTCCAGGCCGACGACGTTCAGCCCGCTCTTCGTCAGCTCGGCGGCGATGATGCCGCCCGCCCAGCCGACGCCCACGACGACGACGTCCGTTTTCGGCAGCGTTTTGGCCATAATTGCTCCTGTCCTCTCCGCCTAGTGGGCGCTTAAGTGGTCTTGCAGGCTGCTCGGCGCGATGACCGAGAAGTCCTTGTCGATGACGTCCGTGTAGCTCATTTGGTTACCGGGGTAGCTTCGCATTTTCCAGCCGTTCATATCGGCATTGCCGCCGTACAGCGGGTCGCTGTACGCGCCTTCGAGCGTGCTGCTCCGCAGCATCTTGAAAAAACCGCTCGCCGAGATCGTCGTCAGCTTCACCTCGTCGGACTCGAACGCCTTGAGCACCTCGTCCTGCTGCTCGGGCGCGAGGGCCGCGAAGCCCTTCGAGAATTTCGTCTGGCTGTAATTTTCCAATTCCCGCAGCCCGATCTCGAACATTTCCCGCCGCTTCAGCCGGCCTTGATATCCCTGCACCTTCTCGCCCGCATAAAAGGGCGGCGACATATACTCCCTCGAATTAAAGCCCCATTCTCCGGCCAGCTGGTGGTCGATAAAAAACGGGACGCCGAGCGCGATCGCGCCGGGGCCGGCGTCGTCCGCGGGAAAGATCCGCTCCGTCGCCGCGGACACGATGCCGAGCTGCTCCTGCGTGAAGAACATCGGCGCGCGATTGTAGTTTTTGATGTCCGCCGCCGTGCCTTCGCCCGCCGGGGGAGCCGTCTCCTTCTTCTTCGACGGCCGGATCAGGCTGCCGAGCGCCCCGCCCACGACGACGCCGCCGACCGCATAGCCAGCCTGGACGAGAAACTTCCGCCGGGAAGGCTGCTCGACCTTGTCGCGATCCGCGCCGCCCGTTTTTTTCTGGTCAGCCATCCTTTCACCTCCAATTTATTTCCGGATGTTCCCGCTTAGTTTTTTCCAAAATTAAGTCCTTATGCATTCACGGCGGCTGGTCATGCTAACTTTACAACCAATCCAATACAAGGTGGAGATTCGCTATGGCAACCCCAATCGCAACAAAGCGCCGGATGCTAGCGGTCGCCTGCGCGGCGGGCGTGCTGACGCTGGCCGCCTGCCAGAGCCACAGCATGCGCGAGCAGTCGACCAGGCAAGCGACCGACGCGCAGCGCGTCGTCGACGACCGGCTGAAGCTGAAGTCGGTGCTGCCGCCGCAAATTGCCGGCCAGCACGATCCGGCCGTCATCCCGAGCGTCGACCGGGACAAGACGCGGACGACCAATCAGTACGGCGCGACGGGACAAGGCATGGGCAGCGGCGTGCTGAGCCGGATCGGCAGCTCGGGCCTGCGCGGCCGGGGCGCGTCGTCGGATCTGGAAGCCGAGCTGGCAGGCGCCGGGCTCGCCGGGGTTCGCGTGCTCGTCGCGAACGATACCGTATTCCTCGCGGCCAAGGACCGGGGCCCGTCCGCGTCCTCGGCCGATCACCTACAGCGCAAGCTGCTGAGCAACACCGGCGGCCTGTCCGGCAAGGGCCCCGAGCCCGGCCCGCACGGCGGCATCGGCGTCCGTTCCGTGGACACGGACAACTCGGATACGCTGGCCGCAGCGGAGCAGTGGTTGAAGGACCGCGGCTTCGGCGAGCGCATCGTCACCGTCCCCGGCCCGGAAGCCGTCGCGCTGATGGACCGCCTGCGGTCGCAAGGCGCGGACGAAACGTCCGGCAGCTACGACCGGGACCTCGCGCAGCTAATGCGGATGGGAGCGGCGGCGAAGGACGGAAAGTAGTTAAGCATTCGCAGGAATGCGGGGATGAACGAAAGTTAGCGGCACCTCTTCCGCCATGGGCGGAGCGGTGCCGCTTTTCTTTTGCTATAGTGCGGCCAGCGTTAGGTGAATTTGCGGTTATGCGAGGTGCACGCGACCTAGTGGCGCTCACCGGCGTTACTTTGCGATCATCCGAGGCGGGGTGCGGCGATGTGGCGCTCACCAGCGTTATTTCGCGATCCTGCGAAGTGTTGCGCGCCTTGTGGCGCTCGTCGGCGGTACTTTGCGATTTATGCGCGGCGGCTCCCTGCTCCTAGTCTACTTCCTTAACTCGCGAGCAGCGCCTCGTGCTGCTCGGCATCTATCAACGCGCCGACCGCCTCCGCCGGGTCTCCTTCGACCTCGACATCGACGCCCCAGGCCTCGCCCTACGGATCGGCGTTGACCCGAACGGCAAAAAAGGACAGTGCACTGGCAAGCTGCCGTATGCTCTGTCCCGGGTACCGAGAGATTAGACGGGAGTGCCGCTCCGCCTTTACCCCTTTGTTAATCCAGCCGAGGGATTCGCGTCAATATATGCGACTTAAGCTCGCAAATTTCCACTCCCCCTGTAACCGGCTGGCTTGTCTCAGACGCTCAAGATACGCCCGGAAAACTCCCGTCGCCGCCCGCGCCGCCGGAAGACGTGCCGGCCGCCGACGCATCCGTCCCCGTCTCCATGTAGATCTGCCGCAGCACGTCGATGCCGTCGAACAGGAACCACTCCTCCATGATCTTGCCGGCCTTCACCTTGTAATGGTTCACGCCGAAGATCTCGATCGGCTTGCCGCTCGGCTTGCCGAAGTAGCCCATGCCTTCGTGCGTGCCCTGGATGCGCCAGCGTACGGCGACGTCCCAGTCCAGATCGGAGCCGCGGCGGTTGCAGGTGATCCGGTCGATATGCGTCTTGCCGTTCGGAATCGAGGCGAAGAAGCTGATGAACATGCCCTTGATCTCCTGCGAGCCGACCAGGTCGCGATTGCAGACGTAGTGAATGACCGCGCTCTGATCGTAAAATTCTTTTACATAATTAAACGACCTGCGCTCCCAGATCCGGTTGATCATCTCCAGCATGAAGTCGCCGATCTCGAACTCGTCGAACTGCCGCTTGTACGGCGCCGGCGGCAAGCCGATCTCCGCGGTCTCCGGGAATCCGAAGTGCAGCGGCGCGGTCAGCGTCTTCGTGCCCTTGGCCAGCCCCTTGGCGATCTCGACCGGGTCCAGCCCCAGCTGCTGCACCATGTGGAACGTATCCATGACCAGCCATTCCTCGTAAATCTTGTTGTTCAGGACCATACAGTCCGCCGTCGTGCGGAAAACGACCTTCTTGTTCGTCGCCGGGCCGTACAGGCTGTCGCCGATGTTCGTGCCCATCGACTTGCCGCGGTGCGAGGTGAAGAAGCCTTCCTTGTCGTCGCCCGACCAGATGACGCTCCAGCCGAGACCTTTGCGGTCGGGAAAAGCGTGCAGCGTCTGCAGCGTACCCGACACGACTTCGTTGACGCCGTGGCTGTTGAGCAGCCCCTTGTGCACCGATACGTTATGACTGTAAGTTTCGTAGATGAGGCCGATGTCTTTTTCCTTCCAGATCTGACGCGTGATCTTGACGATATAATCGACGATGTTGTTGTAGGCCGGGTCGAAGCCCTCCATGCTCTGTTTGCGCTGCTTGCTCTCCGGAATATGGATATAGTCGTAATCATCGTTCGCGTCGATCATGTTCACGTCTTCGGCATCCGCGTAAAAGACGTTGCTCTGCTTAATACGGCGAGGCGCCGCGGCAGGAGCCGTACGAGATGCGGAAGCGATTCGTCCGGCTGCGTTTTTTGGCTGCTCGACGGCCGCGGACTCGGCCGGCTTCACTTCGCTGCTGTTCGTTTCCATAGATATTCCACCTTTTTTTTGTTGAGATGCGGTTGTTTACATGTGCGAGCGGCCACTCGAAAGTTCTGCCGCGTTTTTTATCCGTTTCTCCCGTTCGTCGTAAAAATAAAGGAGCGCCGCCTGCTCGTAGGCGGAAGCGATGCGGAGCGCAGTATCCTCCCTGTGGTAAGCGGTCGCGATCTGCAGACCTACGGGCAGTCCATCCGGCGTCAGTCCGCAAGGAACGGAGAGCGCCGGATGCCCGGTCACGTCGTACAGGCAGGTGAAGCGGATCATGCATTCGTGAACCGACTCCGATACGCCGTCAGGGAACGGCACCTCCTGCTGTCCGAGCAGCGTGGGCGCCGCCGGCATCGTCGGCGTGACGATCGCGTCCATGTCGCGGAAAAGCGCGTCCAGCCCGCCTGTCATCTCGGCGCGCAAGCGCATGGCGTCCATATATTCGTGCGCCGTGGCCGCACGGCTGCGCGCGAACGTGTCCGCCGCGCCGGGGCCGTACAGCGCCATCGAGGCGGCGATGCGTTCGCGGTGCGAATAGCCCACCTCCGGCGTCGCGATGCCGATCGCCACGGCGATCGCCCTATCCGCCAGCGGCAGCTCGACGTCGACCAGCACGGCGCCAAGACCCGCGAGCGCGTCCAACGCCTCGTCGAAAAGCTGCCGCACGGCAGGCTCGATGCGCCGATAGACAAATTCGCGCGGCACCCCGATTCGCATGCCGCGAATATCCGCGCGGCGCACGCCTTCGTAGGCGCGTCCGGCCGCCGCTTCGAGCAGCAGCGCAAGATCCGCCACGTTGCCGGCGATCGGCCCGACATGATCGAGCGTCCAGGACAGCGTATCGACGCCGTCCGCAGGGATCAATCCATGCGTCGGCTTCAGGCCGACGACGCCGCAGCAGGAAGACGGCACGCGGATCGAGCCCGCCGTATCGGTCCCGATCGAGCCGAGGCAGAAGCCGGCGGCGACCGAGGCGGCCGAGCCGCTGCTCGACCCGCCGGCCATATAGCGCGTATCCCAGGGGTTTCGAACGTCTCCGTAGAACGGATTGTCCGACGTAATGCCGAATGCGTACTCGTACAGGTTTGCCTTGCCTACCGTCATGGCGCCCGCCGCTTCCAGCCGGTCGACGACGGCGGCATTGCCGGCCGGAACCCGCTCCCGGTCGATCTGCGAGCCGTTGGTCGTGCGGATGCCTGCCGTATCGATATTGTCCTTGACGGTCACCGGCACGCCGAGCAGGGGCTGATGCACGTCTTCTCCGCGACCGGCCATGAGCCTTGCCACAGCCGCTGCCGCCTGGCGCCGGGCCGACGCTCCGGTCACGGTAATGATCGAGCGATAAGCGCCATCCGCGGACTCGATTTGCTTCAAATAGTATTCGGCAATCTCCTCCGGCGAGACGAACGCCTGCCGGTAGGCCTCTTGCAGTTCCTTAATGGTCCTGTACCGCTGCACGATATCCCTCCTTTTCCGGGCTGCCCGGCACGTTCGCTTCTTTGGCGCGCGACGCGCGGCGGCGGCGCAGCAGCAGCGCGGTCAGCACTGCGCCCAGCGCGGACAGTCCCCCCCAGGCCGCGAAGCCCGCCGCCTCGGAGGCGCCGTCTACGAGCAGGCCGAGCAGCAGCGGACCCGCGAACACGCCGACCGAATACATGCTCTGGAAAAAGCCCATGCGCATCGTCTTCTCCTGCGGCCGGGCGGACTCCAGCACAATCGACATCAAAAACGTGAACGCCATGCCGTACGCGATGCCCGCGACCGCCTGCATCGCGAACAGCATCGGCAGCCCTCGGGCCGCAGCCATCGCCACGATCGCGGCACCCTGCAGCGCGAAGCCAAGCACGCCCGTCCTGCCGAGCCCCAGACGGCGGTACAGCCACGGGCAGAGCGCCGTGGACAGGGCGAACATCATCAGGTGCGTGTTGGCGAGCCAGCTGATCGCGATCGGGTCCGCGCCGAGGCGGGCCGCCATCAGCGGAGTGAAGGTATCCCGCGTCCCGTACATCGTCATCTGGACGACGATGCCGAGCAGCGAGATCGCCCACAGCCGGCCGTCCGCGAACTGGGCCGCCAGCGCGCGCCTGTCCAGACTCGCCCGTGCTGGCTCCGCCGCATCGCCGTCCTTGAGGAATGCGGTGAGCGCGAGCGCAAGCAGAGCCGCGAGCACCGCGACGATAAATCCGGCGGCGTAGCCGAACGCGTGGATGACGAGCCCGCCGACCGTCGAGCCCGCCAGCGAACCGAGCGGCGAGGCGACCGAGATGACCGCCATCGCCTTCGCGCCGTCTCGGGCGGCGAAGTAGGAAGCGAACATGACCGTGTAGATGACCCAGACGGAGCCGGCCAGCCCGTTGCTCAGCTTGCCGACGAACAGCGTCGCGGCGCCGGGTGCGATATAAGCGATCGCCCAGCTAACCGCCGTGAGCGCGAAGCCCGCCTGAATGAACAGCCGCCGCTTCGACAGGAATCCGGAGACGATGCCGACCGGCAGACGCGCGACCATCGAGGCAAGGCCGGTAATCCCGACCATGCTGCCGATCAGGACGGACGGTACGCCTAGCTCCGCCGCATAGGAAGAGACGAAGGGATCAAAGGAAGTAATGCTGATAAAAAAGAGCACGCTTATCGCGAAAAACAACGTCGCCTCCGCGGTCCAACGCCGGTTTGCCATGGTTGCCATCGATCGTCCTTCCCGTCGCCCGCCGCGTCCGCGCCGCACATACGCAGCCATCGTTCGCCAAGCCGGAGGCCCGTTCGCGCGTCCGGTCAATTCGACCGTTCGCTCCGCCTGGCCTCCGCCCGCGCGCGGACGTACTCGCTCGGCGTGACGCCTTCCGAGCGCTTGAACACTTTAATGAAATATTTGTCGTTCTGGTAGCCGACGTAGTCCGCGATCTCATAGACCTTCAGATGCGGGTTCTCGAGCAGCCCCTTCGCCTTCTCGATGCGCACCTGCGTCACATAATCGGTGATCGTCAGCCCGAACTCCTGCCTGAACTTGCGGGAGATGTATTCCCGGCTTAAGTAGAAGCGCTCGGCGATCTCCTGAAGCGTAACCTCGCGCTTGTAGTTCTGCCGCAGATAGGATTCGATCTCCCGAATGCTGTTTTTCTCCTTCTTATACTTCACGTCGTGCAGCAGCCGGATCAGCTCGTGAAGCTGCCGGCGCTTCTCGTCGCGGAACCGGCGCATGGAGAAGCTGCCGTCCTCGTCCCAATAGGCGTCGCCGACGCTGAGCGTGCGGCTGTCGCGAATATCGTATTCCTGCAGCCAGCGCGCCTGAAGCAGCTTGTACTGGCTCTCCCAGCTGTGCAGCTGTTCGAATGTCATGCCGCCCGACGCCTTGACCGTCTCCAGCATGCGGTCGAGCAGCCGGTCCGCGCTCTCCGCGCTGCCGCTCTGCAGCGCCAGCGTCAGATCCTGCGCGTAGTCGAGCAGGTGCAGCACCGGGCGCGCGGCTTCTTCTCCGAAGACGACGGCTCTCGCCTTGAACGCGCCTTGCAGGTCGCATCGCATCATGGCGTTCAACGCCGAATCGTAGGCGTCCGCCGTCTGGCGAGCCGCCTTGCCGACGGCGACGAGCGCCTTCATGCGGTGCGCCTGCCAGATCGCGGCGTAGATTCGCTTCGCCAGCGCCTCCGCGTCTTTGACATTCCAGGCCAGGATCGCCAGTTCGTCCGGCTTGGCCGTATGGCGGAAGACAACGCCCTCGCCGGGCAGCAGCGCCTCTCCGCAGACGGGCAGCAGCGCCGCGAACGCGTCTTCGACGTTGCCGCCCGTTTTCACGGCCGCGTAGGCGCGCACGGGAACCAGCAGCGCGGTGAACAGGTCGCGCCCCGGCACCGCGCCGAACTCGCGTTCGAGACGCTCCGCCGCCTCGGGCGCCGGCGTCCTTCCGAGCAAGCTCGACAGCACCCGGTCCCAGTACAGCGGCTTGGCCGCGCTCGCGATCCGGTCGTTCTCGAACGCCGACCGCCGGCTGACCGCCTCCCGGTGCCATGCCTCCACCGCCCTGCCGAGCGTCTCGTTCAGAACGTCGGCCTCCATCGGCTTCAAGATATAGTCGAAGCTGCCGTAAAATATGGCATTGCGCATGTAGTGAAAGTCGTCGTAGGCGCTGATGACGATCGTTTTGCTGTCCCTGGCATGCTCTCGCAGCCACTCCAGCAGCCCGATGCCGTCCAGGTTCGGCATGTTCATGTCCGTGAACACAATCTCGGGCCGATGCGCCTCGATCAGCTTCTTCGCTTCTTCGCCGTCTCTGGCCTCGAGAACCTCGCCGATGCCGAAGCGCTCCCAGTCGGCCAGCATGCGCAGTACGCCTCTTACATGCTTTTCGTCGTCGATTATGATCGCCTTCATGGCGCTTCACCCTCTGCCGCGTTCTCGATAGGAAGCCGGATCGTCACCTGCAGCCCGCCCGACTCGCTGTTCGCGAGATTTAAGCTTGCCCCGGCGCCGTAATACAGCCGAAGCCGGAAGTACACGCTGCGGAGCCCAATGTTCGGCTCCTCCCCCTGCCGGCCCCGCCTGTCCTCTCGAAGCTGGCCGTACAGCTCCTGCAGCCGTTCGGGCTTCATCCCGCGCCCGTTGTCGGTGACGACGAGCACGAGGTCGCCTCCCTCCCGCCGCCCCTCCACGCGGAGCGTGCCGGTCTTGCCGCCGCTCAGGTCCATGCCGTGCTTGAAGTAATTCTCGATGATCGGCTGCAGCAGCATCTTGGGCACCGGCACGTTCAGAATCGCGGCGTCGACGTCGATCTCGTATTCGAATTCGTCGTCGAACCGCTCCTTGTGCAGCAGCAGGAACGCCTCGGCATTGCCGACCTCGCGAATCAGGGTCACCTTGTCTTCGTCCGTATTCATGCCGTACCGCATGATTTTGGACAGGTTGGTGACGAGCGCATACACCTGCGCGCCGTGATTTTTTAATGCTAGGGCGCCGATCGACTGCAGCGCGTTGTGCAGGAAGTGCGGGTTGATCTGGGACTGCAGCACCTTCAGCTGGTTCGCCTTGTTCTCGATCTCCAGCTTGTATTCCCGGTCGATCAGATGGTTGAGCCGGCCGATCATCTGCCGGAAGCTCTCGCCGAGCACGCCGATCTCGTCGTGCCCGAGCGACTCGACGCCGACCTGCATTTTGCCCTTCTCGATGCGCCGGATGTTGTCCAGCAGAATGCGCAGCGGCGACGTGATGCGCAGCGAGACCAGCAGCGCGGCCACCATCGCCAGCACGATGCCGACGAGGCCGATGGCGATGTTGATCTTCGTGATGCGGAAGCCTTGCCGGTACAGGTTCTCGTACGGAATGCTTTTCATCAAAATCCAGCCGCCGTCCGTCTTGGCGATCCGCTCGTAGAGGACGATGCCATGGAAGTCCCCCCGGTTCCACTCCAGCGTGCCGCTGCCCGGCTTTAAGCCGCGGATCCGCTCGACCAGCCCGGGATCCTCGTAGCCGGCGTCCGAGCTGTAGATTGGCACCCCTTCGGAGGTGAGGATCGAGAACAGCTCCTGCCCCGGCATGTACAGCTTCTCGGCGATGCTCTTCACTCTGGCCGGTGCGACCTGGATCGAAAAATAAGCGAGCAGGTTGGTGGAGGGTGCATCGGTCAGCGACCGAAGGATCGTAAACGACGTGCTTGAAGCGCCGCCCTTCGGATCCGGTCCCGGCATCGTCTCGATATACACGTGGTTGGGGCTGTGGTCCACTTTGGCGTAATCCGCCATCTGCTCGTCCGTGATCGCGGAGAAGCTGACCCGGCTCTTGGACACGAAGATGTTGCGCTTGTCCTTGACCAGCGCGATGCTGACCCGCTGGATATTCTCGTTGGCGTACAGCACCTGGGTCAGCTCGTCGCGCACCGTCCAGAACGTCTCGTAGTCGTTCGCCCGGTCGGCCGTCCGCAAATAGTTGATAAAGGCGGGATCGCTGTAAAAGGACAGCGTGATATCCATCAGCTCGTCCATGTAGCTCTCCAAGTGCACCCCGCCGAGGCTCATCAGATTCACGTTTTCCTGCAAAAATTGATCCTTCAGCGAATCTCGCGTATACAAATAGGTAAAAAGCACGGAAGCGGCAAACGGCAGGACGCTGATGAGCAGCAGCAGGATGATGAACTTGTTCCTCAGGCTTGTCCGGATCAACGCAGATTCTCCTATCTGTCGTCTAGTCGTAGATGAAATCCAGTATATAAGAGTTCTCCTTCGCCGGACAGGCCCGCCATGGCCGAAGAAGGAATGCCCGGGGCATCCCTTCTTGCGCTCGCGCTCGTATGATCGCTCGTCGGCAGCTTTGCGATTACTTCAGGTTGTTCCAGGACTCCTGCATTTTCTTCAACACTTCGTCCCACTTGATCTTGCCCGCCGAATACTCCTGCAGCACGGCCGCGAACTCCTTGTTCGCGCCGTCCGGCCAGCTCGTCCAGATCATCGGGATCGTCTTGCCTTCCTTGGAATAAGCGACGATATCCTGGCTAAGCTGCGACAGCTTGTCCGTCGGGATGTTGTCGAACGCCGGGATGAAGCCGAACTGTTCGGTCATGTACTTCTGGCCTGCCGGGGAGGAGACCATCCAGTCGAGGAATGTCTTGGCGGCTTCGACATGCTCCGAATTCTTGTTGACCGCCCAATTGTTCGGCACGCCCGCCACGATGCGGTCGGAGGTCGCTTCGTCGTTAATAGGCATCGGCAAGATGCCGTAGCTCAGGTTCGGATCGATGTCGGCGATCATGCCCTCGACCCAGTTGCCCTGCTGCAGCATCGCGGCCTTGCCGGAGGCGAACAGCGTCACTTGCGTGTTGTAGTCGGTCGTGAGCGGGTTGTCGTTGCTGTACTTGATCGTGGTGTCCATCAGATTCTGGAACTGCTTGAAGACCGCATTGTCCGGAATCGTCGCAGTGCCGTCGTTCAGCTGCTGGATGAATGCCGCCGGGTCGGACTGTTGGCCGAAGGCGACGTTCGTGAAGTGGCTGCCGATGATCCACCATTCGGCGAAGCCGTTCGCGAACGGCGTAATGCCTGCGTCCTTCAGCTTCTGCGCCGCCGCCTGCAGCTCGGTCAGCGTCTTCGGCAGCTCGGTAATGCCCGCTTTGGTGAAAAGATCCTTGTTATAGAGGTAGCCGTAGCCTTCCATGTTCATCGGCATGCCGTACAGCTTGCCGTCGGTATCCTTCATGCCGTCCCCGGTGCCGGGCAGCAGGTGGCTGACCCACGGCTGGTCGGACAGGTCGGCGAGATGCTCCTTCCACAGCTGCATTTCTTTCGCGCCGCCGTTGTTGAAGATGTCGGGACCTTCGCCCGCCGCGAACTTCGCCTTGAGCGCGTCCATGTATCCCGTGCCGCCGCCGACCGTCTCGGCTTCGACCTTGATGTCCGGATGCTCGGCTTCGAATTCCTTGACCATCGCCTCGAACTTGTCCGCGATCTCGACTTTCAGCTGAAATACCTTGATCGTGACCGGATCGCCGCCGCTTGCAGCCGTGCTTGCCGAAGCTGTGGTCGCCGAGCTTGCGCTTGCGGTGCCCGAAGCCGCCGGTGCTGCATTTTCCGCGCTGTTGTCGTTGCTTCCGCAAGCCGATACCGCCATTGCCAGTCCTACCATCGATACGCCCAACATGCCGATCTTTTTCATCTCTCTGCATGACCTCCTGATAGTGGGTTGCTCTAGCTATATATGATTCTCTCGTCCGCGGGGCGGCCGCAAGAATGATACCGAGATCAATTGCGCATTGCGAGGATTTTTTGGCGGCTTGGCGCCCTATTTGCCGGAACCGGCCGCGATGCCTTTGACGATATGCTTCTGCAGCAGGAGGGAAAAGACGACGATCGGCAGCGTGCCAATGACCAGACCCGCCAGGCCGAGATCCCACTGCTTGTTGTACTGGGCGAACAGCGCGCTCATCGCGACCGGAATCGTATGCAGCTGCGAGTCTTGAAGCATGAGACGCGGCAGGAGATAGTCGTTCCAGATCCAGAGCGTGTTGAGAATGACGACCGTCATGACGATCGGCTTCAGCAGCGGAAACACGATCTTGTAGAACACTCCGAACGGCGTGCAGCCGTCGACGCGGGCGGACTCTTCCACCTCAAGGGGTACGCCCTTGATGAAGCCGTGGAACAGGAATACCGCCATCGAGACGCCGAATCCGAAGTAGATAAAAATGAGACCGGGAATGCTGTTGACCAGTCCGAGCGAAGCGCTCAGCTTGACGAGCGGGATCATGATCGTCTGGAACGGGATGACCATCGCCGCGACGAACAGGCCGAACAGCAGATTGCTGATCTTGCCCTGCGTTCGGGCGAGCATCCAGCCGGCCATCGAGCTGATGACGATGAGACCGACGTTGGCGAACACGGTGACGAAAATCGAATTCATAAACGCCCGGGGGAAGTGAAGCAGCGACCAGACGCGCCGGAAGTTATCCCAAATGACGTCCTTCGGGTACGCGGCGGCATCCAGCAAAATATTCGCGTTGCTCTTCACCGCGTTGATAAGCACGAAGTAGAAGGGCACCAGGAAGAGCAGCGCGATCGCGACAGCCAGAATTTCCATTATAAATGTACGGGACGTGTATTTGTTATCCATGTTAGGACTCCACCTCCCGCCGCTTGGTGAGCATGACCTGTGCCAGCGTGACGAGCGCCACGACAACGAAGAAGACGAGCGCCTTGGCCGAGCCGATGCCGTAGTGGTTGTTCGTGAACGCTTCGGTATAGATGTTCATCGCGACCGACAACGTGGAATTGAACGGACCGCCGCCCGTGAGCGAGTAGTTCAGGTCGTAAATCTTGAAGGCGTGCGACATCGAGAGAAACAGGCAGATCGTGAACGCCGGCGCGATCAGCGGCAGGACGATCTTGCGCAGCGTCATCCAGCGGCTCGCGCCGTCGATCCGGGACGCCTCGATGACCGAATGGTCCACGCCCTGCAGCGCCGCAATGTAGATGACCATCAGATAGCCGCTCTGCTGCCAGGCGAATACGATGACGATCGCCCAGAAGGCCGTATTCGCGTCGCCGAGCCAGGGAAGCTCGAAAAACGGAATGTGCGTCGCGCTGCCGACGGCCGCGAATCCTTTGACGAAGATGAACTGCCAGATGAAGCCGAGCAGCAGGCCGCCGATGACGTTCGGCAGGAAGAAGACGGTGCGAAGCGCGTTTTTGGACTTGAGCGCCCCGTTGATCATTAGCGCCAGTCCGAGACCGATGACGTTGCTGACGAGAACGGCGACGACCGTGAACTTGGCGGTGAAAAAGAAGGAGTCCGCGAACTTGCTGTCGCTCGTCAGAATGCGCTTGAAGTTGTCGAGTCCGACCCAGTCGACGGCGGAGCTGACGCCGTTCCAGGAGGTGAAAGAATAGTAAATCCCGACCGCGAACGGGATGATCTGAATGAGCAGGAAGCATAGCAGCGCAGGTCCTACGAAGGCCGCGAATGCGAGCCATTTGTTCCGCTTCGTTTTGCGGGAGGAAGATGCGTGAGGCCGACTGGCTTCCTGGGCACGAATCCCCGGCTGATCGTTCGCTCCGTTTCCGTTCGTTTCCGCAAGAGCGTCTATGGCGTCATCCCTCCATTCTGTGTTGTGATGAGTGCTCCAGTTCTATGAACGATTGCTGCTGTCCTTATTATAAAAGGGGGCACCAACGGTGAATATCAACGCGATTGACTAAAATGGTGCACTTAATTGACTTGATGCGTCACTAAAACTAACATAACCTCAACATCTCAGCCACAACCTTTTATTGACAGCGGTTACGGGAAGGGCTGCGCGTCACCTATGATGGCGTCTTGATGGGTACGCCCGAAGGAGCCGCTGCCTTCATCGGCGATCGCGGCGGCGATTCCGAGGAAGGCAGGGCGGCCGGCGCGATTAGAACTGCGCGACCTCGAGGACGGCTTCCGGCTTGGCGTCGAGTTCGCCGGTCAGGCGGATGTTGGCCGAGCGCAGGTGGCCGATCAATCCTTCGCGGTACGACTGACGCACGCAGTGCGGCGCCAGACGTTCCACGCCCGCCTGCTCGACGCGCTGGTACGTCACGACCTTCAGGAAGGTGCCGACCCAGACGCCGCCGGTATACTTGGCTGCGCGGTTCGTCGGCAGGATGTGGTTGGTGCCGCATACCTTGTCGGAGAAAACGACCGTCGCTTCTTCGCCGAGGAACAGCGAGCCGTAGTTCGTGAACTTGTCGCGATGCAGGTAGGCATCCTTGATCTGGACGTGCAGATGCTCCGAAGCCAGATCGTTGGCGACGTCGATCGCTTCCTCGAGCGTGTCCGTCACGATGACGCGTCCGCGCTTCTCCCAGGACGCGCGGGCCGTGCCGGCGGTCGGCAGCGTCTCGAGCTGGCGCTCGATCTCGGCCATGACCGCGTCGGCCAGCGGGCGGCTCGTCGAGACGAGGATCGCCTGTGTGTGCACGTCGTGCTCCGACTGCGCGAGCAGGTCGGCCGCGACGTACGCCGGCTTCGCCGTCTCGTCGGCGACAACGAGCCCCTCGCTCGGCCCCGCCAGCAGGTCGATGCCGACCGTGCCGTGCACCTGGCGCTTCGCTTCGGTGACGAAGCGGTTGCCCGGGCCGGTGATCTTGTTGACCGGCTTGATGCTCTCGGTGCCGTAGGCCAGCGCCGCCATCGCCTGCGCGCCGCCGACGGCGAAGATCTCGTCGGCTCCCGACAGGTGCGCCGCAAGCAGCACGGCAGGATGAATGCGGCCGTCCTTCATCGGCGGCGTGCAGACGCGGATCTCCGAGACGCCCGCGATCTTGGCGGGGATGATCGCCATCTGCGCCGAGGAGAGCAGCGGGTAGCGGCCGCCAGGGACATACGCACCGACGGCTTCGATCGGGATGACGCGCTGGCCGAGGAATACGCCCGGGATCATCTCCTGCTCGAACTCGGTCAGCGTGCGGCGCTGCGCTTCGGCGAACGCCTTGATGCGCTCGATGGAAAACGCCATATCTTCAAGCAGCGTCAAGGGCAGCTGCTTGCGCGCCGCTTCGATGTCCGCTTCCGTCGCCTTGAGCGAATCGAGCTCGACGTTGTCGAACTGCTTCAGGAACGCCTTCAGCGCGGCGTCTCCTTCTCTTTGCACCCGGTCGATGATGGAGGCGACCGTGCCCTCCAGCTGTCCTTTTTCCATCGGCGTCATCGGTTCCTGCTCTTTTACGATCTCGATCATTGCTGCTCCTTCTTTCCGTGAGAGGTTAGGCTGCGTGTACCCTAATTATAGAGAGCCCCTCTCCGGGAAAACAGAAACGGGATTGACGAAAACGGTATACTCCGTTGATTGATGTCATTTTTAGTGACATATCGGCTGGACATCGTCTCGCGCCCTGGTGTATCGTCGAAGCTGCTTGAAGCTCGGCCGGCAGGAGCAGGCGGCCTCCCCTCGCCGCTTCGGTACGGCCGAGCCCCATCCATCAAACAACGGGCAGGTGGCGAAGCTTGTCATTCAACAGTATGGTCATACGTCTGGAACTCGCCCACGAGCGCGTGCACTTCGGCGCAGTTGCTTCGGTCATCGGCAACGCGGGCGGCGATATCACCTCTATCGACGTCATCCGGTCGGGCGAAGGCAGCTCCGTGCGCGACATCACCGTCGAGGCCGCCGACCATGCGCATGCGGCGATCGCAGAGGCGCTTCGCGGGTTGGACGGCATCCGGATCGTCAATTTGTCGGATCGCACCTTCCTCGCGCATCTCGGCGGCAAGATCTCGATTCAGCCGAGCATGCCGATCAAAAACAGGGACGATCTGTCCCGCGTCTACACGCCCGGCGTCGCTCGCGTGTGCTCGGCCATCCACGAGGATATCGGCAAAGCGTACACGCTCACGATCAAGCGCAATACCGTCGCCGTCGTCACCGACGGCTCGGCCGTGCTCGGGCTGGGCAATATCGGCCCGCACGCGGCGGCGCCGGTCATGGAAGGCAAGGCGATGCTGTTCAAGCAGCTCGCCGGCGTCGACGCTTTTCCGATCTGCCTGGACACGCAGGACACGGAAGAGATCGTGCGCGCGGTTCGACAGATCAGCCCCGTCTTCGGGGGGATCAACCTGGAGGACATCAGCTCGCCCCGCTGCTACGAGATCGAGCGCAGGCTGGCGGAGGAGCTGGACATCCCGGTGTTCCACGACGACCAGCACGGAACGGCGATCGTAGTGACTGCGGGGCTGCTCAACGCCCTGAAGCTCGTCGGGAAGCGCATCGAGGACGTGCGCGTCGTCGTCAACGGCATCGGCGCCGCAGGCGTGGCGATTTGCAAGATGCTGCTGACGGCCGGCGTGACGAAGCTCGTTCCCGTCGACCGGGAGGGAGCGATCTTGCATGGGCGGCGTTATGACCACCCGATGTGGGACTGGCTCGCCCTGCAGCCCCAGGTGCAGGCGGAGGAAGGCGGCCTGAAAGAGGTTATGCAAGGCGCCGACGTTTTTATCGGCGTGTCGCGAGGCGGAATTCTTGGGGAAGAGGACGTGAATCGGATGGCGGAGGACCGGATCGTGTTCGCCATGGCCAACCCGCACCCGGAGATCGATCCCGAGCTGGCTTTGCCGCACGTCCGCGTGTTCGCCACCGGTAGGAGCGACTTTCCGAACCAGATCAACAACGTGCTGGTGTTCCCCGGCATGTTCCGCGG
>NZ_JAGXJW010000020.1:63344-97162 GCF_019091135.1 Cohnella sp. GbtcB17 | reverse complement strand
CGGCCCAGCGTGGTGGGGGTGCGCCCGGCCGCCTCCCGGGGGGCGGTGCGCCGCCGGCCCGCCGGCATCAACGAAGAGATGAAGATGGCCGCCGCGCTCGCCATCTCGGAAGTCGTGACCGACGGCGAGTTGAACGAAACTTACATCATCCCGAGCATCTTCAACGAACAGGTCGTCGCCAGCGTGCGCAAAGCCGTGATCGCGGCAGCTATCCGCACCGGCGTTGCGAGGCGCGTCCCTGCGGACTTCCGCACGTAACCCAAAAAACCGTTCCGGACGCCGACGGCGCGATGCGCCTCGGGTCAGGAACGGTTTTTGGTGCGGAGCGTGGCATTGCCGGCTGCTGGGGCAGCTGGTGCTAAGAGGGTCGGGCAGCTCGAGCCCGAGTTAGCCGGTTTTTCCGGCTAGTGGCGGCTTTAATAGTGCGGTCGAGGCCGAATTAGCCGATTTTTCCGGCTGGCGGCGGCCACGTTAGTGCCCTGTGGAACTCATCGGCGCAGTTTCGAGCTCTCCGGATGGCGCGTTATTGCCTTTTGCCACTCATCCTCGCTGCTCCGAGCCCCCCCAAGCTGAGTTAGTGCCTTTTCGCACTCATCTCAGCTGCTCTAAGCCCCGCCAAGCACGCGTTAGTGTCTTTTGGCACTTATCGCCGCTGTTCCGAGCCCCGCAACGCCTGCGTTAGTGCCTTTTGGCACTCATCGCAGCACCCAGGGCGCAGCCCGCATCCCCCTATTCGGACTCCCCCGCTACTCCAGCCCGGCATCGTCCGCATCCACCTCTGCTACTCCAGCTCCGTATCGTCGCCATCCGCCGCTCCGCCGCCTCGAACCTCCTGCCGGTACTCCGACGGCGTGCATCCCGCCTTCTTGCGGAATACCTGCGAGAAGTGGCGCACGTCCGGGTAGCCGACGCGCTCTGCGATGTCGCCGATTTTCAGCTCCGAGCCGCCCAGCAGCTCCATCGCCCGCGAGATGCGCAGGTTGGTGACGTATTCCTTGAAGCCCGTCCCCGTTTTCTGCTTGAACAGCTGGCTGAAGTAGACCGGGTTCAAGTAAACGATCGATGCCACCTTTTCCAGGTTGATCTCCGCGCCGTAATGCGTGTGGATGTACTGCACCGCGACCTCGATCGCTTTTTCCCCGCCGCTCGCATAGTGATCGTACACCTGCGCAGCCGAGGCGCTCCGCATGCGGCGCACTTCGCCAGGTACGGCAGCCAGGTCGTCGATGCGCCCCGAATACAGCACTTGGAACGGCGTCTTCAGGTACCGCTTCAAATGGGTGCGAAGCTTGTCGACGAGTAGTCCGAGGCCGGCCTCCTCACGCAGCGTGACGAGCCCGAGCAGACTGTGTGCGTCGATGCTCGCCACGAAGCCTTTGCCGGCGGTGTCCATGAGCTCGGTCAGCACGTTTTCCACGATGAAGTGCTCCAGCTTCGTGTCCGCGTCGCTATCGAGACGCACCAACAGCAGATTAAAGTACGGGTGGCTCTCCGTAAAAGGCGCGACGTCGATGCCGCCCAGATCGAGTCCGGACGCCCAGCGCGCAAAAACGCCTTCCCGGAGGAACCGCAAATTGCGCTTCATCAGGTCGGCTTCTTTGTTGCGCTCGCTCTCTTCCGCAATCTCGCGTCCGAGCTCTTCGATGAGTCCGATCAGCGATTCCTTGCCGATCGGCTTCAGCATATAGTCCCTGGCGCCGAGCCGCACGGCCTCCTGCGCATACGCGAACTCGGAGTACGCCGAGATGACGACCCACTTGACCTGCGGCTGCATGCGGCGGGAGAACGCCATCAGTTCAAGTCCCGTCATGCCGGGCATGAGCACGTCGGTCAGCACCAGGTCGACGTGCTTGGTCCGAAGCGCCTCCACGGCTTCTTCGGGATTGCCCGCGAGCAGCACCCGATGCTCGGGGAACCCGCGGGAGATCGTCCGCTCGATGCCGCTGCGGATCACTTCCTCGTCGTCGACGACGAGAATATTCATCGGTTATCCCCCTCTTCTGCGGGTTTGGGAAACGAAGCCCAAATCTTCGTGCCGCGCTCGCGTTCGCTCTCGATCCGCAGCCCGAATCCTTCTCCGTACATCAAAGCGATGCGGCGATGCACGTTCGCAAGCCCGATGCCCCGACGCCCGGCAGCATCCTCCCGCACGCCCGGCGCGGCGCCCCCGTCCCCGAGCGACCGCCGCACCCGGACGAGCGTCTCCTCGTCCATGCCGACGCCGTTGTCCTCGACGACGATGACAAGCGCATCCTCCGTCTCCGCCGAGCGAATCCGGAGCGTGCCTTCACGGCTCAGCGGCTCAAGCCCGTATTTCACGGCGTTCTCGACGATCGGCTGCAAGATCATCTTCGGCACCTGGGCGCCAAGCCAGCGATCCTCCACCTCGATCTTCGTATTCACGCGGCCGCCAAGCCTTGTCTCGATAATGGTCAAATAGTGGCGCAGCTGCTCGAGCTCGAGCCGAAGCGGTGCGCGGGACGCTTCCTCCCAGTCGCTGCTGTACCGGAAGATTCGCGACAGTGCCAGAATCAGGCTGCCGAGCCGGTCATTCTCCCGCTCGTCGAGCATCCAGTAGATCATGTCGAGCGTATTGAACAAAAAGTGCGGATTGACCTGGGATTGCAGCGCCTGAAGCTGAGCGTTTTTCTCGCTGATCGAGGACAGCTTCTCCCGTTCGATCAAGTCCTCGATTTGATGGACCATCCGGTTGAACGAGCCTACGAGCACGTTAAGCTCCTGATAGGAATGGACGCGCACCCGCCCTTGAAAGTTCCCCAGCTCCACCTGCTTCATCTGCTGGATGAGCCGCTTGAACGGCAAGGAAAACGAGCGCGACACGAGCGTCGCGAGCGCCGTCGCCGCGACGACGAGCAGAATGACGACCGTGAGCAGAAACCGCTGCGTCTGCTTCAGCTCCAGCTTCAGGTCGCGCTTGGGCGTCACCCCGACGACCGTCCAGTCCGCCGTGCCGATCCGTGCGGCAGTCAGCAGCGCGTCCGCTCGGTCGCGGACGGCGACCTCGCCCTTTTTCAGCGTACCCGGCCAGTTGGCGGGCAATGCCTCCGTCTCCCTCTCCGCCTCCGACCCGGCCTCGGACGCCTCGGGCTTCGTCCTTACGATCACGCGCCCGGCCGCGTCGCGGATGACGACGCTGCTGCCCGGTCCGATGCTCGCATTGGAGAGCGCGGAGAGGATCGGGTCCTCCTCCGTCTCGATCAGCACGTAGCCGACCGACTTCATCGTGCTGAGCTCGAACAGCTGGCGGCCGAAGACGAACACGGGACTGTCGATTCCGCCGCTCAGCGGCGCAGTCGGATAGACGCCCAGCCAGCGCATGTCTCCCCTGGATTTTTGCAGCTCGGCATACCAGTCGGTCTTCTTGTAATCCCGCGTTGAAGAGCCGATCGACCGATCGAAGCTGTACACCTTGCCCTGGCTTGAGATGACGTGGATGCCCACGATATCGCTCCGCGAATAGAAGATCGCGCCGAGAATATCGGTGATCTGCCGTTCCCGGTTGACCGAGCTGACCTCCGGCGAGCCGGCGGGCGTCTTCTGCTGCAGCAGCTGCATCAGCTCGTTGTTGCTGTTGAGCGACTTGGTGACGCTGTCGTAGCCCTTGAGCAGAAGCTCGAACAGGCCGACCGTCTGCGATATGTTTTTTTCCGCGATGACGCCGACCTTGTCCCTGATCTGTTCGGTCGCCCGTTGGTAGTAGACGAGGCTGACGACGAGCAGGAGCCCGAGCATGCTGAACAGGAAGATCAGGAACAGGCGGCCGTGGATGGACTGGAATCTTTTTCTCATTCCCTCATCTTATCCCTTAACCGCGCCCGCTACCATGCCCTTCGTAATTTTCTCGGCCAACAGGAAGTAGACGAGGATGACCGGCAGCGCTCCGAGTACGAGGAAGGCGCCGATTGCTCCGTAGTTGACCGAATACTGGCTGACGAAGCTGTACACGCCGAACGGCAGCGTCTTGAGCGCTTCCTTGGAGATGAACGTGGCAGCGAGAATGTATTCGTTCCACACGTTGATGAACGTCAGGATGCATACCGTCATGATCGGCGGCACCGACACCGGCAGGATGATGCTGCGGAAAATGCGGAAAACGTTCGCCCCATCCATGATGGCCGACTCCTCGATCTCGTGCGGAATCGTGCGCAGAAAGCCGCTCATAATGAAGACGGCGATCGGAATCTGGAACGCAATATAGGGCAGAATCATCGCCCAGCGCGTGTTCAGGACGTGGATGTTTTTGAAAATGAGCATCAGCGGCAGCAGCGTGCTCTGCAGCGGGATCATGAGGCCCATCAGGAAGATCAGCATGACGATATGGCCGTACTTCCAGCGAAACCTCGTAATCGCGAAGGCGGCGAGCGACGCGAGCAGAATGACGCACACCATCGTGACCGAGGTCACAATCACGCTGTTGAGCAGGTAGTGCCAGTAACGGCCGCCCGCGAGCGCGTTCGAATAGTTGCTCCATTGCACGGAGGCCGGCAGGGCGAAGAAGCTCCCCGACAAAATCTCCTCGTTGGTCTTGACCGAGTAGATGAGCAGCCACAGCAGCGGGTACAGCTGCGTGACGAGCAGGACGCCGAAGAAGCCGAATACGATCGTCTTTTTGAAGGAAAACCCGCGCCTTCGGGTCTGGACGGCAGGCTCCCGGACGGCGATGCTGGCGGATTGGCTCATGGGGTTGCGCCCCCCTTTCCTATTTTCGCGGCACTAGTTGTAGCGCTTCTCGATGCGGTTGAAGAGCAGGTTGATAATGACCGTCGCAGCCAGGCACACGACGACGAGGAAGCAGGCGATGGCGCTGCCGTAGCCGTATTTCTGGGACAGGATCGAGATGTTGTACATATGGCTGGCCAGGACGTCCGTCGCGTGCGCCGGTCCGCCGGCCGTCGTGACCATGATGAGGTCGAACGACTGCAGCGAGCCGATGAACGAGAGCACGACGGAGATCTTGAAGATCGGCACGATCATCGGCAGCGTAATATATCGGTCGGCCTTGAAGCCTTCGGCGCCGTCGATCTTGGCGGGTTCGTAAATATCGGCCGGTATGTTCTGGATTCCGGTAAATTGAATGAGTATGTGATAGCCCAGATACTGCCACAGCCCGATGACGATGATGGCGTAGATGGCCACCTTCGGCTCCGACAGCCACGCGTGCGTCCAGGAGTCCAGACCGAGCTTGATGAGGATCTGGTTAATCATGCCGCCTTGCGAAGCAGGGTTGTAGATCGTTTTCCACAGCTGCCCGATGACGGCGACGGACAGGATGACGGGCATAAAGTAGCTCGATACGAGAAAGTTAGGCTTGCGGACGAAGCGGCTGATGAGAATGGCGACGAACAGCGCGAGCGGCAGCTGCACCAGCATGGAGAAGCCGGCCAGCATGAACGTCCGCCGGACGGACGGCCAGAATACCGAGTCGTTCGTGAACATGCGGTGGAAATTGTCGAGACCGACGTGCTTGGCGACGCCGATGCCGTTCCAGTTCAAAGTGGCGTTGTAAAAGGATACGATGATCGGCGCGAAAACGAGACCGACGTAAAGCAGCAGACAAGGCAGCACGAACGCCGCGATCGTCCAGCGGGATACCTTCAGTACATTCAAGGCTGACGCCTCCTTCAGCGGCTCCGGCGCTACGGCTGCGAAGGGAGGCGCCACGCGAGCGTCCCCCTTCGAACCGTACGTTCAAGGCCGATTATTCTTTGTTGTCTTCGTAAGCTTGCTGGTGTTCCTTGGCGACCGCGGCCGGGTCTTCCTTGGAGACGAACAGGTTCTGGATGCTGGACAGATGCGCCTGGGAGGTCGCCGGGTTCATCGTGTTGTCGAAGGAGATGTCGCCGCCCGTGACGTCCTTGAACATCGCGAGCACTTCCATCGCCATGTCGGAGTAGCCGGCTGCCTTGAAGTCGCCGTCCACCTTTTGCGCGACGCCGACGGCGCCCTTGACCGCGAACGCTTCCTTCGGATAGTTCAGCATGAAGTAGTTCAGGAAGTCGAGCGTCTCCGGCAGGTGCTTGCTGTTCTTGGATACCGCGAACGCGCTGCCCGGCGCCAGCATGAACTGGTTCGGATCGCCCTTGCCGCCGACCGTCGGGAACTTGAACACGCCGACGTTGCCGTCCTTGTTCGCGTCGGATACTTCGATGCCGCCCGTCGCCCAGCTGCCCATGTAGTACATCGCGGCTTTGCCCGTCTTGAAAAGGTTCTCGCCCGCGTTGTAGTCGAAGCTCGTCGCGCCTTCCTGGAATGCGCCAGCCTGCACAAGCTGGCTGAAGGCATCGACCGCGCCCTTGAACGCCGGATCCTCGAACGTCTTTTTGCCGTCGACGACGTCCTGCAGGAAGCCCGGGCCGCCGTTCGTGCGGAGCAGCACGTTCATGAACAGGAACGAGCCGGTCCAGGTGTCCTTCTCGCCGATCGCCATCGGCTGGATGCCTTTATCCTTCAGCTTCTTCACGTCCGCGATCAGATCCTCGAACGTCGCCGGCGGCGCTTCGATGCCGGCTTGCTTGAACAGCGCCTTGTTGTAGTACAGCAGGCCGATGTTGTTGCCGTCAGGCAGCGCGTACAGATTGCCGTCGAAGGTGTAGTAGTCGAGAATGCCCGATTGGAACGTGTCCTTCAGACCGTTTTGCTCGACCATCTCGTTCAGCGGCGCGAACAGGCCGGCGTCGACGTAAGGCTTCATCTGTGCAGACGGGTTGACGATCGTGATGTCCGGCACTTCGTTGGAGGCTGCCTGCGTCTTCAGCTTCTGCTTCTGCTGGTCGGTGTTCAGCGAGTCGAGCTCGATGTGGACGTTCGGGTGATCGGTCTCGTACTGCTTGACGATCTTGTGCAGCATGTTGTATTTCGGATCGGTCGGGTCCGGATAAATGTTCTGGAACGTGATCGTAACCTTCTCGCCACTGGCGGCGCTGGAGGAGGCAGGCGCGCTTGCCGAGGCCGAAGCCGAAGACGTCGAGGAAGCCGATGCCGACGGAGAAGCCGCCGCGTCGCCGTTGTTGCCGTTGTTCGAAGAACCGCAAGCTGCCAGGCTGACGGCGAGGAAGCCCGCCATCGCGGTGCCAGCCACTTTTTTGCCGGTCGTATTCATGTTCAAATCCCCCTTGACTTGGTATAGCCTCATTATGCTCGCAGCTGTAATCGCATACAATGCGTATACTTAGGAGTCGATGTTTGTTTTCTTAATATGGCTTGAAAATGGCGTGGGTATGGTTGGCGGAACTTTCTGTGGTTACAGCACCCTTTTTCCACCGACACGCCGCTGTAGCCGCGCTTTTCTCGCTTGCTGCCGGACCGTGTCTATGTAACATTGCTTTCCTCGCTTGCAGCACCCTTTTTCCACTGACACGCCGCAGTAACCGCGCTTTTCTCGCTTGCAGACGGACCGCAGCTAGGTAACGTTGCTTTCCTCGCTTACAGCTCCCTTTTTCCACCCGCACGCCGCTGTAACCGTGCTTTTCTCGCTTGCAGCAAAGTAGGCTCCTCCTCTTCACCGCCGACACGCACACGGCTGCACAGCAAAAAATCTCCCGCCCCGCGATCCGCGGTTCGGGAGATTCCTTCGTGCACGCCTCTTATTGTCTTCTTCGCACCGGAATCCAGATCTCGCTCCGGTAGTCCGGCTTGCTCGTATCCGGGCCCTCGTTCCACAGCAGCTCGGGACCCGGCGCCAGCTCGTAGCTTGAGGACGGGAACCACTCGGCGTAAATCCGGCCCCAGACGGATTGGAGCGCGGACGGGAACGCGCCGACCGCCTCGAAGACGGCCCATTCCGATGCGGCGACCTCTAGCGAGGTCAAGTGCGCGGGGCATGCCCGCGTCGTCGCGGCGCCGATGTACTGATCGACTTCGCCGCCGTCCTTCCTGCCTTCCGAAAAGTTCGCCGAAGCGCTGATCAGCCCGGCAGGTTCGACGTCGGACAGCCCCTTCAGCTCCGCGATCAAATCCGCCGTCAACCGGCCCCACAACTCCGCGATGTGCGGGTTGACGCCTTCATAAATCAGGGGCACCCGCTTCATGATGCCGACGATGCGAAACGCCTCTTTTTCCACCAACCGATACTTCATCTCGTCGCCTCCTTCAATCGTCAATCGGAAGGTCATTCGCGGATAGGCCTTGAGCGGCCTTCCGAGCCGGCGCGCCTCGGAAGGCGCCAGGCCGTGCATCGCCTGAAAGGCGCGGGCAAACGAATCCGCCGTGCCGTAGCCGTATTTGACGGCAATATCGAGAATCCTCGCGTCGCTGCCGACGAGTTCGAAGGCGGCCAGCGTCAGGCGCCGGCGCCTCACGTATTCGGTCAGCGTCACGCCCGCAAGCGAAGCGAACATGCGCCGAAAATGATGCTCGCCGCAGCAAGCCCGCCGCGCGGCCTCCCCGATATCTGGCGCCTCCACGTCGGCGAGATGCGCCTCCACATACGCCAGCCCGTCGTTCAGCCGATCAAGTCCGTTCATGCGATACGACCTCCCTTCGCCTTTAAGATTAACAGGCCCGGCGCGAAGAGGTCCGACAATTCCGGTGCAGCTTCGGACGGGTGACGACGACTACGACGACAAGAGAGGTATCGGCTCCCCGGACTTACGGCAAATAGCCGGCTATGCCTTGACGATCTTGGCCGGGTTGTTGATCTTGTACGGAATCGGATGCTTCGCAAGCTTCTTGGCCACGACCTTCGCCTCGAACGAGAGCTTGTCCCCGACCTCGAGCTCAAGCTTCTTCAGCGTGGCGCTATGGCTCGACCATGCCTCGCCCAGCTCCGTCTCCGTGTCGGCGATCGCGACCGACTCGTAGATAATCACCTCGTCGTCGTTGTCCGCGAAGTGGTTGGGCACCGTGGTGAATTCCTTGACGGTCGCCGTCAGCTTCACCTTTTCCTCGGGTAGCTGCACCTTCTTCGATCGCGCCGCGCCGGCCTTCGCCTTGGCCGGTGCCGCTGCGACAGCGGGAGCCTCGGGAGCCGCGTCGCCCGAAGCGACAAACGAAGCGAACGCATCCGCCGCCGAAAGATCGTCCTCTGCCGTCGGCGCCGCCGCGCTCGGGCCGGACGCCGATGCAGGGCTCGCCGCGGCGGCGGCCGGCTCGGCCCCCGCTGCCTCGCGCTCGGCTCCCCCGTCCTCCGATTCCGCGGCGCTCGCATAGCGCTGGCCGAAATTCGCCGCTTGCATTTCCTTCAAATAGGAGGGGTGAATGCAGTGCTTCTGCTTGTTCGGCAGCTCGATGACGGCGGTCATATGGTCGACGTAGCCGACGATGCCGCAGGCTTCCTTCAATCCGTTGCCTTTATAATAGAAAGTCTTGGCCTTGGTCGCCTTCTCGGACACCAGATCCCATTCCTTCAGCTTGTCGAGCTGCTCCGCTTCGTCCGCGAACGCTACATAGCTCGCCGGCTCAATGACAAACGCGTAAACCATCTTATCCCGCCTTTTATGTCTGAATGATCCCGGACCGGACTCACATCCCGTATCCAAGTATAACGCTTTTAGCTTGATTATAAATCGTACCGTCGAAAGAATACTACCGCCATCGTTCCCCACATGCAGCGCTTCAGCCGTCAAACGCCATTCACCCCCGCCCAAACGCCCACATACGTTGGTTAAAAAGCAAAGCGGGTGCGACTTATGATCGGCCGCTCCGGTCTCATCACGCTGCCCAAGGACGCAGGCCCCCATCCGTCGTCCAACGTCGAATGGTGGTACTGCTACGCCCTGCTGACCGGGAGCAGAGGCGGGAGGTACGCCGTCATGGCTTCATTTTTCCGCGTCGGAGAATGGCCGGCTCCCAAAGGGCATTATATCATCCACTCGCTCGTCCGCTTGGACAGGGCGAGGTTCGAGAGCCGCTCCGAGCTCGACCGCTCGCTCGCGGTCCAGATGGCGGGCGTCTACTTGCCGGCCTATCTCTTGGCGCATCCGTCCGACGAACATACGTGGGACATCTACCGCCGGCTGCTCGTGAACGCCCTGCCGCCGCCGCATCGCTATATGCCGTCGTCGTCCGTCGGCGCCCGGCCGACCAGACTCGCCTACGGGACTAACCGGATGACGTTCGCGGACGATGGCGAAGCGGACTTCGAGTTGAAGCTGGAGACCGATACGGCTCGTCTGCGGCTGAAGTTCGCGCCAAGCAAGCCCCTATCCGTCATCGACGAGACCGGCGGGCTCAACGGGCTGCGCTATTATTCCCAGACGCGAAGCCGGGTGTATGGAGAACTGTACGAAGAAGGCCGCGCGGAGAAGCTTCGCGGAGAAGGCTGGTTCGATCATCAGTGGGGACGCAGCTACGGATTGCTGGCGGGCGAGGGTTGGGATTGGTTCGGTCTGCAATTGGCCGACGGTCGCGAGCTGCTCGTCAGCCGGCTGCGGCCGGCCGGCGGGGATTCCGCAGCCGACGAAAAAACGCGTACCGAAGCCAGGCTCATCCGGCTTGACGGATCGACGGCACCGTCGGATCGGGTATCGCTCAGACCTTTGAGACATTGGAAAAGCGCGGAGACGGGCGCCGACTATCCGGTCGCCTGGACGATATCGCTGCCCGACTATGGCATGACGCTTCGCGTCGTCCCGCTTCTGGAAGGACAGGAGATGCCCGTGCTCGGGCCGCTGCGGGCGATCTGGGAAGGCGTCGTCGCCTTCGAAGGCGACGAGCAAGACGGCGGCGGAGCGTCCGCGCGAATCGCGGGGTACGGCTTTATGGAGCTGGTCGGGTACCCGCAGACCGCGCGGACAACGCCGATGCCCTCTCGTTATTTGCCGTAGTTGGCCGCGTCCGATAGCTGCCCGGCAACTTCCGCGATATGCGCGAAGGCGCTGCCGAATTCGTCCATGCCCGCAGAGGCTGCTTTGGACTCCTTGGCGATTTCCCCGACCGTGCGGTCCATCGCGCGGATGCTCTCCTCCATCGACCGGAACAGCTCGGTGATCTGCGATACGGCCGCCTTGCTGTAATCGCCGAGCTTGCGAATCTCCGTAGCCACAATGCCGAAGCCGAGCCCCTGCTCGCCGGCGCGCGCCGCTTCGGTCGCCGCGTTCAGGCCGAGCAGCTGGCTCTGCTCCGCGATCTCCTTCACCGAAGCGAGCACGGAGCCCGCCTTCTTGAGCCGCTCGAGCAGCTGCGCCGACTCCGCCGCCTGCTCCTGCAGCCGCGCCGCGATATGCGCGCCCGCCTCCGTTATCTCCTGCCCCGTCGCCGACAATTCTTCGATGACGCCCGACAATTCGGTCGCGCTCGCGCGCAGCGAATCCAGCCGCGTATTCGGAACGATGAAGCCGATCGCCCCGACGACTTCGCCGTTCTCCCGGATCGGGCTCGCCACAGACAGGTAGGCGATGCCGAACCGCGAAGCGTCCCGCTCCTCCACGACGCGCTCGCCCAGCTCGAGCGCCTTGACGATGACCGTCCCTTGCAGTGCCGACACCGGCGTACCTTCGGGGATGCCGGACGGGTAGAACGAAGCTTTCTCGAAATGAACGACCTCGGTCCGATCGACCACGATCACGACGGGTTCGTCGGTGTAGCTTTGTTTGTAAACGGGAATGGCGGCTAATACGTGCTCCAGCATCGTCGGCATCGGGGCATGACTCCTTGTGTAAGAGAATATAACCTGTATGTCGTCAGACCGGAGCCGGAAATGAAGTGAGGAAAGCGCGCTGAAAGCGAAAAATAGAGCAATCCAAAAGAAATGTCCGCAGCAAACGTATGGTATGGTAAAATCGAGCAACAAAGCGGGCCGTTTAAGCGTTTACTTTGTGAAAACCGGCTGCCAAGCTATGAACGCCCCCCAAGATTAAGGAGTGTATGAACCCATGAATCCGGCATCCCCTGCCGCAACGGGAAAGCCGCCCGGCCTGCTGTCGAGCCGCTTCCTGCAAACGATCCTTCTGTCCAACGTCCTGCTTCAAATCGGCATCTGGGTCCGCAACTTCGCGATCCTGCTGTATGTCGCGGCCAAGACGGACAACGATCCCTACGCCATCTCGCTTATCAGCGTGGCCGAGTTCGCCCCGATCTTCGTCTTCTCGTTCATCGGCGGCACCTTCGCCGACCGCTGGCGGCCGAAGCGCACGATGGTCTGGTGCGACCTGCTGTCCGCCGTCTCGGTATTCGTCGTGCTGCTCAGCATTCACTTCGGCACATGGCATGCCGTCTATCTCGTCACGTTTATATCCGCCATCCTGTCGCAGTTCTCCCAGCCGTCCGGCATGCGCCTGTTCAAGCAGCATGTGCCGGAAGCCCAGATGCAGCAGGGCATGGCCATCTTCCAGTCGCTGATGGCCATCTTCATGGTGCTCGGGCCGATGCTCGGCACGTTCGCCTACAGCCGCTTCGGGCTGGAGACGTCGATCGCCGTCATGGGCGTCGCGTTCCTGCTGTCCGCGACCGTGCTCGTCCGGCTGCCCGCCGACCTGCCGCAGGAACGCAATGCGGCGCAGAGTCATTTCCGCCGAGAATTCGTCGAAGGCTTCAGCTACGTCTGGCAGAGCCCCGTGCTTCGCATGCTCGGACTGGCCTTCCTTCTGGCAGGCCTCGCCGTCGGTACCGCCCAGGCGCTCAACCTCTTCGTCGTCACCGAGCGGCTCGGCAAGCCGGAGGACTTCCTCCAGTACATGCTCATGGTCAGCGGCGGCGCGATGCTCATCGGCGGCGGACTCGTCGCGGCGTTCGCCCAGAAGGTGCCGCCGCAAGCGCTGCTTGCTACAGGCATGTTCTTCGGCGCAGTCTGCACCGTAATCGTCGGCTACTCCACGAGCGTGCCGCTGACGCTGGTCGTCCAGTTCATCAACGGCCTCGTCTTCCCTTGCATCCACATCGGCATCAGCACGATGATCCTCAAGTGGTCCAAGCCGACGATCATCGGCCGCGTCAACGGCGTGCTGAGCCCGATGTTCACCGGCATGATGGTCATCTCGATGTCCGCAGCCGGCGCGCTCAAGAAGTCCTTCCCGCTCGAGATCATCTTCTCGGCGGCCGGCGCCCTGTTCCTGATCGGCACGTTCGCGATGCTGGCGATCGTCAGACAGCGCCCGCCGGTGCACGCCGCCGAAGGCATGGCGCAGACGAGCGCCTAAGGCGCTTCCGTTGCGACGTGGGCATTAGCGGCATGCGGTGCCGCTATCTCCGCCCATGCGCGGTGCCAATGTGGGCATTAGCGGCATGCGATGCCGCTATCTCCGCCATGCGCGGTGCCATTGTGGGCATTAGCGGCATGCGGTGCCGCTAGCCCGCCATGCCGCGCGCCAATGTGGGCATTAGCGGCACGCGGTGCCGCTATCTCCGCCAGGCGCGTGCCACCTTGGTAGCATGGCGCACCTGGAGCCGCATGTCAGCGACGCATGCGATCCGCTCCCCTGCGCGCGACCAACCGCCGCAGCTCGCGCCGATGCGTAAAGGCGAGCAGCAGCGCATTCGTCAGCGAAAATGCCGCGATCGGCGCCGGGAACGCCCGGGCGAGCGCGTAGACGAACAGCAGCAGCATTCCCAGCACGACCTGGAAGGCGTCCGCTTCGGCGGACGCCTTCTTTGTGCCGCGCGTCAGACGGCCGCCCAAGAGCAGGATGGCGAGGATGACCGCATAGGCGAGCGCGCCCTCGAACGAGAGCGCGCACCAGACGCCGAATGTGGTCGCGATCGCTTTGCCGCCTCTTCCCCGCAGGAATGGGGAGAAGGCATGCCCGAGCACGGGCATCAAGGAAGCGGCGGCGGCTGCGTACCCCGGCATGCGCCCTGAAGCGAGCATGAAGGCGACGGGCGCGAAGCCTTTGGCGAAATCGAGCGCAATGCCGAAGAGGCCGTAAGCGAAGCCGGCTGCCCGCCACAAATTCAGGGCGCCGGGGTTGCCGTCGCCGATCTCGCGAAGGTTGCTGCGCGCCGCGAGGCCCAGCCAGTAGGAGAACATGAGCGAGCCGCACAGGAACAGCGCCGCCGACCAGAGGAGCGCCGTCACTTGCGATCGCCCCCGACGCGGATTTTTCTCCCTTTCCAAGGCACATGTCCGACGAACAGGACGCGATACGACGAGTAAAGCATGATATACAGGAAAAACACCGTGCTGAGCGGATGAAGCGCCGGCAGCCAAAGCCCGAAGCGCCCGATATGCCGGGCGAAATAGTAAATCTGAAGTGTGTACAGCAAATAGCCGGCCGCCCATATGGGCGCTCCGGCCGTATGAAGGACAAATGGCGCGGCTTCGGCGCAAATTAAACCGACCAGCCACAAGGCGACGAGCAGCACTGTCGGCTTGGCGAGCTTGCCCGTGCTTTGCACGGCGCCTTTGCCGAAGCCCTCGACCTCGCTGCGAATTCCGCCCGGATACATGCGAAACGACACCAGACCGCGGCCGATAAAGTTCGTGACCGGCACGCCGGCTTCGGCGAACCGCGCCCCGAGCGTCAAGTCGTCCAGAAGCTCGGCCTTTACGCCCTCATGTCCTTTCGCCCGATCGTAATCCTTGCGCGAAGTCAGGATGCAGGAACCGTACAGCCCCTTCTGCGGATTGGTCCGCTCGAACGGCGAAGTAAACGCAAACAGGCCGAGCAGGTTCGGAACCAGCGCCAGCCGCTCGTACAGCTTTTCCGTGTAATGGTAAGGAACGACGGAGACGACCCCGCTCGTCCGGGACCTCGCTTCTACCAGCGCGCCGAGCGCGTCCGGCGCCAGCCGCACGTCCGCATCCAGAAACGCGATCAGGTCGCCCGTCGACCGCAAATAGCCGGTCCACACCGCCCAATTTTTGCCCGTCCAGCCTTCCGGCAGCGGCAGACCGCGGACGAGCGTCGCGCCATATGCCTCGGCAATCGGGCCTGTCCGGTCCGTCGAACCGTCGTCGACGACGATGATCTCGTACGGCCTATAGCGCTGCGCGCGGAGCGACGAGAGCAGGTGCGGCAAGTTTTCCTCTTCGTTCCTGGCCGGAATGACGACCGACAGCCGGGATGCGTCTGAAGACTGCGACGATGCCTGCGGAATCGTATTTCTTCGGAAAAGGACAAAGCCCGCGGCGCACGCCGGAACCATAAACGCCAGCCATATCCACATGCCGCTCCCGCCCTTCGCCCGATGATTCGGCCTATGCGCCGTTATCTCATCCTATTAGCGGGCAGGGGAAAAGATGATCGGGATCCGGCGCGGGACGGTCAGGACTCGCGCTTCTCTTTTTTGGGAGAAAGGGTGTAGCTGAAGCTGATCAAAAAGTCGATGCCGAGTACGACCGACCAGAGCCGGATGATCTGGACGAGCTGATCTGTGCTGTTCGCGTCGTCGACGAGATAGATCATGCCGGCCAGACAGAGACAGCCGATCGCCCAAGCGAGCAAATGCTTGAACCAGCCGAGGCGCTCCTGCCGCGCATGCTCGCGTCCGAATCTCGCCTTGGGCTTCGGCGCCGCGCCACCGGCGAACCGATGGGCGAAGCGTTCGTCGGCCCATCGGATCATCGCATGACCGAATGCGATCGAGACGCCGATATACACCGCAGAGAGCCCGTGCGCAAACGTCGCTTCGGCACCCTGTCTCAAGTGGGCGACCGTCACCGCGAGCAGGACGATGTCGACGACCGGCGTCAGCAGGAGCAGCGCGGAGCCGGTCTTTTTCCATTTAAGAAGATAACGGCACGTCAGCCCCGCCAAAATGAACACCCAAAAAGCGATTTCGCAGCCGATGATGACGCCGATCAACGCAAGCCCCTCCCTTTTACGATACAGTTGTATTAATTAAGCTCGATTATACCAGCTTTTTTTAATAATACAATCGTATTATAATAAGGACATGCCTAAAATCGTCGATCATGAGAAACGAAAACAGCATATCGCTGAAGCCGTCTTGCGCCTCGTCCGGCGCGAGGGAATCGAGAGCGCATCCGTCAGAAGAGTCGCCGAGGAGGCCGGCCTGACGCTCGGCGCGCTGCGGCATTACTTCGACGCGCAGCATGATTTGCTCGCCTATGCGATGCGTCTGCTCATCGGGCGGGTCCGCGCGCGAATCGACGCCCTGCCGCTGACCGGACATGCGCGAACGGACATCGAGCTGATCATCGCGCAGCTCGCCCCGCTCGACGAAGAGCGCCTCGCGGAATCCGAAGTCTGGCTAGCGTTCGCGGGCAAGGCGGTGTCCGATCCCGCGATCCGCGCGCTCAGCCATGAAGTTCACGAGGCGCTGTACGAAGGCTTCAAGCGCATGATCGCCGACCTGTGCGAGCAGGGCCTCGCCCGGCCCGGCATCGATCCGGAGCTCGAGGCCCGCCGGCTGCATGCGCTCGCCGACGGGCTGGTCGTCCACTATACGACCTACGCCGAGCATCTGGAGCCCGCCGGTCTGATGCGGATCGTATCCGCGCATCTGGACGGGCTGTTCAAAGCCGAATAGCGCACAGGCGAACCAGACGCTTGAACGGATGTCCTTGTCCGAGCCGGGCAGGATCTATGCGAGTTGCTGCGAGTAGCCGGTCCCATATGGCCTAACGAAGCGTCATTGCCGCCCGCTGCCTGCTGCGCTCGGCTGCATCCGCCGCGGAGATCGCTTCGGCTCCCGACTGCGAGCGTTCCGCATACTCGACGACTCCCTCTCCCGCGCGCTTGCCGACGACGATGCGACTCGGGATGCCGAACAGATCGGCGTCCTTCAGCTTAACGCCGAGGCGTTCGTCCCGGTCGTCGAGCAGCACGTCGACGCCGCCCGCTTGAAGCGTCCGGTATAGCTCTTCCGCAAGCGCTCGCTGCGACGCATCCTTCCAGGATACGGGCACGATATGTGCCTGAAAAGGCGCGACCGCCACCGGCCAGCGGAAGCCCCGCTCGTCGCGATGCTGCTCCGCGACGGCCGACATCATGCGGGAGATGCCGATGCCGTAGCAGCCCATGACGATCGGCGACGACGCTCCCTCGCATCCGCGAAGTCCGCATGCAGCGGAACGCTGTACTTCGTTCCCAGCTTGAACACATGGCCGATCTCGATGCCTTTGCGCATGTCGAGCCGGCCTTCCGCGCAGCGCGGACAGGGATCGCCCGCCTCCGCGTTGCGCAGATCGCCCACCCGCGCCAGCGAGAAATCGCGGCCTGGCACGACGCCGCGCAGGTGGTACTCCGCTTGGTTCGCGCCGGTTATGCCTGCCGCCATATCCGCCACTGCGAAGTCGACCCACAGCGGCAGGTCTAATCCGATCGGACCGAGAAAGCCTGCCGGAGCAGCCGCATGCGATGCGATGGTCGCCGCATCCGCCATCTCCAGCGTCTCCACGCCCAGCAGGCGCTTGAGTTTGATCTCGTTTACCTCATGATCTCCGCGAATCGCGACCGCGATCGCGCTCCCGTCCGCGACCAGCAGGAGCGTCTTGATCGTCTCGTAGGCCGCTACGCCCAACGCCGCCGCTAACTGCTCGATCGTTCGCGCGTCGGGCGTATGAACGAGCTCCGGCGAAGCTGCCGCTCCCTCTTTCGCAGCATCCGTTCGCCTCTCGCTCTCCCGCCTTCCGACCTCGGCTTTCTCCAAATTCGCCGAATATCCGCAATACGCGCAAAAAGCGATCGTATCCTCGCCGACGTCGGCCATCGCCATGAACTCGTGCGAACCGCCTTCTCCGCCGATCGCGCCCGAATCGGCCTCGACGCCCCGGACCTCCAATCCGCAGCGCGCGAAAATCCGCTCATAGGCCTCGTACATGTCCTCGTATGCCGCATCCAGGCTTTCTTCATTTTCACCGAACGAGTAGGCATCCATCATCAGAAACTCCCTGCCTCGCAGCAGTCCAAACCGCGGACGCCGCTCGTCCCTGAATTTGGTTTGAATCTGGTATAACGTCATCGGGAGCTGTCGGTACGAATTCACCTCGTCCGCGATCAGCGCAGTGACGACCTCCTCATGCGTCGGTCCCAGCACGAAGTCCCGATCGCCGCGATCCTTGAACCTGATGAGCTCGGGCCCGTACGCCGCGTACCGCCCCGATGTTCGCCATAGCTCCGCCGGCTGCAAGGCGGGCATCAGCATCTCCTGCGCGCCTGCGCGCTCCAGCTCCTCGCGCACGATCGCCGAGATGTTGCGGAGCACCCGCCAGCCCAGCGGAAGAAACGTGTAGACGCCCGACGCGACCGGACGAATGAACCCCGCGCGCAGCATCAAACGATGGCTGGCCGCTTCGGCATCCGAAGGAACCTCCCGCATCGTCGGGGCGAACAAAGCAGACTGATACATGATCCGACACCTCCCGGAAAATAAAAAAAGAACGCCTCGTCAGGGACGAAAGCGTTCGCGGTACCACCCTAATTCGACCGAATCGGCAGGGCCGATCGATCCTTCACGGATAACGGGGCAGCGCCCCGGCAGCGAATACTGTAGCTTCCTCGCTGCGGCTCGCAAGGCGGGAATCGTCCATTCGGTCGGAGAAGCCTCTCAGCCTTGGGCTTCCTCTCTGCGCCGCCGATGGTGGACGGTCGTTTCCTTGTATCTTCGCCGTTGTGATCATAAAAGCGTGAATTGTCAAATAATTTACGCGAAGTACGGATCGATGTCAAGCGTCGGTCCGAATTTCTGTCGCGCCGCCCAAGTAAGGCCGCAGCGCCAGCGGCACGTAAACCGAGCCATCCTCCCGCTGATGGTTCTCCAGCAGCGGGATCAGAATGCGCGGCGTGGCGACCGCCGTATTGTTGAGCGTGTGCGCGTAGCGCAGCGTTCCGTCCGCGTCGCGGTAGCGAATGCCCGCCCGGCGCGCCTGAAAGTCCAGCACGTTCGAAGACGAGTGCGTCTCCCCGTATGCGCCGCGGCTCGGCATCCACGTCTCGATGTCGTACTGCTTGTGCGTCTTCTGCGACATGTCTCCGATGCACACCGCCACGACGCGGTACGGCAGCTCGAGCAGCCGCAAGATTTCTTCGGCGTTGGCCGTAATCTCCCCCAGCATCGCATCCGATTCCGCCGCCTCGCCGCGACATACCACGACCTGCTCGACCTTGGCGAACTGATGCACCCGGTACAGCCCATGTACGTCTCGCCCTGCCGAGCCGACCTCGCTTCGGAAGCATGGCGTCGCTGCCGCAAGGCGGATCGGTTCCTCCAGGTTCACCGTCTCGCCCGCATAATACGACACCAGACCGACCTCCGACGTGCCGATCAGATACTTGTCGCCTTCGGCCAACGCGAAGGTCTGGTCCCGTCCCGTCGGAAAAAATCCGGTGTTCTCGAACGCCTCGCCGCGCATCATGGCCGGCAGCTCGAGCGGCGTGAAGCCCCGCCGCTCCAGCACGTCCATCGCCAGCTGCTGCACCGCGCGGTGCAGGCGGCTCCCGATGCCCTTCAGCACATAGCTGCGCGTACCCGCGAGCTTCACGCCGCGCGCCACGTCGATCAGGCCGAGCCGCTCGCCGAGCCGGACATGATCCAGCGGCTCGAACGCGAATGCGGGCACCTCGCCAACCCGTCGCAGCTCGACATTGTCGGCGTCCGAGCTCCCGTCCGGCGTGTCGGCCGATACCGGATTCGGCACGAGCTCGAGCAGCGACCGCCAGGCGGCCGAGACTTCCGCCAGCCGCGCCTCGAGCGCTGCGAGCTGCGCGTTTGCTTCCCGCACCTTCGCTTTTGCCTCATCGACCCGCGCTTCGTACGCCTCGCCCGATGCTTCGTCTGGCGAAGCCTCGATCGGAGGCTGCGACTTTCCCGCTGTTCCGCCATCCTTCCCTTCCGACGCCCGCCGCGCCTTCACGAGCGCCGCGATCTCCTCGCTTTGCCGGTTGCGCTCGGCCCGCAGCCGCTCGACCTCCTGCAGCAGCGACCTGCGCGACGCATCCAGCTCCAGCAGCTTGCGAATCGACATCTCGATTCCTTTGCGATCCGCCGTCCGCTGCAGCAGCTCCTCATTTTCGCGTATAAACGTCAGATCCAGCATACTTGCCAGCCTCCTCCCTCAGCCCCGCCGCTTCCGGAAATCGTGCATAAACGCCGCCAGCGCCCGGCAAGCCTCCACCGGCACGCCGTTATAGATCGATGCCCGGATCCCGCCGACGCTCCGATGACCCGCGAGTCCTGCGAAGCCTTCGGCTTGCGCCTCCTGCACGAACGCCTTCTCAAGCGACTCGTCCGGCAGCCTCCATGTCGCGTTCATTGCCGAGCGGTCAGGCTTCTCCACGATGCCGCCGTAAAATCCGCCGCTCCCGTCGATCGCCTCGTAGAGCAAGGCCGCCTTTTCCGCGCTTCGCGCCTCCATCGCCGCGACACCGCCCTGCCGCTTCGTCCACTCCAGCATCAGCTTCATCATGTAAATGCTGTGCACCGGCGGCGTGTTGTACAGCGAATTGTTGCTCGCATAGGTTGCATATCGGAAAATCGCAGGTACCTTCGCCTTCGCCGATGCCGCCAGCAGGTCCTCGCGAATGACGACAGCCGTGACGCCGGCGGGTCCCAGATTCTTCTGCGCGCCTGCGTAGAACAATGCAAACCGCTTCCAGTCGATCTCCCGGCTCAACATGTCGCTCGTCATGTCGCCGATCAGCGGAATGCCGCCCGTGTCCGGAAATGTCTTGAACTGCGAGCCTTCGATCGTATTGTTCGTCGTCACGTGAACATAGGCGGTATTTTCCTCGGTCAGACCCGTCAAAGCCGCTTCCAGGTTCGGCAACCTCGCCCATCCCGTCTCCTTGCCGCTCGCCAGCACCTCCGCTGCTCCGACCGTTAGCGCCTCCTCATACGCTTTTTCCGAAAAGCTGCCCGACAGCACGTAACGCCCGGCCTTGCCCGCCTCTAACAAATTCATCGCCAGCAAAGCGAACTGTGCGCTCGCTCCGCCCGACATGAACAGCACGCGATAACCCGCATCGCCGAGGCCGATCAGCTCAAGCAGCAGCCGCTCCGTCTCCGCGATCATCCCTTCCACCGGCTTGCTGCGGTGCGACATTTCCATCAGCGACATGCCCTGTCCCGCAAACTCGATAAAGCTGTCCCGTCCCTGCTCCAGCACCTCGAGCGGCAGCGCCGCCGGTCCCGGATTGAAGTTGTACGTCCGATCCATTTCCCATCGCCTCTTTCCCAAGATTGTCGTTTGAAAACGCAAAGACGCCCCTCGTCCGAATTGGGACGAGGAGCGTCAGCTCGCGGTGCCACCCAACTTGACGAACCGGCGCGCAGGGCGCGATTCGTCCTCTTGGTTCCGCGGTAACGGGCGGGGCCGGTAAACTTAGGATACGGCGGTATCTCGCGATACCAGACCGCTCTTGACGGGAACGCCTCCGAGTTGGATGCTCTTCACGGGCATGATTCCGATCTGCGATTGTTTGCTTATTCTAACGGAGGGCCGACGGGATTGTCAACAGGCCGATCCCTCCCCCATGTTTCCGAACGAAGCCGAATCGAAAAACACCAGCTCTCTGTCGCTTCCGAACTTGCCCGCATACCTGGCTTGCTCGAGCATGATCGCTTCGGGGCTCATGCCCGGCGTATAAATGCCGATCGCGATGCGGCTTAGCGCCGACTCCCGGACGGCCTGGACGATATGCTCGTCCCCGTCGAAGGAGAGGCCGAATACCGTGAGCCCGCCGGACTGGCGCTTCAGGCTGTCGTAGCAGAACGAGAGGTACTCGTTTTCCAAAATGCGCGACATCTTGTGGCGGCTCAGCCCCTCCGACACGAACAGCGGCACTGCGTCCCCGCTCCGGTACAGCTGGTCGAGCGTGCGCGGCAGCGTGAGATGGCGGCTCTCGGCCACGATCTTGCGCGTGAGCTTGTCCTCCGTGTACAGGTGCAGCGCGCCGTGCAGGAAATGGAGCGGAGTGCGCTCCGCGTATTTCTCCGGCACCTCGGACGAGAAGACGCAGTCGAAGAAATAATCCTTGAAGGAAGACGGCGAGGTCATGATGGCCCAATACGGAATCAGGTCGTACGAGGTGGTGAAAATGGCGGCGAACCGGGCAAGCGACACGCCCAGCTCGGCGAGCCTGCCGTGTCTGCGGCCTTCCGCGGCCGGCGCGCCGGCGGGCGTGTCGATGTCCGTCTTCTCGGGATGCACCTGCTGAACGACCCGGACGAGCGCATGGCGGATGTCCGCGTACAGGCCCGGCAGTCTGCCGCTGTCGTTGCCGACGAGCCCGTTCAGGCTGATCGCCTGGTTGATCTCGCGCAGCGCCAGCTCGAAGTTGGTCGTGCCGAGCGCCCCGAAGATCGCGGACACCGTCTCCTCCATAAACGGCGCCGCGGCTTGATAGAGCGAGCCGTAGCTGAATCGCGGCGAATAGGAGATCGACAGCCCGTTGCCCGCCAGCAGCGCGTCTGTATGCGCTTCCTGAATATCCCGATAAGCATATATCTCGTAGCGAAAAGACATATGGCGCCTCCCCTGGCATCCTCGGAATCTGGGTGCCCGGCATGCCGGGCTTTGATTCGAGTATACCAGACAGGGAAGCGCCATGCCTTCCGGACGGCCTTCTATTCCCTCACTCCGGCCGTTCCAGCGAAAACGCTTCGCCCAGCTTCGCGTACGCATTGCCGGCCAGCCGGCTGACCGGCTGCAGCAGCTGCGCGTCGATTCTGCCCCCGCTGAGCAGCTCGTCGGCGACGTGGAAGCGGATGACGCGTCCGATCAGCAGGTCGCAGGCCGGCGCGTCGGCCGTTCCGCCCAGCGGATAGGCGTGCTCGAGCACGCATTCCATGCGGATCTTCGCCTCGGCGAGACCCGGCACGGGCACGGCGCTGCTCGGCACAGCCGTGAAGCCCGCGAAGCCGAGCTCGCTCTCCTCCGGCGGCAAATTCGCCGCTGCGAGGTTCGCGGCGCCTACGTTCGACTCGTCGGTGACGTGAACGACGAAGCTGCCGGTCGCCACTGCGTTGCGCGCGCTGTCCTTTTGAACGCCGCCCTTGCGCTGGACCGAGATCGACACCATCGGCGGATTCGCGGTCACGATATTGAAGTAGCTGAACGGCGCCGCGTTCACGACGCCGTCGGCGGACATCGTGGTCATCAAAGCGATCGGACGCGGCACGATGCTGCCGATCATGAGCTTGTAGTTGTCCCGTTCGGTCTGGGCCGACGGATCGATCTCGATCATGTTTGCTCTCTCCCCTCGTCGCGGCCGTCGTACGCGGCCCGCGCGGCATCGGATCATTATGTCCGGTCTGCATCCAGTACGCGCACCTCGATCGGCGGCAGCACGGCCTCAAGCTCCGCGCGTCTCGGCTCGAACCATTCCGGCAGCATCAGCCGCTCGCCGAGTTCCTCGGCCTGCTCGTCGCGGGCGAAGCCGGGCGGATCGGTCGCGATCTCGAACAGAATGCCCCCGCTCTCGCGGAAGTAGATGGCATTGAAGTACTGCCGGTCGGTAAACGGCGTCGGCTGAAAGCCGTGCACAAGCGTCCGCTCGCGCCATACGCGGTGATCCTCGTCGTTCTTCGCGCGCCAGGCGATATGGTGCACCGTGCCGGAGCCGCCATGGCCGCCGGGGACGGCATCCTCGCGGACCTCGACGATGTTGCCCAGCTCGCCGTATGCGCGGAACCGGACGAGGCCGCCTTCGGCGCCGATCCGCTCGAGGCCGAGCAGTCCTTGCAGCGTCTCCATCGTCTTGTCCGGCGCCTGGCTGAAGAGGACGGCGCCGCCGAGGCCCTTGATCGCCTTGTCGGCCGGCACGCCGCCGAACGACCACTTGCTCGGCTCGCCTCGCTCGCGTTCGACCAGCTCGAGCTGCAGCTCGTCGCGATCGCGGAATCGCAGAAATGTCTCTCCGAATCGCGTTGCCCGCTCATAGGCGATCCCCAGCTTCGTGAGGCGTCCTTCCCAGAAGGGGAGCGCGCCGACCGGCACCGCGAACGTCGACCAGCCCACCTGACCGCCGCCGATCACTCCTTTGCGACCGTGCTCGAACGGGAAAAACGTAATCGCCGTACCCGGACTCCCGCTCTCATTGCCGAAGTAGAGATGGTATACCTCCGGGCCGTCGAAGTTGTCCGTCTTTTTCACAAGCCTGAGCCCAAGTACGCCTGCGTAAAAATCCACGTTGTCCTGCGCGTTGCGAACGAATGCCGTGATGTGGTGAATGCCTGCGGTTTTCTGAGTCATCGCTATCGTCTCCTTCGCCTGTCGGCGATCCTGCATATCTTTAAGTTATTTATCTTTAATTTAAGATAAATATACAGCAACCTCCCCGCGATTGCAAGCGGGGATTTAGGCGAGCCGATCTTTATATCGCATCCAGGCCGGGATGCACGACGAATGACAGGTCGGCTCCCCGATCCGCGTCGTGTTCTCCCTCGTCCACGATGCCGAGCTGGCCGGCTTTGATGACGGCCTCGACCCTCGATTTGACCTTCAGCTTGTGAAAAAGGTCCGTCAGCGCGTACTCGAGCGACCGCTGGCTGATCAGGAGCGTTTGCGCGATTTCTTTGTTGCTCTTGCCCCTGGCGATCTCCGTCAGAATCTGCCGGTCCCTGTCGGACACGACCGTGCAAGCCTGAACCTGATCGCCGCGCGGCTCGGGCCGAGACTCGTTCGGGCGCCTGAGCTGCCTGAGCAATTCAAGCGGCAGTATGACCTCTCCCCGCGCCGCGCACCGGACCGCCGTCACGAGCTGCTCCCGGTTCACCGTCTTGGGCAGGAAGCCGGAGAGCCCCGATTCGACCATCACGTTAAAATGGTTTTTGAAATCGAAGCCCGTGTAGATGAGGATCGTCGCGTCCGGCCGGACGCCGAGCATGCGCTTCGAGAGCTCGAGCCCGTTCATGTCGGGCATCTGCAGATCGACGAGGATCACGTCAAACCGGAGCCGCTCCAGCAGCTCGATCGCCGCGGCGGCCGTATTCGCGAAGCGTACGCGGATGTCTCCTTCCTGCTCGAGCAGCAGCTTCGTGCCTTCCATGACCGAGGGATGGTCGTCTACCGTCAGCACTTCTATCATGTGAAAACCTCCCGTCGCAGTCCGGCCTAGACGGCAGCCGGTATGCGGATGCTGATGGAGAGCCCGTCGTTCGGGGCCGAGCAGAAGACAATCTGGCCGCTCATGCTGTGCACGCGCTCCTTCATGCCGTATACGCCCATGCTTGTGAACGCGCTCTCCGCTTTCTTGATGTCCATGCCGACGCCGTTGTCTTCATAGTGCAATTGAATCGAGCTTGCGGACGCCGCAAGCGAGATCTTCACCAGCGTCGCCCGCGAATGCTTGGACGCGTTCGCCAGCAGCTCCTGCACGACGCGGTAGATGCCGAGCATCTGATCCTCGCACAAAGCTTGCCCGATATCGCCGAGGTGGTAGTCGATCGTATAATCGGCGCGCAGCTGCGTCAGCTCGAACAGCGACGCGAGCGAAGAAGCCAGCCCGGCTTCCTTCAGCATCGGCGGACGCAGATCGATGCATGTCATGCGGATCTGATACATGACGTCGAGCATTCCCTCCGCGATTGCCTGAAGCTTGCCCCGCATATCCGGATCCAGCGTCGGATCCGCGATCATCTGCTCCGCCTTGCGGTACCAGACGATCTGCTCCTGCAGCACCGAGTCGTGCAGCTCCTGGGCGAACCGCTTGCGCTCGTGCTCGTTCAGCTTGAACAGCAGCCGGAGCAGCCGGGACGGCACGGCAGCCTGCGTCGATGCCATCTCCACCTCCCGGGTCAAATCCTCGATCACCAGAAAATTGTCATACAGCACGCTCGCATAGCGGCAGATCGTCTCGAGCCAAATGCGGACCTGCTCAAGCCGAAGCGGCTCGGGGCGCTCTCCCACGCATAGCACGTAGGCCGACCTGCGAATGTCCCCGATCCGGATGAGGTAGCCCTCCGGCCGATCGACGACACGACACAGCGGCAGGTCGGCGCTCCACTCCCGGGACGCTCTCGCCAGCCAGCGAGGAATTCGGGCTCCTGCGCGCAGGACGCTGCGACGGTCGGGACGAACCTCCAGCAGCGTGACCGCCTCGGTCATCAGCACCTCCCGCACAACCTCGACGAGACGTCCCTCCATCTCGGACACTTTGACCATGCCGAACATGGCGCTTGAGAAACCGTCCAGGCTATTTTGCAGGCGCATGTACAGCTTCCCGGTCTCACGGACCAGACGCTCGGTCTCCAGCCGGAGAAGCTCCGCTTGCTTGCGTTCGGTAATGTCGCGCAGGATCGAGATCGCCGCGATCTCTCCCTTATACCGCACGGGCCCCGAGATGGCCTCCACGTCCACGAACGAACCGTCCACCCTCACAAGCCGCTGTTCGGTGGGCGCGTTCGTGCTTGCGTCGCGGTATACGCCGGACAATCGCGCCAGCGTCTGGTCCAGACTGTCGGGATGGATCATTCCGAAGATTCTGGCCTCCGTCAGTTCCTCCTTCGCTCCGAACAACGCCTTCGCCGCCGGATTGGCGTATATGACCCGATAATCGCGATGTAAAATGATGGCGTCCGGGCTCTGGTCGATCAATCGAAGATCCATTTCATCGCCGGCGGCCGTGGCCCTCATATCTGCATCGGCTCGCGAGGCGTCCGCCGAAGAAGCGAGCGCGGCAAGCTTGGCCTCGGTAACGTCGCGAATGACCGCGTTAATCAATCGGCGTCCCGCGGCGTCCGAAGAAAAGGCGACGCAGACGTTCAGCCAGCGCAGCTCCCCGTCAGCGCGATAGATGCGGCACTCCAAGTCGTTCGCCCCCGCGCCCGCGAGGTCGAGCGCCAGAAACACGGCATAATCGTCCGGGTGTACAATTGGCTGCCACGCGCGCATGTCTTGCAGTTGTTCCTTGGCATACCCCGTAACCGACAGCACGGAATCGGATAAACAGTCACATCGCCCCGTCTCTGCCTCGTACGAACACATCGCCACGCCTACCGAATCCATGATGCGGCGCATCTTGATTCGCTCAAGGTCCAGCGAAGCGGGAGGCATTTTTTTGTAGGACCGGTTTCTGTGGGCGGCTGACGCTCGCTGAGAGACGATAGGCGATTTTTTCACAAGCATTCCCTTCCTCGTTCGCCAATTTCAACATTCTAAAATAGGATGGCAAGTTATTAACTGGAAATACAAACCAAAGGGTATCAAACAAATTTCGACACCATTCTTTATATTTCGATATTTTCTCATCATTAGTTTAGTCCGAACCACTGAACATTTGCTTAAAATCGCAAAACAGGGAATTCCTTTTTTTCCCTCGGCTCCGAACACAGCCGTCCCAAGGTTGCCGTTCGAATGCCGACAGGCCATGAATGACGCGCAAAAAGGGCGATGCGGCGCCATTTTCCATGACGCGCACTGCCCTTTTTGCAAACGCTCGAATCCCGGCTTCCCGCCGCGATCAGTCCTTGCCCGTGACTTGAACGATCTTGTCGGCGATGCGCCCGAGCGGCACGACATGCTCCACGCAGCCTAGCTCGATCGCGGATCGCGGCATGCCGTACACGACGCAGCTCTCCTGCGACTCCGCGATCGTAGAGGCCGCCCCAAGCTCTTTGGCCAGCAGCATGCCCTTCGCGCCGTCCTGCCCCATGCCGGTCATGATGACAAAATGGCGCTTAAGCCTGGACAAGCGGGCTACCGATTCAAACAGCACGTCCACGGAAGGACGGTGGCCGCTTCGCAGCGGTTCCTCCGTGAGCTTGACGAGGTACGCGCCGTTTTTCTCCGCGATCGTCAGATGCCTGTCGCCGGGCGCGATGTAGACGCAGCCGCCTCGCAAAGCCTCCCCGTCCTCCGCCTCGGATACGCGCACCTCGCAAATGGCGTTCAGGCGCTCGGCGAGCGACTTGGTGAATCGCGGAGGCATATGCTGCACGACCAGCACCGGATAGGGGAATGCCGGCGGCAATGCCGTCAGAACGGCATCGAGCGCGCGCGGACCGCCGGTGGAGGTCCCGATCGCGACGATCTGGCCGAACGACTTGAAGCCCGGCGAATTCTCGCGGACGGCCCCGGCGACGCGCCTCGCGGCGGCATTCGTCTCCGACGGCGGCTTGAGCGCCGCCCTCTGCGTCTTGGAGGCGGCCTTGACCTTCGTGACCAGCTCCGTCCTCACCTTGTACAAATCAAAGGAGGTGGAGCCCGATGGCTTGCCGACAAAATCCACGGCGCCCCGCCGCAGCGCGTCGATGGTCGCGGCCGCCCCCTCCTGCGTCTGCGAGCTTAGCATGACGATCGGCGTCGGACGCGACCTCATAATGGCGGATACCGCGTCCAGGCCGTTCATGCCGGGCCTCTCGACATCCATCGTGATGACGTCCGGCTTCAGCTCCTGGGCCATGCGAACCGCTTCGGCACCGTTCGTCGCCACGCCCGGCACGGTCAAAGCCGGGTCCTCTTCGAGCAAGCGCTTGATCAGCTTGCGCATGAAGATCGAGTCGTCGACCACCAGCACCCGAATCGCAGCCATGGCGTCCCTCTCCTTTCATTCTCCGCCGAAGCGGTCCTTACGTCTTGCGGTAAAAAAAGGCGTCCGTCGTCTCGAGCCCGTAACGTTCAGGCTGGAATACCTGCTCGGTCCCCCCGATAAATAAGTACCCGCCTTTGTTCAGCGACTTGGCGAAATTCCTGAAAACGTTCTCCTTGGCGGCGTCCGTAAAATAAATAAGCACATTGCGGCACACGATAAGGTCGAAGCCCTGCTCGTACGGATCGGCGAGCAGATTGTGCTGCTTGAACGTGACGCTCCGCTTGATCTCCTCGGATACCGCGTACGTTTCACCCGTCACTTTGAAGTACCGGCTCAGGATCGGCTTCGGCACCTCCCGGACCGAGGAAGGCCCGTACAGGCCTTCCCGCGCCTTCTTGATCGCCGTCTTGTCGATGTCCGTCGCCAGAAGCTCGTATTCATGCCGCTTGAGCAAGCCGGAGAGCACGATCGACAGCGTGTACGGCTCGTCGCCGGTCGAGCAGGCCGCGCCCCAGCAGCGGAGCTTGCCGCGGCTCGCCGCCAGGTCGGGAATGATTTTTTTCTCCAGCGCCTCCCATCTCTTGGCGTTGCGGTAGAACTCGGAGACGTTAATCGTCATGCGGTCCAGAAACTCCTCGTACAGCTCCGCGTCCCGTTGCATGCTATCGAACAGATCGCAAAACGTACGGCAGCCCCGCCGGTCCCTGAACGTGGCGAGCCGCCTGCGCATCTGGTCCTCTTTATACTGCAGCAAATCAATGCCGGTCCTGCCCTTCAGCTTCGCGACGAACTGCGCAAAATCGAGATCGTCTGCCTTCGCCGTTGCCATCGTTCATTCCGCCTTTCTATTTGCCCGTCCGGAACATCGCGACCGAGGCATTGAGCTCGTCCGCGAGACTCGCGAGCGTCTGCGCGGTCGCCGCCGTCTCCTGGCTGCTGGCCGCCGCTTCTTCGGCCGCGGCGGAGATGCTCTCGATCGACGCCATCATGTCCGACGACTGCGCCGCCTGCTGCTCGCTCGCCGCCGCGATCTCGGCGACCCGTCCCGCCGACTCGCTCACCTTGGCGAGGATGTCGCCGAACGCTTCGCCCGTCCGCCGGGAGCCGGCCAGGCCGCCGGCCACGGCCTCGACGCTGCGCCGCGTGTTCGCCTGCATGCCCTTGACGATCTGCGCGATCTGCTTGGTCGCTTCTCCGCTTCGTTCGGCGAGCTTGCGCACCGCGTTCAGCGCGAGCAGATTGGTCTGCTCCGCAATATCGTCGATGACCGACACGATCTCGCCGACCTGCTCCGAATCCTGCGCCAGCCGGGAAATCTGCTCATTTACTTCGTTCATGCCCTGAATTGAAGCGTCGACGACACGACTGCCGTCCTGCGCGATCTCCATCGCCGCGTTGGACAGATCCGAGGCATGCTCCGCGCTTCTGGCGACCGAGCCGATCGCCTCCGACAGCTCCTTGAACAGCTCGTTCATCGTTTGCGCGGAATTCGCCTGACTGGAGCTGCCGCCTGCGATTTCTTCCGTGCTCGCGGATATTTGCTGCGTTGCCGAGGATACGTTTTCGGCGGAGAACTGAATGCGTCCGACCGTCACCCGCAGATCCTCGATCATGCGATTGATAGAAGCGGCCAGACTGCCCACTTCGTCCCGCGTATCGATGTCCGAGGTCTCTCTCAGGTCGCCTTGCGCCACGCGGCCGACCAGCTCGACCGTTTGGCGAAGCGGGCGGGAGATGTGCCGCGAGATATAGAAGCCGAGCGCCACGCTGAGCAGCAGGGCGGCCGCGATCACGGCGAACGTCGTCGTGCGGGACGACGCGTACATGCTGTCGCCGCTGTCGCTTGTTTGGCCCGCGATCTTGATATTCAGCGCGACAAGCTCCTTAAGTTTTTGGGATACCGCCTCGCCCCGGGGCTTCAACTCGCCCTGCAGCAGCGATTTGAATGCTTCGCGCTGCCCGCTGTTTGCCAGCTCCAGCACTTCCTGAAGCGTGGTTTGGTAAGCCTGCCAGGCAGCGTCGAACTGAGGGAGCAGCTCTTGTTCGGCAGCCGTCAGCTTTGTACCGCGATAGACGTCGACCTGGCGAGTGACCTCCGCCTTGGCTCCCATGATGACGTCTTCGTATTGCTTCTTTTTCTCGGCGGTATCGCCGAATGTACTGTAGTCGCGGATATTTACTCTGATCAGTTCGTGCTGCGACAGGGCGCCGGATAAATTTGCGATCGGGATCAGGTTGTTATTGTACAGATTGCCCAGCGCGCCGTTCATTTTGCCCAGCTGACTCAGCCCCATCGTTCCGGTAAAGACTAACAGTACGGCCATCAGCGCAAAGGCGATGCCCAGTTTGAAGGAGATTTTCAAGTGTCCGAACCATCTCATAGGTGTTCCCTCCGTTTATCGTTAACCTTTTATCGAGCCGTCGCCCTGCCGAACAAAGCCGATATCTCAAGAATTAAAGCCACGCTGCCGTCGCCCAGGATCGTCGCCCCGGCGATACCGTCCACCTTGCCGATGTAGGCGCCGAGCGACTTGATGACAATCTCCTGGTTGCCGATAAGCTCGTCCACCGTCAAGGCAAGGCGCTTCTCGGCCGAACCGATGATGACCAGCGGAATATGCTTCGGGCCGTCGTTATTCCCCGGGACGCCGAATCTGTCGCGAATATCCGCGACCGGAATGACCTGGTTGCGGATCAGCACGACGGGCTGGCCACGGACGGTTCGGATCTCTTCGGCAGAGACGCGCACGATCTCCGCGATATTGCTCATCGGGATAATCAACGTCTGGCCGTTGCACTTGACCTGCAGCCCCACGATGATCGCCAGCGTCAGCGGCAGCTTGATCTTGAACGACGTTCCGCGGCCCAGCTCCGAACGGATATCGATCATGCCGTTCAGTTTCTCGATATGGCTGGCCACGATGTCCATGCCGGCGCCGCGGCCGGAGACGTCGCTCACCCGCTGCGCCGTGGAGAACCCCGGGCGGAAGATCAGATCGATCGCCTCCCGTTCGCTCAGGGCGTCCGCTTCCTCCTGCGTAATAATTCCTTTGCCGACCGCGGAGGACCGCATCTTAGCCGGGTCGATGCCGGCGCCGTCGTCTTCGACGTAGATGACGACCTGATTGTCCTCGTGCGCGGCCCTGATGCGCAGGACGCCCTGACGGGGCTTGCCGGCCCGCTCCCGGATCTCGGGCAGCTCCAGGCCATGGTCGACGGCATTGCGGATCAGATGAATGAGCGGATCGGCAATCTCCTCGATGAGGGTGCGGTCCAGCTCCGTGTCCTGCCCTTCCATGACCAGCTCGAGCTCCTTGCCGAGATCCCGGGAGAGATCCCGGATCATCCGCGGGAATCGGCCCATCAGCTGCTCGATCGGCAGCATCCTCGCCTTCATGACGCTTTCCTGAAGATCGCCGATAATTCGCGACAGATGGTCCGCGATATGTCCGAGCTCGCCGACCGAATCGTCCTGGAAGCGACGACGCTGCGTGCGGGCGACCTGCTGGATGCGCGTCTGGTCGATGACAAGCTCGCCGACAAGGTTCATCAGATCGTCGAGCCGTTCGACGCTCACGCGGATCGTCTGCGCTTTGGACTTGACCGCCGCGGAAGGCTGCGGCGCGGACGGAGCCGCGGCGGGCTGCCGGATCGAGGGCTCGGCTGCCGCGGCCGTCTCGGCCGAGGTCGGGTCTTGTTCCGGCTCCGGCATCGTCTCCGTTGAAGCCTCCCCATCTCCGTGCGCGCGATAGTCCATCTCCGCCTCCTCGGGAAGCACAGGCTCTGCATCAACGCCCGCGACGTCGGCCAGATTGGCCGTCATGGCGGCCAGCTCGGACGACGCCTGCGTTCCCGCGTACAAATACGTCAACTCCGGGGCGTCCATGCCGCTCTCGCCGATGCTCTCGTAATCGGGCGAGGCCAGAAGCACTTCGCCCCACTCCGCGAGCATCGTCTGGATCACGTAGGCCCTCGCGCCCTGGATGAAACACTCCGGCGAGAGGCGGACGCGCACCCAGTGCAGGCGCAGCCCCTGCCCGATCGCGTTTTTCATATGAAGACGAATCGAGAGGGACAGCTCCGGCCGCTTGAAGCCGGAAGCGGAGACGGCAGCCCTGGTCGTCGCTCCGGAAGTCGTATGTCCGGCTTCCGGCTCCGCCGATGGCGTCGTCCCGCGGCCGGCTTCGCCCGCTTCCGAATCGAACCGCTCGAGCGCCTGCAAGCAGTCGGACACATCCACGGAGATGCAGTCCTGCGTCACGATGTCCTCCTTCATCAGCTTCAGGCTGTCGAGCGACCGGAACAGCAGGTCGATCAACGGCGGCGTGACCGTCCTTTCCTTGGAACGGACCAGATCGAGCAGATGCTCCATTCGGTGAGTAAGGCGCTTCATCTCCTCGAAGCCCATGGCCGCCGACGAGCCCTTCAGCGTATGCGCTGCGCGGAACAGGCTTTGGATCACCTCGCGGGACTCGCAATCCCGCTCCAGCTGCAGGATGACCTCGTCCATCAGTTGAAGCTGCTCGTCCAGCTCCTCCAGAAACACCTCTTTATATTCAGACAGCATGTCGGTATCCCCCTAGTCTTGAAGCAGAACTTCCTCCAGCTGCAGGATGCCGACCAACCCGCCGCTCGTCAGTCCGATCCCCGTGAAAAGCCGTCCGTCGAGTCCGCCGAAGCGTCCCTGCGGCGCCTGTATATCATTGAACGTCGTCACCTTGCTGACGCGGTCGACGATAATGCCGACCGTGTCCACGGCGTGGTTCACGACGACGATACGAGTCTGCTTCGTGTAGGGCTGTTCCTCCATCCCGAACAGGTCGCGCAGGCTCAGCACCGGCACGATCTTGCCCCGGAGATTGATGACCCCTTTGACGTACGGCATGACGCCCGGAATATGCGTGATGTCCTGCATCTTGATGATCTCGTGGATGTCCTGTATGCGAATGGCGTACTGCTCGCGTTCGATGCCGAACTCGACGTACTGTTCTTGCGCCGTCATGGCCGATGCTCCCCTCTATGTTGGCTTCCGCGAATCGCGGCGGCATGTCAGTCGATCTTGAAGACGGATGCGGACTCGTGCAGCCGTTCGGCGAGCTGCGCGAGCGACTGGGAGGTCGACGCGGTCTCCTCCGAAGCGGCCGCGGCCTCCTCGCTGGCGGCGGAGATGCTCTCGATCGAGCGTTTGACTTCGTCGGATTGCGCAGCCTGCTCTTCGCTGGCTGCCGCGATCTCCCCGACCTTGTCCTCCGTGGCGGACACCATCGACAGAATGCGCTCGAACGCTTCGCCCGTCTCCCGCGAATGGCTCACGCCTTCGGCGACCGCCTCGACGCTGCGCTCGGTATTGCGCTGCATCTCCTTGATGATCGCGGAGATCTGCTTGGTCGCTTCGCCGCTGCGCTCTGCGAGCTTGCGGTCCTCGGCGGCGCCGACGGCGAAGACGCGACCCCGGTCGCCGGCGCGGGCCGCCCCCATCGCCGCGCTCAG
>NZ_JAGXJW010000020.1:0-63334 GCF_019091135.1 Cohnella sp. GbtcB17 | reverse complement strand
GGTTCGTCTCCTCGGCGATGCGGCCGATCACCTCGAGATTCTCGCCGATCTTGGCGCTGTCCTCGGCCAGATGCGCGACCTGGTTGCTGACTTCGCCCATGCTGGCTACGGATCGGTTAACGACCGCCCCGCCGTCCCGGGCAATCGCCGAAGTTTGCGATGCCAGCAGCGAAGCCGCCTCGGCGCCCTCGGCGACGGCCGCGATCGCGGCCGACAGCTCGCCGAAGCGTTCGCGAATGTCCACCGCCGCCTCGGACTGCACGTTCGTGCCGCTGGCGATCTCTTGCGTGCTCGCCGAGATCTGCTCCGACGAAGACGCGACGCTCTCGGAGGAACGAACGACGTCGCCGATCAGCGTTCTGAGCTTGAAGATCATGCGATTGACGGCAGCGGAGAGCTGGCCGAGCTCGTCCTTGCTTCGAACCGGCACTTCTTCCGTCAGATCGCCATCCGCGATTCGCTCCGTCGCCTGCATGAGGCGCTTCATCGGCGCGCTGATCGAACGGATCAGCCAGAAAGCCAGCAAGAGGCCGATAAGGGCGGTAGCCGTGATCACGATAACGGTCGTATACAAAATGCCGCGCGTCGCATCCGATACCTCGCTTAGCTCGATGGCGCCCATGATCTTCCATCCCGTGAGCTTGTTCGTCGCGTAGGCCGCTTCTTTTTTTACGCCGTCCAGTGTGTAATTCACGACGCCGCTGTCGTTGGCGTACACCTGCTCGATGTAGCCGTTGGTATTCGGTCCCCCCGCCTTTTTCGTCGGGTGAGCGAGGTAGTTCCGGTTCCCGTCCATCACGAACACGTAGCCCCGCTTGCCTACGGTGAACTGCTTCATTTGATCGCTGAGCTCGTTCAGCCCCACAACCGCGCCTATGACGCCCGATCCGTCGGCGACGGTCTTGGCGATGACGACGATCATCTCGCCGTTCGAGGCCGACACGATCGGATTGGAGACGATCGCGACGCCCGGATGCGCCATCGCCTGCTTGTACCAGTCCCTCTCTCTCGGATCGTAATCTGCGGGCAGATTGGAGGGCGGCACGTTGGCCGCCAGCCCTTCTTTCGTGCCGAAAACGACGTTTTGGTAGATCGGCTTGGCTGCCTGAAAAGGCGCGAGCAGCGCCTCCGCTTTGGCCGGATCGCCTCCTGCGAGCAGCTTCGCGCTCATGAGGCCCGAGAGATAATCGATGTCCTGCATGCCGGACGAGATCTCGTCCTGAATTTTCCTCTCCGCGGCCTGTACGCTTTCCCGCGCGGCGCCTTGAATCTGCGACTTGACTTTTTCAGCCGCGCTGCGGTACGAAAACCAGCCGATCGCCAAGCTCGGCGCCAGCAGAATAAGCAGCAGCACGATCGCCAAACGATTTTTGACGGAAAGATTCATCAAGGCACCGGCCTCCCTTCGGCTTTGAGCAATTTATTGACGGACTCGATGACGCGATCCTCTTGGAATGGCTTGACGATGAAATCCTTCGCGCCGGCTTGAATGGCCTGGATGATCATCCCTTGCTGGCCCATCGCCGAGCACATGATGATCCGCGCATCCGGATGACCCGCCTTGATCAGCCGGACTGCCTCGATTCCTTCCATGACCGGCATCGTTATGTCCATCGTGACGAGATCCGGCTTAAGCATGGCGTATTTCTCTACGGCAACCGCGCCGTTCTCCGCCTCGCCTACGACCTCATGCCCGCCCTTTTGCAATATCGATTTGACCATCATCCGCATGAACGCCGCATCGTCTACGACCAATACCGTTGCCATGGCGTCACACCTTCCCTTCCGTATCTCTGGATATGATGAACTGGAGCGCTCCCGCGCCTTCGAACGCGACAGACATCCGAACGACGTTATTCAACCCGTAAATATGCATGCGGCCCGCGATGACCGTGGGCGGCGTGATGTCGATCCGGCAACCCCTGCCCGCGACGAGCGTCGCAGCTTGTCCTGCGACCATATTCGCCAATTCTCCGACGAAGGAATGAAGCATCTCGCCCGCAAGGCGCATGCCGAACATCGTTTCGCCGAGATGCCCGAACACGTCGCCCTCGCCCAGAATGACGACGCGGCCGTACATGTCCCCCGTCACACCGATGAGGACGCCCCACTCCTCTTGCCATTCCTCATCCTCCGCGCGGGGATCCGCAACGGTGAGCGGCAGCGGCACGATTTGGCGCAGCGCCTGCAGAATGTCCTGCAGCAGCTCGTCCGATCGTTCCTCGGCTCCGCTTTTTTCGATTGCCGACATGTTGGATTTTATGTTCATGCTGGCCTCCTGACCGGTTAATTCGAACTATATTAATCATAAAGTCCCGGATTTTCCCTGTAACCGAAAATCCATTGCGCGGTTCCGCAAATATTCGCGGTAATGCGCGGCTTTTTTTGCGGTTTCCCGCAAAGGAAAGCTGCGGAGCAGATGCGTCAGCCCAGCCTAAAAAGCCGACGCCGTGAAAACCCGGTCGTCGGCATTTAGGCCTTAAGTCTCATTAATCCTCAGCATTTCCTCTTAGCATTCCTCCAGGACGCTCCCGATCCCCCGCTTCATGGCACGCTTCGCATAATCGCCCGCGATCGCGATATCGAAGACGCCGAGTCCCATCGGATTAAAGAAAACCGGCATTTTCTCCGGCACGGCGAGCAGCGCATCCCGGCATACGACGTCCGCAAGCGTGCGCGCATCCGCCTCCCTAAGTCCGCAGGCTGCGTGAAGCCGCTCGATATCCGTGTTTTCTCTGCACACCTCGGACCAGTCGTCCACGATTGGCGTCGCTATGCCGAATACGCTGCCCGGCTTGTAGTCGCGCAGCGAGACGTTAAGCAGCAGCGCGCCCGCAGGCGGCGGCGCATCGACGTACCGCTCGGCGGATACGGTGCATGTCGCGAATACGTTCGATGCGCCGTAGACCTCGCGCCAATCGCCAGCGAGATCCACGATGTCCCGCAGGTGTGCGGGAATCGTCTTCGGATCGATCGGCCGCAGATCGAACAGCGTCGCCCGCTTCAGCCGATCGCCGAGCAGATCCGCGCACAAATCGAGGTGCAGGCGGCCGATCGGACCCCAGCCGACGATGCCGAGTCGCACGTCCTTCGGCTGCCTCGCCTCGAGATACGCCCGCAACATCAGGCCGCTGACCGCCGCCGCGCGCAAGCCGTTCAGAAGCGAGCTCCGAAGAAAGGCAATGGGAATGCCCGTCCTTGCATCGTTGAGGACGATCGCATTGCTCGCGCGCGGCAGCCCCCGCCGGATATTGCCGGGGAAGCCCGCCACCCACTTGATGCCGGCCAGATCGAATGGCCCGCCTACATAGGCCGGCATCGCGATGATGCGGTTGCGCGTGTCCCCGTAGCGAAGATACGTTTTGGCCGGACTGACGCACGCGCCGCGGTCCCGTTCGCGAACGACCGCCTCGACGATGCCGATCAGTCGACGCCAGTCGATGCCGAGCGTCCGGATATGTCCGTCATGCAAATAGATCATCCGCCGCCCCCTTCGCCCTCTGCCGGGGCAGCATGCGCCGACTCCGAGTCCGGTTCCGAAGCCGGCTCCGTCCCCAGCTCCCGTCGGACCCATTCGTCGTCGTACACCGTGTCCATGTAGCGCTCGCCACGGTCAGGCAAAATCGCGACGCAAGCCGACCCGGCCGGAATGTCACGCCCGATCCGCCAGATCGCCGCGACGACGCCTCCCGAAGACGCGCCGGCGAGGATGGCCTCGCGCCGTACGAGCGCCCGGCAGCCTCTCACGCAATCGGCGTCCGATACGCGCACGACGAGGTCGGCCAGCGCCTCGTCGTGCAGGTCCGGCACCTGCGCGGCGCCAAGCCCCGGGAACCTCCGCCGGCCGTCGGAGCCGCCGAACAGCGCGCTGCCCTCCGCGTCGACCGCCACGATCTTCGTCGACCATCCGCGTCTTCGGATATAGTCCCGGCATCCGCGGATCGTGCCGCACGAGCTGACGCCGCAAAACAAATAGTCGATCGCCCCGAGCCGCTCCCCGATCTCTTGCATCGTCGTCTCCGCATGCGCCAGCGCATTGTCCGGATTGCCGTATTGATTGGTCCAATACGCGCCCGGAATGTCGCGCACCAGCTGTTGCACCCGGCGAATGCGGGCAGGCAAATATTCGCCCGTGCGCGCATCCGGCTCGGTTACCAGCTCGATCTCGCCGCCGAAGCTCCGGATGATCTGCAGATGCCGCCGGGTCGTCCGGGGATCCGCCACGCAGATGAATCGCAGCCCCAGATAAGCGCAAAGCTGCGCAAGACTGATGCCCAGATTGCCCGAGCTAGACTCGACGATCACGCTGCCTTCGGTCACTTCGCCGCGCCCGATCGCTTCGCGCAGCATGTACAGCGCCGGGCGATCCTTGGCGCTGCCGCCCGGATTCATCCATTCCAGCTTGCCGTACGTCTCGAACGGTTCGCCGGCAAACAGCCGCCCCAACCGGATCAGCGGCGTGCGCCCGATCGCTTCCGCGATGCCACCCTCGAGCCTCATGCGAACCCGACCTTTACGTATAAAATATTTTTTTGTTTTTGACGGCGCTGCGGCTCCGCTCGTCGTCGAAGCCGGCTTCGGCGACGACCTCGATGCCGGCCAGCATGCCGCCGCGAATCATGGCGCCGATCTCGGGAATGCGGTTCTGCAGCTCTTCGCGCACCCGTCCAAGCAGCGCTTCATCCGCTTCGGATACGCCGTAAAGATGGACGCGCAGCCCGTTGCCCGACACATTGACGCGGACGCCCGCATCGCGGATATGCCGATAAACCGCATTTTCGATATCGTAAATGCTGATTTTTTCTCCATGCTTGAGATCGGGGCCGATGCGCTTCACGATGCTGCCGAAGCTCTGTCTCGGCTCGCCGGCTACCATGATCGTGCGCAAATCGCGCACGACGTCGTACGTGACGTAGCGAAGCGCCGGAAACGCCTCGCGGACGGTCGACGTGAGCACGAGCACCTGCTCGCCCGCAGGCAGCGGCTCGTACGCTTCGCCCAGCGTCTCGGCGCCGATCCCTTCTGCCTCGAGACCTTCGGCCAGCAAGTAGCGGCCATACCGATGATCGTAATAGGCGATCGTGCCGATCTCGATCGAGCCGTACGTGTCGACGATCGCGTCCGGCTCGATGCCAAGACGAGCGGCTGCCTGCCGCATCCAGCCCGGCGACGCGATCTCCCCGACCAGAACGACCTGGCGCACGCCGAATGCGCGCGGGTCTTCCGCCGCGAGCAGAATCCGGTCCAGAATCGAAGGCATCGTGTAGAGCACCTCGGGGCGAATGCGGTGCAGCCGTTCGACGTGCCGCCCTACCGGCTCCCGATACGACAGCGTATGGACCTCCATGCCCAGGCTGCGAAATACGCTCACAGCCGTCGCTTCGGCGTGCCCCGTCCCCATATCCGATACCACCGTCCGATAGCCGCGATTCCCGAGTATTTCGCGGAAGACCTTCTCCTTAATGCGCAAATACGCCGCTTCGTCCCGTTCGGTATAGAAAATCGTCTTGCGCACCCCGGCACTCGTGCCCGAGGTCCGATACCGGTACAAATCGCCGCGGAGCGCGAGCGGATTGTGATCCGTATAATAAAAAGCCTCCAGCACGGAAGCCGTAATCAGAGGCAAAGACGCAGGCTGCGCCGCGTTCCAGCCCGGAAGCCCCCGATACCACGGAAATCGCTGCGCCGTCCGTTCGGCGAGAGCATTGCTGCCCGCAGGTTCGGACATTCGATTCACTCCTTGCCCGTCGAGGTTGAAGCCTAATCCGGGATGCTATCAACATATGTCGCCGGGCGGGCCGACGTTCAAAATCTACACGCGACACAGTCAACGACGTACCGGAGGCGTATCGCAAAAAGCCCTCCGCGTTCGTATGATATATAAGCAAAAGCCAGGGGGAAACGACGTGAAAAATCGTAATGTACAGACCGTGTCCAGCAAGCTCATCAAAACGAAGCTGCTGCTCGGCGGCAGACTGGCGATTCATGTGCCGTCCACCGTACCGTTCTCAGGTATAGGACTGAAGGAGATGTTGGGGAAATACGGGATCGTATATGTAAAGCCGGACACCGGTTCGCAAGGCATTGGTATCATGCGGGTCGAGCGGATGGCGAAGGGACGTTATCGATATCAAATCGGCTTGGAGCGGTTGGACTTCGATACTTATGCGGGGATGTACCGGTCCGTGCGGCGCAAAATGGGAAAAAGGCTTCACCTGGCTCAACAGGGCGTGCGCGTGCTGCGGTTCGAAGGCCGGCCATTCGATTTTCGCGTCATGGTGCAGAAAAACGCGGCGGGCCGATGGGCCGTCACCGGTATCGCGGGCCGCGTCGCGCATCCGGGCAAGATCGTCTCGAACGGCAGCCAGGGCGGCACGATCTTCGAAGCGGCGCGGCTGCTCGGACCCGCGGCGGGTCGCGCGGGAGCCGCCCGCACGATCGGCGCCATGCGAAGGTTGACGCTGCAGGCCGCCGATCGCCTCGGACGCGAATACCCGGCCATGAACGAGCTGGGCATCGACATCGCCGTCGACCGTGGACTAAAGCCCTGGATTCTGGAGGTGAACACCCGGCCGGACCCTTGCCCGTTCGTCAAGCTTGAGGACCGGACGGCGATACGCCGAATCGTCCGGTATGGCCGCAGGTACGGCAGACGGTACTGCCTGAAGTGCGACAAGGCTAAATCGGGAACTTAACGGCTGGAAGTCATCGTATCTCAAAAGGATGCCCTGCGCCACAGAGGGCAATGAAATGAACCTATCTCTTCCGGTCGCGGAGCCTCTGGAGCCGGTCCTTGGAAAAGCCCGTCGCTTCGCCGATGACTTCGAGATCGAGCCCCAGCCGGAGCATGCGAAGCGCGGCTTGCTCCAAACCTTGCTCAAGACCTTGTTCGAGACCTTGTTCAAGTCCTTCTCTCAAGCCCCGCTCGCGCCCTTCCTCCACGCCGCTGTTCCGAATCGCCTCCAGGTTCTGCTGCAATCCCATAGCGACCTCTTCCTCCTTCTTAAACTGGTTCATCATATCGTCGATCGCCTTGCTCGGGTCCGGCAGCTGCCTGGCGACCATGTTCGCCAGCCAGTTGAGAAACTGGCTCTTCAGCTCTTCCGGCATCGCCCGTACGGTCCCCATCAGCTTCGCAAGCCGATCGTGCAGCTGCCGGCGGTCCGCCGACTGATCGAGCAGGAATACGGCGCCGATCGTATTCGACAGCTCCAGCAGCTCTCGCTCGGTATAACGTTCGACATCGATAAGCACGTATTCGAAGTCGAGCAGCTCGGAACCGAAGGCAGCCTGCCCCTCCACCAATGCGCGAAGCTGCCTCGGCGCCGTCCATGGACGCTGGCCGTTGTACAGCACGATCGGTACGATCGCGGGGAGCATAAAACTGCCGCCTTCCTTGAACGGCCGATTGCGGAGCAGATAACGCCAGATCTCCGTCTGGTACTGAAGCAGGCGATAGGGCATGGACATATCGACCGTCGATTGAAGCTCCAGCAGAACATAAAAAATAATGTCCCTGCCCTTCATACGGAGCCGATACACCAAATCTGCTTCTCTTCGGCCGAAATCCGGCAAAACAAAGGAGTGATCGATCGCTTCCAGCTCGGACTCGTCGATCGACTCGGCCCATTCGCGGGCGACGAAGGAGCGAATCAGCTCGACGAACAGCTTTTTGCTCGATAACAAGTAGCGGTAAGACGTATCGTGGGGAAACGAATAGCTTGCGGTCTTCTTTCCGCCGCTCACGCGCGCTCCCCCCATGTCATACGTCTATTATAATGCACGGCCCTCCGCCGTAAAAGCATGCGCCCGTTCATCAATGCTTCCCTCCGCTCCGAAAAAGCAAAAACCCCGACCAAGCCGTCATGGACGACCGTCGGGGTGTGCTTCACCGCTAACGTAATGCCTTTATTAAACCACAATCTCAGCTAAAAGGGAATACATGTTCGTAAATTTTTATTCCAAGCCGATCCAATCGCTCTCCGCCGCCTGACGCCAGCGCTCGCGAATGGCTTCATACTCGTCTGCCGGCAGCGCGCCTTGCTCCAGCAGTCTCGCGTTGGTCGTCCAGCGATCCGGATTCGCCGTGCCGACGATCGCCGAATGCACGCCGGGCGTCGACAGCGTGAAGCGGAGCGCCTTGCCGACCGTTTCCTCCAGGCCGTTTTGCAGGAAGTCGTACTTCAGCTTCTGCAGCCGCTGCCAGTACGGGTATTCGTAAGCCTTCGCATCCGGCGCTTCGGTATGCCGCCACGCCACGTTGGCGACGGGACGCTTGATGACGACGCCCATGCCGCGCTCGGCCGCTTCTGTTAGCGTGAGATCGACCGCCTCCTGATCCGCGATGTTCAAGGACGTCATGAGCGAGTCGAACGCTCCCGTGCGAACGGCATACAGCGCGTTCGTATGGTCTCCGCTATAGCCGATGAACCGCGTCTTGCCTTGCTCCTTGGCGCGCTTCAGCACGTCGATTACGTCGCCTTGCCTCAGCACATCCTCAGAGCAGCTGTGGAGATGGATCACGTCGACATAGTCCGTCCGGAGCCGTTCGAGGCTGCGGTCGATGCTTTGCGCCAGCATGCGGGGATCCCAGTCGGGCAGATCGAGGCCTGCCGCATGTCCGCATTTGGTAAAAAGAAAATAGTCGTCGCGCCTGCCCGACACGGCTCGGCCGATGAGTTCTTCGCTGTTTTTATAGCACTCCGCCGTATCGATCAGGTTGAGCCCCGCGTCCAGCGCGCTGCCCAGCAGCCGATCGACATCCCGCTGATCGGCGCCGCTGAACCCGATCTCCGCGCCGCCGAACCCCAGTACGCTCACTTGCATGCCCGTCTTCCCGTACGCCCTTTTTTCCATGAATATTCGCCTCTTCTCATAGAATCTATAATCAGTTTACCCAAACTTGTTGAGGTTCCGCGACCTGCAGCAAAAGCCCTATCCAAGACGCCGTAAAGCGCCTCGGATAGGGCTTTTATCAAAGGGCGGCTTAATAGCCTGCCGGCAGCGCATACAATCTGCCTTCGCCCGGAGCGAAGGATGCCGACAGCTTGCCTGTCGCTGCGTTGTAGTTCGTCGCGGTCTCCGCGCCCGTCGTCTTGGACCATTCCGTCACGGCGGACGGCTTGGACGGCAACGAGAAGCTTAACGTTCTGGCGTTCGCGTAATCGCGATTGACGACCATGATATATTTGCGATTGGCCGCATTCTTGAAATAGCCGATGACGGCAGGCTGGCCGGCATCTTCAAGCTGCCAGAAGAAGCTTGCGGGCAAGCTCCTGGCCCCGGACGGCAGAGTGCCCGTATGATAGACCTCCTGGGAGGACAGACCCGACAGCACGGAGCCCAGCCGCTCGACTTCGGCATTGATCGTTTTGGCGTAGTCGTAGGTGACATTGCGCGATCCGTCCGGCAGAATCAAGCCGCCGTAGAACGGCTCGCCGCTCGCCTCGGGGCCGGGAGTCGTATACGTGAAGTAGATATATCCCTTGGCTCCATAGGCCAGATTGGTGTAGATTTGATATCTCATTTCCTCAAGGGTCGGCTGCTTCATATAATTAGTGATGCCCACGGATTGAATATAGGACCAAAAATCGATTCCCGCATATCGCGCTTGACGGCGGACGATCTCCAGATTGGCATAGTAGTCCGACTTAAAGCTGCCGTCGCTCATGAAGGGATAGTGATCGAATGCCAGCACATCGGGCTGCTTGCTTGCCCAGCGGTAGACATAGTCTTCGTACGTGCCGCCCTGAATGGCCTGGTTGAGAACGAACCAGAAATCCGCATCGATCGACTGCCCGTTCACGTAGGCCGTGCCGTCGTTCACCCAATTGTCGCTCGAGTTGGATTGAATCACCCAGCCTACCGAGCTGTCGCCGCCTCCGTTGTGCGTGAGCTCCCAGTAATAATCGGTCGATGGCGCAACGGCCGCGTTCAGCGTAAAGACGGGCCAGTCCGTTGTAGAGGAGGTCAACGTGCTTTGGGCGATCAGGGACTGCTTGGCCGGGGAATTCCATAGCTTTAAGGTCAACGCCTCCCCCGCGCCCCATGTCAGATGATCGATCCACAGCTGCAGCGTGGAGATGGCGTTCTGTCCGGGGGCCGTGCGGAACTTCTGTCCAAGCACCCGGTTCGGCCTTGCAAAGTCGCCGGATACGCTGCCTACGTTCCACTGTGCCGGAGTGGCGTAGATCGGCAGCAGATTCAGGAAGGTAAAGGCGCCCGGCTGCTGCTGCTCGATTCTTCGTTGAACCGATTGCAGCCGGCTCAGCAAATCCGCGGAAGGCTCATCGTACAAGTGGTAGCCGAGCAGCGCGGGATGTGCGCCGTATTGCCCGACTATCGCATCGATATCGCTGTCGCTGGGCCGATGCCCGTCGTTGTAAGCTAATTGCGCAAAGGACACGTCGAACCACAAGTCCCTGCCGAGCGCGGCTCCCTGCTGGTAGGCGGTGCCGTTGCCGTAGGCGTCCCCGGTGCTCGTCGCCACCCAGCCGATCGCGGTCGTGCTGTCGCTGGTCAGCTCCATATAATAAGTGGTGTTGGTCACGACCGGCTTGCTCAGGCTAAAGGACGGAAAATACGTACTCGCCGGACCGGTAATGGAGCTGCTGCCGAGCAGCGTCCCTTTGGCCGGACTGTCGTATATGCTCAGCGTCAGCTTGACCCCGGCCGGCCAATTGCCGATATCGATATTCAGCTTGACTCCGGTGATGTACCACTGCGTGCCGGCGACCGGCGACTTGAAGGTCTGCCCCAGAGAATTGCCGCTGCTGACCCACAGACCCGCTCCGTTCGCAGACTGCGCGAGATGCTCGTCTCTCCAGTGCAGGCGAAAATCGGATGCCAGCAGCTTCAGTCCGTTCGCCTGTGCCATATCCAGTGCCGGTCCGTTGGCCTCCGGGGTGACCAGCACGCCTGCGCCGACGATGAAGTTCGCATTCATCCCGGCGATCTCGGCATATTTGGCCTGTGTCGTCGCCTGCGCGCCCGGAGGAAAAAAGATGCCGATCGGAAAAGTCCCTCCGCTGGCGCCGGCCTTCGTCGGGAGCGCCGACAACAGCAAACCGAAGGCAACCAGCATAGCAACGACAGAACGAGCTGCAAGCTTTCCGGCTCTAAAATTTCTCATTCCATTTCCTCCTCGTTATGGGCTTATCCCTTCACGCTGCCGAGCACGATTCCTTTGACAAAATACTTCTGCAAAAACGGATATACCAGCAAGATCGGCAGAGCCCCCAGAAAAATCTGCGCCGCCCGGGTCGTTCGCTGCGAGATCTCGACGATCTCCGTCAGGCTCTGACCGCTCAGCGCGAGCGGATTGCTGTTGATCACGATGAGCTGCAGGTAGGTCGACAGCGGATAGTCCTTCGGAAAGTTCATCAGAATCAGCGCATCGAACCAGGAATTCCAATGACTGACCAGCGTGAACAAGCCGACCGCAGCCAGCACGGGCATCGACAGCGGAACGACGATCGCCCAAAGTACCTTCCAATAGCCCGCTCCGTCGATGAATGCCGATTCCTCGACTTCCTTGGGCAATCCTCTAAAAAAATTAAGCACAAGAATGACATTGAAGACGGGAACCGCGCCCGGTACGACGAGCGCCCAGATGGAATCGACGAGCCCCGTCGCGTTGATCGTCAGAAACCAAGGAATAAGTCCTCCGCTGAACAGGATCGTGACCACGAAAAACCAGGCATATACCGTTCTAAGTCTAAATTCGTAAGTCTGCTTGGACAGCGGATAAGCGCACAACACCGTCAGCAGCATATTCATCGCAAAACCGAGCGCGACCCGCTCCAGCGTAATGGCGAACGCACGCAGAAATTCCGGCTTCCGCAAAATATAATCATAGGAAGCGAAGGTAAAATCGACGGGCCAAGCCGTGACGCGACCGGCCGAAGCGGCGGTGCTCGAGCTTAAGGATATGGCCAATACATGGATGATCGGGAACAGGCACAGCAATGACAGCAGCACAAGAAAGGTATAATTGCCGACGGCAAACCATCTCGCGCCCCTTGTTGCGGCGAGGTTCATGCCCTTCCTCCCTTCCTTAAAAGATTCGGTAATTGGCCAGCCGATAGGCCAGGAAATAAGAGGTCGATATGAGGACCAGCGAGACGAGAGACTTCAACAGGCCGATGGCGGTCGCCACGCCGTATTGCGCGTCCTGAATGCCGATTCGATAGATCAGTGTATCCAGGATGTCTCCGCTTTCATAGACCGACGGGCTGTATAGATTAAAGACTTGCTCGAAGCCTGCATTCAGAACGTTGCCCAAGCTCAAGGTGGCCAGCAGTACGATGACAGGCGCCATGCCGGGTAAGGTGACATGCCAGGTTTGCCGCCAGCGATTCGCGCCATCCATAACCGCCGCCTCGTAGAGCGTCGGATTAATGCCTGTGATGGCCGCCAAGTAGACAATGGTGCTGAAGCCGAATTCCTTCCATACGTCCGACGCGACCAGCGTAAAGGGAAACCAGGCGTTGCTGCCCAGGAAGAAAATCGGCTTGATCCCGAATAACGAGAGAAACTGATTCACGATCCCTTCCGACGGCGATAAAATATCGATCAGAATACCGCTCAAAATAATCCAGGATAAAAAATGCGGCAGATAGATCAACGTTTGAAAACTTTTTTTGAAAAACAGGCTGCGAACCTCGTTCAGCAGCAAGGCGATGACGATCGGCACGGTCAGGCCAGCCATAATTTTCATGACCGAGATTTGCAGCGTGTTGCCGACGATATCGCGAATGTCCGGCATGTCCAGCATATATTTGAAGTTGTCCCAGCCGATCCACTCGGAGCCGAACAGCCCTTTGACTGGGATAAACTGCTGGAAGGCGATCGTAATACCCGCCATCGGGATATAGCAGTAGATAAAAACGATGACGATGCCGGGAAACAGCATGAGATGCAGCGGGAATTCGCGTTTGACACTTTTCATCTCCCGACTTCTCCTTTCGAGTGGCTTGCTCGGGCTTAGAGGAGAAAGAACCGAGCAAGCTCGGTTCTCCGTCATAGCCGCTATTGCTTGCTCGCGCTCCAGTTCGCCACTTCATCCGTAATGACATCTCCGCCGAGCTTCTTCCAGTTGGCTACAAACTCGTCGAAAGAATCGACGGGAGCCGAGCCCATAATAATCTTGGTCAAAGTCTCCAGCTCCAGCTTGTTCAGCGTGGCCAGTTTCTGGGACATCACCTCGGTCGGCGTCGACTGGAACTCCGTCGGCTTGAAGCCGTTGTTCGCGTTATACGCCGCCAGCAGCTCTTGAGAGCCTCCCGGCCCGAACACGAGCGCATAGCCCCAGCCCGCCTTGTCGCCCGCCTGGTACTCGTTGATCGTCTTGTAAATAAACGGCTGTCCCGTCGTGTGATCGAGCACCGAGTCGTCCTTCTTCTCGAGCGCTTCCTTCAGACGCTTATAGCTGTCCAGGTTTGCCGTCGGATTCGTGCCTCTAAGAAGCGCATATTGCCACTTCTCGATCGAACCGTTGACGCCGATCTCTTCGGACGGATATTGCTCCTTCGGCCATACCGTATTGAAGGCATTCAGCAGCTTAACCGCAGCCTCCGGATGCTCGGCGCCCTTGCGGACGACATAATACTCGGTGACGCTGAAGGACGTTTGCGGCGCCGCCGGCTGGTCGTCGAAGGACGGCAGCCGATACGGACGCAGGTCCATGTCCGGATTGTTGTTCTTGCCCTCCTGGAACAGCAGAGGCATGTAGTGAGCCCCGTAAAGCATGCCCAGCTTGCCGGAGTTGACATCCTGAATCAATTGATCGGCGCTTTTGACGCCGAACTCGACATCGATTCCGCCATTTTTATACAGCTCCTGCAGCTTAACGAGCGCCGGCTTCATCTCAGGCTGAATGCTGCCGTACGCCAATTTGCCCGAAGTGTCTTTGACCCAGCTCGTCGGGTACGCGTGGAATCCGTTGAAAAAGCCCTCCATGCCGGCGAACAGGCCGTACAGATCTTTGGACAGCCCAAGTCCGTAGGTGTCGTTCTTGCCGTTGCCGGCCGGGTCCCGCTTCGCAAAGGCTTCTGCAATTTTCAGCACATCGTCCATCGTCTTCGGCTCCGCGAGATTCAGCTTTTTCAGCCAATCCGCCCGAATCCACAGCAGCGATGCCGTATCCGTCGAGCCGGGATTGAGCGGAAGTCCGACCAGTTGGCCCTTGAAGGTCGCCGAGCTAAGCGCCTGGCCGCCATCCTTGTTCAGCAGCTCCTTCGTTTTCTCGGAGCCGTACTTTTCGAGCACACCCGTCAAGTCCTCCAGCTGTCCCGCATCATACAGTTGCTTCAACTTCGAGCCGGATACCGGCATAATATCCGGCAGTTTCCCCGTCGTCATCATGACATTCAGCTTCTGATCGTACTGGCTCGCATCGACCGCCCACAAATACTTCAGCTTGATGCCGAGCTCCTTCTCGTACAGCTTCGTCCAGCCGTTGTTCTCGATCGTGTCTCCGTTCTCGAACTTGAAGGTGGACAGCACGGAACGAACCGCCGTTACTTCGATCGGCGGGTCATACTTCCCCATCGGGTCGGCCGCTGCCTCGCTGGAAGCGGGTGCTTCGCTGCCCGTCGCCGACAGCGTCGTCGCCGCAGGCGTCGCTGCGCCCGAATTGTCGTCGTTGCCGCAGGCTGCAAGCGCAAACAATAAGATAGCCAGCGATGCCATGGACAACGAACGATTGCTTTTTTTCATCATAAATGCAAGTCCTCCCCGGCTCATTCTGATGCTGCTCCTTCATTATAGATTGGGCGTTTCCGGCCCCACTACGCGCATATGTTGCCTTTCGTTGCGCTCTGTTGCCTTCTTCCGGCAGCGGCCCGCGGCTAGCCGCGCTCTCTGTATTCCTGCGGCGTGCAACCCTCGTATTTCTTGAACGATCTCGTAAAATGAGGTGCCGATTCATAGCCGACGGCCGATGCGATCTCATGGATTTTCAGCGCGCTCTCTGTGAGCAGCCGCCTGGCAAGCGTCATTTTTTGCTCCGTGATATATTCGAACAGCGTGATGCCAGTCAGCCGCTTGTACAATCTCGACAGATAAGTAGGGCTGTGGTGGACAAGCGCCGCGAGCGACGTCAGGGACAGCTCCTGATCCAGGTGTTCGTGGATATAGCGCTGAACGATGCGGATCATGCGGGGGGCTTGCCCCCCGGCATCCTCCGCCGGAATGCCTTCCTGCTCTCGCTCGTCCCTCCCGCTGCCGCTCTCCGGTTCCTGGATCAACCACTCGGCTCCGCTGAACTCCTTGCGTCCAAGAAGCCCGTCCAATCGTGCCACGCGCTCCTTCAGTTCCCCCCACTCGCAAGCGGAGCGGCTTAGCGCAAAAGATATCGGCAGCTGCAGCCACTTGCGGCATGCCTCCTGGGCCGCTTCGGCAATGCTGGACATTCTGGCGAGCAGATAAGTCCACGCCTGCCTCATCGTTGCCTCCGAGGCTCGCTCCCCGATCTCCCCGATCTCTCTGGGTTGAACGATCCAGGCCAGACAGTCCGGCTTGTATTCGACCGCCGCCCAACAGGCAGTAGGGTCCAGATATTCCTTCATCATATTTTTGCAAGCGTACCGAAGCAGCTCTTTGTCCGATTCATTCCGCTCATGCTTCCACTCGTCAATGCGGCCCGTCATCACCCAGATCGGAGCGTCCGCACGCAGCGGGATATCCGCCTGCCGCAGGGCATGCTGCCGCCGTGCCGGCGTGACTCCCTCCGTCTCGAACAAAGCGTTCCGCTGCAAGAGGGAGAGGGCCGCTTCATACTTCGCATTCGCAGCCTGGACGCGGTCCATCAGCCCTTCCTGCCGCTCGATGGCGGCAATCGCCCTCTCCACGGCTTTGACGATCAACGTGTCGTCCTCGTTTTTCAACAAGTAATCGACGATGCCCCCGGCCCGAATGGCTTCCTGCATATACGACACTTCATTGAAGCCCGTCAAGAAGATCAGCTTGCAGTAAGGCCATGTCGCTGCAATTCGCTTCTGCAGCTCCAGGCCGTCCATGCCAGGCATCCGAATATCCGACAGAACCAGATCGATTCTCGTTTTCCGCAGCTGTTCCAGCGCCTCAAAGGCGTTATAAGCGCGATAGAACTCCAGCTCCAGGTGAGCAGCTTGCTGCAGCAATTGAAAGATACTGTTCACGATAATCGGTTCATCGTCGACGATCAGCAGTCTATGCATGGTCCTGCTCCTTTCGATGCGGAATATGAATAACGACCGTCAGCCCGTGCGGAGCCGTGGGGAACAGTTCAATGCCGGCGGACGGCCCGAACTTTAGCTGAAGGCGCCTGTGAACGTTAAGCATGCCTGTATATTCGCCTTCTCCATGGCCCGCCAGTCTTGTCTGAATATTTTGCAGCGAGGCGGCATCCATCCCGGGACCGTTGTCCTCGACCTTAATGGCGATCCTCTCCGCTTCGCTTGTGAACCGCACATGAAGCTGCCCGTCGGATACGGCATTTCCAACTCCGTAGTGGTAAGCGTTCTCTATGATAGGCTGCAAAATAAGGCGGGGAACGCATATTTGCTTGAAACCGTCGGGCAGCGGGTCCATTTGAATCTCAATCCGGTTGGAAAATCGCAGATTTTGGATTTCCATGTAGGCACGTACGTGGTTGACCTCCGATTCCAAGGGCACCTCGTCCATGCCGCTGCGCGTAATGTATTGAAAGTATTCGCCCAGATTGCGGGCTACGAGCTCGGCTTTGTCGTTGTCGTACGATTTGATTAGTTGATGCAGCGTGAAAAAGCTGTTGTAAAGGAAATGAGGGGAGATTTGCGCCTGCAGTTGCTTGAGCTCGGATTGCTGAAGCCTGATCTTCTGAACATACAACTCGTCGATCAGCTGCTTCAATCGCTTGACCGTTCGATCGAATCGGTTGAACAAATAGCCGAATTCGTCGTTGCGCTCCCGCTTCACCGTCGTATGGAAATGGCCGTCCTCGACGCTTCGGAACTGTCGGACAAGCTGCGACAGCGGCCGTTGGATCAACAAGTAGAGCCCATATGAAAAAGCGAGGATCACGATCAGCGAGCAGGCGATAAGCAGCCAGAACCACATCCGATAAGTCTCGAATTTGCCAAGCAGAACATTTTCCGGTATGTAGGTCGTGAGCGCAAGGTCGAGCTGCTGCGACTTTTCGTAAAAGGCCATATAGGTAACCCCGTCGATCGGCACCGTGCGCGAAGAAGCGACGCCCGCTTCCGCCGGGGATTCCCATGCCGCCTGAATTCGGTCCGCCAAGGGTGTGTCCTTGTCCGTGTCGATCTTCCAGCGCCCGACGAACAACGACGCTCCGCCCTCCTCGGATATTTGGCCGAGACGGCGCGACAGGCCCGCTATCGAAATCTCGATTTGATGCACGAACAGCGGAGGGCTTGTCTGAAAGCTGCTCGTATGCGGAAAGGAAAGCGTGATGAACATTCTGTCCTTCCATATCGTAAGCGGGTAGCCGCCCTCATAGATGGCTTCCGCAATTTCTTTCTTCTCTTTAATCGCCGCAGCGTCCTGTTCTACGGCTCTGGTCGATATGACCCGCTGTATCGCGGGAATATAGACGCCGACTTCCCCGATCAGGCCGCTTGAATCCTTCATGATCTTCAGCTTCTCCACGATCCGATTAATCGTCTCGGTTCGCTGATAGTCGGACATAATATTCGTCTGTCCGCTGATCTCGAGCAAGTCCCGATCGTTAATCATTTGCTGCTGTGTCGTGCTCATGCGTTCGAATTCTTGCTCCAGGCCTTTCATCTCGTAATGGATTCGCGCCTTCATCACTTCAGACACTTGGGTCTTCACCTCCTGCTTAGCCAACTCGTTGAAGATCAGGCTCAAGGTGAACAAGGGGGTAATCACTGCTATAAAGGTGAGCACCAGCTTAGGGAAAATAGAGCTGCTTCGAATAAATCTTCGTATTCTCATCGCCAGCTGCCGCCCTTCTCTTCGTAAAACGCAAACAGGGAACCTGTTGTAGGCTCCCAATTTTTCCTATTTTCTTATTCCCGTTCATTCGCTTCCCGGCGATTGGAGCAGCTCGGCAAAAGCCCTGTAATAGATGTCGTGCCCATAATCGTTCGGATGATTAATATTGTTAAGAAGAAGACTTTCCGGGGTCTTGCCCGCCGCCAGCTCTGCGACCCACAAGGCGTGGGCGTCCGCCACGGACAGCCCGTATTCGGCGCCCAATCGCCGAATCGCGTCGGCGTATTCGTGAATCGTGCCGCTTGTATGCTGCCACAGCGGATTCGGCTCGCACGGCGTCACCAGCACAATATCGCTTGACGTCCCCTGCCTGATCGCCCGGATCATGCTGCGCATGTTGCGCTCGTAATCGTCCAGCGGCACGCCGTTTCCCGTCTCATACTTATTCTGATCGTTCATCCCGTAGCCGATCGTGACCAGATCCGGCTGCAGCCGAACGACATCCGCTTCGATCCGCTCCAAGCCGCCCTCGCTCGTCTCCCCGCCGATCGCACGATTAACGACCTTTATTTCCCCTTGGGGATACAAGTCCCGGGCTCGCTCTGCGAAACGGTGGAAATAAGCAAATCGCTCGCTGCTCGCTTCTCCGCCCACGCTGATGCTGTCGCCGTAGACGACATACAGGGTCGGCTCGCCCTGCCGCAGCTTGTTCAGCCAGCGCTCCAACGCGCCTTCGGGGCGCTCGGAGACAGGCGGCCGCTCCGCCTCCTCCCCGGCATAGCTGTAAGCTGCATACGCCGTATAGTCCCGATTGCTGTAATCGTCGAACAGGTTGTGATTGAAGCCCGCGATGCCGTACAGCGGATGCCGGGCCCAGTCGGCAATTCGGCTGTCCTTCGTACGTCGAATCAAACCCTTCTCGTAATCGACGGTATAATCGATGCCCTTCCGATAGACCGTACGATCGGGATGCCCGCTGTCGGCATGGCTGCTCACGATCACGCTCTCATGGGGCAACGGCCGGTATCTGAAAGGCAGCGGGTCCTCATTGGTCCATACAAAGGCTTCAAACGTTTGTCTCTTCGTCACGCGATGACGGCCTCCCCGACCCTTTGAATTGAAGCAGCTTGCCTTGTCCGGGCTGAAGGCGGATACGAAGGGTTGCCGAGCCAGCGGCAAGCGCCTGCGTCGACGTCTCCCCGTCCTCCCAAATTTCGATGTTGCACGGCGCGTCCGTTTCGATCGCCAGCCTCGCTTCCGCATCCTCCTCGTAGCTTCGGTTGACGAGCATATAAGCGTAATCCCCTGCTTCGTCCACAAAGCAGCCCATAAGAGCAGGATCGCCCGACAGCCGCGCGACCGGACCCTGCCCGTCGCTGGAAGGAGGCAGCCTCGGAAGGCTCTCGCCGCTTGCGACGACGCCGACGGAACGAAGTCGCATGAGGACGGGTCCAAGCGCCGCAATCTCTTCGTTCACGGCTTTAACTTCGTCGTAGTGCCTGGTGCGCCGGCCTTTGCGGTCGATCATCGCATCGCCGAACGTTTCGTGACTGTCGGGCGGCGTCCAATACGTAAAATATTGAATGCCTTTTACTCCGAATGCAAGACTCGTGTACACCTGCCAGCGAATCTCCGCATATACGGGGTCGCGATGCGTGCCGTTAAAGGCCAGCGTCTGAATAAACAGCCAGAAGGGCACCTCATAGCGCAGCGAAGCCTCTCGCATGAGCTCCAGATTATAGTAATAATCCGCTGTCTCCCGATCGCCCTTGAAGATCGAGTTGTCCGTCAGGAACGGATAGTGGTCGTAGGTCAAGATGTCCGGCTTCGCCAGGCTCAAATAGCGTTCCACATAGTTCGGATAGGCGTCGCCAAGCAGCTCCGCGGCCGCGTGGCTGGGATATAGATTAACGTAGGCCATGCCGTTCGGCGCTGCCAGCTCGTACTGCTCCTTCAAGGCTGCCAGACCGGCGATTTGGCTTGCCGAAGGCTCATCCTTCAGCAGATGCCCCATATAGGCGGGATGGGATGCAAACTGCCTGATCCGCGCTCGAATACGCTTCCGTTCGTCCAGCGGCATCGCCTTCAAACCGGGATCGTGAACGATATATTGCAGGCCGTTGGCCGCCGCCGCGTCCAGTGCCCGTTCAACCGCCCGATCTCCGCCTGTTTCCATCTCGAGCAGCCCGATCACGAACGTGAAGCCGGCCTCGCGAATTTCGCGGTACCTCTCGTCCGTAATCTCCTCCACGGGCGGACTTACCCACAAGCCGATCTCCAGCTTCGTCTGCCGCTTCATATCGATGCCCCTCCGGTCCGCAAGCCCGTTTATGCCCTTATTATAAGAGCGGCGCAGAGCGGCGTACTACATGCATCTCTTGTCTTTCCTTGCTCTGTCTTGCCCTCTTAGGCCTGCGCCCTCCAGTCCAACACAACGCCGAGGAAAAATTCCTTCTTCTCCATGATGAGCGCCCAGGCTTCCTCCGCCCGCTGCGCGGGGTATCGGTGCGTAATAAGCGGCAGCGTCTGCAGCCAGCCTTCGCGTATCCCCTCCAGCGTCGCATCCATCCGCTCCTTCGTCCAGCCGGACGGGCAGTGCAGCGTTATCTCTTGGGCCCTGAGCTCCTGAATATCGATCGTGCCGCTGCTGCCCAGGAAGCCGGCGGATACGAGATGGCTGTTCAGCTTCATGGCCGGCTTCAGCTTCCAGAAGGTGTCCATCGCGCCTACGGAATCGACGACGACGGCGATGTCCGAACGTTCGCCGAGCCAATCCTCTATCCGGTTTTCCTTCAAATTAAACGCGGAGATGTCCGCAGGCAGCAGCCGGAGACGCTCCTCATGCCGGCCGAGTACGGTTACCTTGGCGCCGCGATGAGCCAGCGTCTGGGCCGCCCATTGTCCCACCATCCCGTCGCCGATGACGACGGCCGTATCTCCTGCCGAGACCGCCGGCCGAATTCCGCAGTTGTAGCCGACCTGAGCCAGGACGAGCCCGCTGTATGCGAGCGGGTCCTCCCCCTCCGGCAGCTTCCAAACCTGGCTCCGATGGGTGATCGACGGGTTGATATGGCCGCCCGTCGAGAACTTCATCCCTTCGACTTGGCTAATCGAAGCGAATACGCGGTCGCCTATGCCAAGACCCTCGACCTTGTCGCCTATGCCGCGCACAATGCCCACCTTCTGATAGCCTGCGACCTGCGGGAACGGCAGCGGATCGCCCGGTCGCGTCACCTGCTCTCCGCTGATTCGCTCCCCGTACAGAAAGGACGATTCGGTGCCGTTGCTGATCCACGAGTATTCCAGCTCTACGCATACGTCCTCGGGTCCAAGCTCGGGAACCTCGACCTCCATATAACGAACTTGTCTGACGTCGGTAAATACAACCGCTTCCGCTTTCATCGAAAGCCCTCCTTCCACTAGGACGTAAAATCCGTCTTCGGATACGAATACACTTTGATGGCCTCCTGCCGGTTAAGCAGCGCGACCGTGTCTTCATAACGGCTAAGCGGGACGTGATGGGTCTGCAGACACTCGGTATTAAGGCCCCTCTTCGCTACAAGATCCAGCAGCAGCGCCTGGTCCTCCGCGCCGAAGCTGCGATATTTATATGATTCGAGCTTGATGCCCTTCAGCCACAGATGCTCGCCGTAGCGCACATCGCCCTTCAGCACGCCGAAGATCACCAGATGGGAATCGATACGCTCCAGCAGCCCTTGTACGGACGCGGCAGCGCCTACGCAGTCATAACCCAGATCGAAGCGTTCGTCTCCCAGCTCGCCGGCAAGCCTGGCTTCCCCGATGCCGAGACTGTTCACGTAGGCGACACGCTCCGCATTGATATCGACTGCCGTCACGCGAGCCGCTCCCATCAGGCTTGCGGCCTGCAGAGCGAGCATGCCCGCCGGTCCCAGCCCGGATACGAGCATCGATTTGCCTTGGATATCGCCGAATTGAAGCAGTCCGATCAACACGCATTTGAGCAGTTCAAAGGAAACGGCTTGCTTCCAGGTCACATCGTCCGGCAGCTTAATCAGCTCGTGCGCTCTGTAATTCAAGTATTCTGAATAAGCCCCCGGACCGATCAAGTGCTCTAAAGCGGCTACACGGTCGCCTACTTTTAAGCCCGAGACGCCCGCCCCCGCCGCCACGACCGTTCCTGCCATCTCATGCCCGGGAAATCCCGGCAACAGCGGATAATCGGGCTGAACGGCCGGATCGAACATATCCTTGCCCGCCATCATGTTCATATCCCATCGGGGACAAGTCGATACGATCTCAATCTGCACGGTCACCTGATCGTCCGCGGGAGGAGCCAGCTCAGTCTCGACAATCTCATATTGGTTTTTTCCAGTGATTTGAAGCGCCTTCATCCGATTATCCACCCTTCAACGTGTGTTCTGTTCGTCGTCACACGCTTGAGTGTACAGGAGGCCTACCAAAATGTATTTGTACTTGATATACTTTATTGCCATTAAGCAATCACGATTTTATAGCTATTATAAAAGAATATCTTTAATCCCTATTGCACTTTATTGACTTTTTGTACAAGGGGTGAAAACGGATGCATATACGGACATGCAGCGCGGGATTACTCGTGCAAGGAGACGAGGCTTTCAGCGGGGGAGTCCATCTGCTCAGTTACGAGGTGTTGTATATTACCGAAGGCAAAGTGTCCTTTCATTGGAGAGGCCAGACCTGCCTGGCCGAAGCGCCGGCGGTATTTTTCCTGACGCCTTCCACGCCGCACGAAGTCAAAAGCCTGTCGCCAGAGTCCAGATACCGGTTCTGGGAGCTCACCTTTAACGTTGAACCGCCGCTGCGCGACGATCACATGGACAGATGGAATGAACGGCAGCAACGGAACGATTTCTATGCCAAGTCGCTGCTGGCCGATCTCATTCTCAAAGCGCTCGATGCAGCTTATCATCTCTACACGGCGGAAGCCGCGCAAGCCAAAGTCCATCTTGAGCAAGTATGTCTGCTTGAAATTCAAAAAGCGTTCCAGCTTATCGCCCATTTGCTGGACGGAACCGCCAAGCCGTCATTAAATGCGGCGGAACAGCGCAAGTGGAACGAGCGGGAGGCGATCGATATCGTCCTGGATTATATGGATTGGCGGTACAAAGAGGATATTATGTTAGATACACTCGCCCAACTGGTCCATCTGAATCCTTCCTACCTGATCCGCTTGTTTAAAAAACAAAGAGGAATTACCCCCTTCGAATATTTGCGCAACTTGCGCCTAAAGGCAGCCGTCAGCTACTTGTCCGGCAGCGAAATGACTATTCAAACGATCGCGGAACAAACAGGATTTCAAAGCGTTCATTACTTCGGAAAAGTGTTCAAGCAAGCGTACGGACAAAGTCCCGCAACGTGGAGAAAGCAGTTGACGAGGAGACAAGAATGAAGGCAACGTCTGAAACGGGCTTGGCCGGACGATGTGCGCTTGGCGTATGTGCCAAAACAAAGAGCGGGACCGAAGGTCCCGCTCTGGCTTGTAATCAGCCTATGCCGGCCGGCCGAACAATCCGGCTATGCCGCTAGACGAACACATGATGGCCGATCTTCTTGATCGCCTTGACGCGTTTGGCCTTGCCGGGCTCGAGCTGCGGATTAAAGAAAGACAAGGCGCCGGGAACGTTGTTCTCCCCGGACAAGGCAGCCTTGGCCGCCTTGAGGCTGTCCTTGGAAGGCGTCTCGCGCTCCAGGCTGCCGTTGCCGGCCGGGGAAAACTGCCCCGGCGCGTAAATCACGCCGCGCAGTGTGTCGGGGTACCTGTCGTTGTGCAGACGGTTCATGACGACGCTCGCGACGGCGAGCTTGCCCGCGTACGGCTCGCTGCCCGCTTCGGCCTCCACCAGCTTCGCGAGCAGCGTCAGCTCGTCGGGATCGATCGCTTCCGCCGCGGCGGCGGTCGCCTTCTGCTCGGAGACGTCCGGATCGAGGAATTCTGGCGCGACGACCTTGAGCTGCTGTCCGACGGACAGCGCTTCGTCGGGCAGCCCGTTGCGTGCCTTCAGCGCGGCCGCGGTCGTATCGTGCGCTTCGGCGATGCGCCAGAGCGTGTCGCCGGCGGCGACCGTATACAGCTCTTCTTGCTGGAGGACTGCGACCTTCTCTTGATCCTTCCAGCCGACGCTGGCATGCATCGACTCGGCGACGACGCGCAGCGGCGCGTACGTGACGCCGTCCTTCAGCCGGACCGTGCCGCCGATGTCGTAGGTGCGTCCGTTCAGCGCGACGTCGGACGATCCCGCCTTGAAGGCGAGCACGTCGCCGAGATCGTTGCGGATCGTCGTGCGTCCGGACTCGCCGTCGTACTCGAGCGTCCAGCGCATGAGGTCCGCAAGCTCCTTGACCGGCGCATATGTCCACCCGCCGACCGTCCATAAGCTCAGGTTCAGTTCAACTTTAACGTCTGCTATGTATAGGGTACTAATCTTGCTGTTCGTGCTACTCGCGCTTGCGAATGCCGCGCCTGTGCCAAGCGCCACGAAAAGCGCAAGCGCCAGGATCGCGATTCTGGTCAGCCGTTGAATGAGCTTCATCTCCCTTTTACGAAATGAAATCCATGATCAGCACTGTTCGCTATTATACAGACATTAAAAAGGAAAAATTTAAAAATGAGTGATTTTTCATCCTGGGTAAGCGCTTGCTTGTCCAAAACCCTTCGAAATTAGCGATCATTCGCCTTCAAATTTCGTTTTGCCCATCGATTGGAGGTTTGCCAGCTTTGTCCGTGCCAAAAAACCGCGTCCGGGACCGGACGCGGTTTGGAGCCGATTATTTTTTGCCGCTTCTGCGCTTGGCTGCACGCCGGATTCTCGCGGCCAGCACGATTCTCAAAATTTCGCCGAAGTTGTTCTTAAGACCGTTCTGCTGAATCTCCAGAATGTCGGCATCGGACAGCGTGAGCGACGTCGCCACGAGCGAGGATGCCCGGTCGGCGAAGTTGAAATCCGCGAGATCGTCGACGTTGCCGGCGCTGAACTTCACGTACTCGCCCTTATAATTGTTGTTCTCGAACAGCACCACGGTGCCGCTGCCGGTCGGCGAAGAAAACTTCAGGCTTTCGAGCGTATCGTTCAGGTTGACCGACGACAGGCGCTGCACGCCGATGTTGCCGCGGAAGCGTTTGGACGTGCCGGAAAAGTTGGTGCCCGAATATACCTCCAGCAACGGGTTGAGCACCTTGGCTTTTGCACGTTTGGGAGCCGCCTTCGCGACCGGCTTTCTTTTGTTGATCATCTACAAATCCCTCCTTGATCGGTGATACTCCAATCTATGGAGACGAGCACCCGAGGGATTGTCCGTTTAACTATGAGACCGTCTATTTTTGGAACCTATTTTCTTGCGAGTTTGATAGGCCGAAGTCGCACGTGGCGTACCAAGCGAAGCTACCGTTGCCTTTACTTCCCCTCGTTGATCGCTTTAATCGCCTCGACAGGCAGCTTCGGCACGCGGTCGTACGTCAGCAATCCGTTGATCTCCTGCTCGACGTCGGTCAATTGCGTATAGCAATAGCCCTGGACGACGCCCGAGCCGAGCAGCGGCTGAATGACCGCGCGCAGCCTCGCCGCGAAGTCCTCGTCGTCCTCCGCGCCGGAATAGCCCCAGCCTTCCCAGTCGCTCTTCTTGTAGGCGATGCCGCCGAACTCGGTGACGAGAATCGGCTGACCCTCGTACTCATAACCGCCGACGGTCAGGCGTCGGCCGGACGGCATGCCGTTCGCCGCGCGATCCGCTTCGGCGTAGCGCGTCTCCAGCACCTCGCGCCGATACTCGTAGTCGTGGATGTTGAGCAGGTCCGTCTTTACCATTTCCCAGCCGTCGTTCGAGACGACCAGACGCGTCGCGTCCAGCGACTTGGTCAAGTGGTACATCGTGAGCGCATGGTGCTGCTGCTGCTCGTCGATCTGAATGTTCGGCACGCCCCAGCTCTCGTTGAGCGGTACCCAGACGACGATGCAAGGGTGGTTGTAGTCGCGCGCGATCGAAGCCTGCCATTCGCCGACGAAGCGGCGTACATAGTCGTTCGAGTACTGGTAGGCGTTGGCCGCTTCGCTCCACAAGAGGAGCCCGAGCCGGTCGCACCAATAAAGATAGCGCGGATCCTCCAGCTTCTGGTGCTTGCGCGCGCCGTTGAAGCCCATCTCCTTCGTCAGCTCGACATCCCTGCGGATTGCCTCGTCGCTCGGCGGCGTCAGGTTGCCGTCTGGAAAGTAGCCCTGGTCAAGCACCAGCTTCTGAAAATAAGGGCGGTTGTTGAGATTGAACCTGCCGTCTTCGATCGACACCTTGCGCATCCCAAAATAACTGGACACCTCGTCGATCTTCGTTTCCCCCTCGTACAAGGTCAGGCTGACGTCATACAGGTTTGGCTTCTCCGGCGACCACCAGCGTCCTTGGCCATGGTCGTTCAGCCCCTGCAGCTGAATCGTGCGGGCTTCGTTCGCGGAACGGATTGTGTAGATATCGCTCGATACCGGCTCGCCTTCAAAAGTGATGTCGACCTTGACCTTCAGGTCGGTCTGACCGGCCCATCCCGCCACCGCCAGCTGCAGGCCGATGTCGTTGCGGTCGATATCCGGCGTCCAGCGAACCGAAGCCAGATGCGCGGACGACACAGCCTCCGCCCATACGGTCTGCCAGATGCCCGTCGTACGGGTGTAGAAAATGCTCGCGGAGTCGGACAGCCAGTACTGCTTGCCCCGCGGCAGCGTAACGTCGCGGCTGTAGTCGACGGCGCGGACGACGAGCGTATCGCCTTCGCCTTCCGGGCGCAACGCGTCCGTGATGTCGGCGCAAAACGGTGTATGCCCGCCCTCGTGCGTGGCGACGAGCGTGCCGTTGATCCATACGGAGGCTTCATAGTCGACGGCCCCGAAGTGCAATATGACGCGCTTGCCCTTAAAGTCTGCCGGCAGAGAGAGCGCGCGGCGGTACCAGACGATATCGTGGAAGTCCGGCTCGCCGATGCCGCTCAGCTTGCTTTGAAAGGCAAACGGCACCTGGATGCGACGGCTGAATTCGCGAGCGCCGCCTTGCCACTGCTGTCCGATGCCGACTGCGGCATCGTCGAACTCGAATTCCCATTCTCCATTCAAATTGACCCAGCTGTCCCGAACGAACTGCGGTCTCGGATAATCCTGTCTGGGGGCTTGCTTCTGAACTTCGGACATCGGTTTTACCTCCTGAATGGTTAACTGTAATGTTAATTATTAATAATAAAATAACCGTATTCGATCAAATCTTATCCCGAACCGGCTTGATTGTCAACTCTTATGTAGTATAATTAACTCCACGATTAACTATAAAGACGGAGGGGAACGACATGGAGATCGAAGTCGGCACGCGGCATATGCCGCTGCTGGAGTGCCTGTCGTCGGAAACGCGGGTGCGCATCATTGAGATGCTGCGGGACAAACCGATGTACGTCAAAGAGATCGCGGACGAGCTCTCGCTCTCGTCGGCGATCGTAACCAAGCATATGCAGAAACTCGAGCAGGCCGGCATCGTGTCCACCCATATGGCCGCCGGCACCCGCGGCAAACAGAAAATATGCACGCTCAGCCTGGAACGGCTTGTCCTTCTATTTCAGGCGGACGCCCGGAAGCCGGAAGCGCGCGATCCGTCCAGCTACGCCGTCTCCATTCCGATCGGACACTATTCCGCTTACCAGGTCAAGCCGACCTGCGGGCTCGCCTCGCCGCGCAAACTCATCGGCCTGCTGGACGATCCGCGCTACTTCGATGCGCCCGAGCGCGTCGAAGCGCATCATCTCTGGTTCGCCAGCGGTTACGTGGAGTATCGGGTGCCCAACTATCTGGTCGGCGATGCGCGGGCCAGAGAGCTCCGTGTCACATTGGAGATCGGCTCGGAAGCGCCGGGCTACAGGGAGGATTGGCCGTCGGACATCGCTTTTTCGGTGAACGGCGTCGAGCTCGGCGTATGGACTTGTCCCGGCGACTTCGGAAGCCAGCGCGGCAGGCTCAATCCGGAATGGTGGGGCTCCAGCAATTCGCAGCACGGCGTTCTGAAGACGCTGCTGGTGAACGAGGAGGGCAGCTATATCGACGGGGTACGAATGTCGGACATCACGATGGGAACGCTGGGCCTGACCGCGGGCAGCGACATCCGGCTGCGCATCGCTTCGGCCGAAGACGCCCGCTATCCGGGCGGCGTCAGCCTGTTCGGAAGCCGCTTCGGCAACTATGCCCACGATATCGAGGCGACCGTCGCTTATTAACGCTGCGGAGCCAAGCCGTCCTTCGTCCTCAGCGCAAGCATCGCCGCGACGGTCCGATCCAGCCGCTCTTTGATCAAAATGCGCGAGGAATAGCGCTCGGGGATACCGGCGAAGCCCCAATGTACGCCGGCCAGTCCGCCTGCGATCGCGCCGATCGTATCGGAGTCCCCGCCCTGATTCGCGGCACGCTGCACCACTTCTTCAAAGGAATCCGACGTCAGCAGCAGATGCAGCACCCAGCGGAACGTATGCACGACATAGCCGCTGGACTCGCAGTTCGGCTCCGCGGCGAGCATCTCTTCATAAGCGGTGCCCGCAACGGCGGCGGCGATCGCTTCTCGGAGTTCGGCGTCTTGGTCCAGCATGGCGAACGCGATCCGGTTATAGATCCCGCATGCCTCGTTGCACAGCTCGTCGTAATGCGTCATCTTGGACTGCATCCGCGACACGCGCGACACGTCGGACCAATCCGGATAGCACAGCGCGACGGGCAGGCATCGCATCAAGGAGCCGTTGCCCGCGCTTTGCCCGAGATTCAGATCCGCGAGCAGCGCGGCCTCGAACCAATTGCCCTCGTACGTAGCAAGCACGGTTCGGATAATGTTCCCGATATCCTTGGGCTTGGACGCATACCAGCTTAAAAAGCGGTCGCCGATCGCCCGGATCGGATCGTCCGGCGCCGTCAATATTCCGTCCGCTACGCACAGCGTCATCATCGTGTCGTCGGTCACCTCGCCGGGTTCGAGGCGCCATACGCCTCCCCCGACGATCTCCGTCAGATAGCCGTGACGCGCCGCGATCTCCCGCGGGGACATGAACTCCGTCGTGCCGCCCAGCGCATCCCCGACAGCCACGCCGTACAGCCCGCCTCTTATTCGTTCCTCCAGTTCCATTTTCTCCGCCTCCGTCCGCGTACGTTCTCTAGCCGTAGATCGACAGCTCCGGCGCATAATCGGTGAACCGGTACAGCTGCGCCGGCCGCTGCGAGTACCGGTTGGACATCGCCGGCCGGCCTTCCGCGTCGCGCACCTCCTCCAGAATGCCTCTGCGGCTTTGCGTGGAGGTTACCTTGCGGATAAAGTTTTTCTCCTCGAACGACGGCACGACGGCCTTGATCACCTGATACAGCTCCGCGATCGTGAACGTCTCGGGCAGAAATTCCCTGGCGATCGTCGTCGTCAGCATCTCCCGGCGAATCCGCTCTACGGCATCCCGCAAAATGGCCCGGTGGTCGAACGCCAGCTCCATCGCAAGCGCCTCCTCGACCGGCCACAGCCGCACGTCCGACGCTTCGTCCGACGTCCTGCGGCTCGCCACGAACCGCTCCTCGACGAGCGCGAAAAAAGCGTGGGAGATCATCCAGCCGCGCGGGTCGCGGCCGGGCTCGCTGTAGACGTTGAAGTACGCCAGGTGCACGTCAGCAACGCCCGTCTCCTCCTGCAGCTCCCGCCGCGCGCACGCCTCCACCGTCTCCCCTTCGCGGGTAAAACCGCCCGGCAGCGCCCACATGCCTTCGCAGGGCCACTGCTGCCGCTTGATGAGCATGGCCTCCAGTCGGCGGAGGGGCAGCGCCTTTTTCGCGCCCGTCCGCTCGGTCTTCGTGATGGTGAATACGACGATGTCCGTCGGCGCGCCGTCGGGCGTGCGGAATCCGGCGGCCGAGTATGATCCTGCGTGGTTATCGTTCATTTGGAATATGACCCCTGTCGCTTAGTCCTGCAGGTTCCCGAGGAGTCTGGCTCTGATGTCGCCGAGCGTGTGCTCGCGCACAAGGCGCCCGTCGACGAACACGTCCTCCAAGAGATCGGTCCCGCTGTATTGATCGTATTCTTCCTTGTTCAGATTATCAATACAGATCATCGTACCGTCCTGCGGAACGACGCGCACAAGCCCCGTTTGCGACTTTTTGACCTTGCCCGCGTCCGTCTTCGGGTCTTTGTAAATTTTGCGTTCCTCGCCGTCCACGACCGCGTACGTCGACTTGAGCGCGTAGCCGAACGTGTCGCGCGTATTGTACTGGTACGTGAACGACCCGATGCCGAACACCATGTTGGTCGACGCAAAGCCTTTGGCCGCGAGCCGCTCGCAGATCTCCCGGCAGCGCGCGATCGTGATCGCGTCCCCGTAGATCGCGCCGATGTGGCTGTCGAGCTGCTTGTAGCCGCGGTCGGTCGTCGTGCCGCCGAAGATGTCCCACAGGATCTCGATGACGCCGCGCCGCGCGAGCGGCTCCTCCGCATCGGGGTCGCCGCAGATGATCTTGACCGGATCTCCGCTGTCCGGCCGGATGACGACCTTGCCGTCCCGGCTCAGAATGTCGTCCTTCAGTCCGCGGATAACGACGTCGAGCACGGTCCACAGATCCCAAGTATCCGAAACGATCGACACGAAGCCGTTCGGATACACTTCCTTGATCAGATAGCGGTACGAAGCGGCTTCGTCCCGTCCGTGCGCGCACATGACGCTATGCTCGGTCGCCGGGATCGACGTGCCGACCAGCTCTTTTTCCATATCGGCGCCGTAGTGATCCTCAAGATATAAAATCGCAGGAATCGTATCCGTGCCGGTAAACGAGAGCAGGTGCCCTGCGCCGCTCGCCTTGGCCGCCTCCAGCGAACCCATGCCCCGCATCGAGAAGTCATGTCCCTGGAAGGGCACGCCCGATGCGTCGCCGTTCGTTCTGCGTGCGAAGTCCTCGAGCAGCTTCCGATATTCGAAGGCAAGCGTCGCGCTGGTCGCAGGCCCCCACAGCTGGCACGACATGAGCGTCTCCAGGTAGTTGGTGAGCCAGAAAAACGCGGGCTGCGTGTTCTCGATCGTCAGCATCGGCACCTTGACGGGCACGAGGCCGCCTTCTTGAACGGCCTTAATCTTGATCGGCAGGTAGCCGAGGTCATGCAGCGCTTCGATGTGAGCGGCATCGGGGTTCTCCGCGCCGAGCGCATAACGGATGACGCGCTTGTACTCGTCCGCCACCTCCGCTTTTGTCCGGCCGAAGAAGTGAACGTTGAAGTAATCGATCAAGTATTCCTTGATAAAAGCCTGGAAGCCGAAAGCTACGATTCTGTCGATCTCGGCGATCCGGCTCGCGCGCGCCGTCCAGGTCGAGTAGACGAGCTCCGTGCCTTGCGGGTATTGATTTTTGTGGCTCACCTTATAGAAGTCGCACAATAGCGTTGCCGGGTAAACGTAGTTGTTCGTATTCGTCGCGGTCATGGCAGCATGCCTCCGATCGGATAAATTTGGATGAAGTCCGTGCTTGGTCCGTCCAGGATCGTGTCCGTCGTATAGACGCGTTCGATCAGCCCCGAAGCAGGAAGCTTGCCTTGACGGATCGCGTTCTCGCAGTGCGTCACGAGCAGATAAATCCGCTCGGCGCCCAGCTCCCGGAGCCGCTCCGCGCTCAGCAGGAACGTGCCGCCGTACGAGCACAGATCGTCGATGATGATCGCCTTGAACCCCGTTCGGTCGACGCGCCCGGCGACATCCAGCTTCTGAATGCGCCCCGTGCGAAAGTCTCTTTCCTTGTGTCCGACCAGTTGCCTGAAGCCGTCTACTTGGCCGTATCGCTTCTGCGCTCCCGCGTCAGGGAAAAACAGATAATCCGCCGCCGGATCGAATCCCGTCTCCGTCGTCACCCGACTCAGCAGTTCAAGCGTCGGATACACCGCTTCGCTGCGGTCGAGCAGCGCCGGCGTGACGTCCGAATGCGGCTCCACGACGGTCACGCGCGCGAAGTTCATGGCGTTAATCATTCGCGCCGCGTACTTCAGCGTAAATGCCGAGGCCCCCTCCGTCCGGTCCATCCGGCTGTAGGGCATGTAATAGATGTCCAGTACCGTCTGTTGCCCGAATCCGTGGTCGTCCAGATAGTTTTTTACGAACATCAGCTTGATCAGGTCCGCGTCCGTCTCGTACTTGAAGGCGACCCGATTACCTTCCGTCTCGCGGGCCAGCGCAAGGATTCGTTCCCCATTTACCCGCGTCTCCCCGTTCGGATACGTCTCGAAGTCCAGCGTCTGTCCGTTTAGTCGAATCATCTCGTTCACGCTCCCCGCTTCATAATATCCACCGCCGACTGGAGGCACCGGTAAGCCGAGCCGAGTCCCGCCCGGTCGTCGAGCAAAATGTTGAAATAGATCTTCCTGCCGCCCGTAGAAGGCACGAACGGCGGATCCTCGTTGATGGCGTCGAACGGAATGCCGTTGTCCGTCAGGTAGGCCGCGATTGCCGGATATTGCGGCGCTGCGCAGGCGGTAAAGACGATGAGGTAGGCGCCTATCTCCCGGCATTCCCTGAGCAGTCGCGGCACGTCTTCGAACGAGAGACCCGCGCGATGATAATCGAACACGGTATTGTCGTAGTCGTACGCGACGACGAGCCGGCCGTACTTGCGCCACTCCGCCACGAGCCGGGATACGACATGATCGTCCTCCAGATAGTAGTCCATCGGGATCGCCTCGCTTTATTGTCTCATTTTTATATTATCATAATGACAATATTAAAAAATGTCAAGCGTTGTTATACGCCGAAAAATAAAAAATGCGCCGAAGCCGGCGCGTGCCTTACTCCCACGGGTATTTGGCGAGCAAAAAATCGGCGAACGCCTTGCTCTGCTCCCGCCGGATAATCCGCATCTCCTTACGATGCTCCGCGGTCTCGAACAGCTTCTTCTCCTCGTCCGTCTCGGGGACGACCTGCGGCACGTAGACCGGCTTATTGTCGTCGCCGAGCCCCACGAAGGTGAGGAACGAGGTGGCCGCGATCCTCCGTTCTCCGGTCCGCAGATCCTCGCGGATCACTTTGACGAATACCTCCATCGACCGCTTGCCCGTCCACGAGACGAAGGCCTCGAGCGATACCGAGTCCGTCTGCCGGATCGGGAGCAAAAAGTCGACCGAGTCCGTCGAAGCCGTGACCGCCGTGACCCGGCACAGCTTGGACGCGGAGATCGAGGCGATGTCGTCGATATGGGACATCAGCCTGCCGCCGAACAGCGTCTCGTGATTGTTGACGTCGGTCGGAAATACGCGGGAGGTTTTGACGCAGCGGGTCTCTCTGACGAATTTCTTTTCCAACTCGGCTCGCGCTCCTTTATCCTGTAGATGGTCTGCTTGGCTCATTGTCCCCAGCCTGGAGGTGCTTATGCTCCGGGAGCGATCGGAAGGCAAAGGGCCAGGGGGAATAGTGCGGGAGGAAGAGCGAAGGTGGGAGGAACGGTGGGGCGGGATGAGCGAAGGTGGAACAATGCGGGAAGAGTGCGGGAGGAAGAGCGAAGGTGGAACAGTGCGGGAAGAGTGCGGGAGGAAGAGCGAAGGTGGAACAGTGCGGGAAGAGTGCGGGATGTGGAAGGAAGGCACGGTCCGGCGTCGAATAGTCGAAGAGTCGAATGAGATGAACGCCAAGAACGGCGAGCGCGATCGTACGCGCACGAAAGGAGCAATTCCATGACCGTTGGCATTTTAGCGCATTTGCTCGGTACGCTGCCGTACGCGCAGTTGGCCGACAAGGTGGCCGAGCATCGGTTCCCGTACGTGCAGCTGGCGCTGTCCAAGGCCATTGCCGACATCGACTTTTCCCTCGGCAAGCTCAGCCCCGGACTCGCAAGCGAGATCGGCGGTGCATTCGCAGACCGCGGCGTCCGGATCGCGGTGCTCGGCTGCTACGCCAGCCTCATTGATCTTAATGAGGACAACTATCGGTATAACGTCGATCGGTTCAAGGAACATCTACGCCACGCGCGGCACTTCGGTGCGCCGATCGTGGCGACCGAGGTCGGCGTGCCCCAGGACGCCAGCCTCCTCGCGCAGCATTCCGCGCTCCTTGAACGCGCGCTCGAGGAGCTCGTCGAGGAAGCCGAGCGGTGGGGGGCCGTCATCGGGCTTGAGGCCGCCCAAGGCCACTTGATCGACACGCCCGAGACGCTCGCGGCCGCGATCGAGCGCTTCCCTTCGTCATGCGTCGGCGTCGTCCTCGATCCGTGCAACCTGCTTAGCGGCCGCACGCTGGACGATCAGGACCGGATCGTCGACGAAGCTTTCCGGCTGCTCGGCCCGCGCATCGTAAGCGCCCATGCCAAGGACCTGGTGCGCACCGCGGACGGTGGTGTCCAGGAGACCGCTGCCGGACTCGGGCAGCTGCACTATGCCCGCTTCTGGGAGAAGCTCGAAGCGCAGAAGCCCCACGGCTTCGTCACGCTCGAAGCCGTCACGGTGCCGCAGATGGAAGCCGCGAAGCGCTTCGTGCGCGAGGGACGTGAGGCGGCTCGCCGGGGTTAGGCGGGGCTGGTGCGTTTGAACCGGGGGCGTGACCGGCGCATCTGCGGCAGCTGGCTACAAGCCCTCGGCGCGGCAGGCGCATAGTTGTTCCTGGCTGGGAACAACGCCGGCTCGCGGCTTGTGCAAAGCACCAGGATATTCCTGGATAGGAACAATTCCGGCTGGCGACTCGCTCGATGCTCCCGGTTGTTCCTGGATAGGAACAATTCCGGCTGGCGACTCGCGCGATGCTCCCGGTTGTTCCTTGATAGGAACAACGCCGGCCCGCAGCTTGCGCGTATCACTTTTGCGCGCTAGATGGCGGGAGACGACGGTGGGGGCATGTGATGCACCGCAAAATACGATTCACTGCAAAAAGGGATGAAGCAGCCCCACGCTGCCTCATCCCTTTTTGCATCCATCAAAGTCCTCAAATCAGCTTTTTCGCATACCACTTGTCACCGCGGAACCGCTTCAGGAACAGGATGCCTCGCACGCCCCATTCGCAGTTCATTGCGAGCCAAACCCCGATAATGCCGAATCCGAATGTGATCCCAAGCAGGTAGCCGAGCACGATCCGGAACAGCCACATGGACATCATCGACGCCATCGAGGTAAAGCGCGCATCGCCGGCAGCCCTTAGTCCCGCGGGCAGGATGAAGCTGATCGACCAGAGCGGGATCTGCGCGATCGCGTTGATGAGCGTCAGCCAGAAAATATCGTCCACGATGTCGGCCGGCGGATGGAACAGGCTCACCAGCGGATGGAACAGCGGCATCAGGATGGCGGTCATCACCACGAACGAGCAGGAGGACAGCCAGATGAACGACTTGATGAACTTGCGAGCGTCCCCGACGTTGCGTCCCCCGATGCACTGTCCCACGACCGTGACGATCGTCAGCGACATCGCGCCGGCCGGAATTTGATACACCATGGCGATCGTACCGCTGATGGCGTTCGCAGCGAGCGCGTAGGTGCCCATGCTGACGATAAACACTTGGGTGAGCATTTTGCCGCCGTTAAAAAACATTTGCTCCGCCGCGAACGGCACGCCGATCGTCATGATCCTCTTTAACATGTCCCAGGGCACGCGGACGAGTTGCCCGATGCGCAGGCGAAGCGACGTATCGATCCGCAAAATGTACACCAACGCACAGACCGCCGCCGTATAGCGCGCGATATTGACCGCGATCGTCATGCCAAGCACGCCCATGTCGAGCGCGTTGATAAAGACAAAATTCAACACCACATACAACAGATTCATAATGAGCGACAGAAACAGCGACACCCGGGATCGCCCGATGCCCCGCATCGCCCCGCACACGGCTTGAACGACGCCGATGCCGAGGTAGGAAGCGCAGCTGCCGATCAAGTACACGCGAGCGTGGTCCAACACGTCGGGCGACGCTCTGCCGAACAGCACTTGAAGCACCGGCGCATGCAGCGACGCCACCAGCAAGCCGATGCCAAGCGACAGCAGCGCGACCGATGCGACCGTGCCCGCGGCGGCTTTGGAGATCATCCCGTCGTTGCCGCTGCCCTTGTACTGCGCGACGACGACCGTGCCTCCGGTGGCTACGGCGACGAAGACGTTGATCAGAAAAATGTTCAGCGAATCGACGGTGCTGACCGCGCCGACCGCCGCGACGCCGGACGAGCTGATCATGGCGGTATTTACGAGATTGAGACCTACGATAAAGGCCTGGTCGATCAGGATCGGGATGAACAAAGCGATCACCTTGCGGTAATCCATGGACGACCCGGTCAAACGCCTGTCCAGATAAGCGTGCGTCCGCGCCTTGATCTGAAGCGGTCTCACCTTATCACTTCTTTTCCCGGTTAATGGTTGGTTGGTTTGCCGCCTTGCAAGCAAGCGTTTTACCTGCGGGTCCTATTCTAGTGGCAAAAAGAAAAATCCACAACCTCGGCAGGCTGCGGACAGGGATCGCATATAGGGTAAAAACGCCTGCTTGCGCCGAAGAACGGCTTACAGCGCCGCTTTCCGCTGGTTTTTCCGATGCTGCTTAAGCTGGTGGTCCGACGAGATCAGAATCGGCAGCACCTTTTCGCTGCGGACCATGACCGACTTGCAGATCATGCACGTGGGCACGTCCTCGAACGAAAAGTTGTCGCGGATCCAGCCTTTGCAGCCGTCTTTGGTGCAGGACCAGATCGTCGTCATTTCTTCGGGCAAATTTTCCAACGGTTTATTCCAGGAATAATTCAATGGATCGTCCCCCTTCAAATAAAAAATCCCCAAAACGAGTCGTTCGGGGATTCGCTCTTCATTTACAGTTTGACGACATTCTCGGCTTGCTGGCCGCGATTGCCTTGGACGACGTTGAATTCGACGCGCTGGCCTTCATCCAGCGACTTGAAGCCTTCGCCGACGATGGCGCTGAAGTGTACGAATACGTCCTCGCCGCCTTCGACCTCGATAAATCCGAATCCTTTTTCCGCGTTAAACCATTTAACTGTTCCTGCTTGCATAGAAACACCTCCAATTTTTACATGAGCTTCTCATTTTTAAGATACAAAATAAAAAATTCATATATTGCACAAGGTTAGTCATTAAAATAATAACCCTCTGCAATAGATGAATTTAAGGTCACAATTCCAATAAATCAACTATACCATAGCAACCGGAGAAAAGCAATTTGAATCGCCTCTACCGATCTCCGCCCACAATCGATAAACACCAGGTATCCCCGAATAAAGGGGAAGGCCTGGTGTCTTCCGTCTTCGCCCGGCCTCGCTCAAGGCCGCGACCTCAGCGCTCCCAACTATCGGTCATAACGACAGGCTCGATCCTGCCGCCGCCGATCCGCATGCGATCGATGCACAACCGGCGATTCCCCGGCTCCGTGTCGCCGATCGTTCTACGATGGTATACGATCAGCCATTCGTCCGTCTCCGGCAGGTGCAGGTAACCGTGGTGGCCCGGCCCTTCCGCGATCGGCTCCTGCCTTTCCAGAATCGTGCCCTCGTTCTCGAACGGACCGAACGGACTGTCGCTCACGCCGTACGCTACGCGATACGTGCCGTTGGTCCATCCGCCCATCGACCACATGAGGTAGTAAAGCCCGTCCTTTTTGATCATGCAAGGGCCTTCCACGTATCCCTCCGGCGTAATGGAGCGGAATACCTCTTCCCCATCGCCTTCGTCCGTCAAAGGAACAAACCCCGTCATCTCCTCGTTCATCCGCGCGACGTTGCAATGACCCCAGCCGCCGTAATACAGATAGACGGTTCCGTCGTCGTCCTTGAACAGATGCGCATCGATCGGCTGAGCTTGATGAACGAACTTGTCCACCAGCGGCTTCCCGAGATAGCCCCGGTACGGCCCTTCAGGACGGTCGGCCACGGCGATCTCCAAGCCCCCGACCTCATCGTCCGATTGAATGTCGTTCGAGGCGAATACGAGGTAATATCGTCCCCGATGCTCGATGTGCGTCGGCGCCCAGACCGCTCTCCATATCCATGGAAAATCGGCCATATCTACGATGCCCTCGTGTTTTTCCCAATGGATGAGATCGACGGAGCTGAACGCGTCCAGATTCATCTGCATCGTATATTCAGTGAAGGAGCGTGTGGCGAAAATCCAGTGCTTTCCTCCATACGTTCTGGCTTCGGGGTCCGCGTACCAGCCGGGCACGATCGGATTGTTTATTTTCATAGGTCACAAACTCCTTCTATGTTCGGTTCACGCCGACTTTTTCGGCCGTCAGGTCGTTAATTACTAGAATGCCGCGCTGTTGATTGCCCCGAACGGCACGTGCGCCGTCGGATAATAACCCGATACGCCTTCGATGTGGCCCACCTGATCGTCTATAAAAATATGCGGCCGAAACACCTTGAGCACACGCGCTTTCTCGATGCCGCCGAGGAAAAAGGCGTCGTCCACCCGAATGCCGGCCGTCCGCAGCGTCGTCACGACGCGCTCGTGCGCAGGCGCGTTCCGAGCCGTCACGATGGCGATCCGAACGCGCGGCGAATAGTCCGGGTCTCTCATCTTCTTGTCCCACTCCCGCTGCTGCAGCCGCGCCAGCTCGCTGAAAAACCGGAAAAGCGGTCCGGGCGGCAGCGCCTCCGCCGCCTTCATTCGCTCGCTTTCGTGGAAGCCCTGCATGCCTTGCGACTGGTAAATGCCTTCCGCCGAATCGTCCGCGATGATGCCGTCGAAGTCGAAGGCGATTCGTAGCTCCTGCTCCCGGTCGTCGTCGACGAACCCGGTCGGGTACACCTGCGCCGCCGGCAGTCCCATCCGGATCGCCGACCGCACGTCGTCGGGATCGGCCGAGAGGAAGAGCGACGCGTTGAAGGCATCCATATACGTGAACGGATTGCGCCCCGCGACGAATGCCGCGCGCGTGATCGGCAGCCCGAAATGCTGGATCGACTTGAACACGCGCAGTCCCGTATCCGGATCGTTGCGCGACAGCAGCACGACCTCGACCGGCTGATCGTCCGGGTCACTGCCGTTGATCATGAGCAGCCGCTTGATCAGCGGGAAGGCTACGCCGGTATGCAGCACCTCTTCCTCGTGCGCATGCTGGTACTGACGATACTCCTCCTCCCCCTTTTCCTTAAACACCTTGTCCGATGCCTCCAGATTGAACAGTGCGCTGGACGCGACCGCGACGACGAACTTTTCTTCAATGGGAAATGGCATAGGTTCCTCCGTAAGTTTGGGCGCGCTCCCGCCTAATCGACGATGATGTCTTCCGGCGGAGCAGTAGCAAAAAGGCTGGCATCGTTGTTCATCTGCTTCTCCTCCTCCCAGGTGATTCCATACGGGAATCCCCAGTCCGTATAGCCGACTATAAAAAAGAAATTTTCATCCTGCCAGGGCAGATCGTCGTTTACTTCTTTAGGCGCCGCAGCCGATCGTCGTTTCGCGGCCGCTTTTTGCTCTTTGGCTTTTCGGTTCCTGGCCCTTGCCTTTTCTCCATTGCGCCCCTTGGCAATCTCCTCTTTCGTGAGCGCCAATCCCAGCATTTGAAGTTCCTGGACCGCACAATCCGATGGCACATCGAAGTATTTGCGGTAGTCACGAATCGGCTTTTTCCCTTGGTATCGTTCAAGCCAGCTCTTCCCGAGCGGCAAGCGCTTCGGCCTCGTCAAGCCTTTATGCTTCATGATCCCTTCCCCTGCCTGTCAGGTCTGCCAACAACTCGTCCGTCCACAATTCCTGATGAAGCTTGACGCCTTTCTCGGCGATCTCCCGGCCAAGCGCCGGGTCCCACTCGAAGACGCTTCGCTGCAACCGCAGGCGCTCGGCCTCCTGAATCGGCACGCCGACGTGCGCATGCCGACGATAGACGTCCAGACTCATCCGCCATGCGCGGAATCGGCTGCCGAAGCGCTTCTGCAAACTCTGCGCAATCATCAGGCCTGCATAGTCCAGATCGCCGGAATAATATAGCGCGATATCGGGAAGCGCCGAGATCAATCGCTCCAGCAGCCCGACGACGGCCAGCGTCGGTTGGCCGTTTCCGCAAATGATCACGGGAGCGATCGCATCCTTCTCCGTACGATCCGCGCGTGCCGCGTCGGCGTCCGCGAGCACGGCGAACACGGCAGGGTTCTCGACCATGTGGATGGCCGGCGCACGAAGGCGTCTCAGTCGGTCCGCGTCCAGCCGCTCGACCTGCCGAAGCGTCAAGATTCGCTCCTCGGGGCCGTACAGCTCCGGCGCATACAGCATCGCCTGCGAGGACAGATCGTCATCGGAGACGCCGCAGGCGCGGTACACGTCGCGCAGCAGCATCGCTTGCGTAACGCCTGCATCCGTCGGCGTCCCGTCCGCTTCGCCGCCCGTCTCCTCTTCGGTCATTGAAGTCGGCACAAGACCCGAGATCGAAGCCAACCCCCACCAGAACAGTCGCCCGCCCGGCCGCTTCCAATCCAGCGCATGCGAGTCCCCCGTCGCCAAAGCCGAGAGAATCGGCAATCGTATGGGCCGCATCGTCAGCGCCGAAGCCAGCAGCATATGCAGTCCAGCCAGCGCATGCCGAAGCGCAGGCTGCGCGTCCAGCGGCGACTTCGCGAAAATTAGCCGCAGCGTGCGGGAACCGGGCGAACGCTCCGCGGCGAGCCCCTCGGCCCACGCGATCGCCCGGTCGTCGCCGTCCGCGTCCAGGAGCGCCGCCGCAAGCTCGCCTTCAATCATGCGGTTCCATTCCGCATCGATCAATTGCTGGCGCTCGCCGAGCGTCAGCACCGATTCGCCGGCCAGCATCGCGAGCAGCTCCGGCACCGTCAGCCCGAACCGGCTTTGTTGCAGCAAGGCGGCAAATTTTTTGATCGAATAGCGTCGCGTTTCGCCGGCTGCGGGCGGCGGACTGTAAGTCTCGTAAAATGCATCCAGCGCCTCGCGTTCATCCTCCGATACGTCGCTCAGCGCGACGTAGCCTCTCGCTCCGTTTTTCGACGATTGGTATTGCCTTCGCAGCTCCGTCAGAAATCGCGCAAAACCCGCCTGTCCGAAATATCGGCGAACTTCCGTCTCCAGGCTCATGATCCGGGATCGTCTCCCCGCTCTCCGAGCGGCTCGAGACGCTTGCCGTTCCAGCGATATCGGAATACCGTGACGTAGTTCGCGTCCTTCGGCCGGTAAATCTCGCTGATACCGAGCTCGGACACGGTGTCATAGCAGCCCCACAGCACCTGGGATGTCATCATATAATCGAAGTCCATCTCGGACAGCAAGCCGAACAGATCCCGGATATTCTCGTCGTCGACGCCCGCGAAAGCCTCGTCGAGCGAGATGATCTTGGGCGCGTCGGGACTGGCGTCCGCATAGCGCGAATAGGTCGCGGCGAACAGCGGAATATACATGGACATCGCCTTCTCACCCCCGCTCAGTACGTTGAACCGGGAATCCGTCAGCTCGCGGTACTGCGATTCCTCGCCTTTTTTGTAGCGCAGCGAAAACTGGAACCACGACCGGTAATCAAGCATGTCGTAGATGTGCTTGCGCAGCGTCTCGCGCTCCTCGGCGGCGCCTTGCTTGGCCCACTGGATGCGCGAGCGGAAATGTCCGACGAGCCGCTCCACCTCGTCGTCGTGCAGCAGATGCGCATCCTTGCGAAGCAGGGCCACGAGCTCGTCGCTGTTCAGCTCGTTCTCCGATTGCGCCGCCTTCGGCAGCCACTGCAACTGCAGCTTGAGGCCGCTCGACGTATCCCGCTCGGCCATCAGCTTGTTCATCGTCTTCATCCACAGCTCCGCCCGCTGAATGCGGCTGCGAATCGACTTGCCGACGCTGCGCAGGATGATCTCTTCGAACAGCTCCCGGTCCTTGTCGCTCAGCAAACTCTCCTGCTCGGCGAGAATCGCGGCCATCTCCGCAAGCAGCGCCGAAGGCTTCTGCGGCCGCGTCCGGTCCCGCATCGACAGCAGCGTGATCCGTCCCGTGTCGGCGATCTCCGCCTCCAGTGCGTACTCGCCGAGCAGATGCTTCGACGCGTTGTACTGGTCCTGGAGCACGCCGCTCAGCCGCTCCTTATTGGCGCGTCCGACCCGGCTCTCCAGCAGCTCGACGATCCGCCTGCACGGCGGCAGCCATAACCTCTCTTCGCCGGCTGCCGGCGCTTCCAGCCCCTCCGTCTCCGGAACAAGCGCCAAGCGCCATTCGGTCACGAAGTCGGCGAGTCGCCGCTCGAGCCGCTCCGACATCTCCTGCTCCTGCCCTGCCAGCACCGACTGGCGCTCCCGGAGCACCGCAAAGCGCGCCGCCGCCTGTCTGGCCTCCTCGATCAGCCGCTTCCGATCCGCCAGCAGCGTCTGACGCCTGGCCCTCAGTCCGCTGATGCGTGCATGCAGATCGGCGATGCCCAGCTCCTCCATCAGCTTGCGCAGCTGCTCGACCTTGACCCGCATCGCGAACTTTTTATCGAGCAGCTCGTCCCTCCGCTCCTCTTCAAGCTCCGCCGCCTCGCCGTACGCCGCGGCCTGCTCCTCGCAGCGCTCGGCCTCCGCGCCGCGTTGCCGGTACTCCCGCCAGTCGGCATGCAGCTGCGAGATCTTCTCGCCGTAAACGGCGAGCGAACCCAGCGCCTCCCGCAGATCGCGAAGCGTGCGCAGGCGCGACCAGACCGACACCGCCGCCAAAAACGCCTGCTTCAGCTCTCCCCACTGCTGCTGCTTGGCACGCAGCTGGTCCGCGAGCTTGTGCTCCCGCTCGAGCAGCAGCTTGAACCGCATGGCCGCTTCGTACTGGACCGCCCAGGCCGCCAGCAGCGGACCGCGAGCTTCGTCGTTCGCCGGGAAGGCCGCGAGCTCACGCCCGATCGCCGCGATAGCCGCGTCTTTTTCACCGATCGCCAGACCAAGCGCAGCCAGCGTCTCCTCGCACCGCGCCATCTCCTGCGACAACCGGGCGATCTCGGCCAGCTTGAACTGCCTGCGCGCCTCCTTGCCGATGTATTGCGCCCGGTGCGCCGAACCGTCCGTCTTGCCCACGATCGGGCCAAGCTGATAATAATCGCGGCCGACGACCGCGCTTTGCGTACGGTCAAGCGACTCCGGCGCGAACGCTTCGCCCCACGCGAACGAGCGGAGCGCCGCCTCGACCTGCGCCTCGGTCAGGCCCGACTCCGCGGAAGGCGTCGGTCTCAGCACGTCCGCCAGTGTGTAGCCCCACTCCAGCGGCTGGGCTACGATCCACGCTTCCTCTGTCGCCGCGTCCGCCAGCGTATAGCTGCCGTCGGCGCGCAGCCAGGCGTCCAGCACGCCGCTGTCCAGCAGCGCCCGTTCGATGCCCGCGCGCTGGTCTTCGCCGATGTGCGACTGGAACTCGCACAGCTCGTACAGCGGCGCGCCTTCGCCCGGCGCGTACCCGCTCCGCGTCCGCCGCCGCGATTCGCTGCGCGCCGGCTCCGGCTCGCGCTGCCGCTCCCAGGCCTGCTTTTCCGCAGCCAGCCCGTCCAGCTCCGCCTGCGCAAGCTTCGCCTCCTGCGCAAGCGCCAGCTTCGCCTCCACCAAAGCCTGCCGCTGACGATCCGCTTCGACGCGGACAGGAGCAAGCACCGGCTCGAGCGACTGCCTCTCGTACGACAGCTCGGCGCTCGCGCGCAGCATCGCCTGCACGGCTTCGTCGCCGATCCGCAGCGCGGCAAGTCCCTGCTTCCACATCAGCAGCGATTCCTTCCAGCTTCGCAGCGCATCCTCGGAGGCATCCTCCGCCTCCCGGCTGGCGCGCTCCGCCAGATCGCGCTCGGCGCGCAGCTCGCCGAGCTGCCTGTCGTACTCCGCGACGAGGCGGCCGGCCTCCTGCTCGCGCTCCGCCAAGGCGATCGCCTCGGCCAGCGAACGCCGATGGTCCTCGACATCCCGGCGCCACGCGCCGAGGAACGCGGTATCCGCCGGCGGCTCCGGCTGCCAGTACCTCGCGTAGACGCCGTGATGCGCGAATTCCGTCTCGGCAGACAGCTCGTCCAGCTCCGCCAGCGTATCGCGCTGATTGTTGAGCTGCTCCGCCTGGTCCTTGCGCGCCTTCGCGGCGTCCGCCTCCGCGCGCTCGCGGCTGCGGAGCGCGTCCGTCAGCCGCCGCTGCGCCTCGTCCGCGTACCGCTCCGTCTCCTGCAGCCCTTGCTCCGCCGCTTCCAGCTCCTGCTGCTTCTCCATCGCCTCGCTGCGACCGAGCAGCTCCAGCTCCGTCTCGACGACGACCGTCTCCGCCTGATTCGCTTCGTCTGCCGCATCCGCCTCCGTCTGAGACCGCTGCGCCTCCTGCAGCTCCTTCGACAAGGCGGACAGTTGCCGGCGGGACGCCTCGCGGTCCCGATGCGAATCCAGCAGCTGCTCGCCGCTCCGATAGAGCAAATAGCGATTGTACTGCTCATAGCTGCGGCTCAGCTTGTCCAGCTCCGCCTGATGCAGCTTGAGCTCGTCCAGCCGGTCGGCCAACTGGTCCATGTCTTCCATCACCTCGGACAGCGGACGCAGCTCCTCCTCGTGCAGCGGCGGCAGCGCCTGGACGAGAATCTCGTAGATGGCCGTCGGCTTGACGTCCTTGGACAACTTGGGGCTTCGCAGCTGGACGAGGAGCTGCAGCAGGTCCGCGTACGCCTCCTTGTCGTGATAGCCGAACAGCGCCCGGTTGACGAGCTCCCGGTACGCCCGCTGCTCCTGCACGACCTGTCCGCCCGCGCCGATCTCCGTCTCCAGCGACCGCCGGTCGAGCGGATACTTGCCCCGTCCCTCCTGCTCCAGCAAGCGGTCGTACAGCCAGAAGCTCTCGCCGATGCGGCGGCCGTCCTCCAGCAGAAATCCCCAGAAGCCGACTTGCGCCACGCCTCGTCTCGCCCGCAGACCGATGCCGATCGTCTTGTACAAGCCCTTGGCCGGGTGTACGAACTCCAGCCACAGATAGCCGGTCCGGTCCGTATGCTCCTCCTGGTCGCCAAGCAAGTAGTATTCGATCTTGCGGTCCTTCGAGCCGAACGGGTCCAGCCGGTGCGGACGCTTGTCGCCGTCCAGCACGAGCGGCACGAAGCTCTGCATCGTGACGGACTTGCCCGCGCCGTTCGTTCCGCGAAGCACGAGGCGCCCGTCTCCAAGCTCGAACTCCTCCTCCTCGTAGAACCAGAAGTTCAGAATGCCGGCCCGGTTCATCTGCCAGCGGTTGCGCATTTGTTTTTCCATCGTAGCCTCCTGCCGATCCTTCTTCACGCCTCTGTCCCTTCGTCTAGCGCATAGTCCGCGTTCCACCGCGATACGACCGCCGATACGACGAAGCGCTCCCGCTCTTCGCCCTCTGCCCGGCGCTGTCCGAGCTTCCATTCGACCATATGCGCCATCAGCGCTTCGGCCAGCTCGCCCAAGCTTTTCTCACGGTGCTCCTTGCTCCAGTACTCGCCGTATCTCAGCTTCAACCCGTGGAGAAGCGCCTCGACGTCCGTACGCGTCAGCTCGAGCGTACCGTCCTCTTCAAGATGCCAGTCCTGCCCGCCGAGCTTCCGCCGCAGCTCCCCCGCGAACAGCAGCGTCAGGTCGGAGATGCCGGCCGCCGTCGGGAACAGGTCGCACTCCGCCGTCGGTTCGGGATAGAAGAAATACAAGCCTTCCCGGTAGCGGCTGCCCGCGAGGCCGAACATGAACTGAAGCTGGTCCATAATCGCCCTGCGCTGCGTCACGACGTAGTGCAGCTCCTCCTTGCTCCATTCCCGGTCCGCCACGGCGGGCTCCAGCAGCAGCCTGCGATAGACGCCGTGACGCTTGCGCCGCATGTCTCCGTCCACCGTATCCGGGTACACGACCTGTTCGGCGAAGTCGTCCAGCCGCTCGTAGGCGCCTATATCTCTTGGAAAATGACGCAGCACGTAGCGGGAGGACGGCGCGCATTCGTACAGCACGTTTTTATGCGTGTCGTGGGCCCAATCCGACTCCTCGCCGTCGATATGGCGAAGCACGCCCAGCTCCCTGAGCTTTTTGAGCGCGCGGACCATCGACAGCCGGTGCTGATAATTTTCCCAGTCCAGGCCGATGCCGGACGCGGCGAGCTGCTCCGTCACCTGCTCCACAATATCGGTCAGCACGAACTGGTCCAGCTCCGTCTTCGACTCCAGGTACCACAGCGCATAAGTGAACAAGGCATAATCCCGCGGCTCGCGAAACTCGGAAAAGCCCATCCAGGGCTCGGCGACGAGCGGCGCCTTGTCCAGCTTGGCCATCGTCCGCGTCAGAATCAGCAGAAAGCCGGTATGCTCCGCATACCAGTCCCGAAGCTCCGTATATTGATCCTTCACCCAGTAGAAAAGCTCCGGATCTTCCTCCTTGGCGATCCAGGGCCGGTTCAGCAGCGCATGCGCGCAGATGCGCCGGCGCTCGTTCCATTGCTCGGCGTCCGCCCGCTTGTTGGCCCGCATGCGCCGAAGCGCATAGGACGTCGTCCCGCCCCTAGCCATGCTGCATGCCTCCCGTCCGGACCTCGATCACATAGTCCGGCATGACCAGCTCGCCGTCCTCACTGCGCAGCAGCGCGGTCTCTTCCTCATCCGGCATCAGCACCGCGATCGAATGTCCGTCCGCCGTCACGAAAGACCGTGAGCTCGCAGCCGTGCAGCGTCCGATCCAGTTCAGCAGGCGCATGCGCTCCTTCGCGCCGAGCAGCGGCAGCTCGCCGATCCGCACGGCGCCGTAGCCCTGCATCCGCTCGACGAACTCGCGCTCCTCCGCCAGCTGCGCCTCGACCTGCTCGCGGTACGCCTCCCGCTTGGCCGTATGCGTACGCATCGGTTCCGTCGCCGAGCGGGCCGCCCGCTTGCGGCTGCGCGTTCGAATGAGCCGTATGTTGGGCGGCTCGCTCCAGGTCGAGACGTCGGCGCGCTCCGTCTCGCGCGCATCCTCGCCCTGGAGATGACGGCTCGGGAACAGGCCGAATACATAGGCGCCCAGCTTGTGCGCCTCCTCCAGGCTGTCGAGCTGCGCGAAGCGGCGGCCGAGCCGCTCAAGATCCGCGCGCCGGCTCATCCCGCCGCGCCGTCGCTCCTGCAGCCGCACCGCGCTGCGGACAACCTTGGCGATCGCCTCCTTGGTCGCCTTCTCCAGCAGCGTCAGTTCGCTCGGCTCGGCCTCGCTGCCGACGAACCAGCGCTTCAGGTTGATCCAGCCCTGGCGAAGCTCCTCCCGGATTTCCTCCTCGGACTTGCCTTCCTCCAGACGAGGACGCGCCAGTTCGTCCGCGGCCGCAAGCGCGAGATACGCATCACGCAGCCCGTCGCCCACGCGCAGCAGCTGTCCTTCGATCCGGTAGGCGCTGCGCTGTAGCCCCTTTACGAAGTGCTGAAGGTAATTCACGAGATTATCCTTCAGCATCAAGAAGCCGTCGGTCGCCATCATCTCTTCGGCTTGAATCGAATGGATACTCGCGATGAAGTCGGCCGCATTTTCGTGCATCGTCTTGAAAGCCGCGTACAGCTTCTCCCAATTTCCCAGCGCCTCGCCCGGCGCGAACGTATCGGCCTTTTCCCGAATTTCATGGACGCAGGCCGCGATCTGGTCGAAGTACGTCGTCTCGAGCGAGCCCCCGTACCCCTTGACCTTTTCCAGCGCCTCCAGCATCCGTTCGATTTCTATCGAATATGGCGTCAGCAAATACTGACTCTTTTTGCGCATATATTCTTCAAGCGAGAGCGCTCGCCCGCCGTCGTGGCGGGAGGCCAGATTGCCCCAGCCTTTGAGACTCTCCAGATCGGACATACACATTTCAAGCGTATAGTTCTCGAGCACACCCGAGGACTTCGCGCCTTCGTAGATCTCTTCCGGCCGCAGCCAATACCGGAGTCGCTGATATTCCACATAAACGAACCGCATAATGACGCGATAACGCGCGACGTTCGTCGCCGTCAGATAGCTAAGCTCCGGAACTGCCCGCAAACCCGCAGGCGTAATAAAAGGGCCCAAGTTCAGTACCTCCTTTGACCCTATTATTTTAACAAATATTCAATTGAAGTGGTTTGCAATTAAATTCCGCCTTTTAATCGTTGCCATCTTCTCGTTCCTGCTGTAGACCGTTTTAACCGCCATTTCTCGCCGGCACCACCCGATACGTCCGTTTAGGACCGACATTTTGCAAAATGCGGGTAGGCATGCGGGACATTTTCCGTACGTCCGTGACCCCTTTGGCGTTTTTGGTAACGGTCAGCTTCAGGATCGCGCCTCTTAATCTGGCCGTATGCTGCGGCAGCTCGGTCGATACGAAGTTCCCCAAGGAGGAAGCCGCTACCCGATTCAGGACCCGTCCGTCCCGGTCTTTCACCTTGTACATTTTGACCGGATGCAGCACGTGGGGATGCGCGCCAAGTACGACATTCACACCATTTCGGAACAATTCATGCATCAGGCGGACTTGGCCCCGATCGGGCCGCGAGCGGAATTCTTTGCCGAAATGCAGACATACGACGATAAAATCGGCAGCGCGCTTTAAGCTGCGCACGTCCGCCGCAATCTTATTGCGCACGATACGGTTGACCATCCAGGACGCCGGCACGCGTATCCCGTTGGTTCCGTACGTATAAGCCAATACGCCGATCTTGATTCCTTTTACGTTAACGATAAGCTTCCGGCGGGATTCCTGCGGGGAACGGGACGTGCCCGTATGCCGCAAGCCGTGCCGATCGAGGACATACAGCGTTCGCTTCAATCCGGCCGATGTCCCGTCCATGCAATGGTTGTTGGCCGTACTCAGCACATCGAAGCCGAGGCTCCGGAGCGTGGCAGCGAAGGCGTCCGGCGAGCTGAACAGCAGTTTTCCGGTCTTTTCTTTGAACCTGTTCCCCGAGAAGGTCGTCTCCAGATTGCCGATCGTGAAGTCCGCTTTACGCAGGTAAGGCTTCACTCTTGAGAATATAGGCGAAAATCCGCCTTCTCGCGCAGCCGAGGCGATCATGTTCTTTTTCATCAACAAGTCCCCGACCGCAGACAATGTGATAGTTGTCATCGCCCGCTTCGCTCCTTCTAAAATAACGGATGCATCATGTTATGTGGGGTGTTGGGGACTGCGTGCGCCGGGCAAACGCAAAAAATCCGGCGTCAGATGGGCCGGATTTTCAAAATCGTGCTGCGAAATTAAAGCCTCGGATCCATATCCTTTTCTCTGGCCACTTCGAACAGCAGGTTGGCTGCAATCTGATTAAACGACTCGTTTGCCGGCTCGATGTCCGACAGCTTGATCGCCAACATCTGCTTGCCCAGCCGATGTTCGTTCAAAGAGGTCCGCAGCTTAGGCGCGATGTTCTTCTGCTTGATCAGCTTGCCGTACTTGTGCGGAAACTTGTAGTCGTAGCCGTAGATGATCGACAGATAGCCGGGATTGCGCACCTTCATATACGGAACCGTGCCGGGATGCTCGAGCTCGGGCTTGATGACGATGCCTTCCATGCCGTTCTCGACGGTGAGCCTGGAGAAAAAAGCTTCGGCGCCCGCATAGGCGTCGGGGCTCTCAAGGTCTAGCACCATATATTCGTCGTCCGACACGAAGCGATAGTTGTCCGAAGTCTTGCCTTCCGGCAGTCGCTCGTCGCCGTTCTCGCCTACCTCCTTAAGCAGCGCAAACGGCTTGTAATCGATCTCGGCATCCCCCGCATACAGCTCAAGCTGGAGCCTATACACTTCGAAGGCTTCTTCGTGCTGCGCCAGAGGCACGCGCGTGTCCCGGATGCCGCGGACGAACTTGTACGTTTGATACTGATGCGTGCCGTATTTGTCGTTCAACGCTTCCTTGGTCGCGTGATGCTGATCTTGCTCGAACCCGCTGTTCTCCCAGGTCTCCACCAGCTCGCCCAGCGCCTTTTCGAACCCGTGCCGCTTCAGGAAATCCAGCTCCGTCTCCAACGCCTTCCCGATCGGCCGGAACTGCCGTTCGATCAGCCCTTCGCCCAGTGCCTTCCAAGGCAGCAGCTCTCCGTCCAGCACCAGCATGGCGATTCCCCGCTCCGACATATACGGTCCGAACTTCCGTAGCAAGCCCTCGTAGATCGGCTGCATATCCACGGCCTTGACCTGATAGCCGTTGCGGCTGACCGCCCGGCACTGCTCGATATCGCGATGCAAATAAACGTTGCATCTGGAGCCCATGTACTTCGGCTGCAGCACGACTTTGCTCACGCCGCGCTCCGCGAAGTAGGCGAGCCCCTTGCGCAGCGATTCGAGTTCGCCCGTCTCCAGGTCCTTGTCCGCCGGCGACATCGTGCCCGAGATATAGTTGATGCGATGGCGGGCGCAATAGCGCAGCCTGCGAACGGATTCGGCGTCCAGCTCCAGCAGCTTGACCTTCCGCTCCTCGCGGAAAAGCGTCGGCAGCTCCTCGTGGAAAGCGGCGGTTTGCGATTTGCGGCTCTTGAAAAACGGCTTATACGACATCCGGACGCCCGTCAGCAGACTGCCGTGCGCGCAGCCGGTGTCGAGATGAATTTTGTTTTTGATCCTAAATGCTTGCTTCGCCGCGACGTGCCCGAACAGATGGTAAGGATGGTTGCCCGTCGCTTCCTCGCGCAGAAAATGCAGTTGGTCTTCCGCCGGAAGCGCGCGATCGAGCCTGAAATTCCGCTGGCGGCGCAACGAGTCGGCGTCGAGCTTGCCGATATGAACGCTGCGGCACGGTGCATGGGTGACATAAAAGGAGGATCTGCCATCGCCGCCGACATAGCGGTAGAAGGGGCGGGACGCTTCCACAAGCTCGGCGAATTTTCCGAACAACGCCTCGTCAGCCTGCAATGCCGGAATGGAGTCGAAATACGCATCCGTCAGCTGCGCGTCGGCGCCTTTGATTTCCCCGTTGATATACTTCAGCACGAAGTTCTCATGGTTGCCGAGCACAAACAAGAAATGATCCCGGTTGCGATGCAGGAACTCGACGATGTCCCGTGTATGCTTGCCCTTGTCGATCCAGTCGCCGACCAGAATCACCCTCGCTCCCCGTACCTTATCCGTCGGCACCATGCGGCCATCCTCGATACGATAGCCGAAGTCCGCCAGCAGTCCCTGCAAGTCCGCGGCGCATTCGTGGACGTCCCCGATGACGATATACTCCGCATCCCTGGGCAGCACCGACGCCGCGTATTCGTCCCCATTTTCCACCGTGATCCGGTATTCCGGGTTAGCACGCAGCTCCTCCGGGAAATAGAAATCCTTGGCCCGCACCTTGTGGATCCTGTCGTAGCCTTCGCGCGACAGCACGGGAAGCACGTCCTTGCGAAGCCGATTCAGATGTGTAGTGATCAGCTTCTTCGATCGCTCGGAAGCATAGTAGTCGCCGCGTCTGCGATAATCGAACAGCACGACTTCGATATGGTAGTGGTTGTCGCGGGCGATCTCTCGCACCTTGGCGCGGAAATCTTCGGCCAACCCGAGCGTATCGACGATGACGAACTCGGCATTGATCGGAAACGAAGTGACCAGCTTCAAGCGCTCAAATAGCAGCTGGAACGCATGCGAGCTGGACTCCAGCATCAACTGCTCGTATTTGTCGTATGCATAGCCGAGCAATTCCTGCCGGATGGCGTCCGACGACAAATACTGCACGTTGGTCCGCAAGCCCCGAGCCTCATCCGTCAGACGCAGCTGCGGAATCATTACTTCTTTTGCAAACGTCGTCTTGCCGCATTCGCTTGAACCGACCAGCATAAATATTGTATGCACGCGCGTCGCCATCTCCATGCGCTACTCCTCCCCTCTCCGGATGATAACGCCCTGCGTCGTATGAACGCCGTCCACCCGATCTCCGATTTCCACGAACTCGTAATCGAGCGGCAGCCCTTGTACCGTATCCGCAAACCATTGCCGGAACGCCGCCTGGCCCAATTCCCATTTATGATCGTCATGCCGGAACCCTTCCAGCTCGTAATACCGGTTAAAGTCCGCGTTCGGCGTCGTCACGATCAACCGGTCGAAGTCGATCTCGGTGCCGATTTGCCGGACAAACGCCGCTGCCTCTCCCAGGCTCATATGCTCGACAACCTCCGTGAGGATGACGTCGACCTGCTCGCCGTTATACGTTTCGAGGAAGCGGTCGAGCGAGCCGAACGTCGCGATATTCTCAATCTCCCTGGCCGCCGCTTTTCTCGCAACGGTATCCAGCAGCTCTTCGTCGATGTCCACCGCGTAATAAGCGCTCTCCAGCTTGCTCGCAAACGGAATCGCATAGAAGCCCTCGCCGCAGCCGATGTCGAGGATCGGTTTGTCGAAAGGCAGCACGCCCGCAATGAAGCTGCGCCGCTGCATCGCCGTACCGCCGAACCCCAATTCGATGGCATATCGGTCCGTCCGCTCCACGACCGCCTTGTACTTCTTGAACCGCTCCCGCGAATGAAGGAAGTTTCTCGCAAACAGGCTGCGAATGAAAAACGGCGCATCGATGACGTTCAGGCTGGGAACGTACTTGTCGAGCACGGCATCCGAGATGTCGATCTGCTCGTCTCCGAACATCGACAGAAACAGGCACAGCACACTGGCAACATGCAGCAGACCGTACAGGCTTTTTCTCGTGACGATCGTGAGCGCGTAGCTTTTGTGCGCCCGGTGCTCCAGCGTGAAGGAATAATCCGTCAGGTGCTTTTCAAAAAAATCAATGTAGCGAAGCCGATCGATGTGAATCATGTTGATGAAAAAGACGTGCTCGCAGCCTTCCTCGTCGCGGTCGTCATGCTTTTTGAACGGCGCCGCGAAAAATTCGTTGATCGCGCTCAGCGGAAACAGCGGCGTGTTGTACCTGGAGACGTTCAAGTATTCGAAGCTCTCGTCTTCCTGCTTTTTATATGAAATATCGTTGTCGGCGTCCTTAAAGTAAACGTTGTACGTCGAATCGTCCGAGTACCAGCCGTAGGCCATGCCTTGGCGGATCTGCCGCAGCTGCATGCCGGTAGACGGATTTTTGCGGATCAGAAACGTAAACTGCGGATGGCTCGACTTGAGTTGAACGATGGCCATTAAAAAATCATCCTCTCTGTGGCGAGCGATAAGGCGGGGGACAACTAATCCTTGTACGGATCGAACTCGTCCGCGCCCGCCATGCACACCCCGATCGGCTTCAGCACGTGCAGCACGTCGATCGTCCCGGCATGCGCGTCCAGCACCTCCTGCAGCCGGCGATAGACGAACGGACTCTCGTCCGTCCCCGCGCCCCGCAGCTCGACGCCGAATTCGCGGACCGCCCGCTTCATCTGCTCCGGCGTGATCTGACCGCCCGAGCGGGTACGCGTCTTCCAGTTCATTTTGCCGGCCGCCTGCGTGCGGCTCATCACCCGGCCAGCGCCGTGGACGGTGCTGTAGAAGGAGTCGCGGTTTTCCGCCGTATCCTTGCCGCGAACGATGACCGAGATATCGCCCATGCTGCCGCCGATGAACCCAAGCTGACCCGGCGCCGAAGGAGTAGCGCCTTTGCGTACGACGATCGTATCCTTGCCGCCGTGCGGCTCGCGCCACGCATAGTTATGGTGGTTATGGACTTGGAAGTCCGCCTCCGCGCCCACGATCGACAGCACCTGCCGGATCACGTAGTCGCGCCCGGCATACGCATAACGGCCGGCCAGCTTCATCGCTCTGTAGTACAGATCTCCGAGCTCGCTGTCGAGGTCGAACAGCACGGGCGGCTGATCCATCTTTTCGCCGGGCGCATTGCCCAGAAATTCGCGTCCCGCCGCAAGATTCAGGAAGCCGCTGGCGGTCTTGTGGCCGAACCCCCGGCTGCCGAAGTGATTGCCGATCCACAGGCGGCCCGTGGCGGGCTCCACGAACAAGTCGACGTAATGGTTGCCGCTGCCGACCGTTCCGAGTTGGTCGCGGGCAAGCTTCTTCAGCTTGTCGTGCTCCGGCCGCCCGATCGCCGCATAGACGCTCCAATCCGGATCGTCGAACAGCTCGTGATCGACCGGCTCGCTGTTGATGCGGCCGACGCCGAAGGACACCTTTCGCGCGATTTGATCCATGATGCCGGCGAGGCGAGGCAGCACATCGCTTGCCATCAGGTTCGTGCGAACGGCCTTGTTGCCGCAGCCGATGTCGTAGCCCACGCCGGAAGGCGATATCTGACCGTCATACGCGATCACGCCGCCGATCGGCTGGCTCGAGCGTTTGTCGTGGTCGGCCATCAGCAGCACTTGAACGACGTTGCCGTGCACCGCGCAGGTTATCGCTTGGGAGAGCGCGCTCTCGTCGGGCTTGCCCCAGACACGCACGCCGTCTATCGTTTGATAGCTCATGATGTATCGTTACGCTCCTTTATGTTGCAATAATGAACAGCGGCTAGGCGCCCCATACCTCCCGCAGCGCCGACCGGAACAGTGCATCCAGCCTGTCGTCCAGGCGTTCGGCCTGCTTGGCTTGCGACGCTGCGCTTTTCTCCAGACGATCGAGGCGTTCCTCCAAATACTCGTTAACTATAGTGAGCCGCGGCTCGTAGTCGAGCTCCTCGCCCGCCTTTTTACGATCCAGCAGCTGTTGCACCGTGGGCCAGAGCTCGCCGTCCCGCGGGAGCAGGCGGTCCGCCAGGACGTCGAACGCCATCGGCGGCATGCCGCCGTACCGCTCGATCCACTCGCACGCCAGCACGGGGCGCAGGACGTAAAAGTACTTTTTGATCTTCACCCGGTCGCCCTGCAGGTATGTCCGATAGTTACCGCGGGCCATGTTCAGGTAGTGGTACATGCAGGACTTCGGCGAAAAGGTGAGCGGCGAGATCGCGCGCAGCTGCTCCGCCACGGTGTAGCGCTCGGCGTACCGGATCGGCGATTGCAGCCATTCGAGCAGCGGCGGGTTGGACTTGCGGTACAGGTTCAGCGCCTTGCGCAGATCCCAACCGCTGATGTCCAATCGATCGCTGATCGGCCGCTCGATGACATCTCTTTTATCGTATATGGACAAATACCAGTCCGGCTCGCGCACATAGACGAACCGCACGTCGTAATCGCTGTCCTGCGACGGGAAACCCCACGCCCGGCTGCCCGATTCGCAGGCGTACAGGATGCGGACGTTCTCTTCCCGCTCCAGCCGCTCCAGCTGATCGCTTATCGTTTTTCTGATCGTTTCCATCTGAAAATCACCTCTATGTAGAACAGCGGCTCCGTTATTCCGAAGCCCGCCGCCCTGCTGTCGTGTTGTGCTGCGAATTCCCCATTCCCGCCCTCGCCCGAATTCTGCCGACCTGCACGCGGTGGTTACAGTGACTGGTACGCGTTACGCTCGTCACATTGCTGGGCTCATGATTGATAGGTTGGACATGGCCCCCGTGTCCGAGCGAGTCCAACTTTCCCTGTTGGCGGGTTTGTGCACGCCTCGGCCGATCCGGACTACCTTTGCAGCTACTTCTCGATGAGATCCGTTGTCCAGTTCATCTCCTGAATGCGGAAGTCCATCTCCCGGTAGGCTTTGGACAGCGCATCCACGCGAGCTTGAAGCTGTACGACGTCCACCGTCCGCTCGAACCTGACCTCCGAACGGCTGAACCGGTCCTGCTTGATCGACGCCTGCTCGAGCAGCTCGGCGAGCAGCTTGCGATGCTGCATGAGCCGGTCGCGCTCCGCCAGCGCGTCCGAGATGCTCAGCTCCGCGTTAAACGGCGTCGCCGCATTCGTCTTGTTGATCTTGCGCACCCAAGACGTCTGCTCGGCGAGCGTCTGCTCCAGCTCCACGATCAGCGCGGCCGGATCCTCCGCAGGCGTTTCTCCCTCCTGCACCTTCACGACCCGCTCCAGCCGCTGCCGCAGCTGCGCGATTTTTTTCTGGCTGTCCGCCCTGCGGACCAGCGCTTCTGCCAGCTTCATGTTGATGCACCTCTTCTGTTAGTTATCGATCTCGATCGCTTCGATTCGTTCGACCACGGTCGCATAGCCCTTGGCCGACTGCGCGATGTAGCTCAGCACCGTGTCGCTCCAGCCGTAAATATAGAACGTACCGGGATCCTGCTGCGGCACCATCGCGCCGCGGTAAGGCGAGACGTCGACGATAAACGCCTTGACGCCCGGGTTCACCTTTGCCCTGTACTTCGCCAGCGCTTCATAAAACGGACTGCCCGCATTTTGCTGTTCGTCCGTGATGATGACGATCTGCTCGACCTTGCGCCGCTCTGCCAGCAGCTTGCGCACCGGCGCGCCTGTATCCGTGCCGCCTCGTGTCCGGATGCGCTCCGCCTGCGACAGGATGCTGTCTCTGCGCGAAGGCCTCGCATCTTCGGCGGCGGTATCGAACAGCCAGAACAGGGAGTCGCCTTCGGTCTTCTTGTACAGCGCCAGCGCGAACACCGAGCCGATCTGCAGGTAGTCGCCGGTCATCGAGCCCGAGATGTCGAGGAAAATCGCCGTGCGGCCCGCGAGTTCCGGCAGATGATCGAACGTATACTCTGTCGCGTCCCTCAGTGCGTCGCGCAGAACCGGATGCTCCACCTGCCGGAACGCCTTGGCGAACCGGAACGGCAGGATCCTCACCTTTGCAAGCGCGCGTTGATCAGTCAGCCGCTCGGTCACCGCCTGCAGGTTGTGCCGATCCTCCAACACGCCTGCCCGCTCGAGCGTGTTCAGATGACGGAGCAGCGCGAACGTCGGCATCTGGGCGATCAGCGCTTCCCAGATCGCCTTGGTCGGCTTCACCGCGCCCGTGACGACCTCGTGCGGCAGCTTGCCCGTCTCGATCCAGTACAGCCGCTCGGCCTCGGTCGTCGCCTGCTTCAGCTGCTCCAGCGCATGGACCTGCGGCAGCAGCGACAGATTCGCTTCCTGGCCTCGCAGGTACCGGTAGAGCGCCTGCTGCTTCAGGTCCGCCGGCTTCGGGTGCGCCGTCGCGATCGCGTCGCCGAGGCTGTAGCCGCGGCCCCGGCCGTTGTACTTGACGGCCCAGTATTCGGACACGCCGGCCAGGAATCGGTTCACCTGCCGCTTCACGGCCCGGCCGCCCTCGCCCCGGCCCATCCCCTGGAGGATGGTCTGGAAGTCCGACAGATCGGACGGAATCTGCACGACCTTGAGAAAGATCTTCGCGAACAGGTCGGGCCGATAGGCCGACAGGATCGCCAGGCCGTACAGCGGCTGAAGCCGCATGTAGCCTTCGCCCCGCGCATAGACGAGCGCCTTGGCCATGAACTGCGGATCGCGCTGCGCCATCTCGCGGTGAAGCGCTTCGGCTTCGGCCAGCAGCGACTGACTGTCCGCATAAAACGTATTGCCCATCGTATTGGTAACCAGCGTCTGTACGTACCGCTCCTCTGGGGAGCGCTCATAAGCCGGATAGCCTTCCTGGTTCAATGTCGTCGGCCTGACGGCCGAGAACAGCTTTTTAGCGAAACTCATGGGAAATGACCTCCTTAAAAGAGAGCGGAGCGAGGAAATGGCCGAGAAGGTTCACGGAAGGCCTGCGTAAGGCCGTGTCCGTCCCTTATGCTTAGATCGAAGTACCCCTCTCGTTCGCCTCGCGCCGTCTGTCTTGCTGCATCGTTGAGGAAAAGGGTCGGAAAGGCATGCTGCTCTACCATCTGAGCTATCCCGCCGCAGCGGGAGTTGGACTCGAACCAACGACAGGCCGATTAAAAGTCGAAGTAGCCCTTCCATGCGCCTCAACGAACGTGTATGACTTTATTGCGTCTGCGCCTCGCCTTTTCAGCGTCGGCTTGTGCTTCTATCATCGCGCACATCCGCTGCCGCGAACATGGCGCAAGTATGACGACTTGTAAAATTTATCCGAAATTCGATGCCCTTTTCGAGGCTGGAGCGCCTCTGTACGGCGTTTTCGTATAGCGATTGGAAACGGACGAAGCCGCGATCGCCTCCGGTTTCACTCGGGCCGACAGCCCCATCGCTTCGATTCTTCCGACCAGCTCGGCGACCATCGCCGACGTCCGGTTGCGTCTCTCGTCCGTGCCTGCGTCGATATCGACGAACATCGCCAGGCTCGCGCCATGGTAGGCGTGGGGCAGGAGAATATCCTCCAGCGCAGCCCGTTTCCCGGCATCGAAGTAGGCCGCGATCTCCTGGCTGTAAGTCGTTTCGAGACTCAGCTTTTCTCGCAGCGAACGCAGCTCCCGCGGAACGATCACCTGGCGGTAGCAGAACCAGGCGCCCCGGCCCGGCCGGAGGATCACGACGGACGTCACGAACTTCGTATGTCCAGCGTGTACCTGCGCGTCCGTCCCGACGACGAGTTGGTACGCAGCGCGCGGATCGCGCGCCATGAAGCTTCGGATGCGTTCGAAGACGTCGCCGAGCGATAGATTTTGTTCGGAGAGATTGCGGAAGACTTGCTCGTGAAGCATGGGGTATACGTGTCTTTTCATAAGTGTCACCTGTAGCGCAAGGCGGCTTCTTCCTTTCTTGTTTGTCGTATTGGCAGGGTTGGCAGGGCTCGAACCTGCGACCGTCCGATTAACAGTCGGGCGCTCTACCTGCTGAGCTACAACCCTATGGATTTAGAGGCGTGGACGGGGCTCGAACCCGCAGATCCGGACGTGAAAGGCCCGTGTGTTCATCCAGTTTCACCACCACGCCGCGGCGGTTCAAAGTCAATCGAATGGCTGCCCGGGCAGGATTCGAACCTGCGGTGGATGATTCAAAGTCATCTGCCTTGCCGCTTGGCTACCGGGCATCGTATGGGGAGACCAACCGGACTCGAACCGGTACTGGCGGATTCACAGTCCGCTGCGTTCGCCTTTTCGCCATGGTCTCCATAATAGGTTGCGATTGTTGTCGTGGGCCCCGCCCCTGCCTTATGGCAGGAGCGCGCCGCCTCCTTTCCTCGTTTTAATATCGCTTGACGCGGTATGTACTTTGCAGGGGCCGTTCAGGTATGAAAAAAGACCCCTGTCGCCCTCGGCTCTTCCTCTAAGGCTGCATTCAGCCATAGAAAAAGACCGCTCGGCTACAAGCAGTCTTTACGGGTACGCATATGTATGCCGTCGCCGGAGGCGTCAGGCTGTAGAAAACAACCGACGAACCGAAGCGGGTTTGCGCCTGTAAAGAATGCCGATATGAGATTGGAAATACAGATCATGCGAGTTAAATAAGCTTATCTCTCGCTGGCTGCCTTTAATCTGGGACATCGGGCTGCGATGGTCTGGACGTTCATAGATAAAATTCGTGTCGCGCATGTTCCGCACTCCTTTCTCCAATTCAGTATGTTGCTGGTAATCCTAGCATCGGACGATTAACGCTGTCAACCATAAATGGTATGAATGATATCATGGAGGAAATGGGTTGGAAAGGTTCTGCGCTTCAATCCTGTCTTTATGATCGAAGCGATTAGGTTTCGAGCCTAATATAACTTTTGGCGAAGTAACCCTTCCGTGCGCCTCCATGATGCCGTGTCCCCGATTGCCTTGCGGCCCTCGGCTTCACAACCTGATTTTCACAGCAATCGCATCGATCGAACAGGGCGAAAGTATGGCAACGCGTAAAAAGTTTCCATATTCCCCTGCCTTTTCTCTTGATACAATGGTACAAAGATGGCAGGAGGTGCGCGCATGGCACGGGAAAGCTTCGATAAAGAGGTTCAGTTTCTTCGCATGCTCGCGCTGGCGGGCGGCGCCTACAGCAGGCAGCAATTCGCCGACCGGCTCGGCATCTCCGTGCATACGTACGACAAGACGCTGCGCTACATCAAGGACATGCGAACGGCGCTGTCCTCCGAAGCGGCCGAGGACCTGGCCGAAGGTCTGCGATACAACCATTACGAATCCGCGGACCCGCTGCTGCTATTTCTTTTCAGGTCCAAATCGCTGAAGGATTCGGAAAGCGTCCGGCTCGCGGTTCTTATCGGCTTGATGCAGGGCGAAGCAATGACCGCCAAAGAACTGCTGGACGCCTGCAGCGACAGCATGCCTTCCGACTATGCTTGCCCCGACGAGAAGACCGTTCGCGGGGATCTCAAGTATCTGGAAGAGGTCGGCGTTATCCGCCGCATGGATGGCGGTCGGCCGTACAGGTACCGCGCCGATATCGATCTGATCGATCGGTTGGCCGACGAGGAGCTGCTCGACCTTTACGATTACGTCGACGTGATGGCGAACACGCAGGTACCCGCCGTTCAGGGCTATCTGCTGCGAGACACGCTGAAGAAGGCGCTGACGAGACGCGGCTACGGACCCGAGACCTTCGACGTCCATCTGTACAAATACCACTATCACACGCGCATTCTCGACGAGGCGCATCTGTACACGATATTCGAGGCGATCAGGGAGCACCGCAAGCTCACCTTTCTCTATCTGTCGCCCAAGAAAGGCAAGAACTATGCCTCCAAGAACACGAACCCGCTGTTCGAGCGCGAGACGGAGGGACGCGTCGAGACAGCTCTGCCGCTTCGCGTCGTTTACGACCATCAGTACGGCCGCTGGTATCTGATCGGGCATAGTCCCCGGCTCGGCACAATGAAGTATCGCCTGGAGGGCATCACCCAGATCGAGATGGGAGAAGCCGTAGACGCGGAAACCTTCGGCCGGCGCCTCGAGGCCGTCGAACAGGAGCTCGAACACAGCTGGGTGACGGACTCGCACCGGCGCGTGAAGATCCGGGTGCGATTCTACAACCCTGGACGGGCTGGCGCGAACTTCGTACGCGAACGCGTCGAGGCCCAAGGCCAATGGGGCGTCTTGACGGACGAGTCGGACACGACTTTCCTCTACGAGATCGAGGTCAACGGCATTTACGAGATCAAGCCGTGGCTGCGCAGCTTCGGCTCGAGCTGCGAAGTGCTGGAGCCGGCCTGGCTGCGCCGGGAGCTGATCGCCGAATGGAAGGAGATTCAGGCCTACTATGAACCCGTTCGAGAAAATCTTTAATTATCAAATTCTGTCGCGGCTGGACGAAGCGGATTCGATCGCCCTCACGACACACGAGCGTTCTTGGTTGAAAACGATGCTCGAGCATCCGGCATCCGACGACGCGTTCGCGGCGGGAACGTTGTCAAAGCTACGCGATTTGCTGCGGAACGAGGATTCCATCGACAGCCGCGCGTATATCATACAAAAAGCCAAAAGCCGGGAAAGGCAGGTCTATCACCCCCTGCTCCGTCCGCTGCGCCGCATGATTCAGGAGGGCAGCGGAATCAGGCTCACGACAAGGCTCAAGCACGGCGGCGTCCAGGCCAATCAGAACGGACTGCCCGTCAAGCTGGAATACAATATGGTCAAGCGGGAGTGGTACCTTCTCTGGTACAATGCCCGCGGCCTCATGTCGAGCAAGCTGCAGCATATCGTATCCGCGAAGCCCCTCCCGCTTCCGCCAGAGCGCTTCGAGGATTTGCGAAGCCGGGCATTCGCCCTTCTCGAGGAGCGGCGGACCCATGCGGTGATCGAGATCGTCCGCGAGTACAACGCGGAGCTTTCCCGGATCCTCTACGCCTTCTCCTGCTTCGACAAAACCGTCAGCTACGACGAGAATCTGGACTTGTATCAGATCCGAGTCTCCTGCCTCGCCGACGAGAGCGAATTCCTGCTGTCCAAGATTCGATTCCTGGGACGCCGGGTGCGCATCGTCGAAGGCGAACAGCTGCGTCGACGCATGCGCGAGTCGGCGGCCTGGACACTGGCCAGATACGAGGGAACACCGGATTCGCAGCCGGCCCCGCAGCCCCCGGGAGATGCCGGGTCCGCCTCTTGACTCGCCCAAAGCAAGCGTCTTACTTGCGCGGAGGCAGCAGACCCGCTTTGCCGTCCCGCACCCAATATACGCGGTCCGACACCGGACTCGGCATAAGCGCCACGCTGCGCTTCGCCATCGTGCGGAAGCCGGATTCCTCCGCCAGACGTTGTGCCTGGCGGAGCGTGTCCATCGCTTCGTCCGCGCGAAGCACGATTACCGTCTTGCGATTCGTGAACGCGACCAAATAAGGTTTCCGGCCGATCCACCCATTCAATTCGGGGTCCAAAAACTGGCACTCCGCCGGATGCGTGTCGTGCATATACACCTCGAACATGCAGCTGTCCAAAAGCGTCGGCAATCTCATCCTCGGCTCCTGCCAGCCCTGCCGCCGGAGATTCCGGTAGGCGATCTTTCTCAGTTGGTCCTCACGCAGGTCCGGATTCTGCTCCAGCATCTCCGTAGTGATGATCTTGGTGAGTCCGTCCTTGATTTCCAGATATACTTCCCGCAGTCCCGGCAGTCGCTCCGCCGACAGACCGCCCGCCTGTTTGCGCATCGCCTCGGCGTATCCATCGTCCCGCAGCGCAGGGTAGATATAATCGGAGTCGAGAATGTATATCTCATCTTTCTTTTCGCATGCAAGCTTAGAACTGCGAACGATATCGTTCAAATAATCGACGGCCGCATTCAGATCCCCTCCCGCCATGTACGTCTGATACGTATTGTGCAGACTAACCTGTGCCTTCCCGATCTTGTCGTCCATCTCCAGCAGCAACGGCTCTCCTTCCGTCATCCTCACTTCGATCTGCAAGCTTTCCGCCAAATGACGCTTCATCATCTCCGCGAACTGTTCCGGCTGATCGTACAATCTTGCCTGCCTCATGCCAATACGCCTCCTCAAAATGTCTCGGCAAAATAAAACACCCCGACAAGACGTCCAATGACGTCCTGCCAGGGTGTGCTTCACCGCTGGGTTATAGATTGCTTACGCGTCGTTAACACATAACGCCATTTTTCGAACATTAAGCACTGCCCCTGCTTGCTTTAAAAAGTCAAAGCCTAAAATACCGTCTAATTCCAAACCGTAGTCCATGCTCCCGATCTCGACTTGGAAGTCTTTTATTGTCGATTCGCCTACCCTAACGGCGTCAATGCTTTTCGTGTAAACATACTCCACGCCGCCAACTCCGCGAATCATATCTACAAGATCGTTTTCTTCAGGAACCATACCTATTTGTTGCACGGCATCCGCGTTCAAAAGCGTACCGGCGGAGCCGGTGTCAAGCAATACCCTGGTCAAAGTTAACGGCCTTTCCCTGAACATAACCGTCATACTGACAAAAGGAAGTCCGTATCTTTCGGTTATCTTCATTTTGGACCACGAATCCCCAAGTATCGCTCTCGCGCCACAACCTCCGGACGAGAGGTATGAAAAAAACAATATTCGCGATGCGGGGCTTCCTGATGAAGTTCGCTGTACCGCTTTAGCGCCTTGGTTGAGTCTTCGAAGACATCAATAACGGTCATTTCTTCAATATAGCGCTGTCCTTCCTTGGAATAGGCCTTCGTTGCCTCAAGCACGACCCATTCATTGGGGAAGCGCTCTTGAACCTCATTCCATCGCATGTCGGACACCTCCGATAGCATGATCAGCCGTATTATAACATAGCGGGTTTACCGCCGAATCCAGTCCTCCTCGCCCGGGCAAAACAAAACACCCCGACAAGACGTCCACGGACGTCCTGCCAGGGTGTGCTTCACCGCTGGAAATATATCTACAAAAGAAAGTAAGTGTATATGAGGTAAAAAACCCAATCACAGCGCGG
>NZ_JAGXJW010000002.1 GCF_019091135.1 Cohnella sp. GbtcB17 | reverse complement strand
CATCGCCCGCTGCAGCATGCCGCCCGACAGCTCGTGCGGATAGCCGTTCATGACCGCGTTCGGGTCCTTCAGCAGCACGCTCTCCAAAGCCCGGCGCATTCGGGCCGCGGTCTCGTCGCGGCCCCAGCCGAAGTGCCAGGCCAGCGTTTCGCGGAAGTGCTCGCCGACCGGACGCGTCGGATCGAAGGCGCGCATGCCGTTCTGTACGATCAGGCAGACCCGCTTCCCTCTCATTTTCCGCATCTCTGATTCGCTCAGCTTGGCCAGATTAGTCTCGTCGAGCCAGATATCCCCGGACTGGCGGACGCCGGGCTTGTGCAAGCGAAGAATGGAGCGGCAAGCGAGCGATTTGCCGCTGCCGCTCTCGCCCACGATCGCCAGACAGCTGCCTGGATCGACCGAGAAGGACAAGTCCGGGATCAGCGCTTGGCCGGTTCGGCTGTCCCATACTTGCAGATGGGAGACGCGCAGTTCGCTCATCGGATCAGGCCACCTCTCTTCCCGGACGGGCCGCAGCTGCGGCGAGTCCCGGCCGCGTCTCGCGGCGCGAAGCGAACAGCTTCGGGTCCAATGCCGTCTGAAGCGCGTCGGACAAAAAGTTGACGGCGGATACGACGAGCACGATCGCGACGCCGGGGGCCAGCATGAGCTCGGGACGGGAGAACATGACGCTCCTCGCCTCGCTGAGCATCATCCCCCACTCCGCGTTCGGCGCCTGAATGCCCAGGCCGAGAAAAGAAAAGCCGGATATCTGCAAAATCATGGAGCCGAACGCGCTGCTTGAAATAACGGCAATATCCGGCAGTGCGACGGGCAGGATGTGCTTGAACATAATGCGGACGTGTCCGACGCCGAGCGTTCTGGAGAACTTCACGTAATCGGCATCCGCGAACTGCATGACGCTCGTTCGAATGACGCGGGCGAACCAGGCCCACTTCATCAGCGCGAACGCGATCAAAATATTGTCGAGGCCGACGCCGAGGATGCCGATGACGGCAAGCGTCATCACGTACCCGGGAAACGACAGCATGACGTCGCAGATCCGCATCAGCACGGCATCCGTCCAGCCTCGACAGTAGCCTGCCAGGAAGCCGACGACCGCCCCGATCGCGACGGACAGCGCCAGCGCGACCAGCACCCACAGGAAGCTGGGTCGAATGCCGTACAGAATGCGGGACAGCACGCATCGGCCAAGATGATCGTTGCCCAGCCAGTAGGAAGCGGATGGAGGGGCATAGCGGAGCGCCATCTGGACCGCAGTCGGATCATGCGGCGCGAGCAGGGGAGCCAGAAGGCCGGCAGCCGCCACTAAGGTCAGGAAGCAGAGGCAGAGTGCGGCGAACCTGTCCCGGCACAGCTGTCGAAGCAGCTTCATTCAGCGTTCCCTCCTTAGCTTGGGGTTCAGCGCCGCATTAACGATATCTGACAGCGTATTGAAGGCGACAAAAGCAACGGCAAGCACGAGCACGTATGCCTGGATGATGGGGAAGTCCCGGCTCAGGATCGACTTGACGCTGAGCGTGCCGAGGCCGGGCCAGGCGAACAGGTTCTCCACGACGACGGTGCTCCCCAGGATGATCGGGACGGCCATCCCGAAGACGGAGACGGCCACCTGCAGGGAATTGCGCAGAATACGAAGCGTGATCTTGCGCTCAGGCAGGCCGGATGCCCGGCCGTACAGTACGTAATCTTCGTTCAGGTTGCCGAGCATGGCGCTTCGTATATTCCTGAAGTAGATGCCGGCATAACCGATGGCGAGGACGGCGACGGGCAGAATAAAGCTGCGATAGCCGTCGTCCATCCCGTTCGTCGGCAGGAGATCCAGCTTCACGGAGAAAAACCAGACCAGCAGCGCAGCCAGCCAATAGGGAGGCATGGCGGTCAGCAAGAAGGCCAGGCCCCGCACGGCTCTGTCCGTCGGTTTGCCTTCATGAAGCGCGCATACGACGCCCAGTACGACCGACAGCGCCATGATGACCGCCGCGGAGACGAGCGTCAAAGTCAGCGTGTGAAGAAAGGCGGGACCGAGCAGCGACCAGACCGGCTTGCCTGTGATGTAGGAGTCGCCGAAGTCGAACCGTACGGCCGAGAGGAGCCAGTCCCCGTAGCGCATCAGCAGCGGCCGATCCATCCCAAGCGCCGCGCGGGTCTCGGCGATCAGGCCTTCCGTAATGCCGGGCACGCCCTGCGCATGCAGGACGACTTCGGCGGGATCCGACGGAGACAGACTGCTCAGCAGAAAAGCGACGAACGACACGGCGACCAGCAGAGGGACCGCGATTAATAAGCGATTTCCTATGTAATGAAGCATGGCAGCCCCCTCTGTTACTCGAAGTACATCTGTTCGAACGGCAGCTCGTATTGCGTCTGCTTGAAGGCAATGCCCTGAAGATCGCGGGGCGCCACGACGGTGACGTTGCCGTGCGTAAGCGGGATGAAGACGGCCTCGTCGTGAACGCTTTTCAAGATTTCCCCATAAAGCGAGCGGCGCGCAGTCTCGTCGGCGGATACCGTGACGGCATCGATCTTCGCATACAGGTCCTGCGCGTTCGCCATGCCCTCGGTCGTATGCAGGTAGGCGGCTTCGGACGTAAAAGCGGCGATCGTGCTGAGCGGATCGTAGGCGAGTCCCCAGGTCTGATTGAACAGCAGGTCGTAATCGCCCGACGCTCTGCGGCTCGCGATCGAGGCGGACGCCTCGCCGACCAGCGCCAGCCCCACGCCGATCTCCCCGACCGTGCTTTGGATGAACTCGGCCTGCGTTTTCTGCGAAGGGGAGTTTGCGTCATAGTACAGCTTCAGGTTTAATTTTACGCCGTTCTTCGTGCGGACTTCGCCGTCCTTCCCCGCGATCCAGCCGGCATCCGTCAGCATCGTCGCAGCCTTCTCGGGATCGTACGCCCGCTTGGGCAGCTCGATGTCGGCGTAGTTGACATTGGGAGAGAAGAGGGCGTCCGCAGGCTTTTCCGTGCCGCCGAAAATGTCCCTGCCGATCGTCTCCCGGTCGACCGAATACCAGATCGCTTCCCGGACGGCCCGCTCGCGGATCGGACTGTTCGCGCTGCCGCTGTTGGCCGCGAGCATCTTCGTATTCATCGGTTCGCTGCGGACGAGCCGGTAATCGCCCGAATCCGTCAATTGTGTCATGGACGCCACGTCGATGCTGTCCGCGCCGCGGTCGTCCGTGAAGATAAAGTTAACCTCTCCCTTCTGCAGGGCCAGGAACGTCGTCTCGCCGGCGGGCAGCACTTTGGCCGTGATCCGCTTGATCTTGGGCGCGCCGTTCCAGTAATGCTCGTTGGACGTAAACGTCGCGTATTGCTCCGCCTGATGCTCGGCCAGCTGGTACGGACCGGTGCCGTGGTAGCCGATGACGCCATCCTTGGTTCCGCCGTTTTTGAAGTCCCTGGGGGACAGGAAGGCATACGGACGAGTCATCGCCAGCTCAAGCAAGGTGGGGTAGTAGGGCTCGGAGAGCGCGAGCTTGATCGTGTACGTATCGACGACATCGACGCTGACGATTTTGGTCGACAGCTTGATCCAGGCATGCTTGCTCGCGTTGGCTTGCACCGCATCGATGTTCAGCTTCGCCGCTTCCGCATCGAAGGGCGCGCCGTCGTGGAAGACAACGCCTTGCCTCAGGTGAAACGTATAGGTCTTGCCGTCCTCGGAAATGTCCCACGACTCGGCGAGAGACGGCTTGATGCCGTCCTTCGTGTTTTCCACAAGCGATTCGAAAACCATGCCTTGCGCAGGGATGGAGCCTGCATACAGATGCGGATTCATGTCGTTGATGTCTTTGGAGGTGGCGTAGACAAGCGCCTTGTCAGAAGCCTCGCCGTTCGCATTGTTCTTCGCATCGTTCTTCGCATCGTTGCCGCAACCCGCAAGCGCGAGGACGGCGACGATCAGGATCGATAATAGGAAAAGAATGCTTTTGTTCATGTAGAATCCTCCGGATCGATAGATAGATTAGGTGACTATGTGGCTGGCCGCTGCGGCAGCGCGTCGCAGATCCGCTTGATGTCGGCCGCGAAGCTTTGAACGTTGAAGGCATCGGACAGGCACCGGCCTTTAAGCGCCAACGCGGCTGCCTCAAGATGGCGCTCGTAGATATCGACGAACCGGTCGATGGTCGGGCAGGTTGTATCCAGGCGCCGCGCTACGCCTTGGATGATCTTGGTCCGATAGTAATCTTCCTTAGGCATGCGAGGAATGTCCCAGCATCCTTCCTCGTTTATGAAACGCGAGCGAATCGACACGGCGGAGAAGTCGAAGTACCGGCCGTCCCGGTCCGGCTCCGAGTAGGGATCGATCAGCAGGGAGGCGTAGCGCACGTAGAGCAGGTACTCCTGATGAATCGGCGCCAGGTCGGGGAATGCCTCGATGTCCGGACGCGGCAGGCTTTCCGGCCTGACGGGATAGCCATCGTCCGTCATGAATTTCAGCAGGTTGACGGGCGCCTGTCCCAGGCGGCCGACGATCGCCGAGATCTCCTTCCAGGCCGCCAGCATGCCTCGGATCAAGCCAGGTGTGATCGGACCTTCGGGATATAGCTTGTAAACGTACTTAGGGACTGCCGGTTCGCCGAAGACGACTTCGAGCGCGTTATCGTTCATGAACAGCGGCGGGTGGACGTACAGGGACAGATTGCGCGTCTCGGCTTCGATCGGCGATGCCGTCGGCTCCAAGGTCATTCCGGATCGGGCAAAGCGCTCGCGCAGCCAATCGACATTCGCGGAGGGATGCCGCGTCGAGCCGATGTACACCTTGTTCTTGACCGCGGCCGTGACGACTTCGCCCGAAGGGCCGCCGATCCAGCGCGTATCGCCGAGATAGGTGGAAAAGCTGACGACCTCCGCGTCGACCTGCCGGTCGTTCAGATAGCGGGACACGAGGATATTGGAGCCGAACGTCGGCGAGAGCAGCACGGCGCACCGGATCTGCCGGAGCACCGCCTCGCACATTTGCGACAGCACGGTAATATAGGCATCGGCCGTTACCGTCAGCATAACGGTGTCCCAGGCGCCGTCCACGGTCTCGTAGCCTTCGTAAACCCGGTCGAGACGGCATTCGCCCCCAACGGCGGCGTGCTTGTCGTTCTGTACCTCGACGCGGATTCGTCCGCCTTCCCGATGCAGCGCCGCGAAGAAAGGCGCAGACCGGATTGAACGTCTCCCGACGACGGCAACTTCGCACGCCGGCCCATTTTTGAGCAGCGTCGCCATCTGAACGGACGCGGGACCGGTTCCCGCGATCAGAATACGTTTTATCGTTTCTTGCATGAGCAGCCTCCGTTCGGTGCGGTTTGTCGTACGTTCAAGCCTTCCGGTACAAGGCGATATCGAACACCTGACCGGGGCGAAGCACGGTCTCGGCCAGCCGCCACTTGCGCGCGTCGACCGGCTCCATCGGGTAGTTGAACAACGACTTTAGACGGTCGCCGTACCGCATCGCCACAACGACATCGCTGCCTGTCAGCCCGTGCAACCGGTCCAGCAGCGCGTACTTGACGGAAACGGTGGAGCTGAAAATGATGTGCGTGGCTGATCCGATTGCTTCCAGCTTGTCGACCGATACGCCCTCCAGCCGGATATCGAGCCCTTCGCCCAGGCGATCGATCACTTGTCTGCCCAATGCGATCGCTTCCGGGTCGATATCGACGCCGATCACGGCGGCTCCGGTCTGCCTTGCGACGAACAGGGGCGTCATGGGGAAGGCGCCGGACCCGACGAGTACGATCGTGGCGTCGCTGCCCACCCCAAAGCTGCCGAACTCCTGCTCGATGCACGACTCGATATTGCGAAAGTAGGCGCTTCGCTCGATCTGTCCTTCCAGCAGCCGGATGGCCCGGTACTTCTCCATGATGGCGACGCACTGCGCCGACGCGCTTCTGAGCGACTCGATCAGGGTGCGCAGCGGCGGAACCGACAGTTGCGCTTCCAGCTTCGCCCATGCGCACTGGCTGTCTTCATCGATGACGAAGGCGGCATAATCGTCGATGACTGCCTCTAGGGCCGCGCTTTGGTTCGACGTCCCGTCGTACGCGCCGGCCAAAGCCGCGAATCGATCATGGTAATCGTTCAGCCGCCCTTTGAATTGCTCTGCATGCAACGCTAATCCCTCCGTTCGAATGGTCATTCGATAAACGCTCTGCCGTCGGCGACAATGCCGACGATGCCTTCGATGCAAAGCGACGTCACCTTGTCCTGCGCGAAGTCGGCCGAGACATGGATGGTGCCGCCGGGCTGCCGTACCGGCACGGATACGGCGCCTTTGCGCTGCCGGGACAGACTGGCGCCGAGCGAAGCCGTGCCCGAGCCGCAGCCTCGCTCCCAGATCAGACTGTCGAGGGCCGGCACGTAAATGAGGGGCGCCATCTCGTTCGAATCGGGCCTGAACAGCATAACCCCGATGACAGCCGCGTCAGATAGCGTGCCGAGGAGTTTGGCCAGACCTTCCGCCTTCCGTCTGACCTCCGCATCGAACTGTTCGACCTCCATGACGAGATGGTAGAAGCCAGGGTAGGTGACCACGACCAGGCTCAGCGGCTCGCCTTCGTAGTCGACTACTTTAGGCATCACCTTCGAAGGAACAGGCATGTCGATGGCGCAGCTGTAGCCGTCCGAACACCGCTTGACCCGACAGGCGACCAATCGATCGGTGCCGGACGTCTCCAGCACGATCTCGGTCGTCTCGCCGGGGCGGAGCTCCCGCTCCGACGCAAGATAAGCCGCCAGCGACATGCACGCATTGCCGCAGAACTCTCCGCCTGCCATCTGCAGATACGCCTCGGCGCCGCGATCGCGCGACGCTTCGATAAAGCCCACCTGTTCGGCATAGACATGGTCGTAGGACATCAAATTGGCGGCGATTCGGGGCTGATCCTCACGCGGATGCGCGGACTTCACGAGCAGGGTCATGTTCTGCGTGGGATTGCATTTGACGAATTCGATTTCCCGTCTCATCTTCACGACCTCAAGGGATAGGATTGCGGGCGAGTCATTGTTGTTAATCGTAAAAATTACAATTTGAATTGTATCCAACAAATGGATGGCCGTCAATGAAAAGTTGGAGTTGGTCTTCACATGCAATTTCTCGTATGTAGCCGCGTCTGTCTAAAATAACAATAAGTGGGGTGAAAATGTGCGGAATAGCATCAAGTGGGCGATCGGTGTGCGCGCAGCTTTTCAACAGGATCATCCGCCGACGGGTGAGGCGTGGCTGCTCGCGCGTCCGGCGTTTTTGCGCATGATCGCGTACGCGTAGAAGAGACGGACCGAGGGGCCGTTATTCTGTTGCTATCGCGATTCGCGGGCCGTTTGCGGACTCAGCGGACGTTATTGCGGGATGAAAAGCCTTATTCGGCCCTGATGCCGGGTCGTAACGTCATTCCAGTCCGCAACCAGTGGCAATTGGACCCGTTTTTACGAAATAACGTCTCCTGAGTCCGATGCCATACGTTCTGACAGGTGAGCAATCTGCATGACCGCAGCTCCCGCCATAGGCGGGGGCTGCTCGACGTTCCAGCGAAGCGGCGGTCAGGAGAAGTTTTGCAAAATCTGCGCGATTTTATTTTCCAACGCCGACTGGTCTTCCTGGTCCTCGAGCGCGGCATGCAAATACGCGGGCGTGAGCAGCTGGTACTGCTTCATCCGGTAAAAGTCGAGGATCGCCTGCTTCAACGTGATATCGTGCTGGATCGAGAAGGCAGGATCCAGGAAGCGCCGCAGCACGGCGTCGTCCTGAACCATGAACAGCTGCGGGTTCAGCCGGTTAAATGCCTGCCGCTCCATCCCGGCTTCGAAAAACGATTGCAGATTGCGGCTGCGGCTCTGCTGCGCGGCGGCCAAACGCTCATAGTGGTGCGGATAATAAGTCCTAAGATCCTCCAGGAACAGATCGGATACGTACAGGACGCCGATCAGCGACTGCGCAAACGTATGCCGAAAGCGCTCGGCATAGGAGAGGGACTCGTCACTAACGACGTTGTCCGAACTTTGCAAAAAATCGATGTAGTAGTCCGTCACCTGCTCGAGGATCTCGTCCTTGGAGGAGAAGTGCTTGTACAGCGTCACCTTGCTGATATCCATCGCTTTGGCGATCTCGTCTATTTTAAGCTGGCTGAACTTCGTTTTGCGGATCACGGGCTTGATTTTTTGTATATATACATCGATGCCTACGGGTTTTCTCATGCTTCGAAGGCCTCCTTGGCTGCTGGTCCTTAACAGTATAACAAACTCGCTTTCATCAGAAACAACTTTTGTTTTAATTACTAAGTTAACCAAATTATCAAAATTTGTTTACTAATTTAATTAATGAGCGTATAATCGGCTTTGTACTTAAGCGACCGATTGCACCCTACAGGTCTGAGGCGAACCCGATCACAAGGAGGAATTGTAAATGCGTGTATTTGTAACCGGCGCTTCCGGCTTCATCGGCTCCGCCGTCGTCCGCGAGCTGCTTGGCGCGGGACATCAGGTTCTCGGACTGGCACGTTCGGACGAGTCGGCTGCAGCGCTTACGGCGGCAGGCGCGGACGTTCACCGCGGCTCGCTGGACGATCTCGACAGCCTGCGCGCCGCAGCCGCCGCCGCGGGCGGCGTCATTCACCTGGCCTTTGTGCATGACTTCTCGAATTACAGCGATTCGATCGGGATCGACAAGCGCGCGGTCGATGCGATGGGTGCGGCGCTCGAAGGCACCGGCAAGCCGTTTGTCATCACGTCTGGCACGCTGATGCTCTCGTACGGACTGCCGCGGGGGCAGATCGGCACGGAGGCGGACGCGGTCCATTCCGAGGTGCCGCGGGGCGGCGCGGAAAATGCCGTGCTCGCGCTGGCCGAACGCGGCGTGCGCTCGGCGGTCGTCCGGCTCTCGCCGTCCGTCCACGGCCGGGACGATCACGGCTTCGTGCCCGCCTTGATCGGGATCGCACGCGCCAAAGGCGTCTCCGCCTACATCGGCGACGGCTCCAAGCGCTGGCCGGCCCTGCATCGCCTGGATGCGGCGCGCCTGTCCCGGCAGGCGCTCGCGTCCGCCCCGGCGGGCTCGCGGCTGCACGGCGTCGGCGAGCAGGGTATCCCCTTCCGCGAGATCGCCGGCGTCATCGGCCGCCATCTGAACCTGCCGGTGGTCAGCATCCCGCCCGAAGAAGCGGCCGCTCACTTCACCTGGCTCGGCGGCTACGCCTCGGCGGACAACCCGACGTCAAGCGCCCTGACCCGCGAGCTTCTGGGCTGGCAGCCGGAGCATGTCGGGCTGATCGAGGACCTCGAGGAAGGCCATTACTTCAAGGGTTAAGGCAGCCGCACATTTCTCGATCCATCCAATCCCGGCACGGGCATCTCTCATACGTTGGTATTAGCCTTGCCAACATCAGAGAAGAGAGGTCGGGAGCCGAATGGGGATGTACGAATTTTGCGTCAAGCATCAGAACCGGAGAGTGCGCGTGACTACGCACAATGGCACCTATGAAGGCACGATCATGGGCGTGGACTGGGATAATCTGTACTTGAAGCCTGCCAAGGGCGAACTAACGTTGTCCTCTTGGGGCTTGGGCTATGGCGGCTATGGCGGCTGGGGAGCCGGCATCGTCGCGCTGTCATTGTTTACGCTGCTCGCGATCGCGCTGATCTAATCGCCATCCTTGAACTTGTCCGAAAAAAGCACAAACGGGATGAAGCGGGACCATTCCTGCTTGATCCCGTTTTGCTGTTTTTTGACCGCGAACCGTCGCAACCTTCCTATCTCCAGCGGCGTCTGAGAGATTGTAAGAATAAGGAGGGAAAACCATTGCGTGCAAACGTAACGAAATTGGCGGCGGGCATCGGCGGATTATGCGTATGTCTGTTGGGCGCCACGCTCGTCATCCAGACCTTGAACTACGCGAAGATCCGGCATGCCGGCGAGGTTGCGGCCCTAGAAGCGTCCGCGCGACAGCAGCAGCAGGAGAAGCCTCGCTGGATCCGAGTGGAACTTGAGACGGAACCTTTGGGCTTCCGGATCAGCCATCCCGCAATCCTGCTTGATTCTGGCAAAAAGTAACTGCAAAAACTCGCAGCGGCGCTTCTTCGGGAAGCGCTTATTTATTTTCGCGCGGCCGCCCCTCGATTTTTGTCCGAGATTGTCCTCTCCTGTTACGAATCAGGGAAGTTGTGGGTTATATAACTTTGAGGTCATCAACTAGAGGGGAAGGGATATTTTTTGAGAAAAGCCGGATTGCGCCTGACTATGCTTGTAGCTTTGATCGCGCTCGTGTTTCAATCGACGCCGACGCCGACCCATGCCGCTAACGACAGCTATGCCGATCGCCTGTATTCGCCGATGTTCATTACGAAGATCGCGGGCTTGTATTTTATCGCAGATTCCTGGAATCATAGATTGCTTTACAGCAAAGATGTCAAGCTGCCGATCAAGGACTGGAAGGTGCTTGACAATGACATAGCCGCTCCCCATTCCATCGCGGGCAACGGCACCATTTTTGTGTCCGAAGATACCGGCCGTGATCGCCTGATTGTCTATACGCTCACGACGAAGGGCTTCGTCAGAACGCAGACGATCGCCGGCATCAAGGGCAGGCCGCACCGCACGATCTACGATTCGGCGACGCGGAAGTTCTACGTCCTCACCTCGGACACGCAGAACATCTATACGCTATCCATCAAAGACGGCAAAGTGCTGGTCGACAGCAAAAAAAATCTCACTTACTTAGAAGGTGCCTATGTCCGGTCTTTCTCGATCATCGACGGCAAAATGTACTTCGTGAGCGGACCGAACCAGATTCTCGTCGCCAACTACCAAGACGGCACCTTCTCCCTTCAGGAGAAGTACGACGTCCCCCCGGGTTACCGCTCCATGAACGATATCAAGAAGATGGGCAATTACTACTACATCACGGTCTATTACAACCAGTTCATTCGTCTGAAGGACTTGTCCGATTTTAGCACGGCCGAGGACCTTTATACGAAGCTGGGCTTCAAAGGCATTCCTTACTACATGACCTACTTCGACGGCAAGGTGTATGTCACCGAGATCGACTCTTATTCGGCCATCCGCTCGTTTAAGCTGTACGACGACGAGATCTCGCAGATCCAGGTGATCCACGATTACGGCCCGCCGAATGCGGCTGTGCTCAATCGGAAGCGAATCCTCGGCACTTAATCGCGCCAATGGCAAAGCGCTCGCGCTTCGCGGTTGCGGCGGACGCGCGAATCCCCCGAACGGTCGTTCCGTTCGGGGGATTTGCATTACGGCCCGGAGCCGACGGAGGCCACTCGCCAGCCTAACTTCGACTTTTTTACATAGATGAACGATTCGCTGATATCCGGATCCGAGATTTCGTAGAGATCGCCGTACTTCGGATCGTTTTGGATGCTCCCCGCGCGGACCTCGGCAGAGACGGCTTTGATCGGATGGAAGGAGATCAGCAGGTGTTTTCTCACAGCGAGCTGAGGCGTTGGGGATGGGAAAAAGAGAATGTAGGCGATGAGCAAGGCGATGACGGCAAGCGCGATATTTTGAATTCGTTTGGACACGAGCTTCACCTCCAACCCATGAAAAAGTGCTTCTTGTATCCTTATCATAGCAGGCTTGCGGTGACCAAGGTACATTTGCCTACGCTGGGCATAGGATGAGGTATTCGAGCATGGAGGGATGAACCCGATGCAAGCTTTGCCTCAAGTCAATCCGAACCTGGCGTACGCTTATTATGTGTGGGAGCTGTATCGCAGCTACAGCTATCCTTATTTTCAACAGCCTGCACATTCCTCTCCGTATTATGGCTACGAGCGGTTCAGCTCCCAGCCCGCAGCCGGGACGGCTATCCAGGATCACGGGAAGCAGCCGACAGTCATCAATATTGAGAAGGTGACGAAGCAGAACGACACGTTCCGTACGGCCATTTGGACGGGCGAGCACTTCCAGGTGACCGTGATGAGCATCCCCGTCGGCAGCGACATCGGTCTCGAGGTGCATCCGCATACGGATCAATTCATCCGGCTCGAACAGGGACAAGGGCTCGTGCAGATGGGAAAAACGAAGGAGCGGCTGGACTTCCAAGCTGCGGCGGGAGAGGGCGATGCGATTATGGTCCCGGCAGGCACCTGGCACAACGTGACCAATACCGGCAACGTACCGCTTAAGGTGTACGTCATCTACGCGCCGCCGCAGCACCCGTTTGGCACAGTACATCGGACGAAGGCGGATGCGATGGCGGCCGAATAAGCGAGGATCAAAACGAAGGAAGCTCCCCGTCCTAAAGGGACGGCGGAGCTTCTTTGCTTATACTTGCTCTACATTCATCTTGTACAAACGTATGGCAAGCTCCAAGGACCGGTTGATCTCCGATATCGACTGAAAGGCGGGAGCCAGCGAGTCTTCGATGCCATCCACGAACAGATCGAGGTGGAACTTCAACGTCTGGCCCAGCTGCCTGCCGTTCGGCGTCTCGGGCGGCAGCGCAAACGGTCGCAATTGCATTTTGCGGCCGCCTCTTGCGCAGTCGCGGACGAACCAGCCGAGAAACTCAAGCGCATGCCAACCTTCCTGTGACGGCTGCAACGCCAGCTCGAATTGAACCAAAACTTCGTTGTCCAGGCCGCCCCCGGTACGCAGCAGCGCAGCATGCGGCAGATGGGCGTATTCGGGTACGGCAAGCAGCTCCGCATCCACGGATGACAGGTCATCCACGCCGCTCACGACAGAATCGACGCCGGCCAGACTGCATAGGGTTTGATGGAATTGTTCGATTTCCGGGGGATATCCGCTCATTGTTTTCCCTCTTTCTAGTGGTGTGTGTTTATTGTCTATGCCAGCTACTTACATCGCACTGGCCAAATTCGTTGCTGCCCGCGGCAACCACGGTGCCGTCCGACTTCAGGCCGAGCGTATGCGCGCAGCCCGCCGCGACCGCCACGATATCGTGCCAGCCGCCGACATTGCATTGGCCATGATCATTCTTACCCGCGGCTATCACCGTACCGTTCGCTTTGAGCCCAATGGTGTGGTAGCTGCCCGCCGCGACCGCCACGAGATCGCGCCAGTTGCCGACATCGCATTCGCCGTGCAGATTTAAACCGACAGCCGCAGCCGTACCGTCCGATTTTACGCCGACGGTATGCAGGTAACTCGCCGCGATCGCAGCCATATCGCGCCAGCCGCTGACATCGCATTGCCCGTATCGATTGTTGCCCGTGGCCATCACCGTGCCGTCCGATCGAAGGCCGACGGTATGCCAGTCGCCTGCCGATATCGCCGCGATATCGCGCCAGTCGTCTACGTTGCATTGGCCTTCATGATTGCGGCCTGCCGTCACCACCGTGCCATCCGATTGGAGCCCGACGGTACGGCGCCACCCTGCTGCGATCGCGACGATACCGCGCCAGTCGCCTACATCGCATTGGCCATGCTTATTCCAACCGACAGTCGCCACCGTCCCATCCGATCGAAGCCCGACGGTATGCGAATTCCCCGTGTTGGTCGCCATATGAACGTTGCCGGCCGCGACAGCTACGATATCGCGCCAGTCGCTTACGTTGCATTGGCCTAGTTTATCGTCGCCCGCGGCCGCCACCGTCCCGTTAGATCGAAGAAAGACGGAATGTCGATGACCCGCCGCTAGGACGACTTGGGGCGCCCGGTTTACTTGTGACGCAGCCTTGGTCTCTGATCTTTGATCCACGCTTTGCCTCCCGCGATGTCAGAGTCTTGCGAACTTGATGTAGTCGACCTGAACAGGCTCGGCAGATGCCATTCGAAGTCCCCGGTTGATCTGTCCGCGGTGATACTGTCCATGAAGGAGCACCTGCGACAGAATGTCGCGGACGGACGTTTGGAATGGAACCCCGCTTTGGTTCGCATAGACGACCATCTCGTCCAACGCGGATTCCTCGAGCCCCTCGATATAAACGCGATATTGTTCGGCGTTTTCCTCGAACATTTTCCGGATCGCCGTCAGGTCCTCCGTTTCCTCCCAGAGCGAATACTGCGCGCTGCCCTTGCCTTGCAAGCGGGACAGCCAGACGCGCTCCGCGACCGCCACGTGCCGTGCCAGCTTCAGGAGGTCCTTGTCCCGCGTCTTGCTCTCCTCGAGCGCACCCAGGATGCGCCCGTCCGCCCAGTACATGTGGTCCAGCATGCGCTTGATTGTTTTCATATGGGGTTCCTCCTTGAGGGGGGGGGGGGGGGCGATTTGCCTATTCGATGTTAATTTCTGTCGTACTTTCCGAACGTAATTCTCCCATCATGGCTTTTCTCAATAAGTTTGTTCATTTCCATATTTACAATCCAAGTATTGAATCCAACGGCTTCCACATCATCAAAATGATTTAGAATCCTTTCCAAAGTACTTTCTACTACAGGTAAATTCATTTCATCCCATATGATTAATAACTCATTGTCGTTTTCAAACTCGTCTAGTTTTCTTATTTCCTCCACATCATGAAGGGAGATCTTCCGTTCAACTGAAGTCCAGTCAACGCTTCCCCAATTTGTAAAAGGAAACGAAGAAACTAGCCTGGCAATAACTCTAACAGATTCGTCTAAACTATAAATTCGCGTATTATCGCCTAACGCATCCATACATTCTTCAAACAAGACATGAAGGGCTGCTTCTTTTTTCACTTTTCGTTTTAGCTGCTCGGTTTTTAATTTTCTTTCTTGTTTATCCATGCAATCACGCCTTAATGGAACTTCATTGTAGCTGTTAGCTACCATGCTCAACAAGCTGCCGATCTTCTCGGCAGCTTGTTGGTCGCTGAGCTAGCGGTTAGACGATCACGCGGTAGTGGAGATGAATAACGCCGCTTCGGAAGCGGCGCTCGCCAAGCAGTTCGAGCCGCGTGCGGAGATTGTCCGGCAATGCGCGCTTCCCTCCGCCCAAGACGATCGGATTAAGCAGCAGATGACACTCGTCCACCAGCCCCGCGCTCAGCGCTTGCCCGGCAAGCTCGGGGCCGCCGATCGACATGTCGGCTTCTGAAGACGTCTTCAGCCTCCGGATCGCATCAGGATCGAATTCACGTTCGACCTTCGTCTTGGCGCTTGCTGCCGCCGGAAGCGTCCGGGAATATACGATCTTCTCGGCGGCTCGCCAGATCTGCGCGAATTGCCGTGTTGTCTCCGGTTGTGCGGCGCCTGCGTCCGCCGTTTCCCAGTACACCATCGACTCGTACATTTTTCGCCCGTACAAGTAGGTGCCGATCGTCCGCTGGAAGCCCGTCCAGAAATCATACGTCTCGTCATCGGAGATCGACCAATCGAGCTCGCCGCGCTCGTCCTCCATGTAGCCGTCCAAAGACAGGTTAACAGGATAGATCAGTTTAGCCATTACAATAACCCCTCCCATTTACTTGCTCGTAACCACTTACTTTTAATCGTATCACAATGTTTTTTTTCAAGTTCTTCTGGATTGCTATATTCGAGGGGCTAGGCGTCCGCACAATCCGCTAGGTACCGACCTACATATTTGTAGGCATAAGGCATTTGACCGCGAATAGGGGATGTTCGAATGAACGAAGCACGCTCACGAAGTATTGTGCTGCTTGACGCGAAGCTAGGAGACGTTAACGGGGACGGCATTCTGGATAACGTGTATTTATACGGCAATCAATCCGATGGACCGTTCGCCGACCACATTACGCTAATCATTCAGGATGGGCGTTCCAACCGAAGCACGGCGGTCAATCTGCCGAACAACGCGGGATACAACGCCAGGCTATTCCTCGGAGATTTCTCCAAGGATCGCGCACAGGACATACTCGTGAGCATCGATACCGGCGGGAGCGGGGGATACGGGATCTTTTATATGTATTCTTTCAAGAACAATGTCGTTTACGAGATGTTTGACTTTGAAAAATATAACGAGGCGTTTAAGTTTAACGTAAATTATGAGGACTTCTACAAGGTGAGCGTCAGTAATCCGCAGCTTGACGTGCTTTTTAACATAGACATTAGCAGTAAAGGCTACGACTATTTGTCGCAGTATTATGACGACGATGGCAAGCTCAAGCAGCCTGTTCAGGGCGAGGTCCTTGCGCTGGGCGGGCTGTATCCGATCGTGACAAACGAAAGAGGCGTGGGCTACGATTTATTTGCGCTGCAACGCATTATCGGGACGACGAACGCCGATACGTTGGGCTATGTCGAGAATTTGCTCACCTGGAACGGCGACCGATTTGCGTCCGCCAGATTGACCGTGGCGATACTTGGTTCGAAGTTGATCAGTCTGTTCTAGCTCGACAACCTGCCGATCCGTCCGCTGCAGCGAGCGGGGGGCGTATGCGGCACGCGCAGCGGCAAGGTCAACGAACCGCCGTCCACAGCATGGAGATGCCGGAGACGAGCAGGAGAAGATCGAGCACATTTCGATAGGAAACGTCGCTCATCCGCTGCACGAGCCGCTTGGCCAGAAAAGTTCCCGCCATCAACGAAGCGCCCACGATAGCACCCTGCAAGACTACCTCCGGAGGCAGCGCCCCCAATTCGCGGAACGTTACCGCCTTGCTAATGTACAGGGCGAGCGAACTCGCAGCTTCCGTTGACAAGAACGCTCCTTTTGTCAGCCCGTAAGCGGTAAAAGCAGGAACGCTGAGGGGGCCGGTCGAGAGGACGACGCCGGTCAAAAAGCCGATGATGCCTCCCGCGACGGACAACTGCCACAGCTGAATCGTCCACTTCTTAGCCCCAATCCAGCGCCGAGCAGGAATCATGAACAGGAAAAAAAGCCCAAGCGCGACATCGACATAAGAAGCCGGAAGCACCCACAACGTGCGGGCACCGACGGCTGCGGCCGGCACGCCCGTGACGGAATAAGCGGCCCAAGCTTTCCAGTCGATCTCTCGCCGCCAGGCAATCGCTCTGGAGATGTTCGCCAGAATGGCCGCCAGCGCCATGATCGGCACGGCTTGTTTGGGACCAAACGTAAAGACGAGAACAGGCAGCAGCATGATGGAAGAACCCGTGCCGATCACTCCGCTGATTGCTCCAGCCACCAGACCGACCAAAAGTACGAAAAGATAAGAACCCAAACGCAGATCTCCTCTCGAACGCCGAACAAGCCAAGCCAGACTATTATTCTAGCATTTTGTTAATCCAAATCATCGTGCAGTCATTTTTTTCAGCTTCAGGTTTTCTGTCTTTCCATTAAATTCGATCGTCAGTTCAAAAACGCCATCCGCAGTCGGTTTAATAGATACGATATCCGAATTCGACTCAGAGGACGTGTGAAAGCTTCTAACGCCCTGTAGCTCCTGAGGATACTGACTCTCAAACTTGAACCCATCCCCGCCGACGAGCTTATACTCAATGGGGCCTTTGGCTCCCCGGTCTTCTCCAATATTTTGAATATATATGGAATCAAACAGTAAATGGTTAACTTTAAATATGGAGAAGGTGGCAAGCCATTCTTCGCCTTTGCCATAGTAGACAACTTCGTCCGGTTGATCATTTAGATTGTGTTCTGCTTCTTTGCTTGTACATGCTGAAAGAAGTAAAAACATAAATAGTACAACGGACAGCATTGTTAAATTTCTCATGCGCAAAAATACACTCCCTATTTGATGTTCATATTCGACGCTCGTGACCGAATCGGCCGTTCGCAATGATGGAGAAAACGGATTCTACTCACGCCTTCGCCGACACTTCCACGCTGCTCCTTTTTCTCCAGGCGCTAGGCGTTAATCCGGTGTACTTCTTGTACGTTTTAATAAAATAACTCACATTATCGAAACCGCTTTGAACGGCAACGTCCAGCACGGATAAATCGGTGTACTTCAACAGGTTGGCGGCGATCCTCGTCCGATGGCGGTTCACGTAAGTCACCGGAGTCTCCCCGGATATTTGTTTGAAAAATTTATAGAAATGGTCCACGCCGATCCCCGCTGCCCCCGCAATATCCTCTACCGTTATAGGGCTCATATAATGCTCCTGGATGTACGAGATGGATTTTTTGAACCGTTCCAGCTTTTCGCTGGTCATGACGGACTGTTCGTTCTGCGTTACGAATGCTTGGTTCGCAATGATCTCAGCCATAATCGTGTAGAAACTAGACTTGATCATCCATTCGTATCCGAAGGGCTGCTGCTGGTACGTCTCGACGATGCGCGCCATCTCGGAGATGATCTTCGCCTGCCAGCCGGGTTTGTTCGGAATATAGGAAGGGAATCGATAATGTCCGCCCAGGAAGGGCTCCAGATACTTGCTTTGGCTGACATCGGGTTCCTGGCTGCGCAGCATGTCCAGCTTAAAAATAATGCCGAACATGCGGACATGCGCCTCCTTCTCGCAATAACCGCTATGAATCTCATTCGCATGGATGATGACGGCATCTCCCGCATGAACAGGAATGCGTTGGGTGCCGATCTCCATCACGACAGTTCCCTCAACCACATAATTGAATTCAAATTCATCATGGTAATGACAGTACACCAGTCTGTCAGAACCGTTCACTACCTTCCTGGAGTCGTTGAAGGAGATCCTCACCGGGAAATCAGGCGTTTCCGACGGCCCTTCAAAGATGAGTGCGTTATGATCTTTCATGCCGCTCCTCCAATAACAGAATCGTGTTATAGATCTCCATGATATCGCAAGAAAATTTCCGGAAATAACATTATCATATCATTGAAGAGGCGCAAGCGCATGGTTCAAGCGATCTCAATTGATTAAATCCTAAGGGAGATTGAAACGATATGCGTTACTTGGATATGTACGTGAATAATCGGTTTGTAAAGGAAAACGTGTTTTTGAAGACGACACCGGAAGCTAAGGCGCTGCCGACTTTCGAGGATGCCAAGGAGTTATTGCCGGCACCCTTTTGGGAAGGCCATGATCGGGCTATCGCTTGCTACTGGAAGGCATGGCAGCTGGCTTTTAAAAACCTGAGAAAGCCGACGTCCGACAACGGCTTCATCTCCAATTACATCGATACCGCTTTTAACGATTGTCTGTTTATGTGGGACTCCAGTTTTATCTTAATCTTCGCGAGATATGGCAATCGTGCCTTTGAATTTCAAAAGACGTTGGACAACCTGTACGCCAAGCAGCACGAGGACGGCTTTATATGCCGGGAGATTCGGGAAGACGATGGGGGAGACCAGTTTCACCGCTTTGACTTAAGCAGCACGGGGCCGAATATTATGCCGCTCACCGAGTGGGAATATTATTTGAATTACAATGACAAGGCGCGTTTAGAAAAGGTGTTCCCCGTATTGGTCGGTTACCACTTGTGGCTCAAGGCGTTCAGGACATGGACGGACGGAAGCTACTGGTCGACGGGATGGGGCTGCGGTATGGATAACACGCCTCGATTGGATAAGAAGTACCACGAGTCATTTTCTCATGGACATATGGTCTGGGCGGATACCTGCATTCAGCAGATTCTAAGCGCTAAACTGCTCTTGCAGATGAGCGACGTCGTTGGCAGAAGACAGGAGATGCAGGCGTTCGAGGAGGAGGTCGCCTTACTATCGGATCTCGTGAACCATAAGCTGTGGGATGACGATAGCGCGTTTTATTACGATCTATGGAAAAGCGGGGAGCTTAACCAGGTGAAGTCCATCGGGGCCTACTGGGCATTGCTCGCCGATATCGTACCGGAGAATCAAAAGGAAAAGTTCATCTCCCATCTGCGCAATGAAAACGAGTTTAACCGTCCGCATCCGATACCCACTTTATCCGCCGATCACCCCGATTATCAAGAGGACGGCGGCTACTGGAGAGGCGGCGTTTGGGCGCCGACGAACTACATGGTTCTGAAAGGCCTTCATATAGCCGGCTACGATGCCTTGGCGCATCAGATTGCGAGCAAGCATCTGGATCATGTCCTCATGGTATATGAGCGTACAGGAACCGTATGGGAAAACTATTCGCCGGAAAACGTCGCCCCCGGCAACCCTGCCTTGCCGGACTTTGTCGGGTGGACAGGGCTTACGCCCATCGCCGTGCTGTTCGAATATGTCTTCGGCCTGAAGCCGAATGTGCCCCATGCGATCCTTGAATGGGATGTGAGGCTTCTCGATGCGCACGGCATATCCGGGTATCCATACGGCAACGACGGCATTCTGGATCTTCGCTGCGAGAAGAGAACGTCTCCAAACGAGAAGCCGATCATCACTGCGAAATCCAATATTCCCGTGACTCTTGTCGTGAAATGGGCGGATGGAGAAGAAACGTTGAAGCTGGGTTAGGTTGAGATCGAAGCTTCTGTGCTGAATCGGGTGCTGCTCTCAGTCAGACGACCGTTTATATTGCCGGGTGTCATTCTTCTTCAATATGCTTGATTACCTTGGCAGGACTGCCCGCTAGGATCGTATTGGCTGGCACGTCTATGGTAACGGTCGAACCCGGTGACACGATGGCATTATTAGGAGCATAACGACGCCGCCATATACAGCAGCGTCGTTTTTTCGTTCGCTGACGTTTCTCGATTATATAATCTCTCACTGTATTCAAGTCATTCGGGAAAGCGCAACGGATCTAGTGCATGAAGCACACGCCAAGTATTTGTCGTATTTTGCGCTTCCGGGCGCTCCTGCTTTTGGCGCAAATAAAGTGCCTGCAGACGGCCTATCTCGTTTTCCCCAGCTTTAGCTATGTCAATGATAGGGCTTTGGAACGTCCATGCCTTCATTGAGTGCCCATTGTCTTGTAGTGCAAACTGCTCTTCAAATTCCTTTTCTAAGTATGTAACTAGGAATGGTACAGCAATCTCCCCCAGTTTCACGAGTTCGTCTTGCACATCGAACGAATAACGTGAGAGGCTCCTTAGCTGTATCACTGCTTCGCTTTCTTGACCATCTTCAAAATCCGCAAGCGTTTGGCACCAGAAGGCCGCCTGTTCATCGAGTTGTAAGGATTGCAGGCGGGTTTTGTACGTCTCATATGCCTTTAGCTCAGGAAACGCTTTGTCCAGCTGCGATGGGGAAACCGTCTCAGGGAGGTAAGTCATGTCGGCGGCATCGTGGTCTACGACGTAAGCAATAAAGTTGTCGGTGAGGTCAAGCTGACTCAAGGCGGGCATCAGCTCTTTCATCGCTTCGATCAAGACCGCGATGAATGTGTCCATGTATTGATCGACCTGATCCTCTTCCTCCTCTTCGTCGCATAGCTCATCTAATGCATCGGCGTAATTCATAGTCCATTTTCCAAGCTTTTCATTACGCTCGTCCTCAAATCGAAAATCACCGACGCAGTATTTAAGTCCAATATGTCCATAAAGTCTGTCGTCCGTGTAATCTTTATAACTGTCAAACGTACGCGTATATGCAAATCCGTCTAGCGTGTTCCACCTAAAATTAACATCGCCATAAAGTGCATGAGAATCGATCACGAAAACGTAAACGCCTTTATTCTGCGGCGTTTTTGCAAAGGCCTTTATCGTATTTTCTCCGTGCTGAATGACCAATTTTTTTAATTTTGCAAAGTCGTTTGATTTCGGCATACCTCTACTCCTCACTACCCAGATATTTCCTTTATCGGAAGTCTATCTGAATAGATGAAGGGTTTCTTTGTAACCAAAGATCCGTATCCGATGGAGAGAACGGATTTTCAATCCAAATGCTGAGCCCAATTTGTACGATCACGCTGGCAACAAAAACGATTGTGATTCTCTTTAATAGTGCTTCTGCGATATTCTCTTGTTCAAGCTTTGTGTAGATTGATAATATAATTATCGGTGCAGCGATCAGGTTAACGATAATCATCAGCGCAGTTACGAAGTAATGCCCCAACCCGGGCAGGAATCCGCCGTGCGTGTAATAATCCGCAAAAATAATTCTGAATATGAATTGGATTAATACTGGCATAACTATGGACAGAAGCACGGTGAGGATACCGACTTTTAATTTGGATCTATTATTTTTCATACTAACAGTCTCCCCGTCGCTCTGAATTACCCTCATCATAAATTCCTGCGCAATGATTGTTTAGTACTAACTTTATATGGTACCTTGGCCTGTAAAGTAAGGCGATTTAATACCACTAACTTAGAATAAAAAAATCCCGCTATTTAAGCGGGATCAGTCAACCACATCGATGCTATTCAAATTCACTTTTTCTCAAATATAAGCACGGTCTTCGGATTGGTCATGTATTCCACGGAGGCGTCCAGCCGTTCGGACACGAAGCGTACCGGGACAAACGCGCTGTTGTTCTTCAGCAGCATCGGCACATCATAAGGCACCGTCTGTCCGTTCACGTCGGCCTTTTTCTCGTTTACGATCCAACGGATCGTTTGACCGCCTTTGCGAATCGTCACTTCTTTTGTGCGCTGGTCCCAGCCTACGTCCGCCCCCAACCACTTCGATACAAACCGAATGGGGACATACGTGCGGTCCGATACGATAAACGGAGCATGGGTAAGCTGAAAAGCACTCTCCCAGATGTAGGCGGTCGTGCTGCCGATGACTAAGCGTTCGACTTTGTTGATGGGCGTGGTGCTTGCCGGACTGTCCCTCTGATCAAGCGCTTCGAGAATCTTGTACGACGTGGAAGTGCGCCTCAGATCCAAATAATTGCCTGCGTAATTCAGCCCGTAGATAAGCGCGCCCGTGTCGTAATAATGAGCAAACGAATGGCCACGAATCGGCTCCAGGTTCCATATGCGGTTGTAGGATACGTCCAGGTAAGAGATATTTTTCAGAGATTGCAAAGGCCTGAGATCGTAAACCAAATTGCTCGCGAGATTGAGGACGACCAGCTTCGTCATCTTCTTTAGCGGAGCAAGGTCCTTGATCTCATTGTCTCCCGCATAGAGCGAGCTCAGTTGGGTTAACCCGGCTAGCGCCTGGAGATCCGAGATCCGATTATTTGTGATGTAAAGAGACTGCAGCTTGGTCAGCGACTTCAGCGGACCGAGATCCGCGATCTGATTGCTCGAGAGGTTCAAACTCGTCAGTTTGGTCAATGCGCTGAGCGGTCCAATATCCGCGATTCCATTGTTGTTCAGGTCAAGCTTCTCTAGGTTGACGAGCGACCTTAACTGACTCAGATCTGTGAACTGGGTGGATTGGAGATTCAGCTCCTTAAGCTTGGTCAAGGAAGCGAGCGGCCTGATGTTCTTGATATTACCGGACAAATAAAGCTTCTCCAGGTTGATCAGCGGCTCAAGCGGGCTTAAATCCGTAATCGGATTGCCAAAGAGGTTCAGCTCCTTGAGCTTAGTTAAGGTTCCCAGCGGCCCGAGATCCGTAATCTTATTGCTGTTCATATTAAGCGTCTCCAGGTTGGTCAGCGACCTAAGCGGACTCAGATCCGAGATCTGATTGCTCCCGAGCTCCAGCTTCGTCAGCTTGGTTAACGAGCGGAGCACGCCGATATCCTGAAGCTCGCTCCTGGATACATTAAGCTGCCTCAGATTCGTCGCATATTGCAAGCCCTCTACATGATTTACGCCGATTAGGCTGAGTTCGGTAAATGACGCCATGTCTTCCTTCGTGACGGCTTCATCGTCGCTCTTATGTAACTGCCACTTGATCGTAGACTCGAGCTTCTGATCCTGAAAGTGAACCTCCGAAGCCTGCTGCAGCTGTTCATCCTGGGGCGGAGCTTCCTCCATCCATGCCTGTCCAGGCAAGCCAAGGAACATGGCGGAAGCTAACAACAATCCCGATAAAACCTTACTCAAAACGTCTCAGATCCCTTCTTCTTGGTGTCTCATCAAGTATACCAATGATACCCACGAGAAGGGGTGCCACTTTTGCCCAGCTGTCTTTAATTTGCGTCTTCGCTGCCCAAAGCAAAAATCCCTCAAACGGTACGGGCCGATTGAGGGATATTGCCTTCTTGTCGTTAACTTATATTAGATGAGGCCGGATTTGTGCAGCAGTCTTGCGACAAGCGCAGCCGCTTCGGCTCTGGTGATATCGGCGCCCGGTGCCAGCTGAGCGCTGCTTCTGCCGGTCATAATCCCCGTTTGCAGCGCTGCGGCGATACTGTTCCTGGCCCATGGCGAGATGAGAGCGGCATCCGTGAAAGAGGTCAGTTGAGGCGCTGCCGCTTCGGACGATTGTGCCTTCTGCAAGCCGGTCACCTGCATAGCCCTTGCCAAGATCGCTACGGCTTGCTCGCGCGTAATGCTGTCCGTCGGATGGAAGGTACCGTCTTCGTACCCGTCGATCAGGCCGTATGCGTATGCGGTCTGAATGGCTTGGCCGGACCAGTCCGTTGCCCGGACGTCTGGGAACGCAGCTGCCTGTTCCGACGGCTTCAACCCCAGTCCGCGAACGACGATCTCGGCAAATTCCGCGCGTGTCACGGAAGCATCCGGATTGAATCGGCCGTCCGGATAGCCGCTGACGACCATTCTGGCGCCAAGATCGTTGACGGCCTCCTTCGCCCAGTGACGCTCCACGTCCGCGAACGTTAACGGATGGTACACAAGCGCGTAGGTGCTGTTCGTCAAGCTGTTGATTTTGGCGTAATACTTGCCGTCCATGACGACGACCTGCGTCGGTACATGGCGAGTCGTGCCGTCCGGCTCCACGACGATGGCGGTCGTAACTTTTTGCGGATCGGTACCGTCCGGAAGCTCGATCGTTCGTTCTACGTAGACGGAAAATGGCGCGATCTCGGCGGACTGGCCTTTATAAATCCGATTCACCGTAAAATCGACGGGCGATCCGACTACGGCGAAGCCGCCGGCATTGGCCGCAGTTTCGGCCAGTTGCCGCTTGTCTGAAGCGCTCGCCGCGATCTCGATCTGCAGCTCGATATCCTGCAGCGCCGCCGCGGAATCGAGGCCTGCCGTTAATGCATCCGGAACGAGCTGGCTGGCCGGAATTTTATAAGAAGCATGCGCTGTCTTCAATTCCAGCGTCGCCCCGTATTCGTTGATGGCTTGAAGGCTCTCGCCGTTCAGCCGAGCGATGGAGATGTCCGAGCTCCCTCCGGTCACCACAGTAATGATGGCGCCCTTACCCTCCGCAGCCAGCTTCGCTGCGATCTTCTGAGGGTCCAGCGATATGGTCGTCACGGTCCGTCCGTTCACGACGGCAGTGGTCGACGTTCCTGTGGTTTCCGCCTTGCCGTTGACATATACGACGACGTCATTGTTCTGCGATGATGCAGGGGGCTGCTGTACAGTCGGCTCGTCGGCTGCGCGACGGATCGTCACCGCATAGTACTTCACGGTCACGTCATCCTGCGCCGTCACCTTAATATAGACGGTCGTCGATGTGCCGGCGGTTAACGCAATCGTGGAGCTATCCGCGATTGCAGTTGCGAAGTCGCTGTCCGAATAAAGGCTGTACGTCGCGCCCGTTACTGTGGCAATATCCGCCGTTCCTATAGCGCTCTTGCCGTTCGGCACGTTAACCGACCAGGTCACTGCGGTGCCAGCCGATGTGCCGTCGCCGCCGGCAGGGGAACTGTCCGTCTGGCCTGCAACGCTCGTCAGTCCCGCATCGTCACTGAGTGCCGCATCGCGATGGATCGTCACCGCATAGTACTTCGCGGTTACGCTGTCCTGCGCCGTCACTTTGACGTAGACAGTTGTCGTGGCGCCCGCCGTCAGCATAATCATGGAGCTGCCCGTCACCTCCGTGCCGAAGCTGCTGTCCGAATACAGCTTGTACGTGGCACCGGTTACCGTGACGATATCCGATCGTCCAACATCGGCTTTGCCGTTCGGCACGTTCACCGACCAGGTGACTGCGGTGCCAGCCGATGCGCCATCGCCGCCGGCAGGGGCGCTGTCCGTACGTCCTGCGACGCTCGTCAGTCCCGCATCGTCGCTGAGCGCCGCATCGCGATGGACCGTCACTGCATAATACTTCGCGGTGACGCTGTCCTGCGCTGTCACTTTGACGTAGACAGTCGTCGCGGCGCCTGCCGTCAGCGCAATCGTGGAGCTGCCCGTCACCTCCGTGGCGAAGCTGCTGTCCGAATACAGCTTGTACGTGGCGTCGGCTGCCGTGACAATGTCGGATAATCCCAAATCGGCTTTGCCGTTCGGTACGTTCACCGACCAGGTCACTGCGGTGTCAGCGGATGCGCCTTCACCGCCAGCAGGGGCGCTGTCCGTCAGGCCTGCGACGCTCGTCAATCCGGCATCGGTGTTAAGCGCCGCTGCGCGATGGAACGTGACCGCATAATACTTGGAGGTAACGCCATCCTGCGCCGTTACTTTAACGTATACGGTCGTGGCCGCGCCAGCGGTCAACGAAATCGTGGCGCTGCCCGTTATCTCCATGGTAAAGCCGCTGTCCGCATACAGCTTGGAGGTCGCGCCGGTAGCAGGGGCGATATCCGTCAGTCCTACTGCCGCCTTGCTATTCGGCACGCTAACCGTCCAGACAACTGCTGCGCCGGCCGCACTGCCGTCGCCACCGGCAGGGGAGCTGTCCGCCTGGCCTGCGATCGTCGTTAAACCCGCATCGCCGCTAAGCGCCGGACCGCGATTGACCGTCACCGCATAATACTTCACGGTCACGCCGTCCGAGGCGGTGACCTTTACGTACGCGGTCGTTGCCGCACCCGCCGCCAATGGAAGCGTGGCGCTGCCCGTCACTTCCGAGGCAAAGCCGCTGTCCGAGTAGAACTTCGAGGTCGCGCCGGCGGCCGCAACGATGTCCGCTCGTCCCACGGCGTTCTTGCTGTTCGGCACATTGACCGACCAAGTGATCGCCGCGCCTGCAGACGTGCCGTCGCCACCTGCTGGCGAACCGTCGTTCAATCCTGCAAGACTCGTCAAGCCGGCGTCGTCCGACAGAATCGTCAGCTTGCGAATCTGATGATTGTACGTATCGGCGACAAATACGCTGCCGCTGTTGTCCACGGCCAATCCGTGAGGATTGTTGAGCGCCGTCGACTGGATTGTATAAATCTTGCCGCTGATGATGTCCACCTTGCGAACTTGGTTCATCAACGTGTTAGAGACGTAGACATTGCCGCTGCTGTCCGTTGAGATACCGGAAGGCAGGAATAGGGGCGAAGAACTCGCCGGCGCGCCCTCGCTGGTGTCGCCGTTGCCTCCGACAAAGGTGCTGATCTTACCGTCCGCACCCACTTTGCGAACGTTCTGAATCCCGTTGTCCACGATGTACAGAACGTTGCCGGGTCCGACCGCAAGGGCGACCGGACTGTCCATCTTCGCTGCCGTTGCCGCTCCGCCGTCGCCGCTGAAGCCGTAGCTGCCCGTGCCGGCAACCGTGCTGACGATGCCGGCAGCATTCACCTTGAGGACACGATGGTTGGAAGTATCCGCAATGTACAGATTGTCGCTGTCATCCAGCGCCAGACCGCACGGATAACTCAGGCTGAAGGCGGTCGCCGCAGTGCCGTCGGTGCCGCTTCCGGCCGATCCGGTGCCGGCGAACGTACTGATCTTCCCGGCAGTGTCCACCTTACGAATGCGATTGTTGAACGAATCCGCAATATACAGGTTGCCGCTGCCGTCGACCGCTACCGCGGTAGGCGTGTCCAGATTGGCCGCAGTGGCCGCGCGGTTGTCACCGTTGTAGCCTTGGGTTCCCGTTCCCGCGACCGTGCTGATCTTGCCGTCCGTGCCGACCTTTCGGATCCGGTGATTTTCCGTATCGGCTATGTATATGTTCCCGCTGCCATCCACTGCTACGGCGTTCGGCGTATTCAGCTTGGCAGCCGTCGCCGCTCCTTCATCGCCGGAGAATCCGGACGAACCGGTAGTTCCCGCTACCGTCGTAGCGCCGTACGTGATCGTCGCCGCCTGCACGGCAGCCGGTAAGCCGCCTTGGATGACCAGGAGCAGGATGCCGAGCAGCATCCATATTTTCGCATACAATCGTCTAGTCCTCATCCTGATACTCCCTTCGCTATGTGCTATCGCTGCGCTATTCTATCACATGGCGCTTAAAGGGCACTGAACAGATCATTGAAGGCGGATATTGGACAAACTGCCCGCTTGTCGTTTTAAAGGAAATTTTTCCGTTTAGTTGAATGTATAGAGACACATCATTACGCCAACGCAAAAAGCGGAACGGGTACTGTTAATGCCCAGGCTGAAAGGGGAGTGTTCGCATGGAATGGCACTTAGAGGACGTAGAACGAGCGAGTCTGCGAAACCCGAATACCTTCTTTATCCCAAGTCTTAAAGAGCGGCAAAAGCAAAAGAAAGGCGACTTGGTCAGATTGCACTTTGTGCTCGAGCAGTCGGCCGAGGAGGGTCCGCGCGCGGAAAGAATGTGGGTGGAAGTGACCGGGAAGAAGCGATGGAGTCAGACGTACACCGGGATTCTAATCAATCAGCCCGTATACATTAAATCCTTGCAGATTGGCGATATCGTTGAGTTCGAGCCCAGGCATATTGCCAGAATTTTAATCCCCAAAGATGATCCTAGGTGGTTGGATATCGGCGAACAAATGGCGCTAGTCTCCAATAAATGCCTGGAAGAAGGCGGCTGCGTGCGGTGGCTCTACCGTGAAACGCCAGACCGGGAGGACGACAGCGGGTGGAGGTTATTCGAAGGAACCGAGAGCGATGCGTATAGCAGCCAAGCTTCAAACATTAGCGTCGTAAACCTGTATGCACTTCTCGATAAGGATCCTAGCCTGATAACGCCGCTCAAAGGCGCATTCGGAACGGCCTTCGAGAGAGAAAATAGGAACAGTCCTTGGATTGAAATCAAGGATTGGAACGGATAATCCGATTAATTTGATCATAGGTGAGGGGTCTTATGAAGTACGCGTTGTCCGCATATGGAATCGTTCTGTTCCTCATTCTGCAAGCGACCACGGCCTGCGGTGAATCGGAGCCATCCGGCTCGGCGCAGGTTAACGGTCCGAATACGGCAAGTCATGCTGCTAACCCGGTCCAACATTCGCTTCAAACGCCATCGACTGGCCAACAAGAGCCGAAGAAAAGCGCAGCCTCCGCGGTTATCATTTCCGATGTAGACCATTGGGATCACCCGATAAAGCCATACTTCATCGACAGAGGCCTTTCAAAAATTGTATTTCCAACGAAAGAATATCCCGTTTTTTATATGCGTTATGATTGGAATCTAACTGAAGTCATCAATGATTATCTGAATGGGACGACAGAAGCCATGTTAAAGGCCAACGGGTATTGGGACTTTGAGATCCGCACGCCGCACCATCAGATCGCCGTTAAAGCGCATGAGCGGAAGCTGACGCGACTGTCCTATGATGGTCAGGATCAGAATTTAGAGCAGCTTCGCAAAGAATACAACTTGATCGATGCGGCAACGAACGCCCGATGGATTAAAAAAGACAAGAAGACGGGATATTTCTACTGGCGTTCGCCAGGTTCAACATCAGCGCCTAGCAACCCCGACGATCTGTATCTGAATTACGTCTTATCGTTCTCGGAAAAGAACAAGAATGGATGGAACGAATACGTCATTGAGATGCCAAGAAGCAGCGATACGGTTGTTGCTAGGCTGTACGCTAAAGCTGAGAATGGCGCGGCCGTATTTTATGTGGAAACGGGTGAGAACTTAGCGTGGGATCTCCAGCAGGTCAGGGGACTATTTGCCAAGCGATTCGGGTTCAAATCATCTGAGGCCGGCACGAAATACAACATTACATGCGATGCTTTTCTGATGCCTGAGGGTCTCTATCGCATTCGGTTGACACAGAAGTCTGCAGAGCAGGAGAACATTTTCTATTATGATGGAAATCGCAATCAGTACTACAAGGATACGAAGCGTCAGTCGCTACTCAAAAAACTTGATCTATCCTAATATTCGATAGATGAGTGTACCAGCGCATCCTGGGACTGCACTTCCAGTCCAAGCATGCCGCTGGTTTTTTTGTGCAAACAAAACTCGGTTTGAGTTGTCTATATATCGAGGTGGTGAGAATTGATTGAAGGCTCCATTCGAACGATGGCAAATTTAGATCCAATGACATTTGAAGCGCTGATGCACGAATACGGTCAAGAGGTCTGGAACTACGCCTATTCCATTGTCAAAAATCAGAGCATGGCGGAGGACATTGCCCAGGATGTGTTCCTGCAGGTGTTCCGTCATGTCGTATCCTTCCGGAACGAGTCGTCCATGAAGACTTGGCTTCTGAAAATAACGCGCCTATTCTCGTTAAAGACGGGTTGGATACAAACATTTTATGACTACTTATAAACCTGATTTACAAGGGTAAACTTTACCATTAGTGATGCGAAATAAATTTTTCTGGAAGTGAATCCAAAGCACTAGTAAAATGGTGATTACAGAAAATGAGAATAAAACACTGCTTCTTGATTGTTTATCATTTAAAAAAAGCTGCAAAGGAAGATTGAAATATGATCAAGAATATCGTAATAGAACGATTCAAACATTTGGGCAATATTAACATTGAGTTAGGGAAAATGAATGTATTTGTTGGTTCGAACAACGCAGGAAAAAGCAGTATTCTTCAAGCAGTGCAGTTTGCAATATCAGCAGCACAAACAACCACACTTGAACCCAATGCAAGATGGATTGGAGAGGCTTTAAACACATCGGTTGCTCCGAATCAACTCGTATATACTCCTCTACGGGACGTTTATGCACTTGCCCCAGGTGGAATACTTAGAGAACCTAGGGGTGAGGGGATTAGTGTAAAATTTTATGAAAATGGAAATGACGATGAGACTAGCGTTCTTGTTGGAAAAGGGAGAAATAAAAACTTAACTGTTAGAGTTTCAGGAAGAAGTTTAGGAGAAAGGTTGCAGAATATTAATGAACCATATAGCATCTTTGTGCCTGGTTTAGCTGGAATTCCAGCGGTAGAGGATTACAAAACTCCCGGTATTGTTAGAAAAGCCGCAGCACGTGGGGATGCAAATAACGTTTTTAGAAATATACTTTGGTTGTTAAAACAAAACCATGAGAATTGGAATAGGTTTATATCAGACATTAAGTTGGTATTTCCAAATCTTGATTTAAATGTTACGTTTGTTCCTGATAGGGATGAACATATAAATGCAACTATTAAAAATGACGAATATGAGCTTCCAATAGACTCAGCAGGAACAGGAGTATTACAAGCAATTCAAATTTTAAGTTATGTGAATTTGTATAGACCCAAAATGCTGATTTTAGATGAGCCTGACTCCCATTTGCATCCGAATAATCAAAGAAAACTCGCTACAGTTCTACATAAACTTACAGAAGAGAGAGAGGTGCAGATACTATTATCAACTCACTCTCGACATTTAATCGATGAGTTACTGGAAACTAGTAAAATGCATTGGGTTCAACATGGGAAAATTATAATTGAGGAGGATTATGATATTGTACGAGTTTTAACAGATATCGGTGCGCTTGATAGAGGGGAAAGACTTCTGAGAGATAACATTAAGTATGTATTTCTTACAGAAGATTCAGACATAAAAGGTGTTCGAGCTCTGCTAGTTTCATCAGGTTATAGTATTGATGAAATTGATATCTGGTCGTATGAAGGTTGCGCAAAAGTTGATATTGCTTTGGTATTAAATGCTTTTATTAGAAAACATGCTCCACTAACAAAAGTCATTCTTCACAGAGATAGAGATTACCTTAACGATGATGAAATACAAAATTACAAAAATAAAATAGAACAAACTGGTATGGTATGTTTTATTACTAACGGTACTGATATAGAATCCCATTTTTTAGTTCCTGAACATATTCATGTGATATTCCCGCAAGTCACGGCGGATGAAGCGCTAGCAATTTTAGACGAGGCAACGATAGAGGTAAAGGATAAGACATTGGAAAAGTTTATTAATTCAAGAACTAAAATTGAAATTCGAAATTTAGGTCCTAATAATATTAACCCCGGGAGAATTGCATTAGATGCGAACCAGTCGTATGCAAGTAATGTGATTAGGTATAGACATGGAAAGAAAGTTATGAATTGTGTTAGATCAAGGTTACAACGATTAATTGGAGGGAATATTGAATTATTAGTTCCTTCAGATTATATTAAGAACGAGCACTTAAATAGCGTACTAGATCCTGTTCATAAGGACCTATAGGCATCTAAAGAAAAGCGATTTGTTATCGTTCTATTGTCGAAAACCGAAACAGCCAATATCCTAGGTGTTAAAAAAAGATCGCCGATCTCCTTTAGGTCTTCATGGCCAGGTAGAGAGCGATCTTATGTATGTTTGAGCTGCTGCTGTGAGGGTCTGTCAATAATTTGTGTAAACTTACATATAGGAGTCTCCCGGAGGGGAGATTGGCCGCAAGGCAAGTGCTGGTCTATCCGGTCCGGAAAGAAAACGGAGAGCTGCAGGAGCATTTGTCCCAGTTTGGACGCGGCCTGTCCATTTGCGTGTCACATTCAACGTGACGAGATAGAGCATCTTCTTCCGGCAGCCGTCTTGTACCTTGTAGTCACTCTCGGATCCTGTTGTGCTGATCTTGCTATTCTTGGTCTCTGTCACTTCCTCTTCTACTTTGAGCGGCTTTTTTCCATGAGCGAGTCCGACCTTCTCCGTATCTTGCTCCCTACTCGTACGGCGTACATGTGACAGATTGCACACGTAACTTGTTATGGCCGATGAGGTCAAGGTCGAATCCTGCTTTAATAAAGATTTCCGCTGGTGTTTGAACTGTTTGATAAGCAAGCACCGCCGCCACTTAAACGCAGGTGTATACGTGATATTGGTTTCTGATACGTGATGAACGTTTGGATTGCCTTTCAGCTTTTTCATGTTCTCTTCCGTAAACAATGTCCGATTCATATTCCCCATGATTTTCTCCGCTCCTTACCTTTGATCTGATTAAAACATAAATGACCCGCAAGAGGGTCGCTTTTTTCAAAGTGTCCTTCTTACGGGTCACAGTTCAGATTTGGGGTCAGCTTATTTAGTTTTTATACGGACAATGATTGTTATTAAGAGTGTAAAAGCATAAGAGCTCTTGATTCAGTCATGGCATATTGTTTTGAGAGCTGATTTTTGGAAGTCCACTGTTTGCGGCGTCCTAAGACATTCTTTTGGCTATGGTAGCTGTGTGTTGAACATAATTATTTTCGTAGGCATTTAAATTTCTAGGTCAGCACTGAAGAGGCTATTAGTAGTTGCTGAGGAGTGGCAGTTCTGCTATTATCGGGATAAGAACGAGTGTTCCTGAATGATTTTTTTGATTAACCTATTCAACCAACATCTAATGAATAAAACTCAAGGTAGCATAATCGTTGAGGTTTGCACACGATATCGTGTATAATTATTTTGACTATTATGCAAGGAGGAATTGTATTGTTAGTGTCTCTTGTAGAATACGCGAAGAAACATAGTAAAAGTGGCGATACCCTTCGCCGCATGGCCGAAAATGGTACACTAAAAACTGCGCAAAAAATTGGACGTAATTGGGTTATTGATAGCGAAGAAGAATATCCGGTGAAAAAACGTGTTGCAAAGAAGGCGATTACTGTTGTATCTCTTTTTTCTGGTTGTGGAGGAATGGATTTAGGGTTTGTTGGTGGTTTTGATTTTTTGGGAAAAACTTATAATAAGACGAGTTTTGAAATCATCTGGGCGAACGAAATAAACACTGCAGCCTGTGAGACCTACAGGAAAAACCTTGGAGAACACATCGTTATTGGAGATATTAACGAAAAAATTGATGAGATGCCTACTTACGCTGATGTAATAATAGGAGGTTTTCCATGTCAAGATATATCTATTAATGGGAAAATGAAAGGCATTAACGGGAAACGAAGTAGTTTATACACAGCTATTGTCGAAGCTGTGAAGAGAATTCAACCGAAGGTCTTTGTTGCAGAGAACGTTGGAGGGTTGCTTTTAAAGCAAAATAAATATTCATTACAGAAAATACTGGATGATTTTAATTCGCTAGGATACAATGTTAGCTATAGACTTTATCATGCAGCCGATTACGGTGTCCCACAGACACGAGAACGTGTTTTCATTGTGGGGACACGGAAAGATTTGCCGGAGTTTATACCTCCAGAACCAACTTGTGTAAATCATATTTCTGCTAAAGATGCCATTAGCGATCTTGAACCCTTAGAGTCAGATGGAGACTTTTCACACATCTGGAGCAAAGCTAAGGTAAGTGGAGAACAAGGAAATCGGCGCCTTATTGCTGATCGGCCTGGATATACTATTAGAGCGGAATGCCATGGGAATATACAATTTCATTATTCTCTGCCGCGTCGCATATCGATGCGTGAGGCAGCGCGAATTCAATCGTTTCCAGACAGTTTCCGTTTTTCATCAGGTTTGCGTGAAACTGAAAGGCAAATTGGCAATGCTGTACCGCCCGTATTAGCATGGCATATAGCTAAAGCCGTAGAACTGGTGATAAGAGGTAGTAGTCTTGATAAAAGCAGAATTCGAAGCGTTATTGGATAAATGTTGTGCACAGCTTACCACTGAGGCCCGGACAACGGGCTTCAAATCTTCTCCTCAATTTGAGAATCGTGTCAGAGAAGTTCTTCGCGATTTGACGGTCGCAGAGATTTTCGAAATTGACCTTTCGCCTCATCCTCAAGCTTTTCCTGATATAGCACTGGGGGATTTTGGCGTTGAAGTCAAATTTACAACAAATGATACCTGGAGAAGTGTGGCTAACAGTGTACTGGAAACTCAAAGGATCGAAAGTGTAAAACATATTTATTTGTTATTTGGAAAAATGGGTGGCACCCCAGAAGTACGTTGGGGGGATTATGAGCAAAGCGTTATTCATGTTCGTACTTCTCATGTTCCAAGATTTGAAGTCGAATTACCTAGCGGAAAGGGTTCAGTTAAGAAATCCCTTTTCGACGAAATGAGAATTCCATATGATGATTTTAGAAGACTCCCGATGCACGAAAAAATGCGATACATACGTGCGTATGCTAGGAAAATTCATCCAGATGGTCGTTTGTGGTGGATAGAGGAAAAGGAAACGGATGAGCACACTGTTCCTATTCAAGCTAGATTGTACACAAATCTATCTTTAACTGAGAAAACAAAGCTTCGTGCGGAAGCGGCTTTGCTGTGCCCAAAAATAGTGAAATCGGGACGTTCGCGTGACAAGTATGATGATTTGGTACTATATCTCTTAACTTATCATGGCGTTTTATGCCACCAAGCACGAGATTTATTTTCTGCTGGGAGTGTCGCCAATCCAAAGAATGATGACAATGGCGGCGTTTATATTATGCGAGCTTTAAAGTTGATTGAAGGTGCTATGAGGGAAGCGGCATTGACAATGGACGATGCGCTCTTTGTTGAGTATTGGGGGGAGAGCGTACTTCCAGAGAAGCGGATTTCACGATGGCTTGAGAAGGCTGATGACTTGGCACAAGGTTGGAAACCTTCTGAATGTTTGTTCATAAATCGGTAAAGAGTTAAGTCATTCCAGAATTATCGATATTCTAATACTGATCATCAGAATTATAATATCGTTTTTTTTGTGTCTGAATAGTATCGATTAACCTGTTTATTACTCCTGTGAAATCTTCAATCAGCTCGTGCTCCCATATTCTCTCGATAACCCAACCCTTGTCTTTATAGTACTTATAAACATCATGATCTCGTCTGATATTCTTTCTGATCTTATCCTGCCAGTATTGAATATTTGATTTGGGTATTCGTCCATGTAAATTGCATCCGTGCCAAAAACATGAATCAATAAAGATAACCAGTTTATATTTACTAATTGAAATGTCAGGTTTTCCAAATAGTTTTTTTGTGTTTCTTCTAAAGCGTAAGCCACTATTCCAGAGAGCATGCGAAACCTTATCTTCCATCATGGTTTTAGTTGATTTTATAGATTTCATATGCTTGCTGCGGGCCTCTTTAGTTAGTGAATCGGTCATTATACGCCCCTCCTTTAAGACATTCTCCTTTATTATAACTCATATAACACAAGTCCAAACAAATGCTTAATCAAGATACGAAGTTACTTTTCAGCTATTTGCCAGTGAAGGATCCCCTTTTCAACTGCCTTCCTTCCCTTCAGTAAATACTCCTTAAGTGTGTCTAAATATGTGCATCTCACGTGGAGTGATATTCATACTGCGAATAATAATTTAGACGACTTTTATGCATGTTCAACAGTGAGGTGTCGAACACTTCACCCGAATGCTCTCAATAAAGCTTCGATTATATCCGTGCTTTTCTTTTATCGTGATACAATAAAGCAAACAAAACTACACGGTGAAGGATGACAGCGGATGCCTATCTACAATAAGCTAGTACGCGATCAAATTCCTCAGGTGATAGAGTCCTCAGGCAAGTCTTTTCGCACACGGATTTTAGATGAGGAAGAGTACCAGCAGGAGCTCGTCGTTAAACTCAAGGAAGAATCTGCGGAATACTTCGCGGCCCAAAATCCGAAGGATTCGCTTGAAGAACTGGCGGATATGCTTGAGGTAATCCGAGCGCTGGCGGTGGTGCATGGTGCATCGTGGGAGGAACTTGAGGCGATCCGCGAACGGAAAGCCGAGGCGCGCGGTGGATTCCAAGAACGGGTGTATCTAATCGATGTCGACGACGCTTAACGTCAAGCTGATCACGGAGAACCTTGGTGACGAACTGATTCTTGGCATGCAGCATGCTTCCGGGATTTACATCATGACATCCTTTATCATGCAATCGGGTGTCCGCCTCTTGGCGCCGCATTTGAAGCGGGCAATCGAGCGGGGAGCCGAGGTGAAGGTGCTCGCCGGCGATTATTTGTTCGTGACGCAGCCGGAAGGGCTGCAGGCACTGCGTGACATCGACGATCGACTGGAGGCCAGGCTGTGGCGTAGCATGGGAACGTCTTTTCACCCGAAGGCCTATCTGTTCGACTACGAAAACAACGAAGGCTTGCTTGTCGTGGGCTCCTCTAACTTCTCCATGTCTGCGATGCGGATGGGGATGGAGTGGAACTTGGCGATGAATGCGAAGGCCGAGCCGTATACGTTCCAGTTGGCGCTGGAGAAGTTCATGCAGAACTTCTATCACGACAACACGCTGCCTCTGAACGCGCACACGATCTCACTTTACGAAGAGGAATACCGCGCTTATCATCGCAAAAATCCGGAGCTCATCCGCCAGATCACCGAGATGGAAGAAGAGGAGTACCGGAGTGATAGTGGGACTGCTTCTGTAGAGGAGTCGGCGGCCTCCGTTGAACTCTCGACGATCCAGCCCAGATTTGCGCAGCTCGATGCGCTGGATGCGCTCGAGCGAACGCTCGAAGAGGAATACGACAAGGCGATGGTCGTCATGGCCACCGGTCTGGGCAAAACCTATCTGGCCGGGTTCTTCGCGCAGCGGCGGTTTGAACGTGTGCTGTTCATCGCGCATCGGGAGGAAATCTTGCATCAGGCGAAGCGATCATTCCAACGGATCATGCCGGACAAGTCCTTTGGGATTTACAACGGCGTGTCCAAGGAGGGGGACGCTCAGTGTATTTTCGCATCCATCTATACCTTGGGCATGAAGAAGCACCGTGTATCGTTCTCGCCGGATCGATTCGATCTAATCGTTGTGGATGAGTTCCACCATGCGGCGGCAAACTCCTATCAGTTGGTCATCCAATACTTTCAACCGAAGTTCTTGCTCGGCATCACGGCGACGCCGGATCGGATGGATGGCAAGGACGTGTATGCCCTTTGTGACGGCAATGTCGCCTATCAACTGCACTTTATCGAGGCGATCCGGCGCGGTTGGTTGGCTCCGTTCCAATACTTCGGCGTCTATGACGATACGGATTATTCTTCAATCCGCTGGCTGGGCACACATTATGACGATGAACAGCTAATGGCTGCGCAGCTTCGGGATGCGTTGGCTGAGCGGATCTTCGAGGCCTGGCATGAGCATAAACAGACCCGAACGATCGGCTTTTGCTCCTCCATTCGGCAGGCTGATTTCTTGGCTGGATACTTCCAGGATCGAGGCGTGCCCGCGATCAGTCTGCACTCAGGTACGGTCGGAATCTCGAGGGTAAAGGCCATTCGGATGCTGGACACCGGGGAGCTGGAGGTTATCTTCACGGTGGACTTGTTCAATGAGGGCGTCGACATCCCTAGCGTGGACACGCTGCTTTTCGTCCGTCCCACGGAATCGCTGACGGTATTTACGCAGCAGGTCGGTCGTGGATTGCGGTTGTCGGAGCGCAAAACGCACTGTACCATTGTCGATCTAATCGGCAACTATCGCAATGCGGATGTGAAGTTGCGGCTGTTTTCTAATGACGGGGAAGCAAACGGAACCACAAAGGAGCCGGTCATCCCCTCCGTGCCCGTGGGCTGCGAGCTTCATTTGGAGATGGAAGTCATTAATTTACTGGAAGAACTGAGCCACAAGAAGCTACCGCATCGCGATCGCCTGCTGCGGTCGTTTCTAGATCTGAAAAATGAGCTTGGGCGCATTCCGTCCTATCTTGAACTCCATCTGCATGGCAGCTCAAACAGCTGGGAGTATCGTGGTGAATTCGGTTCGTACGTCGGCCTTCTACTGTGGGCAGAGTGCCTAACGAAGGAAGAAGAGGAAGTCTACTATCGATACGAAGCTTGGATCCGCGATGTAGAGAAGACGGTTATGACCAAAAGCTACAAAATGATTGTGCTTCTCTACATGCTGGAGCGCGGTCCGGAGCAGTGGGCTGAGCCGGTCAATGCTAAGGAGGTAGCGTCATTCTTTCACAACTATCTTACGGAAAAGGAATACCGGCGGCGCATCGACTTTTCGGACAAGGAATCTCAGAAACTATGGCACTATGATGAGGCCGGCATCAATCGGTTGATTGAGAATATGCCGATGACGAAGTGGGGATCGGCTAAGGGAAGTACAACTCGTTTCGAAGATGGCGTCTTCGGCTTAAGGCTCGAGATTGCTCCTGAGCATCGCATGACGCTGTATCAGTGGACGCAGGAGATTTGCTTGTATCGGTTGCATTATCATTTTGAACGTCGAGAGCAGAAGCGGGAGCCCCTTCAGTAATGAGGGGCTTTTTATATTGGATAACAAGATTGATAAATGGTGCTAAGGAAATAGACTTGGTTCAAGGCTTTTGTCTCAATAGGTCTAGGATCTTTATTCTTTGAAAGTATTTCTTTAGACCTAAGAGGGAAAATAAGGGATTCTGTCGAATAGTAGGTGGAAAACGGAAAGGGAGTGTTTTTTGTGCAGGATAAGGTGAAAGGTATAGCAATTGGATTGGTGGTAGGGAGCCTTATATCGTCCTCTGCTGCGATTGCTGCTAGCTCGATAAAGATTGATGTGGTTTTCCAGCAAGTAAAATATATGATCGATGGCGTACAAAAGCCCAGCACAGATGCAGCTATTACATATAAGGGACAGTTGTATGTTCCTTTAAAAGACGTTACGAAAGCGCTCGGTAAAGAGCTTAATTACGATAGTAAGAATTCTACCGCTTGGATTGGCAAGAAGCCTGGATCATTTAAATATTTGAGTGATATTAATTATGCTAGATTAGATGCACCAAGTGAGTCTTATATTGATTTTAATCAAAACTATAATAGAGAAAAGATTCAAAGTGCTTCTAATGTTTATCAAAAAGGGATTAACTTTAATACTAATTATTTTAACGGTTCTATTGAGTCTATTGATTACAACCTAAATGGACAGTATAAAAAGTTTACAGCATTTGTAGGTATCGACGATAAAACAAAGAACTCCCCAGACACTGTTTCATTCAAATTTATTGGAGATGATAACGAATTGCTCACAGTGACAGATGTAAAGGGTGGGAATAATCCTATTCCTGTGAGTGTGGATTTAACGGGTGTTTTAAAACTTCGCGTTATTGTAGAGAAGCAGGGAGATTCGTTTACATCAATTTATGCATCTTTAGCTGATGGAAAGTTGTTTCAGTAATTAAGTGCTCTAGCTCTAAGCGCCTGATTAGCGCTTTTTTTACTACATTTTTATATAAGATTAAGGTCCGCTACGGCCACAAAGTGGAGATGAGTGTTCGGATGATTTATCTGCTGTTATTGATAATCTTCATACTGGGGGTGATATCCAGGTCCCCAAAAATTAAAGGCATAATAGGCGAATCCTCTGTACGCTATAAGCTAGGCAAGCTTGATCCCAAAGAGTACACGGTGCTCCACGATGTTATGATCCAGCGACCCGACGGGAAGACAGCGCAGATCGACCATCTCGTCGTATCGAATTATGGTGTGTTTGTCATTGAGACCAAGAACTACACGGGATGGATCATGGGGAGCGAGAAGTCGGAGTATTGGACGCAAGTGATATACAAACGCAAGGAGAAGCTCTACAATCCGATCCGGCAAAACTACGGACATATTAAGGCGCTGGAAGGTTTTCTGGAGGATGAGACGATACCATTCATATCCATCATCGCTTTCAGTACGCGTGCGGATCTTAAGCTTGAGCCTATGAGTGCAGAGGTCGTTTACACGACGAGGTTGTTGTCGACGATACAGAAGTATAAGACGATCGTGTTGTCCGAGGAGAAGAGGCTAAATATTCATAAGTCACTGTCTACTAAGACTGTTCATACCCGACAAGAACGAAAAAAACACGTCGCTGACATCAAAGTGAACTTGAAGGAGAAAGAGGCGTTGGTGAGTTCGGGCATCTGTCCAAGATGCAGCGGGAAGCTTGTGGAGAGACGCGGAAAGAATGGTGCATTCATTGGCTGTAGCAGCTATCCGAAGTGTAGATTTACGAAGACTGGTTAGTGATGAAAAGCAGGTCACGAAGTACATGCAAGATTTTTTTTACTCGGTGTGATAGAGATTCCGGAGAAAAAGGAGCGTTCGATTTGAATTCAAAAAAATTCTTTCCACCGTCTCCACTTGTAAGGCATGTCGCCCATCATCCCACAAGCTCGGTCTGCCCTCTTCCATTGAAACAAAATGCTTCTATCAGTTGGGGACCTAGACGAATCGCATAGACTCTTCCGATTTTTTGATGGCGCTGGATAAGCGTATGAGAGCTTGGCGATGAAGTCCCAGGCGGCGTATTCGTTGTACTTCGCTCTGAAAAGTTTATTCTTTCTATTCTAATAAAACGACTTAATTCGACAGCAATGTAATTTTATTTATTTTAAAATGCATGTATCTATTGAAAGTCATGGAGGGGTCAAAATGCCTAAGGATGCCATCAAAGACAAATCAAAGCTTACAATTTTAAAACAAGAAATTTTAGAAGAATTAGCAATGAATGAAGTAGATGAATTTGATAAAGATTCATACAATATGATCCTTGAAAAGGCTAGTGAATTGGAGCGTTTTTTGTCAGTTGAGAAGTTTAATTTGGTATTTATCGGACAAAAAGGCGTTGGTAAAACAACTGCTATTAGCAATTTATTTGATCTACTTGTTGAACGGAATGTTCAAGCAAAGATATCAAGTAAGGGGAAAAACAAGAAAGTAATTGAAGAATTATTAGAAACAGGTGCAGGCGGGACAACGATTTGTGACGTAATATTAAATCAATCTTTATCAGAAGTGACACAAATAGCAATTGAACCTTATAGCTCGAATGATGCATTAAATGAGATTGAAACCTTCTGTAATATTGTATGGAAGAAGAGAATGAGTGAAGACGAGCATTTTGAGGATACTAGAACTTTTTATCTTGCTTCAGAAGTTGAAAGAGCCATCAGAAACATGACTGAGTTGGTTGTTGTAAAAGAAGTTGACAAAGCAATTCAAATAGCAAAAGAATACTTAGAGTTTGAAGATTTTAAAAATGAAGTTGTTCGGTTGGCGAGTATTGAAAATAGAATTACAACAAACTTTTTCTATGAAAATCTTCCTGAAGCAATGGAATCAGAAGCAGAATGGATAAAATCAACATTTAAAGATATAAATCTTGTTAAATTTCCAGACATCTTAATTCCTAGAAAAGTTACAATTTCCTTATCGAAAAATATTCTTGATTTTGATTCCTTACCTCGTATTCATTCAATAATTGATACAAGAGGATTGGATTCTCAATCGAGTTTCGATAGAAAAGACCTTGAACAATATATTCGTGAAGGTATAGAGAATTTATGCATTATCACTGATTCGTTTCCTCCAAGTCCCTCGGAACCTGTGTTCAATTTATTCAAGAGATATTTATATGATGAATCACTGAAGGATCTATCGGCTAAAATGATATTAATGATTCTTCATAAAAAAGATGAAGCAGCTAATGTTTTATCCTACAGTGACAAGGTTGAAAATGAAGAAGAGGGGATTATTGTAAGGAAAAGAGAAATTGAAAACAAATTTTTATCTGAGAAAATACCGGTAATTACTGAAAATATCATGTTTTATAACTCAATGTTTGGTATTGAAGATAAAAAAATAAAAGTCTCTGAAGATGAAATAGAAGAATATGAGGGCATAGAAGCAGCTAAGCTGGCTAAAAGAAGAGAAATCACTGAAAACAGGAAAAGGATTTTGAATTCAATCGAAGAGCTAATTGAAAAAAGAGAACGAGGCTGGCTAAATGAACTTGAAAATTTAATTCAAGAATTTAAGAGCATCAAATTTAACTTTGAAAATGATATCTATGCTGAAGAACATTTGAATAGAATCAAGGATGAGATTTTTGCTCTAAAAGAGGCCAATGGAGATTACAAGGCTTTATTCTCTAATGTTTATCTTAAAAAATTGGGAGCAATTCACCCTTCAACATTAGCCGCTATTAACAGGTCCTACGGTATCTTCAGTTCACATGACATTTACTATTTAGGATCGGTTACTATTGAGGAAATTTATAAAGAACAATTTAAAAAGATGAAAGATCAAATAATATCGAAAATCGATACAATCAGGCAGTTTCATAACATGACAATTAAAACGAAAACATTCTTTAACAGATTATATGATAAAGTGAATAAAGAATTCGATAATTCAATGAGAGAGTTAAACGAATCAATTTATCGACTTTTAAATATTCAAATATTTGCTACCGATGAATCTGAGAATATTTTATTTTGGAAAAATGCAAAAACTAGATGGGGGCAAGGAACAGGATATAAGGAAGACATACAAAGTATGTATAAAACACATTTGCAAAGCGACATTTCTTATACTGAAATTGATTCCTTAGTTGAGACATACTGGAGTAGGTTTATCAATATTGTTTTAACTGCTGGAAGTAAAAACTGAGAAAAGCCTCGCCCGAGGCATCCCAACTTACTTTCACTTGCAAAAAACTCTCTCGTCGCTAGGCGCGATGAGAGAGGTTTCGCTATGAAGTCACTTCTCCCAATAATTCCCCCACGGTAATATCCAAAGCCTTCGCAATCGCGAGAACCTCATAATCCTGAACAAGCCGGTACTGTCCTTCCAGACGTGACAGGCTAGTTGGACTTATATCAAGACCAAAGGTCTGGAGCTTAGCCAGAAACTCCTTTTGCTTTAACCCTTTAGCTGTGCGGACGGCAACCACTTTGGTGCCGATTATGTTTTTATCGCCTGGCGGTTCTTTCCGATGCTTCATCTGATCGCACCTCACATTTAGCCAAATTGTAAGTGAGGTTATGGTTGTTTTAATGCGATATTCGCATTAAAATGAAATAAACCGATTTTCGCAGTAAAGTATAGAAGTTGCCCGCATCTTAGAAGAGCGTAAAGCGATTAAACATGATGCAGGGAGGGCCAACCATGCTCCACTTACTCCATCAGTATGAGGAGGAAAAGCGAAAGTTAAACGAGCTGGGGCGCCGATCGTTGGAGCAGGGGATACCGTTGTATATGAATGAGGCGGTGCAGGCGCAGAGTCGGAAGGTGGACGAGCTGATCGTTCAATTACATAAGAAGAAGGCGGAGCGCAATAAGCGGCTGCGTCCATAATGGATGCAAGGAAGGGGGAGGCGGATGGAAGTGCCGGACTGGTTTCGGAATGCCATGCAGCAGCGGCTTGACGAGATTATTTCCCACAGCGATGTAGGAATGGAGCTGCGGCAAGCACGCGCTGAGGAGCAGGAGGCATTCGCGTCGTTGTACGGCGGTATGGATGCGATACAGTTTACCAAGTACATGGCTTGGGAAGACAGGCATCTGTACAGGCGAGCGCTGGAGAATGAGCGTCTGTATATGGAGGGCTTGAAGGATGGCGCTCGGTTGGTTGCAGCGCTGATGGCTGATGGGAGTAAGCCAGAAGAGGATCATTCATAAATCCGCTTCTTCCACGCTATCGTGCTACAATAGTTATAAATGTCCTGGGAAAAATGGGTAGGTGTAAAAGTGGATAAGAAAATCATTGAAAATCGACTTAGAAATGCACTGAATAGGCTGTACCATTTTGACTCCTCCATCGTTTCCAACAATTCAAATGAAAGATCGATCACGCATCGGCTAGCCGTTCATCTGGGCACCCTGTTTTTTGAAGACTTGCATGTCGATGTGGAGTACAACAGGAACATTGGGGACAGGAAGCAGATCTCATGGATTGCGGGAGGGCTAGATAAAGAAGAAGTTATATCCGGACGCAAATCCGTTTATCCCGATATCATCGTACATAAAAGAGATTCTTCTAAAAATCTGCATGTGGTCGAGGTCAAGAAAATGGGGGCCTCGGAGCGTCTGGAGCAATACGACATTGAGAAACTAAATGGGTATTTCCGAGAAGAAACGTTGAAATATGAAAATGCAGCTTTTATTAAAATTTCGGATCCAAACATGAGACCTAAGAAAGAATTTCTCTTAAGGACAAGGGATGAATGGTTGGCAAATGGGACATCGGCTGATTTCTGGAGTTGGTCGTCGCGGTGAATAAATTAATCCTGCGATCATGAAACTTAAGGAGCTGACAGCAGCTTCGTCTAAGCGGGCGTTGCGATACAAATGAGATACATCTTTAGCCTCGGGCTCATCATTTTGATTGCACTTATTGGGGCTGCATGCAGCCAACGAGAATCGGGTGAACAGGTTGATCAGGTGACGGGATACATTCTCGATATTCGAGATCAAGAGATCCTCCTATCCGCCGGACCGGATGGCCAGCCTCCTATGTGGTTTTCCAATGTCCCTTCGAGCTTGGAAGTTGGACAGAAAGTCACGGTCATTCCGGACACTCAGGCACCTGTTGCTCTGGAAATTCCGTCACATCTGCTGGCTAAGAAGGTAAGCGTGAATGCTCAAGCTTCTGTCCATTCTCACAGGCTAACGGAACAAGAAGCCGTGCAACAAGCGATACGAAATGTGGGTTCTTCGTATTACGCTATTGAAGACGTAGTTTACAGTTCCGCGGACGCGGCGTGGCATGTGCGGGTTAGGGAATGGGTAAACGAAGTGTTTAATAGTGAGCATGATGAGGTTGTTAAAACCATTGTTGTGCAAGAACGATAGAAGACGCCGGGGAAGTACACCCAGCGTCTTTTATATGTCTTCCGCTTTTCGTCGATCCTTCCATTCCTCAATCTCACGCGGATCTACGTCAAGAATTTCGCAAATATGTAGCGCGATATTAACGGTCGGCGCACTGAGGCCATGTTCGATATTCTGATAGTGCTTGAGCGATACGTTGATGGCGCGACTTACTTGTTCTTGGGTTAATCCCTTTTGATTTCTGGCCTCGATGAGCTTCATAACCGTCTTATCCCTTCTTGTTTGCATTTCTTTCATCGTAGACAATTCCAGAAATTTTGATGACAAAATATAATTGGCGAACTATAATTCCTATAATGACTTCTTTCTATACTAGAGGAGGGCCAACCATGCTCCACTTACTCCATCAGTATGAGGAGGAAAAGCGAAAGTTAAACGAGCTGGGGCGGCGGTCGTTGGAGCAGGGGATACCGTTGTATATGAATGAGGCGGTGCAGGCGCAGAGTCGGAAGGTGGACGAGCTGATCGTTCAATTACATAAGAAGAAGGCGGAACGCAATAAGCGGCTGCGTCCATAATGGATGCAAGGAAGGGGGAGGCGGATGGAAGTGCCGGACTGGTTTCGGAATGCTATGCAGCAGCGGCTTGACGAGATTATTTCCCACAGCGATGTAGGATTGGAGCTACAGCAAGCACGCGCTGAGGAGCAGGAGGCATTCGCGTCGTTGTACGGCGGAATGGATGCGATACAGTTTACCAAGTACATGGCTTGGGAAGACAGGCATCTGTACAGGCGAGCGCTGGAGAATGAGCGTCTGTATATGGAGGGCGTGAAGGATGGCGCGCGGTTGGCTGCGGCGCTGATGGCTGATGTCCTAAATGGAGGCTCGGAAAGGGAGAGGGGTATGGAGGTTCTGGCATGGTTCCGAAATGCCATACAACAGCGGCTCGATTAGGTCGCTGCCCGCAAAGTTGCAGATCCGGAGCCGCGGCAGACACGCGCCGAGGAGCACAAAGCATTCGAAGCGTTTTACGGCGGCATTTATGCGGTACAGTTTACCCGATACATGGCTAGGGAGGACAGGCACCTGTTCAGGTGGGTGCTTGAACATGAACGTCTGTACTTGGAAGGCGTGAAGGACGGTATGCAGCTCGCGGTAGCGCTGATGATCGATCCCGGCAAGTTGAACGAAGCATGATGTGTGCCCGGCAGCTTAAAGCGTAGACCTTTGTCAATATCAGTTGAAAATTCCCCAAAATAACCAATCAAAATCCCCCCCCCCGATTTCATCGGTCGACTTCTGCATTCTCTGACGGTCAGGACGGAAGAAGCTGGCCTTCTTCTTCCCATTGATACGATAGCTCTCCCTTTTAAGTTGACGGTGCTGGAGTGGTGGAGAGGCGGTCGATTATCCTGTCGCGAGTACCGTGTCACCGAAAAATGTCGCTCCAAGCGCCAACGCCGGTTTGATTCTCGCCGGTGTAGCCTTCGCGGGGATCTCGTCAAGTATGACCATTGCATTCAGAGAGCCTTCCGACATGAGGTTTCATATGTAGTCTTTGGAGGTGTGCAATTTTCCCACCTCTGGCTTGCGATTGAGATACCAAGTCGGCTCATCCGCCTACAGCCATTTTCCTCAACGTCTTCCGGTCTCGTCCCAGCTCATGTGCGATCTGAGTGATGCTTATTCCTCTTTCCTAATGTAGTTAAGATAATCAAATTGTATCTTTAACTGACAGGTTTCTACAATTTTTTTGGATTGAATAGTGTATCTTATGTAAAGATGTAGGGATTTCTGTATTTTGAAATTAAATAATGGCCAAGGAGATTGATAAAACAATATGAAAAAAATCACTTGGGTCTGGAAGCTGATTTTTATTTTTTCAATTCTTTTTGTACTTCTTGTAATTGTAATCCCGATTATATTTTTTATTTTATGGTGATATTTATAAGTTACTTAATTGACATAATTGTAAAAATGATGTATGTTTGGGTAGAGTTAAAATATGGTTAAAAAGGAGAATATAATGAAGAAAAAAACGGCTTTACTATCAGTAGTGGCATTTTTTGCTTTAACACAAATGGTTTCAGCAGCAGGGGAAAAGACACATGTAAATTCTGTTACTGCTGCTGAAGCGAATTCTCATCTTATCGCAAGTCAAAAAAAACAAATCGAAATTTTAAACAGGGTTAGTCAAGATCCGGATTTTGTAGTCACAGACAATGATGGAAATGGAAATTTTGCTTTTGTTCCCTCCGCTAAAATTCGTTCTGATGAAGACAAACAACGTGTTGAACTTAAAATTAATGAAATTAAAGCTCAAGGCACTAAACATGCCGGTGCTGCTGGAAGTACTTACAACGATATTTTAGTAGGTGCTTTGCAAACGGCATTTGGAGAAGATATTACCGATACCGATCCTTGGTTTGAAGATGAACAATTAACTGTTGCAAGTGGGTCTGGACTTACTCAATGGTACATCACAAGATCTCCTTATAATTGGGAAGATTTGCATGATATTAAAGATAGAATTGATATTGGATATACTGCTGTGTCTAATGCACAAGTAGAAGTGTTAGCTGAAGGGGGTTGGAACGTTCTCTGGCAAAAAAGCGCAAGCACTGCAACTCAGGAATATTCTTGGACACATGTGCCTAACAATTATCAACACAATAGATATTATTCTGGCCATAAGGTAAAAACAAATAATATCAAGTCCTATTCGCACAGTTTTACAGCTATAGCTGATTTTTCAGGTGCTTCTAATGGTGTAGCTGTAACGGCTGTAGCCTATGAATCTATAGATTAAGCGCCAACAAATCACTATAAGCTCAGATACCGCGTGGCACATAACATAATTATTATTACTTAGAACTTAATGTCATAAAGCCTCTGCTTACTCATTTGAGGGTTCGCAGAGGCCTTAATTCTTCATAATATAATGAGGCGTAACCAATTCGCTTCAATATAAAGTACAGGCTAAGTGTAGGTGATCTCAAATCAATTCCCCGGTTTGGTATGGTAGATGTAAAACCTTGACTCATATTTTTAAATGTTCTTGAGCGGTGAAAAAACTTATTGTTTTTGAGAAATAAGACTTTGGTTCATTTGTGTATAACATAAGTTTAAATATTTAGAATATCTTAATCTTAAAACTAATTAATTCAAGAAAGGTTAGTTAATTTTATGAGGATTTTTTTGGTACTATCAATTCTCTTGCTGTTTTGTTCTGCATGCAAAAATACTCCGAATGTTGAAACATTTGACGCTGTTGCGAGTAAAGAGATTATTAATGATGAAATATTTGGAAAGGACTTTTATAATTCAATAGCAGCAAAGTCTTATCATTTTAATCAAGATGATAACGTTTTTGCCTCTGTAGGCATTTTCAATAAAGAATCAAATTTATATCAACTTTATTGGGACTTGGAGTTAATGAAGTTGTTAGGTAAAGAAGAGGAATATAAAGCACAAGTTAACTCGGTAGTAAACATAGATAATAGTAAAATTACATCAGTTTACGATTTATTATATGCTTTAAATATATTTAAGCGATTGAATATTTCTACAAACTTGAATGAGAATCGTAAAAAGGTGGAAAAGTATTTTGATCCCACCACAAATCTCTTTTTTGTAAACAAAGATGACGATATACATAGAAAACTTAGTATTACCTTGCTTGCAATTAATACAAATAAAGAATTAATTCGTTATTTTCCCAATTATAGTGAAATGGTTTCAAATTATATGTCTTTATTTAATAATGACCAATTGTTTTTTTCTAGATATGAAGGTTCTTCTCTTGACGAAGGTGTGGCGTTGTGCAGAATATTACTGAATTTGGGCTTCAAAAACGATAATCTGATTGGTAAAACCAAGAATAGAGATAAATGGCTTGAAAAAGTTAACTCTGAACTTCTTACAAGAGTAAATAGCAAGTCGTATGACCTTGATTTATTGTTTTCAATAAAAGCGGTTAATGAAGTAAATGTTTTTTTTGGACGCAAGCTTGAAATTCCAGAAGATGCACTTGTTGAACTTTATAAAAAAACTAATAATATCTTGGGTTATGAAGATCCACAAATTATATTTACTAATATTGAACTTAATCTTAAATTCACTGGAAGTATAATTCCGAATAATGCGGTGATTAGTTTTCTTGAAAATGAAATACGTAGCGGATTTAATCAAACTGGAACTATTAAAACAGACTACTTAGATAACTATTACGGTCTGTATATCGCTAATGTAGTTGGTTTTGACTTTGACAAAGAAAATATGAAGGAATGGGTAGACAGAGCTTTAAAAGATTTAATTATCGATAATAGTAAAATAGAAAATTATAAAAAGATTAAAGAAGTATATGTTCTTCTCCTGACAAAAAAGGAGTTAGACGATTTAAACTACACGGACTCTGAAAAAATATTAAAACCAATTAGCGCTTATATTAAAAACTTAGAATATAATCCAGAAGAAGGCCCAGCGGCACTTGAAGTCGCTTTTACTGTAAGTGAAATATATGATCTTTATAACAAAAAAATACCCAATGAACTTAAACTGGTAATTAAAAAGGTTTTTAATAGTTTTATTCGTGACGGAAACGTTTATTTAACTATGTATACGTATGAACTTTATGAAATTGCTAAACTTTTAGGTGTAGAAACTTCAATAAAAGAAGCAACAAAGAATACTTTGACAAACTTGTTTTTAGAAGGTGGCTTTAAAAAGGATATTAAAACGCAATCACCAGACGTAGAATCCACATTTAAAGCCCTAGCAATTATTAAATTTAACAAATGGGAAGACGAATTTAATATCAAATTAATAAAATCAAAATTAGCTGATGATGCTAAAAATACTGCGAATTTAAAATATAACTTAGAAGATAATTACTACATGTTAAAAATAGGCTCACTGTTGGTGATAGATGAATAAAGCAATAATTTTTATAATTTTTATTGTATCGCTTTTTTGTTGTTTAGTTTCATGTAAAAATCACGAAGACAATTATATAACCGCTCAAAATTTAGATGTTAGAAAATATATAGGTTTGAATAATGAAGCATATAAAAACTTCAGCGGGAAAGGAATCACGATTGCTGTTATGGATTCTGGACTAAGTCCACATAAAGATTTAAATATAAATAATGTTGTTTTCTTTAAAGATTTTGTAAATACCAAAGAAACTATTTATGATGATAATGGACACGGTACTTTTATAACAGGCATATTAGCGAATAATGGTTTAAGAAAAGGCCTTGCTTACAATTGTAAGCTAATTGTTATTAAAGTACTTGATGAAGAAGGGAATTCTAATTGGTCTATTATAGAGAAAGCGTTTAACTGGTTGTCTCAAAATCAAAAGAAATATAATATTCAGATTGTAAACATGTCCTTTGGCATGAATGTTACAGTTGATAAAAACAACGAGATTTATAAAAAAATTCATTCAATGAAAAAAAACGGAGTTGTTTTTGTTTCTTCGACAGGCAACGGAGGGCTATTTAATGAAAAAATTATGTTTCCAGGTAATTTAGAAGAAGTTTTAACTGTAGGCTATATAAATAATAATCAAACTTTAGCGCCAGAAGATGATCAAGTTGCTATTTCTTCCAGTCGAGGAGGAGATGGGCAGATCACTAAGCCAAATTTTGTAACACTTGGGGTTGACATTGAATCATTAAATAGGGAAGATGGATATACAATAGATTCAGGATCATCTTATTCAGCTGCTATAATGTCTGGAACCATAGCTGTTTTAAAGGAAAAATATCCAAATTATAATTTTGATTCCTTAATAGAATTACTTAAAAAAAATACAATATTACTCGCTAATGAAACATTTAATTCTCAGGGTAATGGATCAATTTATTTCCCCAGTTAACCATGAGTAAAAACAAATGGATTGATCTCGGTGTAGAGGTCAATCCATTTGTTTTTACTTATAGATAGTTATTGATAGAGAAAACAATATTGTAAATTCAAACATTTCTTTTTACAATCCCAAAAAAGTGAAAGTTATCGCATTAAAGAAAAGCAAAGGACAGTTTCTTCCGTCCAGTACCGTCAGGGATGCTGAAGCCGACCGATAAAATGGAGAAAATTTCGATCGAGTATTTGGAGATTTTTCAACTATGTTGACTTATTAATTCAATTGAGCCTCTCCGCCTCCTTGAATTATACTGAAGGTAGCCCTTCGGGGAGATCGTTAAGGGAGGCCGCGATGAACGAGACCGCATTTGACGAACCTTTATTTGCAAGCTTGAAGCCGGGCTTAACGTCGTTCTGTTACCGGATGCTGGGCTCGATGGACGATGCGGACGATGCCGTTCAGGAGACGAGTATTCGGGTGTGGCAGAGCGGGAGCACGTTCAGACAGGAGTCCTCGTTTAAAACCTGGGTTTATCGGATCGCCTCCAACCTGTGCCTGGACAAGCTAAGGCAGTCGAAGCGCCGCGCGCTTCCCGTTGACTTGTTCGATCCGGCTGCCGCCATCGTCGAGCCGCGCGAGACGCATCCGGACTCCGCCTGGATCTGGCCGTCTCCCGACTTCGGGGGTAATCCGGAGGACCGGCTCGTGCGCAGAGATACGCTTCAGCTGTGCTTCATCGCGCTCCTGCAGACCTTGCCTCCACGGCAGCGTGCGGTGCTCATATTGAAGGACGTATTTGAATGGTCGTCCAAGCAGATCGCGGAGACGCTCGCGATGTCGCCCGCGGCGGTGAACAGCGCCTTGCAGCGAGCTCGAGAGACGATGGACCGGGCGCAGCTTCGCTCCGACGAGCTCAGCAGCATGGATGTTCAGCCGGAGCAGGAACTGCTGTCCCGGTACGTGGAAGCCTTCGAGCAATTCGATATCAATGCGCTCGTGGCTTTGTTCCACGAGGAAGGCTGCATGTCGATGCCGCCCTTCGAGATGTGGATTCGCGGCAAGGACGATTTGTCCGCTTTTTATTCGCTCACGCGCTGGCATTGCGAGGGCTCGCGATTTGTGCCCGTTACGGTCAATGGCGGTTATCCGGCGCTGGCCCAGTATATGCCGGACAAGGATGGCTCAAGCCTAGTGCCTTGGGGCATCCATGTCATCGAGACGAGAGATAATCAAATTCTGCATGTTCAAAACTTTATACATACTAAATTATTTTCGCGATTTGGACTTCCTGAGCGACTCGACCGATGAATTTCGTATTTGGCATTCGTCTATATGATTGAGACTAACCAAACGAACAATATCATGAGAGAGGTGTCCATTCAAATGGAAACGAATCAACCGACGAAAGTAACCGTACAAACTGTCATTCAAGCCCCTGTCGAGAAGGTATGGCGCTATTGGAACGAGCCGGCGCACATCACGAAGTGGAATCAAGCGTCCGAGGACTGGCATGCGCCGAGATCCGAGAACGATCTGCGGGTCGGCGGCAAGTTTACGACACGGATGGAAGCGAAGGATGGCAGCATGGGCTTTGACTTTGGCGGCGTGTACGACGTCGTGAATCTGCATGAGGCAATCGGCTACACCATGGACGACGGAAGAAGAGTGGATATTACGTTCGTCGATCAAGGCGATGCCACGAAGGTCGTCGAAACGTTCGACGCGGAAAGCACCAACCCTGTCGAGTTCCAGCAAGCAGGCTGGCAGGCGATTATGGATAATTTCAAAGCTTATACGGAACAAAATTAAGTATCGCGAAGAAGACGCCGGGGTAGGGTGCCCGGCGTCTTTTACTTTTGCTCATGTCGTTCACTATGGGGTGTGTTACCCGAGCGAACTGGCTTCAGTTGTCTTGCAATGCTCAATATACTCGCTTCCCCAATCCGTTAGCCTATTAATCGTCGGAAAAAGCTTTTTCCCCAAATCAGTTAAAGAATATTCTACTTTTGGCGGAATTTGATGATAAACCTCACGGTGAATCAGTTGATAGGTTTCCAGCTGCTTGAGTTGTTTAGTCAGCGACGCGTGCGTTAAGCCGTCAAATTTCCGCAACAGTTCGTTAAAGCGTACGGGTCCGTCCTTTAGATGAAAAATGATCATAAGAGACCATTTACCGGACAATACTTTCTGAGCTGTAGTGAACGGACAGGTTAGGTCAGCACTTTTTAATTCGATCATGGAACTTCACCTCTTAGGTATATCATTTGATCGTAACGATACAAAAATATCGTACTATTTATATTTATCATAATCCAATAATATTGACTATGCATTCAATGTCTCTTAAAAGGAGCGGGGATAAGATGTCGACGAGTGAAGGAAAATTCAGTGGTAAAGTTGCCTTGGTCACAGGGGCTAGTCGTGGGATTGGGGCTGAAATCGCCAAAAAATTAGCTGCTGGCGGAGCAGAATTTATAGGGGTTCATTATGCCAGTAATCGGGATGCTGCTTTAAAAGTGGTTGAAGAGATTAAGGCTTTGGGCTCAAAGGCTGTAGCGCTTGGAGCAGAATTAACCACGGGAATTTCCGGTGTCAAAAAGCTTTGGGCTGCATTTGAAGATGCTGTTCGTTCTGAAGTTGGATCTGTGCACTTGGACATCTTAATCAATAACGCAGGTATTGCACCGGCCATTCCTTTTGAAGAAACTTCAATTGAAGCGTTTGAAGATGTCATTAATGTTAACCTTAAAGCTCCATACTTTATTACGCAAGCAGCCAGCCCGTTTATACGGAATGGTGGACGAATCGTTAACATTTCTACTGGCTTTACTCGTATTGCCGGACCAATGAATACCATTTATTCGGCTTCCAAGGGAGCCATTGAGACATTGACTTTGGCTTTGGCTCCACTTTTTGCACCAAAAGATATTACTGTAAATGCAATAAGGCCCGGCGTTACGGATACGGATATGAACAAGGCTTGGCTCGCCGACCCGGAAGCTCGTGCTGGAGCAGCTTCTATGTCCGCATTCGGAAGAGTTGGTACCGCAGAAGAGGTTGCTGATGTAGTTGCGTTCGTCGCATCTGAGGAAGCGCGGTGGATCACGGGGCAATTTATTGATGCCACTGGAGGAACTAGACTTTGATGTTAGAGGGTTTATAATTAGGAAATTGTCCTCCAATTCTAGATATTGGAGGACATTTTTAATTTAACGTCCAGGAAATGATACTTATAGTCTGTCGCCATTTTATGAACAACAAAATATCATAAAAGTTATATTTCTTGCCGTCAGAGGACCGAACGGTTCTAGCCAAATAATGATGATCACGAAGTAAAAAGGAGAAAACAAACCATGCCTTCATTTACAAGGACCGCTTCTCTATCCCTACTACTTGCACTGACTTTAACGGCTGCTTCAGGTTGCGGACAGGGGGAAAAGGCTTCTGAGAAAGCTGCCGAAAAATTGATTGAACAATCTTCAGGCGTTAAGGTTAAAGAAGAAGGTAAAGGTGTATCGATCAGTTCGGATGAGGGGGAAGTCCTGTTGAATGGGGAAGCCGAGGAACTTCCAGAGGGATTTCCTCTGTCTGTCTCCCCAGGTTCGCAGATTGAGAGTTCGATGGTGACCGATGCGGAAGAGGGCAAAAATTATGTGGTAGCGCTAACTAGCGATACGCCGATTAATGAACTCGCTGCATTTTATGAAAATGCGCTTAAAGAAAATGGGATAAACCCCGAGCGTACGGATCTCGAGGAGGACGACGGAGACGGCTTAAACTCCGTATTCCTTAACGGTAAATCAGATTCCCTGAACGTTACCGTGCAAATCGTTAAAAATGAGCAAGAAAAGAACAAGGAGAGCTATCAGCTGAATCTTCTTGTGACACAACTGAAATAACAAATGAAAACATAGAGGAACCAAAAACAGCGGATCCCCATTGCGAAGAAGACGCCGGAGAAAGTGCCCGGCGTCTTTCCTGTTGAATCAAAATACGAACCGTACTCTCCGTTCTCTTAACCTTGCGCCGCATCCGCGTTCATGCAATTGATCGCCCACAGATGCCCGTCCAAGTCCACAAATCCCCAATGGTACATAACCCCATGGTCCTCAGGTTCTGCGTGCAATTTCCCGCCCAAGGAGACCGCGGTTTTCACGATCTCATCGACCTTTGCCCGGCTCTCGAAGGCGAGGGCGATCGTGAACTGCGCATACTTGCTCGTATCGACGATGTCCCGCTCCGTGAGCGTAGTAAAGAATGAATCGGCGATCAGCATGACTTGCAGATTGTCGCCGATCACGATAGCTGCCGAATTCTCATTATCGGGGAATTGCGGGTTGAGCGCGAATCCGATTCCGGTGAAGAACGCCTTCGATTGCGCTACATTTTTGACAGGCAGGTTCAAGCTCGTGAATGTGGACGTTAATGCCATTTTCGATACACCTCTTCGTCTATTGGTTGGTTGTCATCCGTATCTTCATTATATAGACGATAGCCGAGTCGGGAATTCATCGGTCTAATCGATTTGAAAGCAAATTCTTTTATAAACATTGAACCTCTCTAAAAAGGTATTCGTCTCAATATATGACAATATAAGGGTGGGTATCCAGTGTCGGAGTGAGGGGACGAAAGTTGGAAATTGACCATAAAACCGAAGAACGAATGAAAAAGGAAGTTCAAAACCGTCGCCAATTCAGCATCAGGTTAAATGTCTTTTTCATGGTTACCTTTTTCCTGTTCTCCTGGCTAATCGTGCGCCTTGCTTATGTGCAGCTCGTCGAGGGTCCAAGTCTCCAGGAGCGCCAGACGCGTTTGATCACGAAGGGCGTATCCATCCCGCCCATTCGCGGCAATATTTACGATTCCGCGGGACGTCAGATCGCCTATTCGATCTCGACGCAGTCGCTGTATTTTACTTTTAAAACAGGTTTTAAGCAGAAAGACGCGGAGGCGCTGGCTGCAAAACTCGTGAAGCTGTTTAACGAAAGAGGCGATGAGCGTTCCAAGCCGTTGACGGCTGAGGACGTGATCGAGGCGATGGACCTCGATGGCATAACGCATCTGCCATTCCAGCAACGGCGGATCAAATCCGGACTGTCAAAAGAAGAGATCGCCTATCTTAGCGAGCACCGCGACGAGTATCCGGATGTGGAGATCGTGGAGGAGAGCATTCGCCAATACACCCCCGACCGGGTCGCCGTACAATTGGTTGGCTATATGAACAAGATGAAGGGGGCCAAGGAAAATCTGGATTTCTACAAAGAGATCAACGCGAATCAATCGGATCCCGCGCTTAAGTATCTGGATTCGGAGGAGGTCGGCTACGACGGCATCGAGTTGATGTATCAGAAGGAGCTGCGGGGGCTTAACGGTTATAAATCTTATCAAATCGACGTCAAGAGCCGGATCGTCGGCGACATGAAGCTGACGAAGCCGGTCAAAGGGCAGAATCTGTATCTGACGATTAATCGCAAAGTACAGCTCACCGCCCAGCAAGCCATTCTCGATCAGATCGCGACGACTCGCGCTTCGACGGCCAAGACGCTCAGAGATGCGCAGCCGACGACGGGATATGCGGTCGCGATGGAAGTGGAGACGGGCAGGGTGGTGGCGATGGCGAGCATGCCGGATTACGATCCGAGCATCTGGCAGGGCGGGATCAGCCAGAAGGAGCTGGATGAGATCACGCCTGCGATGGGCAACGGCGCGATCCGGGAAGTATTCCCGCCTTATAAGGACCCCAAGGAACGCTCGCAGCATCCGACTTCGCTTGTGCCGCTAGGCTCGACGCAGAAGCCGCTGACGATCCTGACCGGGTTGATGGAAAAGGTCATCACGCCCTCGACTACATGGACGGACCCGGGTTACTTCAAGTTCGGTCGCGACAATCAGGCGGAGGTTCAGAATGCGGGACGCGTCTACAACGGTTCGCTCACGCCTACAAGGGCGATCGCCAAGTCGTCCAACGCATACATGGCGAAGATGGTCGGAAACGCTCTTTATATGCAATTTAAGAAAAAAAGCGTCGACATCTGGGACAAACACATGAAGGAGTTCGGACTCGGGGTGAAAACCGGCAGCGGGCTGCCATTGGAAATGCCCGGTATTGTGGATTACTTCGTAAGCGCAACACGGGACAGCCCTCAGTCCGCGATGATCTACGCGTCGTTCGGCCAACAGGGCAAGTATACGGCGTTGCAGCTGGCGCAGTACGCAGCGACGCTCGCGAGCCACGGCAAGCGGATGAAGCCGCTGCTCGTCGACCATACGACCGATGCGGACGGCAACATCGTGACGAAGATGAAGCCCGAGGTGCTAAACGAGATTAAGCTGCCGAATTCGTATTGGAAAACGATCGAAGACGGCATGGCACAGGTCAAAGTTGAAGGCTTCGACGGCGTGCGCTATGACTTCTATCGCAAGACCGGTACGTCCCAGCAGCAGGGCGTCGGCAAGCGCAAGTTCGTCGAGAACGCCGTCTTTATTTCCTATGCCCCGCAGGATAATCCAAAGCTCGCTGTCGCTGTTATCGTGCCGGACGGGGGCTACGGCGGCTGGGGCGCGGCGCCGATCGCGCGCAAGATTTTCGATGCGTACGATGCCGAGGTCGGCCTCACGGATGCAGGTCCAAGGCCGCCGATCGGGACGATTGGTCAGACACAGTAGCATAGCTTGATTCCCATATGGATCATGATCCGGGCGCGGTCGTGCCGGCCTTCGGCGAAACTTCCCTTACCGCTTCTATGAAACCCGTCATAATGGGCGACAGCCACTTGTCTTTATGCCACAGCATCTGCGTATACACGCGCAAGTCCGGAATTTGCCACGGCAGCGCAACGAGCTCGCCGCGTGCGACTTCGGCTTCCGTCACGATCTGCGGCAGGAAGGCGATGCCGATGCCAGAGATGGCGCATTGTTTGATCGCCTCGGCGCTTTGAAACTCTAGGTAAGTGAGGCTGTCGATGCCCTCTTTCTCGAAGGACCGGTCGAACATCGTTCGATAGGGACAGCCTTTTTCATTGGTCAGGAAGATTTCTCCGTGAAAATCGTCCGGCTGCAGCTCGGCTCGTGTCGCGAGCGGGTGGTCGGATGCGGCGAAAAGGCGGAAGTTCTCTTCCAGCAGCGGTTCGACGGCGAGCCCGGTTGAGCGAACGGGTTCGTCCAGTATAAAGACGACATCTGCGGCCCCGTCGAAGAGCGCTTGCCTGAGCGCTTGATTCGGCACGGAGCGGAAGATCAGACGGACGCCGGGATATTGCGAACGAAACCGTCTGAAGACGGCCGGCAGCCGGTAGGCGCAGACGACCTCGTTGGCGCTGACCGTCAAGGTGCCGGTTAGCTGTTCGTTGTCGTGAACGGCGCTGCGGGCTTCGTCCAATTTGTCGAGAACGTCATGAACATGCGTTAAAAAGCGTTTGCCCTCCGTCGTGAGCACGAGCTGCTTGCCCAGGCGATCGAAGAGACGAACGCCAAGCTCGTCCTCCAACGCTTTCATTTGCATCGTAACGTTGGAAGGGACGTAGTTCAGCGCTTCCGCGGCCCGGCTGAAATTTAAAGTGGATGCGACCGTTCGGAACGTGTTCAGTTGGCGCAATTCCATCGCACGATCCTCCTTTTACTTTCAATAATACTGAATATGACTTTGAATTGTATTCACTTTTATTGAGCGTAGCACGGATCTATACTAACGACAAGAAGGGAGCGATCTTGCGATGGATTACGAAATTTTTGGTTTAGGTGACGTCACTTTGCAATCGGGAACGACGCTGCCGGACGCTTTTCTCGCTTATAAGACATACGGCCGTTTGAATGAACAGAAAGATAATGTCATCGTCTATCCGACTGCGTTCGGCGACCAGCACGTTCAGAATGAGTGGTTGATCGGAGAGGGCATGGCGCTGGATCCGCACAAATACTTCATTATCGTGCCGAATCTGCTGGGCAATGGGCTGTCTTCCTCTCCTAGCAACACGCCACCGCCTTTCGACAAGGCCAACTTCCCGCAGGTTACCGTTTATGACAACGTTCAATTCCAGCATCGGCTCGTAACCGAGAAGTTCGGCATTCAAAAGATCGCGCTCGTCGTCGGCTGGTCCCTGGGAGGGATTCAAGCGTTCCAGTGGGGAGCGAGCTATCCGGATATGGTGGAACGAATCGCGCCGATCGCCGGCATGGCCAAGACGTGGCCCCAAACGTATTTGGTCCTGGAAGGCATGAGAGCGCCGCTCTTGGCAGCAGTCGGCTTCGATTCTAGTAAGCTGGGCCAGTTGACCGCCGCCGACATGCGTGCCGTTGGCCGTGTTTATGCGGGATGGGGGTTGTCGCAGGCGTTTTACAGAGAGGGTCTTTATCGCGAGCTGGGATTCGACTCTGTGGCGGACTTTATGACCGGCGTCTGGGAGGACAGCTTTATGAAAATGGATCCGCACAATGTCCTCGCGATGTTAACGACAGGCATACACGCGGATATTAGCGCAAACCCCGTTTATAACGGGGGCTTCGAGAAGGCGCTCGGAAGCATCAGGGCGCTTGCATACGTCATGCCGGGGAGCACGGATCTCTTCTGCCCGGCGGACGACAACAAATACGAGGCAGAGCGTATGCCGCATGCCGTCTTTAAACCTATCGAGTCGATCTGGGGCCATTTTGCCGGTCGCGGCATCAACAAGGCGGACAACCGATTTATCGATGACAGCCTCAAGGACTTGTTGGCGCTTCATCATTGACAAGGCGGAACGAACGCAGAGCTAAGACGTATATCGTCTAGGCTCTGTTTTCATTTATGAAAAGATACGACTGCGCGGCCAATCAATCCGAGAGGGAGGTGTTGCGAGTGGCTGTGGTATTGTTTATTATAATCCTTGTCTTTGGCGTTCCGACTATCGGCAAAATGAATAAAAGAATCGCTCAGTTAGAGGAGCGAGTCAAAGAGCTGGAGGGACGGAATCGCATCGACTAGTCATGAAAATGAAAGCAGCGGATCCTCCGTGTGGGGATCCGCTGCTTTATGAGCGCCTATTCCGATCTAGCTTTAGTAAGCGCCCCGAATATGTTCGCTGACCTGCTCCCGGTAAAACGCCCGCAACCGCTCGTGCTCTTCCGCACTGAAAGGCTTCGTGGCCAGCACGCCGAGATTGTCCTCGACTTGACGTACGTTCTTGAACCCCGGAATCACGCAAGTGATCTCTTTGAAATCGAGCAGCCAGCGAAGCGAGGCGCGCGTCATGTTGCCGCGGCCTTCGGCGATCCAGCCGAGCTGCGACGCGAGCTCTACCCCTTTGGCGAAGGGGAGGCCCGCGAACGTCTCGCCGACGTTAAAGGCTTCGCCGTTCTGGTTGAAGCTGCGATGGTCCTCGGGCTCGAAGGAAGCATCCGCCTTAAACTTGCCGGTCAACAGACCGCTGGCGAGCGGCAGTCGGACGAGCAGGCCGACACCGCGCTCGGCGGCACGAGGGAGGAGCTCCGCGATCGGCTTCTGCCGGAAAATGTTGAATATAATTTGCAGCGCCTGCACGCCCGATTTTTCCAGACAGAACAAGCCTTCCTCCACGGTCTCGACGCTGACGCCGTAGGCGCGGATCTTGCCTTCTTGCTGCAGCTTGTCCAGCACCTCGAACACGGCGCCCTGCTTCAGGATCTCGAACGGCGCGCAGTGGATCTGGTACAGATCGATCGTCTCGCGCTCCAGCCGCTTCAGGCTGTCCTCGCACCACTGGCGCACCCGCTGCTCCGAATAAGTCTGCGGGTCGTGAATGTCGCCCTGACGGCAGAACTTCGTGGCAATGTGGATCTTGTCTTCCTTGCCCTTCGTGGCGCGGGCGAGCAGCCGCTCGCTCTTGCCGTCGCCGTACACATCGGCCGTATCGAAAAAGTTGACGCCTTCGTCCATCGCCCTGTCCAAGGCGCGGAGCGACTCGGCGTTGTTCGTCTGCCCCCATGAGCCCCCGATCGCCCACGTACCGAAGCTGACCTCGCTAACCTGCAAGCCCGTTTTGCCGAGCGGACGTAAGTTCATGTGCTCATCCTCCGATGTCGATGCGTGAATTTGGATCAATCGTATTGTAGCAGATGTGGGCGATGAATGCGCTATCACGCCTGTTAAGCGTTTGTTAATTACCATTTAGTATATTCTTTATAGTTTATGTCTTTAAGCTATTCAGCTTGGAATACCGAGGAGGACAATCATGAATATTTTGGCTGCGCGCAGACACTTGATTGGTTTGTTATTGTTGTGTCTGATTTTTCCTCAGCTTCATTTGAGCGCCGCGCATGCGGACAGCCCTGGACTCATCGTAGAGTCCGCGAGTGCGTCAAATATAGATGGCAGCTTGGCAAGCGTCGTTTACGGCGAGAATAGCAACGGCGACGGCGCTTACGTGGCGGTGGGCGCAAAAGGACGCGTAGTCCGATCCGAAGACGGATTGAATTGGACGCGCATCGTCTTGCCGGCGTCTCTCGATAAAGCCGACTGGAGGAGCGTCGCTTACGGCGGCGGGAAATATGTGGCGGTAGGCACTGATCGTTCGTCTGGAACAGCTCTTGCCAAACTGATCGAATCTCCCGACGGATTGTCCTGGACGGAGCACTCCGTCACCGGAAGTACGCTGCAAAAAGTCCGGTATGTTGCCGAGGATGCGGCGTTTTACGTGGCAGGCGCAACCTGGAACGGGAATAACAATCAGGATCAGGGCATCATTTTGCGCTCTGCGGACGGAGAGACATGGGGCCAATGGGGCAATATTCCCCGATTTGTAAAAAGCGGTTCAAGCAGTTCAAGTGCCTTCTATTTAGTAGACTTTGTTAAGTTTAAAGGGAAATATATTGCATCCACCAATTTGTTTACGGGCTATGCCTATTCGACGACCGGGTCGAGTTGGACGACTGCATTTGCTACAGCAATCCTCAGCGACGGTTCCCTTGAATTTTCCATTTACAATAACCAGTTGTACGCGAACTATAATTGGCAAGAAGGGTATATGAGCTCGGATGGCGTCAGCTTCGCGCGAACGGCTTCATTCGACGGCACGATTGGGGTGGGCCAATCCGGATCTGCATTATATCGTTACGGCAAAGCAGGAAAGCTGGATATTTCCACGGACAACGGCGTGAATTGGACGCCGTCGGCCAAGGTATCGAACATTTCGATCATGTCGTTCGCCTCCAACGGGACGAGCATCGTCATGGTGACGGCGGCGTTGAATAGCTTGCTTGTGACTTCAGATGGCAACAAATGGCAGAAAATCGAAATCGACTTGAAAGGCGTTGCAAGCGGAGACGGCAAATGGGCGGCCGTCGGCGAAGCAGTGCCTTCAAATGGCAATGAAAGCGCCGACGGCGGCTTGCTTACTTCCGAGATAGGCTTTAACCAGCTAGCTCCATCATTAGCGCTGCCTTCTCAATATGCCTTCTCTAAAGTTGTATACGGCGAGGGGCGGTTCGTCGCCGGCGGCTCCAAGCTTGGCTCAAGCATAGACGGCGTCAACTGGGCGACATACGATCTGCCGGCTGGCGCTTCCGGCAAAGTTGTCGGACTGGAGTACGGTGACGGCGTATTTGTGGCGGTGACTGACGGCGACGATGTGCTGACTTCTCTGGATGGAATCAGTTGGTCTTTGGAGGCGGAATTAGACGGCGCCTCCGCAATGAACCTTGGCTATGCCAACGGCATGTTCTTCGTCTTTGGTTATGGCGGCGTTTGGATGACGGCTTCGAGCGGAGCTAATTGGACCCATATCAGTTCTTTGGACGACTATGTTACGAATTCTTATTATAGCTTTGGAGATATTGCATTCGACGGCTCCAAATATGTATTGACCGCTGTGGACGGGAACACGGGAGTGCCCAAGGCGCTGTCGTCGGCAGACGCGCCGACCGGGGGCCCGATGACGTGGACAGAGCACGAGATCGATCCTGCGTATTCCGAGCTGGGCAGCATGGTCTACGGTGAGGGTTACTTTGTCGTCGTCGGAACGGGTTATGACGACGACAACAACGTTCATCCCGAAGTCTACTATTCGACCGATGCCGAGAACTGGACTTCCGTCTCCGAACAGGAGCTTGGCATAGCGGGCAGCATGCTTTATGATGTCTATTTTAAGGACGGCAAATTTTACGTTGTAGGCAGCGACAATGCCAAAGTCGTGCTGGCGAAGCCGGGCGGCGGCCCAGGCAGCACCACCTTCACCGTCGTCAACACGCACGACGACGGCGAAGGCTCGCTGCGTTGGGCGATCGCGCAGGCAGGCGCCGTGGCTGACGGCCAGGTCGTGTTCGATCCGGCGCTGGCGGGGCAGACGATCACGCTGCAGTCTAATCTAGCGGTACGCGAGCCGGGCGGCAATTCGGATTGGAAAAGCGCGACGGTCGGCGATCATTCGACGAACTTTAAGCTGACAGGACTTACGGATTCGGAGGGCAAGCCGGCCATCACCGTGGACGGTAACGGATACATCGGTCTATTTGCGACCGGTCAGGGTACGTTCAGCCTCTCCGACATTCGGTTCACCGGATTTGATCTGAACGATCTCGCGGGTGATTACAATGGCTGGGGCTCGGCGCTGATGATTGGCGGCTACAACTACCAAACAATCAATATCAGCAATGTTGAATTCGATCATAACAAGATGACTTCAAAATTTAATACCTCAATCGCGTCACTCGGCCTGGATAAACCTCCTTATGAGATTCATATGGATCGGGTCCTGTTTGCGAACAATGAATTGCATGCATTCACTACTGACGGATCGCCAAATCAAGCCGTCGTATTTGTCGGCCTATATGCCCAGAACAGCGAGATCGCCAACTCAGTGTTCTATAACAACAAGACAACGAGCAGCACGACCAGCAATGCTTACGGCGGCGTGATCGGCGGTTTCATGGATTACCGTCTGAAGGTTGTCAACAACACGTTCTACAACAACACCGTATCCAATGCCGGAATCGGGGAGGCGTTCGGTCCGGTTGGATACGTGTTCCAGATGGGAGGCAGCTCCGTTGACTTTTACAACAATCTGGTCATTGACAACAAAGTAGAGGGCCGGACGGTCACGACATTCGAAGATGCCTTCTACAATGATGGTGGTGCAGCTCCGACCCAGGACAGCAACAACCTGTACACGGGTTCGCCATTCGTCGACGCCGCAAGCGGAGACTTCCATCTGGCGAACACGGCTACGGATGCGATCGATCAGGGCGACGACAAGAAGGTCATCGGCACCGTAGATCTGGACGGCAAGATACGTATACAAGGCGATTACGTCGATATCGGCGCGTATGAGTCCGAGCCGGGGACGGTCGGCGACGGTCCATCGCTGGCAAGCGTACTCGGTCAAACGGATACTTCTCCCGGAGGTGGGACAGGCACAGCTGCGGATCCGATCACGTGGTCGATCAACGTGGAGAACAGCGTCACGAAGCTGGACAAGGCAGACATCGTGCCCTCCGACAGCAGCGCAAAAGTCTGGTTCTACGACGATCCGGATTATGCAGGAACAAACAACGGAGGTTTCGAAATTGCGTCTTTGAACCTGCCGGAGGGCGGATCGGCGACTGCGTACATCCAGATCGATACCAGCGATGTCAATAAATCCATCTACTATGCGGTAACAATCCATCGGGCGGCCGGGGCGGATCCTGCTACGGTATTTGATTATGAAGCCAACGTCACCGGATTCGGAACCAAGACGGTCTCACAGACGAAGGGCGGCGAGACGCTTGTCGCGAATTCGGTCGAAAAATCATTGGAAAGCAACTTTGAATTAGCGGCAGACGCGAACAACGGCACCGAATCGTTAGCCACCAATTATGGCGATGAATGCAACTGCGACGAGAGTTCCATTACCTTCACGGTTCAGGGCGGCAAATTATTTGATCTGTTATCCATGAACATCGTGGATTACGAAGGCGCGAACAATGATAAGCTCATTTTCACTTCCAACAAAGGCGGTATCTTCACTACGCCAGTCATTAATACGCCAGGGTCGGATTTTATTCCGATTACTGTCGACGTGTCCGCGAGTGCGGATTCCACAAAGTTCCAAGGAATTACTAGCTTCACCGTTACAGCGCAAGACGGCGGATTCAAAGGGCATGCCTTTGACGATATTACGCTGGCTAACATCAGACTGCCGGCAGGAGATACGACACTCCCTGTCTTATCGGGAATAGACGTCTCAGGGATTACCCAGACCGATGCAGCCTTAAAAGGAACAAGCGACGAAAATGCAACGCTGTATTACGTGTTGACGACAAGCGCGACGCCGCCTACCGCTGCACAGGTGGTTGCCGGCCAAGACGACTTGGGAGCACCGGCATTCAAGTCGGACAATGGCGCGGCTACCGCTGCAGTGTCCAAGTCGTTTAACATAACGGGATTGACGGCAGGCACCCATTACTATGCCTACATTGTGGCTAAAGACAGTGCGGGGAACGAAAGCCTCGTCGGCAGCAAAGATTTTACGACGACTGCAGCACCGCTTAGCGATAATGCTTACCTCAGCAATCTGACGGTAAATCCGGGCTCGTTGACATTCGATTCGAATACGGAGACTTACACCGTGAACGTTCCGTACGGAACGACATCGATCAACGTGACGCCAACAGTAGCGGACAGCGGCGCAACTGTGACGGTTGATGACGAGTCCGCGGTCAGCGGCAATGCGGTCAGCGTCACGTTGGACGAGGATGGTTTGACCGTGATTCCCGTCGATGTCACGGCTGCCAATGGCACGGCGACGAAGCGGTATACGATCACGGTAAACGAGACGGCTGCGATCCATGCAGAGACGCCTTCGATCGGGACCCAGCCGTCCGGGGCTACGGTGAATGTGGGGGCCACAAAACCGATTTTGACGGTGGCCGCCACAAAAAGCGATGCAGGAACGTTAAGCTACCAATGGTATAGCAGCACGACGAACAGCAACGATGGAGGTACGATCATTCCTGGAGAGACAGGCGATTCGTTCGAAGCGCCGACGACCTCGGCAGGAACGACCTATTATTATGTCGTCGTCACCAACACGAACAACAGCGCGACGGGGAATAAGACGGCGACGGCCAAGAGCAATGCGGTGGCCGTGACGGTCAATGCGCCAAGCGACAACGCGGATCTGAGCAACCTCACGGTGTCGCCAGGCACGTTGACATTCGCTGCGGGCACGAAGGATTACACCGTCACTGTACCGTACGGGACGGCGTCGATTGACGTGACGCCGACGGTAGCGGACAGCGGCGCTACCGTGACGGTCCACGGCGAGTCCACGACAAGCGGCAGCGCACGGACGATCACGCTGGAGTCCGATGGGTCCACGTTGATCAATGTCATGGTTACCGCCGCGGACGGATCGACCAAGTTATACAAGATCACAGTTAACGAAGCGGCGCCGTTGAACAGCACGATCAGCCCCACGACGGCGACGTTCGATCTGAATACGGCGAATACGTCGGCGGGGCACTATGAGGATGTTACAACGAACATGACGTTGAACGGCAATGAACTGTCCAGCATTAAAAATGTAACGAATTCGCTCAACCCCGGCACCGATTATATGGTCAGCGGCTCGACGGTTACGATCAAGAAGAGTTATTTAGCGTCTCAGGCAGTCGGTACGACGACGTTAACGTTCCATTTCAGCGTAGGATCGACCCAGACGATGACGATCACGGTTAACGATACGACGCCGATAGCGGCATCGGGCTTGACGGTGATATCCGGCGACCCGAGCGGTGCAAGCCGTGACGGCAAGACGAAGATCGAAATCAATGAGACGTTGCCGGATGGACATAAGCTGGTGTACTTTAACTTCGGCAGCGGCACGGTAGTCGTTCCCAAAGTAGGCGATACGCTGACGTCTTATGACGAGCTGCCAAGCGATGGGCTGATTTCTGCGAACGATGAGGATGCGATCGGCGTGGCGGAGGTCGATACAGACGGCAAGACGGTTCGCTTCGGCGATACGACAGCGGTCGTGACGTCCGAGCCGAAGCCTGGTGCGCCGAATGTAACGACGGATAACGATTCGAATACGATCGTCGGCGCTACCTCGGCGATGGAGTATGCGTTAAACGGCGGGCCATGGACGGCATACGATAGTGGCAACCCACCGGTATTCCCGGGCACGGCTACGGTGCTCGTGCGCGTGGCGGCGGATTCCGGTGCTGACAAGCCGGCCGGGGATACGACGACGCTGAACTTTACACCGAATCCGCCTGCTGCACCGACGGTATCGGCGGACGACGCGGCCAACGTGATTACTGGCATCAATGCCACGATGGAGTACCTGATCGACGGCGGAGCTTGGGTGGCGTATGACTCGGAAAACCCACCGTTCCTGAGCGGCGAGCACACGGTCAAAGTTCGCGTGAAGGCAAGCGGCAACGTGCCGGCGGGCGAGGAAAAGACGATCACGTTCACGCCGAATCCGCCTGCGGCACCGACGGTGTCGGCGGACGACGCGGCTAACGTGATTACGGGCATCAATGCCACGATGGAGTATCAAATCGACGGCGGAGCGTGGGTGCCATATGACTCGGAGAACCCACCGTTCCTGAGCGGCGAGCACACGGTCAAAGTTCGCGTGAAGGCAAGCGGCAACGTGCCGGCGGGCGAGGAAAAGACGATCACGTTCACGCCGAATCCGCCTGCGGCACCGACGGTGTCGGCGGACGACGCGGCTAATGTGATCACCGGCATCAATAGCACGATGGAGTATCAGGTCGACGGCGGAGCGTGGTTGCCATATGACTCGGAAAGCCCACCGGTCCTGAGCGGCGAACACACGGTTAAGGTTCGCGTAAAGGCAAACGGCAACGTACCGGCAGGCGAGGAAAAGACGATCACGTTCACGCCGAATCCGCCTGCGGCGCCGACGGTGTCGGCGGACGACGCGGCTAATGTGATCACCGGCATCAATAGCACGATGGAATATCAAATCGACGGCGGAGCGTGGGTGCCGTATGACTCGGAAAACCCGCCGGTTCTGAACGGCGAGCACACGGTTAAGGTTCGCGTAAAGGCAAACGGCAACGTGCCGGCGGGCGAGGAGAAGACGATCACGTTCACGCCAAATCCGCCTGCGGCACCGACGGTGTCGGCGGACGACGCGGCTAACGTGATTACGGGCATTAATAGCACGATGGAGTATCAGATCGACGACGGATCTTGGGTGCCATATGACTCGGAAAACCCACCGGTCCTGAGCGGCGAGCACACGGTTAAGGTTCGCGTAAAGGCAACTGGAAACGCACCGGCAGGTGAGGAGAAGGTCATCATCTTCACGACCAACCCGCCTGCGGCACCGACGGTATCGGCCAATGACGTAACCAACGTCATTACCGGTATCGACGACAAGATGGAGTACGCGATCGACGACGGCAACTGGATCGCCTACAACCCGGCGAGTCCGCCGATCCTGAGCGGCGAGCACACGGTCAAGGTTCGCGTGAAGGCAAGCGGCAGCGTACCGGCCGGCGAGGCGAAAACGATCTTTTTCACAATCAACGGCACCTACAGCGTGCTCGGCACGGTAGTAGACGACACGCCGGATTCGAACTTCAGCGCCGGAGCGACCGTAAAGGTGATGAAGGGCAACGTTCAGATCGGTTCGACCGCGGCGACGGATGCCAGCGGACGCTTCAAGGTAACTGGCGTGTCGAACGGCACTTACAACCTGGTCGTCACCAAGGACGATCAGATCATTACGGTCGCCGTGACGGTGAAGGATCAGGATTACGACTTCAGCCCACGGCTCATCGTACTGCCGAGAGGCAGCAAGAACAGCGCGGTGGAAATCAAAGGCGACACGCCAAGCGTTGTCGTGGACGGGCTCAACGATCTGTTCGCAGATACGCAAAACGTCTACACGGCCGATGATCGGCAACTGGTCGCGGATGGCGGATCGGTAAAGATTACGCTAGGCGTGGAGAAGCTGGGTGCATCCATTGCTCCAGGCGCTCCGCAGCTGCAACGTCTGGCAGGCGGTCAAACGCTCGATCTGTACCTGGACATGACGTTGACCAAGACGCGCGTCGATACGTCCAATCAGACGACACGGAGCACGCTGTCTACGGTGGGAAGTCTGCTGAAGATTATCGTGCCTTACGATCTGACGGGCAAAAACAACATCGTGATCTACCGCTACCACGACGGCGCTGCTCAGCAATTGAGGCTGCTGCCTTATGCCGCAGCCACGCCATCGACAGAGGGCTATATGCTGGACGCTGAGGGCAATCAAATCGTCATCTGGGCACAGAATTTTTCCACGTATGCTATTGCATACGGAACGGTCGAAACGCCGCCTGCGGGTGGTCCGACCAGAGCGCCGATCGCCAGCTTCACGCTTACCGCGACAGCAGGCGTTGGCGGCAGCATGAGTCCTGCGGGCAACATCTCACTGACGCAGGGCGGCAGTCAGACCTTCACGATCAAGCCGGACGAAGGCTACGCGATCTTGGATGTGACGGTTGACGGGAAGAGCGTAGGCGCCGTCGGTAGCTACACATTCTCAAACGTCACGGAGGCGCATACGATCAAGGCCGATTTCGCAAAAATTAAAGCGGCCGGCCTGCCATACTACGAAGAAGGCGGCAGCAAGGTGTTCATCGGCTTCGCGACCAACGCCTCGGGCACGATGAAGTACATCGCGCCGAGCGGCAAGACGGTCCAGTTCCAGGCGAACCCCAAAGCGTTCACCGACATCGCAAGCCATTGGGGCAAGTCCTACATCGACTTCGTCACGGAGCGCGAGATTTTCGTCGGCTTGAATGAACATACTTTCTCGCCGGACACGGGCATGACGCGCGCCATGCTGGCGACCGTCATCGGCCGCTTGTACGAGAGAAGCTACGGTCCGCTGAGCGCGACGGACAAGCACGTTTTCACGGATGTTGATTACGACAGCTGGTACGGCGCTTACTTGGACTGGGCAGCAGGCAACGGCATCATCCAAGGCGTGGGCGGCACGCGGTTCGAACCGGATCGCCAAGTGACGCGTCAGGAACTGGCCGCGATGCTCTACCGCTTCGCGCAGTTCATCAAGGCTGATACAAGCGTGGCTGCAGACAAGACGCTAAGCTACTCCGACGCATCCGCGATCGATGCCTGGGCACGCCAAGCTGCACTTTATACGCAGCAATTCGGCATTATCACCGGTCGGAGCGACAACGCCTTCGCGCCAAAGGAAACGGCAACGCGCGCGGAGGTTGCGGCTATGCTGCAAAGATTTATTGAGACGGTCGTTTAAAAAGGCAGTAGCCCTTCATTGGGCAAAGCTGCTGCCATATAAACGAAACAGGGCCGAGACTGAGGCGTTCCTCAGCTCGGTCCTGTTTTTTGTCGTCGCTACATCAACCCGGCCGCCTTCTTAATCCGCGTCCGCTCGCCGACGATGACCGATTTCATCGCTTCGGTGCCATAGGCGCCGGCCGTGAAGGCGTTCGCCTTTTCATAGAAGACCATCCGGAAGGAAGTGCCGTCCTGCAGATGCACCCGCAGGAAAATGCCGTATTCGGGCTTATTGTCTTTGTAGATCGTATCGAAGCCGACCAGCTTTAGCTGCGGCAGATCCCTGGCGAAGACGGCCGACGCTGCCGGCGTGAAGTCGCCGATCGGGCTGCCGTCCATACCGCTCTCTAGGCTGACCTTGGCGATTTTCCCGTCGATGTCCCACAGGTCGCCGAGCTTCTTCGCATTCGGATTGGAATGGGCCTCATACACTTTGCCGCCCGCCATGACCCGATACGACGGCTTGTAGCCGTTCATCGATCGCATAGATCGCCGTGCCGACCGGCAGGTAGGCGGCATCGCCGTTCTTTGACTGATGGTCTGTACAGGCATGATCGTCTAGCATATACGAGACCTCGCCGACCTTCTCTCCTTGCTTGGCTGGCGAGACTTCCTTTGTTCCTTCGGAATTGGCCGTGTACGTCACATCGTTCAGCATGAGAAAGTCGACCCACTCGATTTCGCCGAAACATTTTCCCCCGGTCAACCCAGCCAGCGTATTCTTCAACCCGCAGCCCGAAGCGGCCAGCATCGCTGCCAGGACGAAAACGGTCACGCCAAGCCGTGTTAAGGTCTGCACTGTCGTTTACCCGTTCAACCGTTTGTTATTGGCAAGGGCGATGGACATCAAGGTCGTGTAGATCGGCTTCGCATTAAATTTTTTGCCGAATTCAAACTTGTACGATGCGACTGATATGTTGTTGCTCTTGTGATAAGGGGAAGTGATGTAGTGAATCGTTACTTCGCAGTCGTCGAATCCGGTTCCCGACGTCTCCATCGTCACCTCGTAGATCGCGTCCAGATGAATCGATACGACTCTTGTTTTGCTGCCGGTTACGCCTTGATGATCGATCAGAATCAGCCGTTCCTCCGTGAACACAAAGGCGTCCCGGATCAGCTTGAAGCCGGTCTGAATCGTCTCGTTCGGCGTCAGATAAGCACCGTATTTCTCCTGCAGCTCCTGGACCGATACTTCCGAGTAGTTATTGAACAATCCGCTGAAAAGACCCATGAACGATGACCCCCTGAAGGTAAGATGAATACACATTTCGGCACAGCTTCGCTAAAACCCTCCTCGGATGGTAAATCATTCATATGTAGTGGTTGCCGTGTGGCTGCCGGATTGCGCGAGATCCATAATAGCTGTCAAAAGGCTGTTATTTTTCTTTGCAAGCCGTTGCTCGGCCGAATAGTGGTTAAAAGGCAGTTATTCCACCGTATACAACTCGCACAATGGCTCTACCCAACGAATTAATTGCCTTTTAACACTTATTGCGTCTCATTTTGGAAAATCGGCGAAAATAGATGCCTTTTAGCAACTACTCCCGGGCAGCGTCTGACAGGACGGGCGACGGTAGTCAACGCACCTTGTCGGCGATTTGACTTCGACGAACAGACGATTAAATTCGAATAATTTTCTGTAAGGTACCGCAAATCATATATACTAGTGTCAAATGCAATCAATCCGTTAAAGGTGTGACTGAGATGGCCTATATGGTCCCGGAGGTTATTCGGACGAGTGCGGCAGCGGGGGAACGTCTACTTTTTCGCACCTTGAAGGAATATTTGCCGAGCGATTATATGGTGTATTATGAGCCGGAAGTTGAGGGGAAGCGGCTTGACTTCGTCATCGTCGGCCCGGATCTGGGGCTGGTCGTGCTGGAAGTCAGGGACTATACCCCGTCCATGCTCTATCAAATGGATGAGCGCGGATGGCAACTGCATACGGCTGTCGGTCGCGTGGAGACGGTGCGCAATCCGTACAACGAGGCTAGAGACAATGCCAGGCACGTAGCCAATCGGCTGAAGCAGGATCCCGATCTGATTCAGACGGAAGGGAAGCTTCGAGGCCAGCTTAAGTTCGCGTGCGGCTGCGGGACGGTATTTACGAGATTGAAGCAGGAGGACTTCGTTCGCTATGACTTGTACGAGGCGATCGCGCCGGAGTTCGTACTGTGTCGCGACGAGATCGATCCCGAGGATACAGGATTCTCGGCAGATGTCCTCATCGATAAAATACATGGGATGTTCACGGCATGGAGCGGAAGCCGCTACTGTCTGACGACGGCGGATATTCGGGTGCTTCGGCAGCATTTGTTCGCCGAGGCGCGAATCAGCGCTGAGTTCAGGCAGCCGGCCGATGACCAGGATCAGCTGCTTCTCTCGCTTCGGCATATTCAAACCGCGGATACGTATGAGGAAAATATGGCTCGAGCGGGAGACGGAGGCGGGAAAACGGCCTTGCTCGCAGCCCGCGCCAGAAGGCTCGCCAAGCAGTACCCGGACTGGAAAATTCTCGTGCTCTGCCGCGATAGCGCGCGGGCACAGACGCTGCGGCAGACCATCGCGCGGTTGCTGAACGAGCCGGAGGATCTGCTGGATCTGATCCGCCTCGAAGAGCAGAAGGCCGGCGCAGTCGTCGAGCCGAACATCGCGGCGTTCAGCTTTCACGAATGGCTGAGGACGGTATTGAACGGGCGGGAGGCGGATATCCCGGTTCTGATCGACAAGCTGGATCAGCATGAGGCGATCCTGCCCTCGTACGATGCGATTTTCGTCGACGAAGGGAAAAGCTTCGAGGCGGAGTGGCTGCAGCTGCTGGGGCTCGTGTTGACCCCGGAGACGCAGCGCCATCCGCAGGCGGGAGACCGGTCGCAGGGCATAGGCCGCCGGGGCAGATCGCGCATTCTCTCGATGAACTACCGGAATACGGCGCAGATCGTGCAGTTCGCCTGGGATTTTTACCAACGGCACTCCGCCTTGCAGCACAAGATTCAGAACGGTTCCGTCGACGGCGTCGACCTCATCCCTCCGTACAGCACGCACCGCAAGGGGCCGGAGCCGGTCATTGCGCGATGCGATCGATTTGGCGATGAGCTGAAGCGGGTCGTGGAGCGGATCGCTTATTTGCATGACGAGCAGAAAATCCCTTATACCGACATGGCGATACTATACCGCGTGAAGGACAACTATCATACCTCGTATGTCGACGCGATCCGCAGGGCGCTGTTCGAAGCCGGCATGCCATATGACCGAATCGCGGAAAATACGGATGGACCGCAGCCGTCCGATCGTGCACGCGACGCGATCAAGCTCTCCGACATCGCCGGGGCGAAGGCGTTTGAATGTCGAGCGGTGTTCGTCGTCAACGTCGACAGCATGCCGTTCCCGCTCGAGGAGTCGGAGGAGAAGGAGGTATCGCTGCTCTACAGCGCAATGACGCGGGCGCTCGATTGGCTGTTTCTCTCTTACAGCGGCGAATCGAAGTTTACGGCGTATCTGGACGAGGTGCTGGAGCAGCGGGGCAGGAAGGGAAAGGCTTCGAAGAAGATGGGTTGAATCTGGGTGAATATAGCGTGTTAGCGCCCTCCATTCGTGGAGGGCTTTTCCACTTTCTCCAGCAGATGCTGATTCGACGCTGCCTTTTTGCCTTCCTGCCTGCCAAGAAGTTAACGGAATGCTGTTTTTATTGATTTTGTTTTCTATCGCCGTTCTCCCGATTTCGTTATGCTTGGGTGGAAATTCGCCCGTTGTCGGCATTCATGCGGGGAAAAACTTCATGGGGAGAGGAAGCACGGCGATGTTGAAACGAAAATTTGTAAGCGCTGTACTCGCTGTAGCGATGGCGCTCGGCTCGGCTTTGGTACCGGCGCCGGGCGTGTCGTCCGCGGAGACGGCAGGGCTGCAGCTCACGTTCGACCTGGGCGCGCAGGGCCAGGCGATATCGAACAAGTTTTACGATCTGACGGTGTGGGATTTGAACGACCACTGGACGGAGGAGGCGGAGAGCCAGCCATCCGGCTTTTTCGCGGAGCGATATCCGTTCATCGACCGCGTCCAGCTGATGACGGCGACAGGCGGCTGCTACGAAGGCTATGCCGGCTGCAGTACGAACCGCGATCTGTTCGTCGATCCCGCGGACCGGTCGAACCTGACGGACTACAAGTTCGACTCGCTGATCGAGGCGGCGGGCAACGTCGTTCGGCAGGGGCTGCGTCCGTATATCGTCACCGGCAACGTGCCGATGAAGTACAGCGCCCATCCTGCGATCGGCGGATTTGGGGTGAACGTCAGCCCTCCGGACGACTACAACGTGTATTACGACTACATCAAAGCGCTCGCGGATGCGCTTGTCGCAGAGTTCGGCATCGATGAGGTGAAAACGTGGGATTGGGGCGTGCTGACGGAGTTCGAGAATCGCGACTGGTTCACCGACGGCGCGGTCGACCCTGCGGGAACGCGCAGCGCCTATTGTAAACTGTACGACTATACGGTGGCTGCGCTGCAGGACGCGATCGGACCGGAAAACCTGACGGTCGGCGCGCACGCGATGGCGGTATCCCCGGGCATCTGGAGCCCGCTGGAGTTCATCGACCACGTCGCCAAAGGCGTCAACGCCAAGACGGGCGCGATCGGGACGCAGATCGACTTTATCAGCGGCTCGTTTTACGACCAACGGCCGGGCGTGCCGGCCCCGTCCTCCAAGACGCTCGCGGATACGATCAACATGCTCCGCCTTCGCGCGCAGGAGAACGGGCTGACGAATTTGAAGTTCGGCATCGACGAGGGGAGAATCCTGCAGGGGCCGGACGGCAAGGATTTGTATTCGCGCGTCGTGGGCCACAGCTTCCAGGCTTCCGCGGACGCCAGACTGTTCAAGCAGATGCACGATTGGGACGCGGATTCCTTTTCGATGTGGGGAATGAACACGGAAGGCATCTGGGGCGGGGTCGATTCCGTCAGCGCCCATGTTGCCAATCTGGCTTACCGCATGGTCGGCGACAAGCGAATCGGCGCGCAAGTGTCCGGGACTCCGGCAGGCGCGGGCAACGAGGTCGAGGGCATCGGCGGGTATGACGGCGCGGACAACAAGGTCGGCCTCATGCTTTACAATTACAACGCCGATATGAATGCGACCTCCGGGGAGACGCCTGCAGTGACGATTCGCAACATCGCGCCGCTGTCCGGCAGCACCGTCACCGTGAAGCAGTGGATCGTCGACGACGAGCATGCGAACTTCTGGCCGACCTGGTGGGCGGATCAGGCCGCCCGGGGGTTAAACGACGCTTCCTACAATGTCTGGTCCAAATATTCCGTCGAGGTGCCGCATGCGCTCGTCGGCCAGGCGGACAAGGATTACTGGTACAGCAGGGAAGGCGTCTATAAAAATCTGGCCGCGTTGACGCCCACGACGACGACGGCCACGGTCAGTGGCGGTACGCTCACGCTGCATCCGACGCTCGGTCATCATGGGGTCGTGTACTACGAGATCGAGAATGCCGTCAGCACAGCCTCGCCGACCGTCGTCACGGACGATTTGAACGATTGGAGCAAGACCGACACGCACAGTCCGGGTCTCGTGTTCGACACGGGCAACGCCGCGCTGCTCGGGGACAGCAGCCGGGTGATGCGCAGCAGATCGTCCTTCCGGCCGGAAGGCGGAGAGACGGTCACCTATCATTATCCCGGCATGATCGGCATGACGGTGACGGGGCTGTTCGCCACGAACGGCGAGCGTATCAGCGACTTTAAGCTGTACACGTCGCCGGACGGTACGACATGGAGCCGGCAGCTCGGCTGGAGCAGCCGCGATTCGGCGATCAACGACGGGTTATGGACGAAGCGCGAGTATGCGCTCAGCGCGGTCCCGGCCGGGACGAACTATGTGAAAATCGAATACCCGCCGGAGCAGGCCTTTTTCTATAATCCGCAGCTGTCCAAGGTGGAGCTTGTCTACTCGGCATGCGCCTGCGACAACGGGCTCGCGTATGTCGACGAGCTGGACGATTGGTCGCTCGCGGACAGCCATAGCGAAGGGCTCCAATTCGATACGGGCAACGGCTCGCTGCTGGGCGACGGCAGCAGAGTCATGCGGTCGACCGCCGACCCGGCCAACGCCGATTACGTCGTTTACCGGTTCGACGAGATGGCGAGCGCTCAAGTGACCGGGTTGTTCGCCTCGAACGACGAAGCGATCCGCGACTTCAAGTTTTATACGTCGAAGGACGGAGCCGACTGGACGGCGCACACGGCGTTCGAGCATGACGACACGCCGATTGCGAGCCTGCTCTGGACGAGCCGGACGTATTCGCTGACAGGCATGCCGGCGGGAACCGGCTTTTTAAAAGTCGAATTCCCGCTGGGCGGGAACAACTTCTGGAATCCGCAGCTTAGCCGGGTGGCCGTGCAAGCGGCGCCGCCGGCGCCGGTTAACGTAACCGCGAGCGCGGACGGTATGACGGCCGTTCGGCTGAGCTGGGCAACGTCGCCGGGCGCCGGCGGCTATCAGGTGTACAGGGCTAACGGCGCAGACGGTCCGTATGCCAAGATCAACGAAGCTCCTGTTACGGCGACCGTGTATCAGGATACCGGGCTTGATGCGGGAACGACTTATTATTACAAAATTGCATCCGTGGGCAGCACGGGAGAATCTGCGCCTTCGGCAGCGGTAAGCGCGACGACCGCCAGTACGGCAACGGTGACGCATGTAGACGAGCTCGACGACTGGAGCGTCGCATTCGCGCATACCGACGGCGTGGAGTTCGATACAGGCAACGGCGGCGTGCTCGGCGATTCGAGCCGACTCATGCGTTCTCAGACTCGGGAGGAGCCCGAGCAGTTCGTCGTCTACCAATTCGCGGGCATGTCCAAGGCCGTGATCAACGGATTATTCGCTTCCAATCAGGAGCAAATTTACGATTTTGCGTTTTCTACGTCGTCTGACGGAGAGACATGGACGCCGTACGAAGACGCCGCCGTGCTCGATTCGCCGATTACGAGCGTGTTGTGGACCAATCGCCAATATACGCTTGGGGAGTTGCCGCAAGGCACCGTTTATTTGAAAATCGCGTATCCGGAAGACGGCACTTTGTTCTGGAATCCGCAGCTCGGCCGGGTCGAGATTCAGGTGACCGAATACGGAGCGCCGCCGGTGCCGACGGGCGTGACGGTCGGCCAGAACGGAACGTCGGAGCTGAACGTGAGCTGGACGGCATCCGCCGGGGCGACCGGGTACAACGTATACCGTGCAGCTGAATTGGCCGGTCCGTTCGAGCGGATCAACGCCGTATCGGTCGCGGAGGCGGTCTATGCCGATAACGGTCTGTCGGCGGGCACGACCTATTACTACAAGGTGTCCGCGCTGGGTGCCGGCGGCGAATCCGGGCTGTCGGCTGCGGCTTCAGGCACGACGGCGTCGGCGGAGGAGCCGGGTGGGGGCGATCCGAGCCCGAGCCCGAGTCCGAGTCCGAGTCCGTGCCCGAGTCCGAGCCCAAGCCCAAGCCCAAGTCCAAGCCCAAGTCCCGACCCGACACCAAATCCGGGAGCTGGCGGCCAGTCGTCTAACGGAGGCGGTACCTCCGTGACGGTCGGCGGCGGCAGGCTGACGGCGGTGACGCGAGCGGACGATAAAGGCGCAGCCGTGTTCAAGCTGTCCGAAGCGGACGTTCGCCAAGCAGCCGAATCGGCCAAGGCGGATGCCGGTACGCTGACCATCGACGCGAAGGTCGACGGGGAATCCACGCCTACGCAGATTCGCCTCGAGCTTCCGATTCGGGCATTGCGGGGCGAGTCCGGCTCCGGCGGCGTCAAGACACTGAAAATTCAATCCGGACCGGGCGTCGTAACCTTGGCGCTCGACAAGGCACCGGGCTTGCTCGGCGAACCGTCGGCCTCGGGGCTGCTGACACTGACTTTAAAGCGGGTGAACGCCTCGACGCTGCCCGAAGGGACGAAGGAAAAGCTTGGCGACAGTCCGGTGTATGATTTTGAGCTGACTGCGAACGGCAGCGCGGTCACCTCCTGGCAGCCTGCGGGTGCGGTTGCCGTATCGCTGGACTACAGCCTGGCGCAAGGGGCTCGGCCCGAGCAGGTGGTCGTCTGGCACTTGTCTGAAAACGGGGAGCCGCAGGCCGTGACGAATGCCCGATTCGATCCGGTGACAGGGCAAATCACGTTCCGGCCGGGACATTTCAGCCGCTTCGCCGTTGCTTACGCGGACGTCGGCTTCGCCGATCTAAAGGCGGCGTCTTGGGCGGAGACCTATATCCGCGCGCTGGCAGCGAAGGAGATCGTGCAAGGCACCGGCGACGGCAGCTTCCAGCCGAATCGAACGGTCACGCGCGCAGAATTCGTGCAGATGCTGATGAAAGGGCTTGGCCTGATCGACGGCAGCGCCGAGAGCACGCTGAGCGACGTGAAGGAGGGCGCCTGGTATTACGCGGCGGCGGCCAGCGCACAGACGCTGGGTATCGTGCAGGGCCGCAGCGGCGGCACGTTCGATGCGTCCACGCCGATCACGCGCGAGGAGATGGCGGTCTTCGCCTACCGGGCGGCGCTGAAGGCGGGGGCGCATGCATCAACGGATGGCGCCGCTGCGCAGACCGGTTCGTTTGCCGATCAGGCGTCGATCTCGCCCTTCGCCGTACAAGCGATCGCCGCCATGCGGCAAGCGGGCGTCGTCGACGGGATGAGCGACGGCAGCTTCCAGCCGAAGGCGACCGCGACCCGCGCCGAATCCGCAGCGATCGTTCAGAGACTGCTGTTCCTGCCGCAATAAGATTGCTGAAGATGCCGTGCCCGCAAGCGCGGCATCTTTATTTCTTCATTAATAAGGAAGGCGGGCCCTGATTTAACGCCCCCGGACTGTGTGGGCTTAGCGGAACTCGTTTCCGCTAAGCCGGACTGGCCAGCGAGTTTGCGAAGCGATAGCGGAACTGATTTCCTTTAATGCGGTGTGGCAAGGGGGAGAGGGTCTCGATAGCGGAACTCTTTTCCGCTAAGCCGGGCCGACCAGCGGGTTTGCGAAGCGATAGCGGAACTTATTTCCTTTAATGTAGCTAGTCGCCGTCCAACCTTCGTTACCCTGCCCCATGAGTCGATCTTCACCAACATCTTTTTAAACGAGGAGCGCTGTCATGAAAATTCGGATAAACGCTTTGTTCAGCTGCCTGGTCGCCGCCTCCGTCACGGTCGGCGCCGTTTCGCTTCCTGCTACTGTGGACGCAGCTTACCAAATCACGGTGGACCCGTCGGTGCAAGGCGATACGCTGCTCGACACCTTTAATACGCTGAACAGCTGGTTTTACAAAAGCGACTGGACTTCCGCCGCGTCCGGCCAGCCCAACGGCTATTTTGCAGACAACTATCCTTTCGTTCAATACGTGCGTCTGTTCTCCGCGACGGGCGGCTGCTACGCCGGGTACGCAAGCTGCAACGATCGGGATCTGTTCGTCGATCCGGCCAATGCGGCGACGATGACCGACTACAAGTTCGACGACTTGAAGGCGGCGATCCAGAACGTGCTGAACAAGGGGTTGAAGCCTTACATCGTCACCGGCAACGTGCCGCTCAAGTATTCGACATCGCCGAATATCGGCGGCTTTAACGTCAACACGAGGCCGCCGGCCGACTATACGGTCTACTATAACTACATCAAGGCGCTGGCGAATTCGCTGGTCTCGCAATTTGGCGTGCAGGAGATGAAGTCGTGGCGCTGGGGCGTGCTGTCGGAGTTCGAGAATTCCGACTGGTTCTGGGACGGGAGCGGCTCGCCGAATGCGGCGGCTTCCCGCACGGCGTACTTCAAGCTGTACGACTACACGGTCGCCGCGTTACAGGATGCGGTCGGGGCCGGCAATCTGGTCGTCGGCGCGCACGCGATGGCCGTGACGCCGGGCTTGTGGGATCCCCGGGACCTGATCGATCACTGTGCCACCGGTACCAACTACAAGACCGGAGGCACCGGTACTCAGATCAATTTTATTACCGCATCCTATTACGATCAGTCGCCCGGCAATTACACCGCGAACACGCTGCCGGCCGTCATCGCAAGCTTGCGCGACCGCGCCATAACGCAAGGCTTGACGAATCTGCAGGTCGGCGTGGACGAAGGTTGGTTTCTGACGGACAACGGCGGCAAGGATCTGTATTCGCGGTCGACGGGAACGGGGTATCAAGGCGCATATTTGGCCAAAAAAATCAAAGAGACCGTCGACAACGGCATCGACTGGTTTTCGGTATGGGCGCTGAATGCGAACGGCGTATGGGGAGGAGCGAGCGTACCCACCATTTCGACCAACGTCATCTCGCTTGCCCACAAGCTGGCCGGCGACCGGAGAGCTGGTCTCTCCATCGGCGGCAGCGCGACGAACGCCGGCAACTACATTGACGGGTATGCCGGCTACAACGACGCGACCAAGACGCTGCGCATCTTTTTGCACAACTATAATCCAAATCCGGCGGCAACGAGCGGAGAGACGTTCACGCTGGGCATCAACCAGATCGCGCCCGTCGCGGGCAGTACCGTCAACGTGCGGAGCTGGACCGTGGACGACACGCATGCGAACTATTGGCCGCAGTGGTGGAGCGACAAAGGCTCGACGCTGTCGTCTGCCGACTACGGCGGATGGTCGCCGCAGACGGTCGAGGCTTCGGCGACGCTGACGAATGCGGCCGCGAGAACGTACTGGAACAGCAGGCTCGGCGCCTATCAGACGCTGGCGGCATTGACCGCTTCTTCGACCTCGGCCGTCACCGTCGCAGGCAATGCCATCTCGCTGTCGCCTGCGCTGAACCGGCATGGCGTCGTCATGTATGAGATTACGAACGTCACGAGTCTCTCCAACATCGTCACGGCGACGGACGAAGTCAACGATTATACGAAAATGGATAGCCATAGCGCGGGCCTGTTTTTCGACAGCTTAAACGTCTCCGCGCTTGGAGATACGAGGCGGCTGGCGCGGACGGGAACGGGGACGACGCCGGAGTATGTCGTCTATCGGTACGACAATGCCAAGGGCGTGGCGCTGACGGGATTGTTCGATACGTCATCGGAGCCGATCAGCAACTTCAAGGTGTATTCGTCGCCTAGCGGGGCCGCGGGAACGTGGACGCTGCAAAGCGGATATACGACGGCCGACACGCCGATCAACGGTAATCTGTGGACGAAGCGGGACTACAATTGGGCTTCGCTGCCCGCGGGCACCAACTATATCAAGATTGAATTTCCGACGGGCGGCACGTTGAACTGGAATCCGCAGCTCAGCCGCGTATCGGTGAGGTATACGCCGACGGCGGACACCGACCATCTGAACAACTGGAGCAAAGCGGCCACCCACAGCGCGGGACTCGCGTTCGATACGTCCAATGCCACAGCGCTTGGCGATGCCAGCCGGGCGATGCGGACCTCCGCGAGCGCCGGTCCGGCCGAATACGTCACATACCACCGCAGCCACGTGAACGAGGTGCAGGCCGTCGGCCTGTTCGCCACCGACCAGGAAACGATTCGCGACTTCAGCTTCTACGCATCGCGGGACGGCCAGGTCTGGCTGCCCGTTCGAGCCGACTACGCCGACGCGCCCATCAATGGCGGCCTATGGACAAAACGGACGTATCGGCTGCCGCCCGAGCGAATCCCGTCCGGCACGAACTACGTCAAGGTCGAATACCCAGTCGGCGGGTCGCTGAGCTGGAATCCGCAGCTGAGCCAGGTCACGATTACGCAGTAGCTTAAGGTGAAAGGCCCCCTGCCTCTGGCCAGCGTCGATGACGCAGGTCGGGAGCAGGGGGCTGAATGCGTTTTGTGAGGTTTGACTGCCAAAGTATGCACGTAGAGCGATACTTGGACTGGCCCGTGAGGTTTGGCTCCTAAAGTATGCACGTTGATCGACACTTGAGCTGGTTCGCGGGACTACTCGCCCAAAGTGTGCACGTAGATCGATACTTGGTCGAGCTCACAGGGCTAGTCTCCTCACAGTATCCACGTAGATCGACACTTGAGCGGGTTCGCGGGGTTAGACGCCCAAAGTATGCACGTAGATCGACACTTGAGCTGGTACGCGGGGTTAGACGCCCAAAGTATGCACGTAGATCGGCACTTGAGCTGGTACGCGGGGTTAGACGCCCAAAGTATGCACGTAGATCGACACACAAGCTGGTTAGCGGGGGTGGATGGCCAAAGTCTGCACGTAGATCGATACTTGGGGTGGGCTCGGGAGGCCAGACGGCTAAAGTGTGCACGTAGATCGACACACATGCATGTAGGCGAGGCCAGCCTCCCTGACCGCCCGAGATAAGCGCATTCGGGCACTATCTCGCCCGATCCACCCCGTGCATCGCCTGCGATAAGCGCATTTGGTCACTATCTCGCCCGATCCACCCCGTGCATCGCCTGCGATAAGCGCATTTGGGCACTAACGCGCCCCGACTTGCCCATGCATCGCCCGAGATAAGCGCATTTGGTCACTATCTCGCCCGATCCACCCCGTGCATCGCCCGAGATAAGCGCATTCGGGCACTAACGCGCCTCGACTTGCCCTCACGCCCCTTCTCCCTACTCCTTCACCGCCCCCAGCACCATCCCTTTCACGAAATACTTTTGCAGGAACGGATAGACCAGCAGGATCGGGATCGCGCCGATGAAGATTTGCGAGGCTTTGACGGTTTCGTTGGAGATGAGCTTGACGTCCTCCGGCCGCATATTGATCTTGCTGAAGTCCTCGGTGACGACGATCGTCTGCAGCAGCGTGCTGAGCGGCCATTTTTGCGCGTTGGTGAGGTAGATCATGCCGTCGAACCACGAGTTCCAGTGGGCTACCATCGTGAAGAGCGAGAGCGTCGCCAGCGAGGGCATCGAGACCGGCAGGTAAATGTACCAAAGCGTCTTGATATGGTTGGCGCCGTCGATGAGGGCCGCTTCCTCCAGCTCCCGGGGCACCGTCTTGAAAAAGTTGAGCAGCAGCACCATGTTCCACGCCGATACCGCGCCGGGCAGCACGAGCGCCCAGATGGAGTTCATGAGATGCAATTTCTGAATGACCATATAAGTCGGGATGAGGCCGCCGTTGAACAGCATCGTAAAAACAAAAAACCAGGTGTACATCGTCCGGCCGCGGAACCGCGCGTTCATCTTGGACAGCGGGTAGGCGGTCAGGACGGTGACGGCCATGCCGATCACGGTGCCCAGCAGCACCCGCTCGATCGAGACGACGATCGACTTCAGGAAGTTCGGATTCGAGAACGTCTGCTTGTACGCATCCGTATTGAAGCCGATCGGCCACAGGCCGACCGCCTGCGCGTTGGCGGGCTCCTTGGCGCTGAACGAGACCGCAAGGATATGGATAAGCGGCAGCACGCAGGCGATGGAGGTGACAAGCAGAAATGCGAAGTTGCAAATATAGAAAAGGCGATATTTTCTGGATTTATAATACATCGTCGCTCGGCCCCTCTTGGTTTAAAATATGCGGTAGTTGGCGAATTTGAAGGCCATCCGGTACGCGACCACGATGAGCACGAAGCTGATCAACGCCTTGAACATGCCGACGGCTGCGCCGAAGCTGAACTGCGTCTGAAGCAGGCCGACCCGGTAGGCGAACGTATCGATGATGTCGCCTTTATCGTAGACGAGGGCGTTATACAGGTTAAAAATCTGATCGAAGCCGGCGTTCAAAATGCTGCCAAGCGAGAGCGTGCCCAGTACGATCACGATCGGGGTCACGGCGGGAATCGTCACGTTCAGCGTCTGCTGCCAGCGTCCGGCGCCGTCCATCTCTGCCGCTTCGTACAAGGACGGATTGACCGCCGTCAGCGCGGCCAGGAACAAGATTGTGCCGAAGCCGAATTCCTTCCAGATGTCGCTGACGACGACCGTAAACCGGAACCAGTCGCCGTCCGCTAGAAACGGCACCGGTTCAATCCCGAATAACGCGGACAGCAGCTGGTTGACGGGACCGCTGTTGCCGAGCAGGTTGATCAGAATGCCGCCCAGAATGACCCACGACATGAAGTGGGGCAAATAGACGAGCGTCTGCACGAGCCGCTTAAAAAACATATGGCGCAGCTCGTTCAGCAGCAGCGCGAACACGAACGGCACGAGCAGGCCGAACACGATCTTGAGGCAGGCGATTGCGAAGGTGTTGCGGATGACCTGCACGCTGTCCTCTCTGGACAGCATCAGGCGGAAATGGTCGAGCCCGACCCAGGGCGAATGAACGAATCCAAGCCAGGGCTTGAAATCTTGAAAGGCGATGACCAGGCCGAGCATCGGCAAATAAAGAAAGACGACGGCGAGCACGATTCCGGGCACGAGCATCGCGTGGAGCTGCCACGTCTGCCGGGAATCCAAAATGGATTTAATAAAATTCAATGGACGTTCCTCCTGCGCGGATAGATTGCAACAGCTCAATTTCGGGCGGAATTTTCGGTTCGGGCGAAGCGCGGGCGGCGGTCTGCAAGCGGCATAAATTTATTGTAAAAGAGACTTTTCGAGCCTGATACGCCAATCTCTCAACAAAAAAAGCACTCTCTCAACTTTGTGCGGCGGCCACCCGTTCATGTTGACGAATTGCTATTTTTCTTGATTTTGTTTTCTATTTTCGCCGAAGTTTTTCCGATATGCTGAGTTTGCAAAATCAAATACACGGGAGGTCCACACATGAACGTACGCAACAAACGGATCGCGGCGACGCTGGCGCCGGCGCTTCTGGTATCGCTGCTGGCCGCGTGCTCCGGCAATTCGGGCAACAACGCCGGCAGCGCCTCGTCGCCGGCCGCATCGACGTCGAGCTCCGCTACGGCAAGCGCAGGCGAATCCGCGCCTGCCAAGGAGACCGCGCCTTTCCAGAACGGCAAATACGATCCGCCGATCTCGATCAATACGGTCATTCCGATCACCGACGACATCCAGTATTTCAACGGCGAGACCGCGGAAAAAAATATTTTGTTCGACAAGGTGAAGGCGAATCTGGGGCTCGACATCAAGGTGCTATGGACGGCGCCGACGAAAAACGAAGGCTTCAAGACGAAAATGCTGCTGTCGCTGTCGTCCGGGGAGAAGCTGCCCGACGTCATCAACACGATGGGCGACACCGATCTGACCAACCAGCTGATCGATTCGGGCAAGTTCATGGATCTGACGGACGCGATCGCGCAGTACGCCACCGACGACGTCAAGCGCGTGTACGATGCCAATCCGGACCTGTTCTACTCCGTCACCCGCAACGGCCGCATCATGGCGCTGCCGATTCCGTCTTTCGGCCCGAACGGCTCGCCGGTTATGTACGTCCGCCAGGACTGGCTGGACAAGCTTGGACTCAAGGCGCCGACGACGATCGACGAGCTGGAGAAGGTGCTGGACGCTTTCACGAACCAGGACCCGGACGGCAACGGTAAGAAGGACACGGTCGGGCTGGCGCTGCAGCTGAAGAACCTGTCGGGCGACATCTTTGCCGACACCACCGCACTGTTCGGCGCGTTCGGCGCCATTCCGAACAACTGGAGACCGGCCGCTGACGGACAATCGCTCGTTTACGATCCGGTGCAGCCCGAGATGAAAAACGCGATCGCCGAGCTGCGCGACTGGATGGCCAAGGGCTACATTTCCAAGGACGCGCCTCAACAGGACGGGGCTACGGCGACGGGGCTGTTCACCTCCGGCAAGGCGGGCGTCGTTTTCGGACCGAACTGGTTCCCTTATTTCCCGCTGCCCGACCTGGAGAAGAACATCAAGGGCGCGACGTACAAGGTTTATCCGGTGCCGACCGGTCCTGACGGCCAGGCCGGCAGGCGCGCGTTCCCGCTGATCGGGGCAACGATTTTGATCAATAAAAATTACGAGCATCCCGACGCCGTGTTCAAGTACGCCCAGGCCATGTACGAGTTCGGCCGAGACAGCGGCATCTGGGACGTGACGCGGAAAAGCTTGATCGACCAAGGCTACGCGGCGCAAGGAAGCTCCTTCCAGATCGTGAAGTACGGCTTCATGCCCAACTATTTCGTCGACCCGTGGGAGCAGATCGACGGTTATCTCGACTATCTGGTGCAGGGCAAGCCGGGCCGGACGGAGAGCGAACAGGAGAGCTTCGACTCCTGCAAGAACAATCCGCTCTGCATCAACGGCCAGATCGAGTCGATGAAGGCGTGGAAAACGCAGCAGGACGCCGACACGATCAACGCCTTCGTCGGTCCGACGACCGATACCCAGAAGACGCAGGGCGACTTCCTCGGCAAGCTGGAATACGAGACGATCGTCAAGATCATTTTCGGCACAAGCCCGCTGGAGGAGTTCGATTCGTTCGTCGCGAAGTGGAAGTCCGGCGGCGGGGACAAGATCACGCAGGAAGTGAACGACTGGTACACGAAGAACGTGCTTAAAAAATAACGGGGCGGGCAAGCGGAGGCGGAAGAGATCGTCCGTCTCTCTTGTCCGTTTTTCCGGCACCACCCATAATAGAAAGCAAAAGCGCGGATGAGGCGATCCTCCATGGTCAAAATGAACAGCTTCGCGAAAGTAAACATCTTGATTCTCATTTTGCTGGTGCCGCTGCTGACCATGTATATGATCTCCAACCGAACGAGCGTCTCCGTACTGGAGCGGCATATCCGCGAATCCCAGTTGGACCGGATGACCTACTTGTACAGGCAGTTGGACAACAACGTCAATCAGCTGTCGATGATGGCCAACATGCTGCTGCGCGACCCGACCGTGAGGGAATTCCGGGACATGGAGCTGTACGAGAACGACATGAACTACAACGCGCTGAAAACGGTGCAGACGATCAGTCAGAAGTTAATGCTGCAAAGCGTTGCGAATGCGTTTACCAACTCGGTCGTCATCTACGCGCCGAAGATCGGCAAGGCGGTCGGTCAGTCGTCTCTCGTCTACTACGATGCGGGAGACATCGCGCAGCGGGCCGTGCCGGATTGGCGGTACGACGCGGCGCGGGACCGGTTCGTCCTGTACGCCTTCGATCCGATCAGCGAGCAGGGGCTTGCGGAGAACGCCCGGCTGATCGTCGAGGTCGGCTTCACGGCGGACAATATCGTCAAGCTGCTCGATAACAACGACCGAGCGCAGAGCGGGGGCGGGACGTTCCTGCTCGATCCCGCGAGGATGACGTCGATCGTGCCTGTCGGCTCGGCATCCATAGCCGATCGGCTGAAGGCCGAGCTGGGCGGCCGGACGATTGAGAGCCGGGGCTACGATACGATCGAGATCGATCATGTCGGCTATTTCGTCAACTACATGCAGTCGGAGGAGCTCGGCTGGTACCTGGTCGATTATGTGCCGGTGCAGGATATTTTGACCCCGATTACCGAGTCGCGGCGCTACTTTATATTGTTCGCTTCCGTCCTGCTTGTCGTGAGCCTGCTCATCTCCTACGTGCTGTACCAGAACATCCGCAGACCGATCAAGGCGCTCATCCGCGGCGTGCAGCAGTTGAAGAAGGGCAATTATGCCGCGCGCATACCGGTTAAGAAGGACAATGAGTTCACCTTCCTGTTCCACAAATTCAACGACATGGCCGAGGAGATCGACCTGCTCGTAGGAAAAGTTTACGCCGAGCAGCTCCGCTCGCGCGAAGCGACGCTCAAACAGCTGCAATCGCAGATCAATTCGCATTTTCTGTACAACTGCCTGGCCTTTATGAAGAGCATGGCCGTGCTGGAGGAGAAGGAAGCGATCATCGCCATGTCCGTCAGCCTCAGCAAATATTACCGCTATACGACGCGCAACGAGCATCAGCTCGTCGCCGTGCGGGAAGAGATGGCGCTGGTCGACAACTACTTGCGCATCCAAGGGCTGCAGATGAAGCGGCTGCGCGTATCGATCGAGCTGCCGGATGCGCTGCTGGACAAGCAGATCCCGCGCCTGCTCATCCAGCCGGTCGTCGAGAACGCGATCGTACACGGCATCGAGCCGCGCGCGGAGGCGGGTTCGATCGTGATCCGTGGCAGCTCGGCGAACGGGGAGCACACGATTGTCGTCGAAGACGACGGGCCGGGAATGACGGAGGAAGCGCGCGGCGCTTTGTCCCGCAAGATCAACCTGCCGCTCACGGACGAGATCGGCTGCGGCTTGTGGAACGTGCATCAGCGGCTTCGCTATCAGTTCGGCGACCGGTCCGGCTTGCGGTTCGAAGCCTCCGCGGCAGGCGGCCTGACGACCATTCTGCATTGGCATGACAGCATAGAGGAGTGAAGCGGGCATGTTCCAGGTTCTGCTGGTCGACGATCACGCGCATTTGGTAGACAGTCTGGTCAAGTCCATCCCGTGGGAATCGCTCGGGATCAGTCAGGTTCATACGGCCTACTCGGGGCCGGCTGCGCTCGAGGTGCTGGAGACGTATCCGGTCGACATCCTCGTGACGGACATCCGGATGCCGGGCCTGTCCGGGCTCGAGCTGATCCGTCGCGTCATGCAGGCGCGCAAGCGGATCAAGTGCATCGTGATGAGCGGCTACGCCGACTTCGAATACGCCCGGCAGGCGCTGCAGTTCGACACCGTCGACTATATTCTGAAGCCGGCGGAGGACGAGGAGATCGTCGCGAGCCTGCGCAAGGCGACGGAATTGATTCACCGGGAATGGGAGGAGATCAGCTCCCGTCAGCGAGCGTTGACCGCGCTGAGAGAGAACTTCCCCAAGCTGAGGGACGGACTGCTGGGCGAGCTGCTGACAGGCGGCGCGATGTCCAAGGCGGCGCTGGCGCAACGGCTCGGCTCGCTGGAGCTTGCGTTCGCGGCCGAGGACGAGGTGCGGCTCGTGCTGCTGCGTCCGGACGAAGCTTTTTTCGCCTACAGCCGTCACGACCTGGGTTTGATGGAGTATGCGATCGGCAACATCGCCGAAGAAATTTTCCGCGACGGCTACGAGGTGTGGTTTTGCAAGGATACGCACGGCTATTTGGTTTTTCTGGTCAAGGAAAAGAAATCGCCTGGCAGCGAAGCGGACGCCCAGGCTTCCGAGCCGCCTCGGCGGCAGCGCGCGCTCGAGCGCGAGGCGAGCGAGATTCAGAGCGGCGTCAAAGCTTATCTGCGGGGCACGGTGTCCGTGCTGATCAGCGGCAGGGGGACCTTCCCGCGCGACGTGCCGGCGCTGTATCAGGCGTCGCTCGCCATGATCCGCCAGCGGTTCGGGCAGGAGGGCGAGTTCCTCATCTCGGCGGAGGCGTTCGGCGAGGCGCCGCCGGTCGACGGCTTGACCGGCCTGCACGATACGCCGACGCTCGTCCAGCTGCTGGAGGCCGGCCGCTGGGAGATGCTCGCGGACAAGCTGGAGGCCGTCTTTTTATCGATCGGACGGCTGGACCGCTCTTTTTCCCAGGAGCACATCATGGAAGTCGTCTTTGCCCTGGGCAGCGCCTTGATCTCGATCTGCCACAAGAACGGCAAGCGGCTCGAGGACGTCATCGGCGAATCGTTCGGCGCGCTGCTGCAGCCGGCGCTGCTGCGCAGCGTCGAGCAGCTGCGGGAGTGGTCGGCGCGCGCCATCGATCTGGTGCGGACAGACGACATTGCGGGCAAGCAGGGCGAGACGGCGGCCTACTTCGTCAGACGGGCGCAGGAGTACGTCGAACAGAATCTGGCGGGGGACACCTCGCTGCAGGCGGTGGCGGACTACGTCTGCCTGCATCCCGTCTACCTGTCCCGACTGTACAAGTCCGAGACGGGCGAGGGACTGAGCGGTTACGTGCTGCGGCTGAAGATGGAAAAGGCGGAGAAACTGCTGGCCGAAGGCAACAAGAAGGTGCACGAGATCGCCGAGCTGCTCGGCTACGACAATCCGCCTTACTTTATCAAGGTGTTCAAGAAGCATGCCGGCTGGACGCCGAAGGAGTATCGCGAACAGCTTCATCGCTGAAGACGGTTCCGCATGCGCCCGGCGCCACGCCGAATACAGGCAAGGGAGCCGCACATGAACGAACGCATCGATTTGAACGATAACTGGATAGTAACGGGAATCAGGCCGGACGGACAGCCGGTCGGCCCCTTTGAAGGGACGGTGCCCGGGCATGTCCATACGGATCTGCTGAGGCACGGACTGATCAAGGACCCGATGTGGCGCGACCAGGCGCTCGAATGCCAATGGGTGGAAGCTTGCGAATGGGTCTATGAAACGGAATTCGAATGGCCGTCCGGCCGGGACCGCGCGTCCGCGCAGCTTTGCTTCGAAGGCCTGGATACGATCGCGGCCGTCTATTTGAACGACAGCCTGGTCGGCGAGGCGGACAACATGTTTATCCCCCATGCCTTTGCCGTCGAACATGCGCTGCAGCCCGGGGTGAACCGATTGAAGGTTCGGTTTACGCCAATTCCGACTTATCTGGAGGATAAGGACACGGGCAAATACGTATCGCTGTTTTCCCAGGATCGCGTATACGTCCGCCGGATGCAGTGCACGTTCGGCTGGGACTGGGTGCACCGGCTGGTGAGCTACGGGATCTGGCGGCCCGTATATATCGAGGCGAAGCCGGCCGGCCGGATCGCCCATAGCTGGGTGCGCACGCTGGCGATCCAAGAGGAGGCCGCGACGTTGGCCTGGGAAGTGGAAGCGGCGGGGCTGACGCAGGACGGCGCACTCCGCTTGGAGCTCGCAGCGCCTGGCGGAGAATCCGTCTGGTCGCTCGAGACCGAGATTGACCCGTCGCAGCCGGTCGTCAAGGGGGAGCTGACCGTCGAGCAGCCGCAGCTATGGTGGCCGACCGGTTATGGCGAGCCTGCGCTGTATCGGTTCTCCGTCTCGCTATCGTCGAGCGCCGGCGAGGCGCTGGATGCCCGGAGCGACGCGATCGGCATACGTACCGTGGAGGTCGAGCAGATTCCCGACGAACGCGGCAGCTCCTTTACCATCGTCGTGAACGGCGAGCGCATTTTCGCCAAGGGCGGCAACTGGGTTCCGGCGGATCCGTTCCCGTCCGCGGTGACTGCTGAGCGCTACGCGCACCTGCTCCAGCTGCTGGTCGACGGCCATATGAACATGCTGCGCGTGTGGGGAGGCGGCACATACGAGCTGCCTGAATTTTGGCGGACATGCGATCGGCTGGGCATTCTGGTGTCGGTGGACTTCATGATGGCCTGCGCCGAATATCCGGACGACGAGCCCTGGTTCATCGCGGCGATGAAGACGGAGGTCGCCTCGGCGATCAAGCGGCTGCGCAATCATCCGAGCCTCGTCCTCTGGTACGGGGACAACGAGCTGGCGATGAACAACAACGAAGAGGACGACTACTGGGGCAAGCGGGTATGCGCGGAGGTGACGACGCCGCTGTGTGCCGAGCTGGACCCTTCCCGTCCGTTTTTCCCGACATCGCCTATTTACGGACGGCCGTTCAACAGCCAGGATGCGGGAGATTGCCACGTATCGCCCTGGTACGAGGTGGACTTTCTGCTTGGCGACATGCGCGATTACCGGGCACGCATCCGCGAGGGACGCGGCCGGTTTCTGAGCGAATCGGCCATCCCGGGCTCGCCGCCGCTGTCCTCGCTGCTGAAGATGATGACGATGGCGGACGTGGCGGATGAGCAGGCGGACATCTGGGAGTTCAGGACGAAGGACAATCCGTACAACGGGCAGGACGAGCTGACTCACTATCGGCTGCTGGAAAAGACGGCGGCTGCTCTGTTCGGGGAGAGCGCGAATCCGCTTGAGAAGGTCAAGAAGATGGAGTACGTGCAATACGAGTTCGAGCGCATGCAGATCGAGCATTACCGAAGGCGCAAATACGATTCGAGCGGCGTCCTCTTCTGGATGTACAACGACTGCTGGCCCGCCAGCGGCTGGTCGATGGTCGATTACTACGGGTATCCGAAGGCCGGCTATTACGGAGCCAAGCGCGCGTCCAAGCCGGTCATGATCTCGCTGGAGGATCGCGGGGATGAACTCGGCGTATGGGTCGTGAATGATACGCTGACGGAGCGGCGTGGCGTTGTCCGGGTGCGCGCGGCTACGACAGCGGGGGCGTTCGGGGCGTCATGGGAAACGGAAGCCGTCATTCCGGCGAACGAGGCAGCGCTGATTCATACGATCGTGAAGCGGGATTGGGGACTGACGGAAGGTGCGGCCAATGCGGTCGTCCAGGCGATATGGGAGCCGCAGTCGACAGGGAGCGATTCGCCGGGTGATCCGGAAACGCAGGATCAACAAGGCGATCAAGGCGACAGCGCGATCTTCTTCGACGTTCTGCCGAAGGAGCTGGTCTGCCCGCCTGCGAAGCTCGAGGTCGAATGCGTGCGGCACGATGCGACGTCCGGTCGTCTCGTTATCCGAACGGACGTCTATGCCCGCGTGGTCGCCATCGAGAACGAGCTGCTGCTTGCAGACAACTATTTCGATCTGATGCCCGGCGAGACCAAAGAAGTCGCATACCGGACCCAAGCGGGCATCGAATGGAACAGTACGCCGGTCGTCACTTGCTGGAACGACACCCATTAAAGAGGGGCGGCGGAGGTGGCGAAGTTCGCGGCGCAGTCTCGCTTGATGTTCATGGAATGTTATACTACGGTTATCGCGTCTACCGGCAGGAGGACATGCCATGAACAAGGAAGATCAGGTCATCGAAGGCTTCAGGGAGCTGTTCAACAAGCTGACGTGGCTCAATAAGTCCAAGATGGAGGTCGGCCTGAAGGGATATAAGCCTTCCGAGGTCCACTGCATCGAATACATCGGCAAGCATGCGGATGCCAACGTGACGAAGCTGGCGGAGCGCTTTTACATGACGAGAAGCGCGATCAGCAAGATCGCGAAGAAGCTCATGGAGAAGGGGCTGATCGAGAGCTACCAGAAGCCCGAGAACAAGAAGGAAATTTATTTTAAGCTGACGGAGCAAGGGGAAGCCGTGAGCCGAATCCACGAGGAGCTGCATAACGAGTTCCGGGAGCGGGACAGGGCGATATTCGAGCACATCACCGAGGCGCAGTACGACAGTATGCTGCGGTTTCTGGAACGGTACAGCATGCATCTGGATGCAGAGATCGAGAAGCAGGGCGTCGAGCGATCCTCCGAAACGGACGATTGACGCGCCGGACGCCATACGCCATACGCAGGCAGCTCTTTTCGAAAGAGAAGGGCTGTCTTTTTGTTTGCCTTTAAGGCTTCACTTGCTAACCATAGGCAAGGGGCACGGGGAACGGGCATCGGACTCAGCAGACGCTATTTCGTAAAAATCGGCCCATTTTCGATCGTTTCGGACTGGAGGGACTTTATTTACTCGGATTGAGGCTAAAAGAGGCCGGCAATCCCGCATTAACGTCTCCTGGGTCCGCGAACGGGCCGCGAATCGCGAAAGGGACATAAATAAGGGCTCCTCTGTCCGTTCGCTACTACGATAACAAGCAAACCGAAAGAGTGCAGGCGACTCCTAATCATTTTTGTTGACGAGGAAACAAAAACGCGTTACGATTAACATGTTTCCGAGGAAACAAAATTAGAAACGAGGAGCTATGATACATTTGTCGACCATAGATAGAAAGGCGCTTCTATTCGGCCTGACGTCCGTATTTCTGTGCGGCATCGGCTTCAGCATCGTCGCGCCTGTCGTTCCGTTCCTGGTGAAGCCGTATATCGGCGATCCGGGAGAGCAAGCGACGGCGGTGACGCTGCTGACCGCGGTTTACGCCGCCTGCGTTTTTTTTGCGGCCCCCGTGCTGGGCGCGTTGAGCGACAGATACGGCAGACGCCCCCTGCTTCTGCTCTGCCTGCTCGGCTCCGCCGCCGGTTACTTCGTCTTCGGCATCGGGGGCGCGCTGTGGGTGCTGTTCGCCGGCCGCATCGTCGAAGGGATAACGGGGGGGAGCATCGGCACCATTTTCGCTTATTTCGCGGATATCGTCCCGCAGGAGCAGCGGACCAAATACTTCGGTTGGGCGAGCGCGGTCGTCGGCGCAGGCACCGTCATCGGCCCGACGCTGGGAGGCTTGCTCGCCAAGTTCGGCTATGCCGCGCCGCTATATTTCGGAGCCGCCGTCACGCTTCTGAATGCGGCCTTCGGATGGTTCTTTATGCCGGAGAGCCTTGCCCCGCCGCACAGACTGAAGAAGATCGCCCCCGCCAGATTAAATCCTTTTGCGCAGCTTGCCGGCATCCTTTCCTCCCCAAATTTGAACAGGCTGCTTGTCGCAGCGTTCTTGCTCTGGGTTCCCAACGGTTCGCTGCAGGCCATATTTTCGCAATTTTCCATGGATACGTTCGCATGGAAGCCGGCGCTGATCGGACTGATGTTCTCGATCATAGGCGTTCAGGACATCGTCTCGCAAAGCTTGATCATGCCCAAGCTTCTGAAGAAGCTTAGCGATAAACGGATCGCCGGCCTCGGGATGGCGGCGGAGCTGGCGGGCTACGCACTGATTGCAGCCTCGGCGCTGCTTTCGTTTTACCCGCTTCTAATCGCCGGCATGTTCGTATTCGGTTTTGGCGACTCGATCTTCGGGCCTTCATTTAACGGGCTGCTGTCCAAGTCCGCAGGTGCGAGCGAGCAAGGACGGATTCAAGGCGGCAGCCAATCGATTCAGGCGCTGGCTAGGATGATCGGGCCGTTCGTCGGCGGTCAAATTTATATATCGCTGGGACACGCCGCGCCCGCCGTGATGGGTATGATCCTGATTGCTGCCGCCTTCGCGGTCCTTCAACGTTACCGGCAGACGATGACGCTGTGATGAAGCTGTGACGCCTGACCCGCAAGACGCGCACTTGGGAGAAGTGCCGCTTGAGGGTTATCTCCGTTTCAAACGCCGCTTCCCCAACACCTTGACGGAATATGTTATGATTAAATTTGTTTCTTGTAAGCGCTACACTTTTATTGCCGTTTGGATGCAGACGCTCTTCTATCTCCCTTTTGTTAATTTCATGTCAAGAATTCAAGAATCGATGTTATAATAGTTAACAATTCACCTGAGACGAACGGAGGAACGTCTATCATGCGCTTGAGAAATCGCCTGGGCCAGCAGCCTTTATTTCTCCGAATGATGCTTCCTTACATCCTGTTTATGCTCTTGGCGCTGACGCTGGGGTGGCTGTTCTATAACAAAACGTACCATGTCGTGAAGGAAGAAGTCGTCCGCAACAACATGCAAATTTTGGAGCAGGTCAAGAGCACGCTCGACAGCCGTTTCTCCGAGATCAATACCATTTCTCTGCAATTGTTGAACGACCCCGGCGTCAACAGCTTCCAGCGGGTCTCCGATCCGTTCAGCAGCACCAATACATACAAGGTTCTGCGGACGCAGAAGAGCTTGTACAGCTACAATGCCTCCAACAATTTTGTGCTGGACTATTTTCTCATTTTCAAAAACAGCAATCTGGCGCTATCGTCCAATTCCTCGTATGAGCTGCCATACTTCTACGAACATGTACTCACCTACAATGAAATCGATTACAAAGTATGGCGCGACGATCTGCTCTCGACGTACCGCAACCGGGAGATCATGCCGACGGGCGCGGCCCGGTACGAGGATAAGACGTACGATATGATCACCTACGTGCAGTCGCTCGGCTATCCGGGACGCATCCAGGGGGCTCTGATCGTGCTCGTGGACGGCAACGAGCTGAAGTCGCTGCTCAGCGGCATCGACATCTCGGACGGCGGCTCGGCATCGATCATCGACGACAAGGGGAGAGTGGTCGCTTCGCTCTCCGGCGAAGGCTCGGAGCCCGCGCTTGGCGGCAGCGTCGTCCTGCCCGGCCTGTCCGGCACGATCGAAGCTTCGGACCAAACGGAAGGGCGCATGGTTACCTATACGACTTCTTCGTATAACAAATGGTCCTATATCGTGGCGCAGCCTCCTCATATCGTGCTGGGAAAGGTCATCTCCATTAAGAAGCTGACCTTCTCGATCGTGGCGGCGTTCCTCGGGCTCGGCATCGTGCTGGCGTATTTGTTCGCGACGCGAAGCGGCCGTCCGCTCGTGCGCATCATGTCCACGCTGCGGGACCGCCATCAGGCGGCAGGCGCGCCGAGGAAGCCGAAGGAGATGTACGGCTACATCCAGCAGTCATTGTCCTCGCTGCTCGATAACAACGCAGAGCTGCGGGAGGAGATCGACAAGCAGGTCCCGCTCGTCTGGGATACATTTTTCCAGCGGCTGCTCAAGGGCGACTTCCTGTCGATGAACGAGATCAATTCGCTGCTCGCGCATCAGCGGATCGGCTTGCACGGCCAAGGCTACGCGATCGGGATTCTGAACTTCAGCCGTGCGGGACAGAGCAATACCGAAGCGGAGCTGGACAAGCTGGACGTCAATCGCGTATGGGTAACGGAAGCGATCCGCAGAGGGCTCGGGGACGACCGGTACGCCCATCATATCGCAGAAGACAAGATCGCCTTGCTGTTCGTGGACGAGCTGGGAGACGAGGCGGCGTTCAGGCATATGATCGACCGGAGCGTGGCCGCGATCGAGGCGGAGACGAGCGGGCGCGACGGGCTGCAGCTATACTTTGCTATCGGAGGCTTCCGGTCGACCTTGCTTGAGGTGTCCGGCTCCTACGAGGAAGCCAGACAGTGCTTGTCTTCGATCAGCTACGAAGGCAAGAACGAGACGGTCTGGTTTGCCGACCTTCCGCATACGAACGCCCGCTTTTTTTTTCCGCAGGAGCTCGAGAACCGCTTAATCAATTATGCCAAAGCGGGCGAGCCCGAGGAGGTCGAGGCCGTGCTCCGCCAGCTTTACAAGGAGAATTTCAGCGACAGGCATCTGCCTCTCGCGCTGCAGCAGCTCTTCTATTATGAAATTGTAAGCTGTCTGGCCAAGCTTCAGGAGCAGCTCGCGCTGGACCATGCGATCGATATCCAGCAGCTGCTGCAGCACCCGAGCGCCGTCGACAACCCCAAGCTGTCGTATCGAAGCGCCTCGGAGATGTTCCTGGCGACCGCCCACGATCTCGACAGGCGCAAGAAGAGCCGCAATCACAGGCTGCTCGACGACATGCTGGCATTCCTGCAGCGGCATTACGGCGATGCGAACCTGACGCTCGACGCCGTCGCCGACAATATGAACGTCTCCAAAGGGTACATGTCCCAGTTCTTCAAGGAACAGATGGGCATCAACTTCTCCGAGTATCTTGAAAACATGCGTATGGACGAGGCGAAAAGCAAGCTGGCCACGACGTCTCTGACGATCCGCGAGATCGCGGAGCAGGTGGGCTACCATTCGTCCAGCACGTTCTGCCGGGCGTTCAAGCGGGGAACGGGGCTAAGCGCGACCGTATTCCGCGAGCTGGCCCGCAACGAGGCGGCATATCCGTCGTCCGCCGGACCTGCCGGAGCGGTGGGCGAGGCGTGACAATCGCATAGACGGGAGTTCCCAGAGCCGCCAGGCTTGTGCCGGCGGCTTTTTGCTTTCGTGGGGGCGAAGCCCCGGAATGGCTCTTTTTTTCGCATTTAAGATCCAATTATGGAAAATAAAATGCTATTTCTGAACAAATGCACACTGAAAACGCAATCATCAATACCCGAATCTGAACGAATGGCGATCATCGGACCACAACGCAATTTACTTCCCAGGCCCCGAGCGCCTAAGCTTGCCCTAAGCCGCAGAGCAGCCCGGACGATCCGAGACGATCGTTCCCGGCCGTCCCCGTTCGATCGGGGGCTACGGACTCCAAGTTAGGGCAAGGGAGGTGAGACAGGAAGTGAGCGTACCCGATATCAAGCGTCTAGCAAGCAGAGAGAGCGTCGCACCCCGCAATTCAGCCGTCTCCAAAAAGATCGTCCGAGGGTGGCAGTTGTACGTGCTGATGGCGTTGCCCTTCGCGTACCTGATCATCTTCAAGTACGTGCCGATGTACGGCGCCCAGATCGCGTTCAAGAACTTCATCGTCACCAAGGGAATCTGGGGGAGCGCCTGGGTCGGACTCGATCACTTCTCGCGGTTCATCCATTCGTACGATTTCACCCGGATTCTGGGCAACACGCTGCTGCTCAGCTTCTACAATCTGCTCGCGGGATTCCCTTTCCCGATCCTGCTGGCGCTCGGCCTCAACTACTTGAGGAGCAGGTCGTACCGCAAGGTCGTCCAGATGGTGACGTACGCGCCGCATTTTATCTCGATCGTCGTCATCGTCGGCATCGTCAAGGAGCTGCTCGATCCGCGGATCGGGATCGTGAACAAGCTGCTCGGCTTCTTCGGCGTCGCCCCGATCAACTTCATGGGCGAGATCTCGATGTTCTCTTCCATCTATGTCTGGTCGGACGTGTGGCAGCACGCCGGGTTCAACTGCATCATCTTTATCGCCGCGCTGGCCGCCATCGATCCGGCGCTGCACGAGGCGGCGGTCGTGGATGGGGCAAGCAAGTTCAGGCGCATGTGGCACATCGATCTGCCCGGCATTATGCCGATGGCGGTCATCCTGCTCATCCTCAATACCGGACACATTCTGGACGTCGGTTTCGAAAAGGTGCTGCTGCTGCAAAATCCGATCAACTTGAAGGCATCCGAAATCATCGACACGTATGTGTACAAGGTCGGCCTGACCGCGCAGGTTGCGAATTACTCCTACTCCACCGCCATCGGATTGTTCAAGTCCGTCATCAATCTGGCGTTGCTGCTGGCGGTAAACAAGCTTGCGCAGAGAACGAAGCAGGCGAGCTTATGGTAAAGGAGTGTGCGCATGGATATCCGGTTTCGCAACGAGTCGTTTACAGACAAGCTCTTCACAATCGTTAACGCGATCTTCATCACCGTGCTGTTCGTCAGCGTGCTGTATCCGATTATCTACATCGTCAGCGCTTCGTTCAGCGATTCGCAGGCGGTCGTATCGGGCGAGGTATGGCTGTGGCCGGTACGTCCGAGCCTCGAGGGCTATACGGCGGTGCTCGACTACAAGATGGTATGGACCGGCTTCAAAAACTCGCTGATCTACACGGTAGCGGGCACGGCGGTCAACGTCTTGATGACGGTGCTGGCGGCTTACCCGTTATCGCGCAAGGACTTTTATGGGAAAAATATGTTCATGTTCCTGTTCATGTTCACGACGATGTTCACCGGGGGACTGATCCCGAACTACCTGCTCGTTCGCGAGCTGCACATGCTGGACACGGTATGGTCGATGATCATCCCGACGGCGCTGACCGTCTGGAACGTCATCATCGCGCGCACCTACTTCCAGATGTCGATCCCCGACGAGCTGCTTGAAGCGGCGCAGCTGGACGGCTGCAACGACTTTCAGTTCGTGTGGAAAATCGTCATCCGGCTGTCGGGTCCGATCCTGGCCGTCATTACGCTCTATTACGCGGCGGCGAACTGGAACCAATATTTTAACGCGATGATCTACCTGAAGTCCCAGCACATGTATCCCCTGCAGCTCGTTCTGAAGGATATTCTGGTCAAAAACGACGTCGACGTCGCGATGCTGTCCGGAGACCCGATGGACGCCGCGAGGCGCGAAGCGCTGAAGACGCTGCTCAAGTATTCGCTGATCGTCATTTCTACCGTACCGCTGCTCGTGGTTTACCCTTTTGTGCAAAAGTATCTGGTCAAAGGCGTCATGATCGGTTCATTAAAAGGATAAAAAAGGGGACAAATACGATGAAAATCAAACAGATGGTCTCGATGGCGCTCGCCATGGTATTGCTGGTTACGATATTGGCGGCCTGCAGCGGCAACAATGCCGATTCGAACGCCTCCTCCGGCGGCGCTTCCCCGGGCTCGGAAGCGGCGGTCGCGCCGGCCGGGGAATTTCCGATCGTGAAGGATAAGATTACGTTGAAGGTCATGACGGGGGCGAACCCCGCCGTTGAGGACTTCAACACGAATGAATTTACGAAGTACTTCGAGGATCTCACCAACATTCACGTGGAATGGGAGATCGTGCCGACCAGCGCGGTCGCGGAGAAGCTCAATCTCGCCTTGGCCAGCGGCGACCTGCCGGACGTCGTCATGATGATGGACGTCACGCCGGAGCAGCAGGCGCTGTACGGGCAGCAAGGCGTGCTGCTTCCGCTGAACGATTATATCGAGAAATACGGGGTCAATACGAAAAAGATGTTCGAAGAAAGCCCGCTCGTCAAGCCAACGATCACGTCCGCCGACGGCAACATCTACGCGCTGCCCGCGCCTAACGAATGCTACCACTGTTCGATGCGCCAGAAGATGTGGATCTACCAGCCGTGGCTCGACAAGCTCGGTCTGAAGATGCCGACGACGACCGACGAGTTCTACAACGTGCTGAAGGCCTTCAAAGAGCAAGATCCGAACGGCAACGGCAAGGCGGACGAGATTCCGTTCTCCGGCGCCCCGGCCCAATCGCAAGGCTCCACGCTCACGACGAGCGTCGAGAACTTCTTGATGAATTCCTTTACTTACGCGCCGTTCACCCGCCTCTACGTGAACGATCAGGACAAGGTCGACGTGCCATACACCAAGGACGGCTGGAAGGAAGGCATGAAGTACCTGCACAAGCTGTACGCGGAAGGCTTGATGGACCCGCAGGCGCTGACGCGGGACCCGGCGCAGCTCGTTCAGCTCGGGGAAAATCCGGATACGGTCATTCTCGGCGCCGCCTCCGGCCCGAATATGAGCGTCATCACGCAGCTGAACGGCGCGAGCGGACGCTGGAAGGAGTATGTCGCCGTACCTCCGCTGAAGGGACCGGGCGGCGTTCAGCTCACCCAGTACGATCCGTACCAAGTCGCTCCCGGCAAGTTCGTCATCACCAAGGAAGCGAAAAATCCGGAAGCGGCGTTCCGCTTCGCCGACGCGCTGTACGACCGCGAGATCACGCTTCGCTCGACGATCGGGGAACCGGACGTCGACTGGCGCTGGGCGGAAAAAGGCGAGATTGGCCTGAACGGCGAAGCCGCCGTCTACAAGGACATGTCTTCGTTCGGCGTGACGCAGAACAAGCACTGGTCGCAGAGCGGCATCGCCTACCGTCCGAACTCGCTTCGCCTCGGCGCGGTAGCGAGCGAAGACAATCCGCTTGAATCGATCCTGTACAAAGAGACGAAGGACAAGTACGAGCCGTACCGCGTCGACGTCAAGTCGGTGCTGCCTCCGCTGAACCTGACGGTGGACCAGTCCCAGGAGATCGCCGACCTGTCGAAGACGATCTACGACTACACGAGCGAGATGATGGCGCGCTTCATTATCGGCGACGCCGATGTCGACGCAGAGTGGGACAAGTATTTGAAGACGCTGGACGGCATGAATCTGAAGCGTTACCTCGAGATTTACCAAACGGCTTATGAGGCTCGTAAGGCTGCGGCTGCACAGTAAGGTTTTTAAAAAATGGGAATAGCGGCGACAGGGAGGCGCCGGCACGGCGAGAAACGGCAGAGCCGCAGCCGCCGGGCCGGCGTCTTGCTTCCGCGCGCGCTGAAGGGAAGCGGATTCGATGACAATGCAAGCGCCGACACAAACCTTCTCGGTGCCCGACAAGTGGCAATGGTTCACCGAGAGCCGGTACGGCTTGTTTATACACTGGGGACCTTACGCTCAGTTCGGGAGAGGGGAGCAGGTGCTGTTCCGCGAGCATATGAACCAGGCGGAATATGCGGACGCCGCCAGTGCCTGGAACCCCGAGCGCTTCGATCCGGAGCTGTGGGCGGACACCGCGCGCAAGGCGGGCTTTAAGTACGCCTGCTTCACGACCCGGCATCACGACGGCTACTGCATGTGGGACAGCGCGTACACCGACTACTCGAGCGCGAAGCAGGCGCCGAAGCGCGACTTCGTGCGCGAATACGTCGATGCCTTCCGCAAGGCGGGACTGCGAATCGGACTGTATTATTCGTGGATCGACTGGCGCTTGCCTGCCTATTTCGACGGTCCGGAGAAGGACCCGGAAGGCTGGGCCAAGACGAAGGAATACCTGCACAACCAGGTGAAGGAACTGCTCACCAACTACGGGCAGATCGACCACTTCTTCTTCGACGGCGTATGGCCGCGCAACGCGGACGATCTCGGCAGCGTGGAGCTTGTGGAGGAGATGCGGAAGCTTCAGCCGGGCATCCTGATCAACAACCGGCTGGGCTATTCCGAGCAGCATGACGGGTATCGCGCCGACGGCGGCATCGGGGCGGGGGATTCGGAGACGCTCGGCGACTTCGGCACGCCGGAGCATCTGATCGTCGTCGACCGCAAGCGGCTGTGGGAGTCGTGCCAGGTTACGACGTGGCGCCTATGGAGCCACGTGTTCGGCGAGCGCTGGCGCCCGGCCGACTACCTGCTCGACATGCTGGTTGAATGCGCGGAGAAAGGCGGCGCCCACGGCGGCAACCTGCTCCTCAACGTGGGACCGACGGCTGACGGGCAGTTCCCGCCCGAGTTCCTCGAACGGGCCGAAGCGATCGGCCGCTGGCTCGACGTTCACGGCGAGGCGATCTACGGCTCGGACGGCGGCGCGATCACAGAGTTCATCACGCGCGGACGTCAGACGACGCGCGGCAACAACCTGTACCTGATCATCCGCTTCTGGGACGGTCGCCCGACGCTGCGTCTCGCGGACCTGGCGACCCGCGTTAAGAGCGTCACGCTGCTGACGACCGGCCAGACGCTAGGCTTCACCCAGCAAGGCGACGAGCTGATCATCGACGGGCTGCCGCAAGAGGCGCCGTCCCGCTTGTTCCCGGTCATCCGCGTCGAGTGCGAGGGACCGCCGGAAGCCAATTCGTGGGGAAGGCAACGCCTGTGGGAAGGCGATCCGCATCGCGTCGCCGAATGGGCGCGGGCGCAGCGCGGCACCTCGGTGTATCGGGACGGGAAAGAGCGGTAAGGCGGTGTTTGCGCAGAGAAGCTGTATCGACTGGCTGGGCCGAAGAGGCAGAGCGCAATCCGACAGGGAGACTGACGGCGGGCGTGTGAGGTGATTCGAGTAGAGGGGAATAGCGCGATTTTGCGCTATTCTTGCGCATCAAGTTGGCTGCGGGCGAGCCAGATGGTTGGAGTAGAGGGGAATAGCTCAATTTTGCGTTATTCTAGTGCATCGAGTTGGCGGCGGGCGAGCCAGATGGTTGGAGTAGAGGGGAATAGCTCAATTTTGCGTTATTCTAGTGCATCGAGTTGGCGGCAGGCGAGTCGGGTGATTCGAATACACGGGAATAACGCGATTTTGCGCTATTAAGCTAGCGGCGGAGAGTCTAGCGGCACTTTGCCGCAATGGCGGAAAACAGGTACAGGTGTCCGGCAATGGTGAAATCTAACAACGAACCAAACAGGAGGAATTCGCGATGGGACAGGCCGAACAGGCGCTGGAACGGCTCGGGATCAAGCTCGGCGAGGTGCCGCCTCCGGTGGCGTCTTACGTACCGGCCAAGCAGGTCGGCAATGTCGTTTACACGTCGGGCAACGACTGCCGGATCGACGGCGTGCTGATGGCGACGGGCAAGGTCGGCAAGGACTTGACGGTGGAGGAGGGCTATGCGGTCGCGCGGCAGGTGGCGATCAACCTGCTTGCCGTGCTCAAGGCGCATCTGGGCGAGCTGGATCGGATCAAGCAGGTGGTCAAAATGCTGGCGTTCGTCAATTCGGCGGACGGGTTTACTCACCAGCCGTTTGTCATCAACGGCGCGTCGGATCTGCTCGTAGAGGTACTGGGCGAAAAAGGGCGGCATGCCCGCTCGGCCATTTCGGCCAATGAGCTGCCGTTTGACACGCCCGTCGAGATCGAGCTGATCGTCGAGGTCGAGGAGGCGTGAGCCTTTATGCGGACTTGACGACGCCGGCCGTCATCGTCGATCTGGACATCGCCGAGCGAAACATCTCGGCGATGGCGGAGCGCCTGCGCCGAACCGGCGTCGCCCACCGGCCGCATATGAAATCGCACAAGTCGGCCGCGATCGCGCGCCGCCAGCTGGCGGCGGGGGCCGTCGGCATCACGGTGGCCAAGCTGTCGGAGGCGGAGGCGTTCGCGGACGCCGGCATCAAGGATATCCTCATCGCCTATTCGATTATCGGTGAGGACAAGCTGCGCCGTCTCGAAGCGCTGCATCGCCGCGCGAGCCTGATCGTGACGGCGGACAGCATGCCGGTCGCGGAGGGGCTGTCCGCCGTCGGCACCCGCACCGGCAAGCCGGGCCGAGTGCTGATCGAGATCGACGGCGGCCTCCATCGCGGCGGATGCCAGCCGGGCGCGGACACGCTTGCGTTCGCAAAAGAGCTGCGCGAGCTGCCGGGGATCGAGATCGCAGGCCTCATGGGCTATTACGGCAAAATCTACGCGCAGCGGGACGAAGCCGGATTCACGGCGGCGATTCGCGGCGAGGCGGCCGAGATGAGCGCCACGGCGGAGCTGCTGCGGAGCGAAGGCATTCCGGTCGGCATCGTGAGCACCGGATCTTCGCCCGCGGCGATTTACAGCCATGAGCTCCAAGGCGTGACCGAAGTGAGAGCCGGCAACTATGTGTTCTTCGATGCGTCCGGCGTCGGCCTCGGCATCGCTCGCGAGGAAGATTGCGCGCTGCGCGTCATCGTGACCGTCGTCAGCGTGCCGCTGCCCGGCTATGCGACGATCGACGCCGGCACGAAGACGCTGACCGGGGACCGGGCGCACGGCCGGGAAGGCTTCGGCATCGTCGTCGGCCGTCCGGGCATCCGGATAGCGGGCTTGAACGAGGAGCACGGCTTCCTGGAATTCGATCCGGCGTCGGAACAGATTAAGGTCGGCGACCGGCTGGAGCTGATCCCGAATCACTCCTGCGTGCTCCCGAACCTGTGCGACCGGGTAGCCGGCGTGCGCGGCGGGGAACTGGAGGAGTGGATCCGGATCGACGCGCGCGGATGCTGCTACTAAAGAAGAGGGGGAGGAAGATGGCTTTTCCGATCGTCGATCGCGAAGAGATTTGCCGGGTGCTCCGGGACCTCGTGGCAATCCCCAGCGTGAACCCGGCTTTCCCGGGCGGAACGGGCGAGGGTGACGTCGCGGCATACGTCCGAAACTACCTGGAGAGCAACGGGATCAGATGCATCATGCAGCCTGTCACTGAAGACCGAAGCAACGTCATCGGCATGCTGCCCGGCGTTCGCGCCGACAGAACGCTGCTGCTGGAAGCGCATATGGACACGGTGCAGACGACGGGCATGACGGTCGAGCCCTTCGGCGCGAAGACGGCGTCGGGCCGGCTGTACGGCAGAGGCGCGTGCGATACCAAAGCGTCGCTGGCGGCGATGCTGGTCGCACTAGGCACGCTCGCCCGGAGCGGACGCAAACCGCCGGTCGGCGTGCACCTCGCAGCGGTCGTCGACGAGGAATACCGCTATGCCGGCGTGGCGAAGCTGGCCCAGGCGATCGAGGCGGGCGAGCTCCGCTACGAGGCCTCGATCGTCGGCGAGCCGACGGGGCTCAGCCGGGTGGTGGCGCACAAGGGCTGCGTTCGTTTCCGCATCGAGGCGCGCGGTATCGCCGGTCATAGCTCGGATCCAAGCAAGGGCGTCAACGCGATCGAGCAAGCGATGAAGATCGTTCGCTACCTGAGCGAAGTCATCGAGCCCGGCTACGAGGCGCTACGGCATCCGCTCGTCGGGCCGCCGACGCATTGCATCGCGCAGATCGAGGGCGGAGATGCGCCGAATACCATTCCCGGTGCCTGCACGCTGACCATCGATCGCAGGACGGTTCCTGGCGAGGAGCCGCTCGACGTTTGGCAACGGACGAAGGCTGGCCTTGAGCGGTTCGCGCGGGAGACGCCGGGCCTCGAGCTCGTCGTTCACGAGCCTTTTATTATCGATTATGCCATGGAAATCAGTACCGACGTGCCTGTCGTCGGCAAGCTCGCGCGCGCGGTGGACCGGGTGAAGCGAGGAACTGCCGAGCACGGCGCCGCCTATGGAACGGATGCGAGCAAGCTGGCCAGAGTCGGGGTCCCGTCCATCGTCTTCGGACCGGGCGACATCCGCCAGGCGCATACGGACGACGAATGGGTGGAGCTGGCCGAGGTATGTGCGGCCGCGGACGCGCTCACGGCGCTCATCGCGAATTACATAGACGAAGAGGGAGAGGAAGAAACGGCATGAGCAGCACGGAGCAAGTGAAGATCGGTGTCGTCGGCGTCGGGACCATCTCGGAGCTTCACCTGAACGCCTACAAGAACAACCCGAACGTCCGCATCGAGGCGATCTGCGACCTGAACGAGGAGCGGGCGAAGGCGACTGCCGCCAAGTACGGCGCGCCGCAGGCGTTTTCCGATTATAATCGCATGTTCGCCGAAGCCGGCCTGGACGGGGTGAGCATCTGCACCTGGAACAACACCCATGAGCCGATCGCGATCGCGGCGCTTCAAGCGGGACTTCACGTGCTGCTGGAAAAGCCGCTCAGCACGACGGTCGAGGCGGCGCTCCGGATCGAGGAAGCCGTTCGCGCGACGGGCCGCAAGCTGCAGGTCGGCTACGTCCGCCGCTACGACAACAACGCGCAGCTCGTGAAGCAGTTCGCGGATACGGGGGAGCTTGGCGAGTTTTATTACGCGAAGGCTTCGAGCATCCGCCGGGTGGGCAACCCGGGCGGCTGGTTCGCGGACAAGGAACGCTCCGGCGGCGGACCGGTCATCGATATCGGGGTTCATGTTGTCGATCTTTGCTGGTACCTGATGGGCCGCCCCAAGCCGGTGTCCGTTTCCGCGAATACGTACCGCAAGCTGGGCAACCGCGCCAACGTCAAGCATATGACCTCCTATAAGGCAGCCGATTACGACGCTTCGCGCAACACGGTCGAGGACATGGCGAACGCGATCATCCGCTTCGAGGGCGGCGCGTCCCTCCTGCTGGAAGCGAGCTTCACGCTGCACGCCAAGGAGAACAAGACGACGATCTCCCTGTTCGGCGACAAAGGCGGCGTCGAGATCGATCCGGCGCTCGCGATCGTGACGGAGAAGCATGACACGATTCTGAACGTGACGCCGCAGACCGACCATCCGGGTTTCCACTTGGAGAGCGCCTTTCAAAACGAGATCGACCACTTCGTAGACTGCGTCCGGACGGGCAGCGAGCCGATCAGTCCGGTGTCCGACGGGGTCGAGGTCATGAAGATGCTGTGCGGCATTTACGAGTCGGCGGAAAAAGGCGAGGAGATCCGGCTCTCGTAATCGCGGGCGGCTTGAAGCGTCATTCGGCACGCTGGCCGGGTGGCGCTTTTTTTCGGAAGTGAAGAATGGGCCGACAAGACGATAAAGACGACAACGGAGGAAACGATCGGATGAGCAAAATCGCGATTTTATACGATGAGAGCCTGCCCTTTCCCGGAGTACGGCCCGACGCCCGCGCGCTGCAGGAGCTGGCGAAGCTCGGTACGCTAGCGGCGGCCGGGGAGTGGGAATCGGCGCTTGCGCATGCCACAGCGGCCATTCATCTGCACGGCCCCTATTTTCCAAAGTCGGATTGGCCTGCGCTCTCCGCCTTTCTGAAGAGGGGCGGCGGTTTGCTGCATGTAGGAGGAGCACCGTTCCGTCGTCCCGCCTACCGGAGCGAGGATGGCGCTTGGACGCTGGAGACGGAGCAGACGGCCTACCATCAACAGCTCGGCATCCACGAGCTTCTGCCCGTCGATCCCGAGCCGATCGTGAAGTATCGTTCCTCCGAGGAATTCCCGCTTTTTGCCGGCAGAGAAGCGCTGTTTGGCGTGCAGCCGACGTACGGTATCGTCGCGCACTTCACGACGCTTGACGACCATCCGGGCGACGGAGGGACATCTGGCCCGATGGACGCCCATCTTCATCCGCTGCTGAAGGGCGAGTCGCGAGACGGGCGCGAAGTGGCGGCGCCGGCCGTGCTGCTGGAAAATACGAAGGGCGACTTTGCCGGCGGGCGATGGCTGTTCGTTCATCTGGAGGCGGAGGCGAAGCTGTGGCAGGACGAGGGGCTGCAGGCGCTCGCGGATTGGGCCGGCTATTGCGCGAAAGGCGTGACCGAGATCTGGTTCAAGCCGAACTATGCCAGCTACGAGATCGGAGAGCGGCCGATTGTGACCGTGCAGCTTCAGGCGCTGAGCCGATTAACGGCGGGAGAAGACGCGAGCGGGATGAAATGGACGTTCGAGCTCTCGGTCGCCCTCGTCGGCAAGTACGGGAGCCGCGAACGGATCTGGACGGAGAGCGCTTCGCTCGAGGCTTCCCGCGAGCTTCGGTTTTTGCGGCTTCCCGTCGGCATAAACGCTGAGCCGGGCTATTACGAAGCGGAATGCCGGGCGACGTCCGACGATGGGGAGATCCGGCTGCTCCGCCAAGGCTTTTGGGGCTTCGACCGCAAGCTGCTGGCCGAGGGGGAGTTTCTGGCGTGCGGCCGCGACTACTTCGAGCGCGGAGGGCGGCCGGTCCCGATCGTCGGGATGACGTACATGACGTCGGACGTGGCGCGCAAGTTCCTGCTGCTGCCCAACGCCGCCGCATGGAACCGCGACATGGCCGAGATGAGCCGGGCGGGCATCAACCTGATACGCACCGGCATCTGGTCGATGTGGCGGCAGACGATGTTTGTCGACGGTCATGCGTCGGAGGAGGCGATGCGGGCGATAGACGCCTTTTTGTTGACGGCCAAGCGTCATGGGCTCGAGGTGACCTTTACGTTTTTTACGTTCACGCCGGAGCTGTGGGAAGGGGCAAACCCTTACCTCGACCCGCGAAGCGTGGAGGCCCAGAAGCGTTTTATCGCCTCGATCGTGTCGCGGCACGCCTCCTCGACGCATGTGCACTGGGATCTGATCAACGAGCCTTCCCTGTTCGATCCCCGGAATATTTTTAACGGCCCGCAGACGGCGGGAGATCCTCATGAGAAAAGATTGTATTCGGATTGGCTCAAGACGCGTCACGACGGCAGCATCCAGCTCCTTCAGGAACGCTGGAACATGACACCCGAGGAGCTGCCCGACTTCGAGTCGATCCGCGCGCCGACATTGGCGGATCTGCAGTTCAAGGTCACCGGCGTGCAGCCCCGGCGCAATGCGAGGCTGCTTGATTACACGCTTTTCTCCATGGACATGCACAACCGGTGGGTACGCGAGCTCAGCGCCACGATCCGCGACGCGCAGCCTGCGCAGCTCGTGACGGTCGGCCAGGACGAAGGTATTTGCAGCCAGCGGCCGTCCCCGTTTTTCTACGGACCGGCAGTCGATTATACGACCGTGCATACGTGGTGGCAGAACGACGACCTGATGTGGGACGGCATCTTCACGAAGACGCCGGACAAGCCGAACCTCGTTCAGGAGACCGGCCTCATGTACGTGGAGACGCCGGAAGGCAAGGCCAAGCGCTCCGAGCGCGAGCTGAAGGCGATTCTCGAGCGCAAGTACGCGTACGCCTTCGCTTCGGGCGGGGCGGGCGCCGTGCAGTGGATATGGAACATCAATCCCTACATGCACAACGTGAACGAGTCGAACATCGGCGCGCTGCGCGCGGACGGCACGCAGAAGCCGGAGGCGGACGTGTCGTACGACTTCGGCCGGTTCATGGCTTCGATCTCGGACTTGTTCGAGGAGCGCAGGCTGGAGGAGACGGCGATCGTCTATCCGTTCTCCAACGACTTCTCGACGCGCAAGCTCGCGATGGACGCGACGACGCGGCTGACCCGCACGATGCTCTACGAGCTGAAGCAGCCGATTCGCGGTCTGTCGGAGTACGCGCTCGATTCGCTGGACGATCATCCGCCCAGGCTGCTGATCGTCCCGAGTCCGCATAACTTCAGCGGCGAGGCACTGGATCGTCTGCTGGCGCACGTCGAAAAGAGCGGCTGCACGCTGTTGTTCACCGGCCCGATGGGCCTCGACGAATACTGGCGGTCGACATCCCGCATGGCTTCGCGGATCGGGGATACACGGTGGGCGAACGTGCGGCGGGAAGAGCTGCTGCTGCTCGAGGGGCGGGGGCTGCCGGTCTCGTTTCCCAAGCTGCGGTTCGCCGAGACGGCCAAGGAGCTGCCGGCCGATGCGGCGGACGCGAACGGCGCCGTGCCGGTCACGGTTCATGCGCTCGGGCGGGGCAAGCTGATCCGCTGTCCGCTGCCAGTCGAGCTGAACGAGCGGAACGCGACGCTGACGGAGCTGTACCGGTATGCGCTGCGAGAGGCGGGCGTCGGACCGGAGTTGGAGTGGAGACGCGGCGGCGAGCTGCCCGGCGTCTTCGGGCGCAAGCTGGAATTTGCCGCAGGCTCGCTGTTTATCTTTGTCTCCGAGTACGCCGTTTCGTCGGAGATCGAAGTGCGCGATCCCGTCGGCGGAGGCATCTACCGGTTCGAGCTGGAGGCCGAACGGTCGGTCCTGTTCGCGATCGACCGTTCGGGCGACGTCACCGCCGTCTATCGGCCGGATGAGACGCAGATCGTTCGCTTGAACGAGAAATAATATAGACGGCTTAGCATGCCGCCAGGGCGAGTTGCCTGGCGGTTTTTTGACGCGCCTCCCGCACTTCCCGCCCCAAGTATGAACGTAGATCGACAAACGAGCCCGCCGCCCACGTTCCCCGCCCCAAGTATGAACGTAGATCGACAAACGAGCCCGCCGCCCACGTTCCCCGCCCCAAGTATCAACGTAGATCGACAAACGAGCCCGCCGCCCACGTTCCCCGCCCCAAGTATCAACGTAGATCGATAAACGAGCCCGCAGCACCCACTTACCGCCCATGCCCGCAGCACCCCCGCCCCTTCATTCGACAAACTTCACGGTGAGATGACAATCTATCGCATCCCCGTTGACATCGGCCATCTATAATCTCTTTTATTGGTAAAACGCATAAACGAGAGGATGTGCCCCCGTTGAGAAAAAGCAATAAGCGCCTTGCCCGGATCATCGTCGGATCGATGGCGGCGCTGTTAGCCGTACCCTTCGCCGTGCCGGCGACCGCCAGACATGTCGCGCTAGCGGCCCCGACGACTCCTGACGCCGACGGCGTGCTGATGCTGGAGAACTTCGAATCCGGCGATCCCGGCGTCGTCAAGTTAAATCCGAAGCGCGTCGTATCGGCCGGCGCGTCGATCGAGAGCGATCCGCAGCACGTAAGAAACGGCGCCCACTCGCTCCGGATCGACTACGACATGATCGACGTCGTCGACAATCCGTCGCAGCTGGAGCTGGCGCCCGGCACGGGCAGCATCGCCGTCCAGGGCAAGCCGATCAAAGTCGGCTTGTGGGTGTACGGCAGCAACGACGGCCACCTGTTGACGACGAAGTTTCGCGACAGCAAAGGCTCTTCATTTACGCCGGAATATTATTCGGACGCGTCCGTCGGCGTGAACTGGACAGGCTGGAAGTACATAGAGGTCGGCGTTCCGCAGGACAAGATCGAAGGCAGCTCCCTGGAGCTCTACTTCCAGGTGAAGCAATCCGATATGTCCAAGAAAAACAAGGGCTCGATCTGGATCGACGACGTTCAGTTGATTTACGAAGACAAGGGGCTCGATCGGGAAGTGCCCGCGATCGAAGCCGTCTCTCCGGCGCCGAACGCCGTGCTGACGAGCGACCTGAACAAGTTCGAGGTGCGCATTCGGGACGTGCAGGCGGGCACGGACGAGATGTCCGGCATCGACCCGGGCTCGATCGCGCTCTTCGTGGACGGGCAGGACTTGACGGCCCAGTCCGCTTACTCGGAGGAAACGAAGCTGCTGACGCTGCCGGCGGCGCTCATCGCGAGCGGCTATCACGAGGTCGTCGTGACCGCCAGGGATAAGGCGGGCAATCCGGCGCGGCTCAGCTACGCCTTCACCGAGGACGCGGGCGAGCGCCTCGTCCTGTCTGCGCCGGCCGAAGCGGTTAGCAACGAGCTTTACGAAGTGACCGTATCCCTCGCCGGAGACCGGACGAGCAATTCCTCGAAGGTCGCGCTTCAATACGATCCGGGCACGCTGACGGTCGAGCGGATCGTCCCCCGGAACGGAACGACGGCGACCAAGGCATCGGAAGCCGGCGGCAGCCTGGCGTTTGACGTGAGCGGCATTCAGGCTTCGGGCGAGCTGGCCACGGTGCAGTTCCGCGTCAGTCCCGATGCAGTGCTCGGCCGCGGGGAGCGCTTCAAGCTTGTGAAGATGAGCGCAGGCACGCTCGTATCGGATGCCTCGACGTTCTCTTCGCTGGCCCAGCCGATCCGCTACACGATCGCTTTTCCATACTTGATGACGGTTGAAGGCGTCGGACTGAACTCGACGTCGACCTTCAAGGTGACGACGCGCGACGGCGCGCCGTTCGCGGGCGCGGACGTCTACCTGCGCGGCGTGCTGGAGCAGATGGCCGTCGTGAAGCTGAGCGCGCAAGCGTCGGTGTACGAGGACGACGACACGTCCGAGCCCGTGGTGGCGACCCTTCCCGCAGGCACGCGTGTCTACGGGACGCCGGAGGCGGACGACGGCTGGTTCGAAGTGATGCTGCCCGACGGATCGACGACCGGGTATGTGGAAGAGGCTAACGTAGACGCCGCATCCATCGTTTCTTTGAATTTGTCCTTGGGCCGGACGGACGAGAAGGGCGAACTGAAGACGGATCTGACGACGCTGGCGCTCGGCGCCTACAAGGCGCAGGCGGTCGTCGGCAGCAAGAACAGCGCGGCGATCGGCTTCGAGGTCGTCGAGCCGTACGGCAGTCTGAAGCCCGAATACGTACAAACGTACGTGACGGATGAACTCTCCTCCAAACTGAGCGTGGGATGGACCACAAGTCCGAAGGCGCCTCAAAACTATCTTCAATACGTAAAGGCGGCGGATTGGGATCAGAACGCGTCGGCGCCGGACGCATCGAAGGTCGCGACCGTCGAAGCCAAGAGCGCCAGCCAAGTGCTCAGCGAACTGGAAAACGGGCCGAAGGGAGAAATTCGGTTCAACACGGCGCTGATCGAGGGCTTAAGCGAGTCGACGGCGTATAAGTATCGGGTAGGCAGCGAAGGCGCGTGGAGCGATTGGTACGACTACAGGACGGCAGATGCGAAGACGTCCACGCCGGTGTCGTTCATGTTCGTCACAGACTCCCATGTCAAGGCGGATAACGGCAAGGAAACGTATCAAGCTCTCGTTCGGAACGCGCTCGATACGTATCCTGACACGCAGTTTCTGATGCATGGCGGCGATGCGGTAGACGTCGGCGGAGCGTTCGCTGAGTGGAAACGATTGTGGGAAGCTTCCTCAAGCTACGCGACCTTCCTTCCTTCGGCGACGACGCTCGGCAACCACGACGTAAAGGCGGAGGGCAAGGAGGTTTACGTCAAAAGCGCGAGTCTGCCGGACAACGGGCCGGACGCTTACAAGGAGTATGCGTATTCGTACGACGTGGATGACGCGCACTTCGTCGTGCTGAACTCGGAAGGCACGAAGGAGCAGATGGCGCTGCAGGCGCAGTGGCTGCGTCGGGACCTGGACGGCAACGACAAAAAATGGACCGTCGCGATGTTCCATCGTCCCGTTTACCACACGGAAGCCGGCCGCGGGGAGCTAGCAGAGGACGTAAAAATTTATTTCGCCGACATCCTCGAAAGTCATAAGGTCGATCTCGTTCTGGTCGGACACGATCACGTGTACGCGCGGACGTATCCGATGGCGGACGGCAAGATCGCCGCGAACGGCGCCGGAACCGTATATTTGGACGGCGGCTCGTCCGGCTGGAAGTTCTACGATGGCCAGAAGTACGACTATCTGAGCTTCATGTACGACGACGACGTGCCTGTTTATACCCACGTTCAAATCGCCGACGACGCGATTAAAGTTGAAGCGAGAACGCTGACCGGCGAGCTGGTCGATTCGTTTGGGATCGCCAAGACGAACGGCGGCACGAATCCGGGCACTTCCGGCCCGGGCACCCCGAGCAGCCCGACCGGCACGGGGGAGACGGACAAGACGGTGCACGAGCTGACGGAAAAAGAGCTGCAAGCGGTCCAGCCGAACGGCGAGCTGTCGGTGAAGGTGTCCGGCACGGTGCAGCAGCTCAAAATCGGACCGAGTCTGCTGAGCAAGCTGGCGGCCAATCAAGTCGGTTCCCTGGTCATCCGGGGCGACGACCAGCCGGGCATCCGGATCGACGCCTCTCAGCTGAGCGCGCTGGCCGACGGCTCGGACCTCGTTCTGACGTGGAAAAAGGAACCGTTCGCGAATGCAGACGCCTTGAAGCAGGTTGCGGCGGCCCCGAACGCGGAGGCGTCCGGCCGCATGGCCTTTACCGTGTCTTCGAACGGCAAGGCATTCGCGTATACGCTGGATTGGAGCGGCTTGTCCCTGACGCCCTATACGAATTTGTACCGGGTGACCGCGGACGGCACGCTTGAACTCGCAGTCTTCAGCATCGTCAATCAGAAGCGGGCGGCTGCCTTGTCCTCGGGCGTGACGTATGCCGCGGTTGAAGTGAAGCGCGATTATACGGATCTCGCGGCTTCCCATTGGTCGTATTCGTATGTGCAAATGCTGTCCGGCATCGGCGTGATGCAGGGCACCGGCAATACCCAGGTGAGTCCGGACAAGAAGGTGACGAGGGCGGAATTCACGGCGATGATCGCCAGAGCGCTTGGACTGCAAGCATCGGGTACGGCAACGTTCGCCGACGTGAAGGGGAATGCCTGGTACGGCGCGGCTGTCGCGGCGGCGGCCGAGAACGGCATCGTGATGGGCGATCGCGGCGGCCGGTTTAATCCGAACGCGGACATCTCGCGTCAGGAGATGGCGGTTATGCTCAGGCGGGCGCTGGACTATCGCAAGGTCGCGGTTCTGCAGGACGGGGACGGCACAAGCTTCCGCGATCAGGCCGCACTGGCGACATGGGCGCGCGACGCGGCGCTTGCCTTGAGCAAACTTGGCATCATGGAAGGCGATGCGGCAGGCAGCTTCAATCCGCTCGCGCCGGCCAGCCGCGCCGAGACCGCCAAGGTGATCTCGTTGCTCCTGCTTCAATGATCGGTTGCTTATCTTTTAGAAATGGACAAAAAGCAGACGCGGCGGCGTCTGCTTTTGTCTTTGATGCGCTTGGCGATGGCGGCTAGGCCTAGCTGCAATTTTCCTTCACGTCGACCCGGTCGTTTTGAATCGTGATCGTGGAAGAGCCGGATGCGCTCTCCGTGTACGAGCATACCATTTTCTGAACGGTGTCGCCGCGCGAGTTCGTATACTTGAGATAGATGCCGCCTTCGCCGTTCATGCTCAGCTTGGGACTCAGCACCTTCTTTTCTCCCGCCTTGATCGGTTTCCCGAAGATGCGTTTTGCGTCGCTCTTGTCCGATTGGCCGGGATTGCCGCCGCTCAGGATGCCCGTCTCGACGGAGACCAGGTCGTAGTCGGATTGGTTGACGACGGTCACGGAAAAGCTCCGGAATCGGCTGAACATGTCGTCGTTCGTTTTCCACAGCACGAAGAGGGACGTCAACAGGACGGCCACGACTGCGGGTAAGGCGATCGCCACGATCGCGACTTTCGTATTTCTTTTCATCGTTTGTATCCCCCTCCTATAGTTAGACACTTTAGACGTATGGAAAGTTACATCCAAAACGATTTCAACCTTCACAATGAACCCTTGCGCCGGCTGAAAGTCCCTATTTCGACGGCGCGACGAGGCGTCGGCTGCTTCCTTCTTAAGAAAAATTTAAAACATATCCGGGAAAAAAATTTAACATTGCACGCTACAATGCACCTAAAAGCTGCAGAGGAGCGTGGAATGAATGAACGTGAAGTATCTTTCTCCTGTCTTGTGGGTGAAGCTCGCCGCCGCCGCTATATTTGCCGGCTACCTTTACATATTGATCAAGGTGATCCTGTTCAAGTTCGGCGACGTGAACGTCTCCTTGCTCGGACGCCTGATGCTGGAGACGGCCGAGCAGCCGCGCAACATCGTCTATCGGTGGCAATCCGCCAACCTGACGCCGCTCGTATCGATTCGGGAAAATCTGGCGGGGCTGCCGCATATGCACGACACGGTCAACCTGTTCGGCAACATCGCGCTTTTCGTGCCGTTCGGCCTGTTCCTCGGCCTGTTCGTCGGCTGCCGCCTGTCCGCCGTGCTCTTCTATGCGCTCTTCGTCAGTCTCGCGCTCGAGACCGCGCAGCTGATCTCCGCCATGGGCAGCTTCGACGTGGACGACCTGATTCTGAACGCGCTGGGAGCGGGCGTCGGCTACGCGCTGTTCGCCGGCTCGGGGTGGGCACGGGCCAGGACGAACGAGGCAGGCGGATCTTCAAAGGCATGAATTGAATGGTCGAATGGCCGTCCCCGCAGGGACGGCTTGCCGCAGTTCCTCACGCGCAAGAAGTTCTAACCGGAAACAAACCGCCCCCGTCGCAGCTCCTCACGCGCAAGAGGTTCTAACCGGAAACAAACCGGGCCCCTCCGCAGCCTCTCATGCGTAGGAAGTTCTAACCGGAAACAAACCGAGCCCCGCCGCAGTTCCTCACGCGCAAGAAGTCCTAATCGGAAACAAACCGCCCCCGTCGCAGCTCCTCACGCGCAAGAGGTCCTAACCGGAAACAAACCGCCCCCCCCGCCGCAGCCTCTCATGCGTAGGAAGTTCTGACCGGAAACAAACCGAGCCCGCCGCAGTTCCACTCCCGAATCTGTTAAATTTTCAAAGAAATTTCCTAAGTTTTGAAAGTGCGGCGGAGGCCGCGATACGCTACAATAGAAGCAGCGAAAACGATGAATATTGACGACCGCAAAGACACTAAAAATGAAAACGATTACAAGAGGGCGAACGCGCCGGACGGGAGGATGCCGTGAGAAAGGTCATTCTGGTGGACGACGAGATGTTCGCGCGCAAAGGGCTGGCGGGCTTGATCCCGTGGGAGCAATACGGCTACGAAGTGGTCGGAGAGGCGGAGGACGGGGAGGAGGCGCCCGCGTTGATCGGGCGCCTGTCGCCGGACGTCGTCGTCACCGATATTCGTATGCCTGTGCTGGATGGCCTCGGGATGATCCGGGAAGCGCAGGAACGCGGCTATGGCGGCACGCACTTTATCATCATCAGCGGCTTCGGCGACTTCAAGTATGCACAGCAGGCCGTGCGCTTCAGCGTACAGGACTATCTACTGAAGCCGATCGACGAGTACGAGCTCATCGCCGCCCTCGTCCGAATCGGCGAGCAGTTGAAGCGGGAGCAGGAGCGTACCGAAGCGGAGGACGCCCTGCGGCGCCCTTCGCTGTTCGAAGCGCTCGTATCGGGACGCGCGGAGGAGCGCGAGCTGGATGCGGATCGCCACACGCTCGGATGGCCGGCGGATTTGCCTTACCGCTACTACGCGGTCGAGCTGAACGATCCGCCGGCGGAGGACGCGGAGGCGGCGCTTCGCCGCGCCGGCGACGTCGCGCGCGCGCTCGCACGCGCCGTGTCCGGTGCGGACGCGGTGCCGCCCTGCGCCTGCGAGCCTTACGTTCACTTCCGGGACCGGTACGAGCTGGGACTGCTCGTGCCCGGCGCGATCGACCCGCGCGAGGCGAAGGCGCTCGGCGAGCGTCTCGCCCGGGCGGCAGGCTGCGGCGATGGCATCGCGCCTCGCATCTACGTCGGCGAGGCCGCTTCGGGACTCCTGCGGGCCAGGCATTCCTGTATGTCCGCGCAGGAGACGCGCAAAGCCAAGTTCGCGAAGGCCGGGGAGACGGTCCTTCTGTTCGAAGAGATCCGCGATGCCGAGCCCTCTGCCTGCCGCGAGATCGATGCCGCGGTATACGCCGCCTTGCTTGAGGGGCTGGAGGAGAATCATGCGGACGCGATGGCGGACGCGCTGGACCGGATGCTCGCCGCGTTCGGCGAGCAGGGCTTTGCGGCCGAGGCCGTCGCAGCGGCTGTCTCCCGCGTCGTGTACGGCGCTGCGGCCGTCGTCCGCACGATGCAGGGCGACGAGCGCCGGCTTCGGACGATGAGCGGGACGCTCGGCTGGCAGGAGGTTCCGCGTTCCCTTGCCGGCTTGCGGGAGCTGCTGCTGGCCTTCCTGACTGAATGCGCCGGTTATATCTCGTCGCTGCGCGAATCGATCGGCAAGGGCGACATCGCCAAGATCAAGGCGTACATCGACCGGCATTTTCACGAGAATATCAGCCTGAAGAGCATCTCGCAGCGCTACTATATGAACGCGGTCTATCTCGGGCAGCTGTTCAAGAAAACGTACGGCGTGTACTTCAACGACTACGTGCTGCAGCTGCGCATTCAAGAGGCGAAGCGGCAGCTTCGGCAGACGGACAAAAAGGTGTACGAGATCGCGGCGAGCGTGGGCTTCTGCAATGCCGACTACTTCGTCACCCAGTTCGAGAAGGTCGAACGGAAGACGCCGACCGCTTACAAAAATGCCATCAGCGAAAAGATTTGATCATCGGCGGTGCGGGGAATGCGAATGGGATTGCGATGGATTCGAAATCGGGCGTTCAGTCTGAACAACGTCAGGCTGCGCAACAAAATGCTGATCGTCTACTTTTTGTCCGTGTTCATACCCGTCGTGCTGACGAACGTCATTTTCTACAACATCACGACCAACAACGTCAAAAAGCAGAAGATGAGGGACATCTCGCTTGCCATCGAGCAGATCCGCAACGACTTCATGACCCAGGTCAACGTGGCCGTCGGCATCTCCGCGGTCATCTACAACGATGCGCTGCTGATCGAATATATGGACAAAAATTACGACGTGCCGTCGGATTACGTATACAATTACCAATCCTACATTATCAGCATGCTGAACAAATATTCTCCCGTGTACGAGGCGATTCAGCGGATCACGCTGTATTCGGACAACGACACGCTTATCTACGGGGGGCAGGTCGAGCGCGTCACGGCAAGCACGAGAGCGCAGCCGTGGTACCGGCTGGTGCGGGATTCGGCTCTGTCCGCTCCGATCGTGCTGCGGACGACGTCCGACTATCCGGGCGCGGCGGGCGATATGCTGAGCGTCGTACGCAAGATCGGCAACTCCGAAGTCGCGGAGCCCTGGGAAAAGTACATGAAGATCGATCTCCATCCCGAAGCGATACGGGAGATGTTCCATAACGTGACCCTGGAAGGAGATCTGTACCTGCTGCAGGGCGACGCGATTCAGTATTCGACCAACGCCGATATCGACTTAGCCAAGACGGCCGGCTTTGCCGCAGCCCCGGCGTTCAAGGACATGATCGTCATCGGCGAGGACTTCGAGGGCGTCCCTTACCTGTCGGACTGGCGAATCGTGGGCCGCTTCAAGGAATCGGCGGTGCTGGAGGAGGTGCGCAAGTCCAAAAATTTCGTGCTGTACCTGGCCATCCCGAACGTGCTGCTGCCGACGCTGATCATCATCTGGTTTTCCCGGTCGCTCAACGCCCGTCTCGTGCGCATCCTGAAGCATATGAAAAAGGTGAAAAACCACTCGTTCGAGACGATCGCGCGGCAGGACGCCGAAGATGAGATTGGACAGCTGACCGCCGAATTCAACCGGATGACGCTGCAGATCAAGAGCCTGATCCATGATGTGTACATCGCCGACATCCAGAAGAAGGAGCTGCTCATCAAGCGCAATCAGTCCCAGCTGCACGCGCTGCAGAGCCAGATCAATCCGCACTTCCTGTTCAACTCGCTCGAGACGATCCGCATGCGCAGCCTGATGAAAAAGGAAGAGGAGACGGCGCGCATCATTCACAGTATGGCCAAAATTTTCCGCAAGTCCCTCGCCTGGGGCAAGGACTGGGTGACGATCCGGGACGAGCTCGACCTCGTCGCATGCTTCCTCGATATCCAGAAGTACCGGTTCGGGGACAAGCTCGACTACCGGATCGAAGCGGACGAATCGGTGCTGGGCCTGACGATTCCGAAGATGACGCTCCAGCCCCTCGTCGAGAACGCCAGCATCCACGGCATCGAGAAGCTGAAGGAGGGCGGACTCATCCGCGTCGCCGTCGACAAGACGGCGGAAGGACTCGTCTGCACCGTGAGCGACAACGGGGCGGGCATCCCGCCGGACAGGCTGGCGTCGATCTTAAGCGATCTGGAGCATAGCGAGGACATCGGGGAGAGCGTCGGCATCAAAAACGTCTATTACCGGCTGAAGCTGTACTACAAGGACGACGTGGGCTTCGAGGTGTCGAGCCAGGAGGGCGCAGGGACGACGTTCCGCATCGTCGTGAAGGAGGATATAGAGGAGGCGAGCGGCGGCGGCTGAATAAATACCGGGCGGCGCGCCAAAATAAGCCGGATCGTCACTCCACGCGTACAGAGGTGCAGATGCTTTGAGAAACAAATGGCTGCTCGCTTTGGCTATCGTCCTGGCACTCGGCTTCGGCATGACCGGCGGGATGGGTTCCGCGCAAGCTAATGCGGGCAAACAGAAGGAGACTGCCTGCCTGAGTCCGAAAATGGTGCAGTTGAAGACCGACATGCAAAAGGCGTGGATCGACCATACGATCTGGACCCGCAGCTACATCGTCAGCGCGCTGTCGAATCGTCCGGACCAGCAGGACGTCCTGGACCGGCTGCTCCGGAACCAGCAGGACATCGGCAACCTGATCAAGCCCTATTACGGGGAAGCGGCGGGCAACCAGTTGGCTGAGCTGCTGAAAGAGCACATTCGGATCGCGGCCAAGATCGTAGATGCGGCCAAGGCCGGCAATCAGGCGGACGTAGCCAAGCTGGAGGCGGACTGGCATCGGAACGCCGATGATATCGCCAAGTTTCTAAGCGGCGCGAATCCGAACTGGTCGTTTAAAACGCTGCAAGACATGCTGTACACCCATCTTCAACTGATCACAGAGATCGTCCTCGACTGTCTCAAGGGGGATTGGAAGGGGGATATTGCCGCGACGGACAAAAATGAGATCCATATGATTCACCTGGCGGATATTTTGACGGAGGGCATCGTCAAGCAGTTCCCCGACAAGTTTTAACGAGCGGCTTTGCACCATAAAACGAGCTTTCTATAACCGCCCGCGAGGCGGGGATAGGGAGCTTTTTTACGCTGCGCAACTTTTTTGTAAGCCGACACGATTGTTGTGGCCTGACACGTTTGTAGCTCCCGCGAAAAAACGTTTCTCTAGACCCACTCCGATCTCGCTTGCTAGTATGGATGGTACTGGATAGGGAGCGAGGTACTTCGGAACATGGATCAACAGGAGCGGTACGACAATCTGAAGCTGGGGGAACGGGGCGCGATCATCAGCATCGTCGCTTATATCGTCCTCTCGGCGTTAAAATTAATCGTCGGCTACGCATCGGGATCCGAAGCGTTGAAGGCCGACGGCCTGAACAACGCGACCGACATCGTCGCTTCCGTCGCCGTACTGATCGGACTTCGCCTCGCGCGGAAGCCGGCGGATCACAACCATCGGTACGGCCATTGGAAATCGGAGACGATCGCTTCGCTCGTCTCGTCCTTCATTATGGCGGCGGTCGGCCTGCAAGTGTTGTTCGTCGCCATAGCTTCTGTGTTCGGCGGGAGCGAGAAGGCGCCGGACCCGATCTCGGTCTGGACGGGCCTGTTCTGTGCGGCCGTCATGTACTTTGTGTATCGCTACAACCGCAGGCTTGCGGTTCGAATCAACAGCCAGGCGGTCATGGCTGCGGCCAAGGACAACATCTCGGACGCGCTCGTCAGCATCGGCACCGTCATCGGCATCGTCGGTTCGCAATTTGGCCTGCCCTGGCTCGACCCCGTCACCGCCGTGGCGGTCGGCCTCCTCATCTGCAAGACGGCCTGGGATATTTTCCGCGACGCCTCCCACCATCTGTCCGACGGGTTCGACGAGTCCACGATCGAATCGTTCAAGGAAGCGATCCTCGAGGTCGAAGGCGTCGAGGCCGTCAAAGACATCAAAGCGCGAAATTACGGCAGCAGCGCGATCGTCGACGTCGTCGTGCTCGTCAACATGGAGCTCGACTTCGCCGAAGCGCACGAGATCGCGACGTGCGTCGAAAACAAGTTGAAAGGGACGTCCGAGGTGTACGAGGTTCACGTTCATTATGAGCCGGTGGACGTCTCGGAAATGCTGTCCTGACGGAGCAGACCGCCCTCCCGGTTAGCATTCCGCGCTCCCGGCGCCAATCGCCGGGAGTTTTTCTGCCGAAGCAACGTCCCACAGCGCCACATGTTCCCCGCGCCCTGTCTCCTCCGCCAAAGTAACATCGCACAGCGCCACCTGGCCCCGCGCCCTGGCTCCTCCGCCAAAGTAACATCGCACAGCGCCACCTGGCCCCGCGCCATGGCTCCTCCGCCAAAGCAACGTCCCACAGCGCCACATGGTCCTGCCCGTCCTCATCGCCCGAGGAACTTCCTACGAATAGCGCAGGCTATTTTTGCCCCTAAATCCGTATCCTAAATATCCTAAGTACGATCTTTAGTTTATCCAGTAAACAAACTCGCCGATCCCCCTTATAATGAAAGTGCTTACAAAAACAATGTATCGCAAGGGAAGGGGTTCGAAAGCAGTGGCAAAAAAACTGTGGACAGCCGGCATGGCTGCCGCCCTGGCCGTATCGATGGCCGCGTGCTCAAGCGGCAACAACGAGGGCAACGCGTCCCCCGCCGAGTCAAGCGGCGGTTCGTCGGCACCTGCGAGCGGCTCGGCATCGGCATCCGCCACGGCAACGGCAACGGCATCGGAGAAGCCGCTCGACAAAGTCACCTTTTCTTTCTTCAGCGGCGTAGCCGGCGAGAAGGATCTGAACACCAACGAGACGACAATCGGCAAAGCGCTCGAGGACCAGACGGGCGTCAACTTCAAGATCGAGCATCTGGTCGGCGACCTGAACACGAAGATCGGCACGATGATCGCCTCCAATCAATATCCGGACGTCCTCATCCCCGACGCCGCGATCGAAGAAGTGCTCAAGGCCGGCGCCTTCATCCCGATCGACAATCTGATCGAGCAGTACGGCCCGAACATCAAGCGCGTCTACGGCCCGTACTTCGAGCGCATGCGCGCCGACTACGGCGGCAAAATCTACTTCCTGCCGCTCGGCCCGCAGGTCGGCGAATTTTCGGCGGATCCGAACATCAACCAGGGCGCGTTCTGGGTGCAGCGCCGCGTGCTGAAGGAAGCCGGCTATCCGAAGATCAAGAAGCTGGACGACTACGTCAAGCTGGTCGAAGACTTCGTCGCCAAGCACCCTGAGGAGAATCTGACCGGCATGCTCACGCTGACGAACGACTGGCGGTTTTTTGCGACCTCCAATCCGCCGATGCATCTGGCCGGCTATCCGAACGACGGTAATGTCATGGTCGACATCGCGACGAACGAGGCGAAAACGTACGCGGGCTCCGAGAACGAAAAGCGCTGGCTGAAAACGCTTAACGATCTCAACGCCAAGGGACTGCTCGACAAGTCCTCCTTCGTCGACAACTACGATCAATATATCGCGAAGCTGACCTCTCACAAAGTCGTAGGCTTCTTCGACTACGGCTGGCAGATGGCCAACGCGCAGAACGTGCTCAAGGACGCCGCCCGTAAGGACCAATCCCAGGACGACTTCGTCTACTTCCCGCTGCCGGTCACGTTCGACGGCACGCATGACCAGTACCTGGATCCGCCGGGCTGGACGAGCAACCGCGGGATCGGCATTACGAAGAGCGCCAAGGACCCGGCCCGCATCATCCAGTTCTGGGACAATCTGCTCAAGGAAGACAATCAGATTCTCAAGAGCTGGGGCATCAAAGGCGAGACCTACGAGGTCGACGACAAGGGACGCTTTTATCGGACGGTCGAGCAGATCGACAAGCTCGACGACGCGTTTAACGAGAAGTTCGGCTTCAAGACGTTCGATTGGGATTGGCCGCAATACGGCACGTCCTCCACGCTGGCGGACGGCAACGCGGTCGCTCCCGGCTACCAGCCCGAAGTATTCCAGGTGGGCCTGACCGAAGGCGACAAGACGATTCTGGACAAATACGGCGTCAAGACGTACGCGGAGCTGTTCGATACGCCGGAAGACCGTCCATGGTTCCCGGCCTGGAGCATTCCGAAGGAGCAGGGCTCTCCACAGCAGATCTGGGAAACGAAGAAGGACGATCTTCAGAAAAAGTACTATGCCAAAATCGTGCTGGCGAAGCCGTCCGACTTCGATGGCGCCTGGGACAGCTATATGAAGGAATTCTCCAAGCTGGATACGGCAGGCTACGAGAAGTGGTATACGGAGCAGATCAAGAAGATCGTAGACGTCGCGAAATAAACGACGGCGATGCGATTCGCAGGCAGGATAAGCCGGCTTCACGCGCAGCTGCGTGCCAAAGGCCGGCTTTCCTTTTCAGCTGTACAGCTAGGCGGAAGGAGCAAGCAGAATGGATAACAACGACGTGCTGGCCGCGCCGGCGCCGCAGCTCGGGGCCAAGCCGCAGCCCGGCGGGCTGAAGCTTTTTATGAGAAGACTCGTTTCGCAGCGCATGCTGGTTCTGATGTCCGTTCCCTTTGTCATCTGGCTGTTCGTGTTCAAGTACGTGCCGGTATGGGGATGGACGATCGCCTTCCAGGATTATCAGCCCTCGCTTCCCTTCAAGGAGCAGGCCTGGGTCGGCTTCAAGCATTTTCATGCCTTGTTTTCGGAGGACCGCTTCCTGATCGCCCTGCGCAATACGCTCGCGATGAGCGGCATCAATCTCGTGCTCGGATTCGTGACGGCCGTATCGCTCGCCCTGCTGCTGAACGAGGTTCGCAAGGTCGCGTTCAAGCGTGTCGTGCAGACTGTCAGCTATTTGCCGCACTTCATCTCCTGGGTCGTCGCGGCCGGCATCATTCAGACGACGCTCGCGCCCGAGGGGATCGTTAATGAACTGTTGAAGGCGTTCGGCGCGATCGAAGCCGGACAGGAGTACTTGTTTCTCGGCAAGGCGGAATGGTTCTGGGGTATCTTCGGCGCAAGCTCTGTGTGGAAGGACGTAGGCTGGAATACGATCGTCTATCTGGCCGCCATCAGCGCCATCGATCCCGCGCAGTACGAGGCGGCGGAGATGGACGGCGCGGGCCGCTTGAGACGGATGTGGTATATCACGCTGCCGGGCATCAAGCCGGTCATTATCGTGCTGCTCATTATGAACATCGGCTATTTGCTGGAATCGGGATTCGAACCGCAGTACCTGCTCGGCAACGGTATGAACGTCGATTATTCCGAGAACATTGACATATTCGTGCTAAAGTACGGCCTCCAGCAGTTCAACTTCCCGCTCGCGACGGCGGCCGGCATGTTCAAGACGGTCGTGAGCTTCATCCTGCTGTTCTCGGCCAACCATATCGCCAAGCGATTGGGCCAGGACAGACTTTTCTGAAAAGGAGGCGGTTCCTATGGCGAACGCTACAGGCGCTTCGCGGCCGGCTCGCGGCTCGCGCCGTCACGCTTCGGTCGGCGACCGGACGTTCGATATTTTGAATTACGTCTTTCTCACCCTGCTGATGGTTGTGACGCTGTATCCGTTCCTCAACACGCTCGCCGTGTCGCTGAACGCCGCGAGCGACTCGATCAAAGGCGGCATCCACCTGTGGCCGCGCCAGTTCTCCGGCGAGAACTACAAGTTCGTGTTCGGCGAAGCGACGATCTACAACGCCACGCTCATCTCGGTGCTGCGCACCGTCATCGGCACGCTCGTCACGGTGTTCGCTTCCGCCATGGTCGCCTACACGATCAGCAGGCAGGAGTATGTGCTGCGCAAGTTCGTCACGATCGCCTTTATCATCACGATGTACATCAACGGCGGCCTCATTCCGAACTACTTGCTCATCCGGGATCTGGGACTGATCAACAACTTCTGGGTGTATATTCTGCCGGGCGTCATCGGCGTGTTTAATCTGATCATCATCCGCTCGTTCATCGAACAGCTGCCGGAGAGCGTGATCGAGTCCGCGCGAATCGACGGGGCGGGGGACTTCCGGACATTCATCAACATCGTGTTTCCGCTGTGCCTGCCCGTGCTGGCGACGGTGGCCCTATTTACGGCAGTGTACCAGTGGAACTCGTGGTTCGACGTGTTTTTGTACAACTCCTCCAACGTCAAGCTGAGCACCCTCCAGTACGAGCTGCAGAAGATTTTGCAAAACTCGAACACGACCTCCAGCGCAGCTTCGGCGTTCGCGGGCTCCGCGGCCTCCTCGCTCAAGGTGTCCCCGGTGTCGATTCGGGCGACGATGACGATCGTGGCGGCTGTGCCGATGATTATCATTTATCCGTTTTTGCAGAAGTACTTCGTGAAAGGCATGACGGTCGGCGGCGTGAAGGGATAAAGCTGCGAAGGACAGGAAGGAGACGGGCGAGATGGGAAAAGGCGAGGCCTCTTCGGCTTCGGAAGAGGAGACGAGCGCAATGAACGGCGGGACGGGCGCTTTCGGCACCGGGCAGTACCCCAACCTGCTCGAACGGTACGGCTACGCGCCCGAGACGATCGAGGCCCGGCTGGCGGATGCATGGCGGCAACTGTTCGGCGATGACGAACGGACACGCATTTATTATCCGTGCGACGACATGGGCTACATGCTCGACACCGGCAATCTCGACGTGCGGACCGAAGGCATGTCCTACGGCATGATGATGGCCGTGCAAATGGACGACAAGGCGCTGTTCGACCGGCTGTGGCGCTGGACCTGGACGTATATGCATATGAAGGACGGCGTGCATGCCGGGTACTTCGCCTGGTCGTGCATGCCGGACGGGACGCGCAATTCGAACGGCCCCGCGCCGGACGGCGAGGAGTACTTCGCGTTGGCGCTGTTTTTTGCGGCGCACCGCTGGGGCGAAGGCGAGCCGCCGCTGGACTACGCGGCCAAGGCGCGGGACATTTTGCGGGCCTGTCTGCACAACGGCGAGCAGGGCCCTGGCTACCCGATGTGGAACCGGGACAACCGGCTCATCAAGTTCGTGCCCGAGTGCGAATACAGCGACCCGTCGTATCATCTGCCGCATTTCTATGAACTGTTCGCGCTGTGGGCGGACGAGGCGGATCGGCCTTTCTGGCGGGAAGCGGCGGCTGCGAGCCGCGCTTATTTGCCGCTCGCCTGCCACCCGGAGACCGGTCTCTCGCCGGAGTACGCCCACTACGACGGTACGCCCAACGACGAGCGAGGCTACGGGCATTTCTACAGCGATTCGTACCGGGTCGCGGCAAATGTGGGCCTCGAAGCCGCCTGGTTCGGCGTCTCGCCGTGGATGAGGCGCGAGGCGGAGGCGATCCTGCGCTTTTTCGCGGACAAGGACCCGGCCGACTACCGTCGCTACCGAATCGACGGCACGCCGTTCGAGGAGCCGGCGCTGCACCCGGTCGGCCTCGTCGCGACCAACGCGTGCGCGGCGCTCGCCGCGCCGGACAGCCCGCATGCGCGGGAGGCGGTCGCGCGCTTCTGGCTTACGCCGGTGCGCGAGGGCGAGCGGCGCTATTACGACAATTGCCTCTATATGTTCGCGCTGCTGGCGCTCGCCGGGCGGTACCGGATCTGGCTGCCTGAACCATGAGGCATGAGGCTTGAAGCTTGAGGATTGAGGCTTGAATCAGCGGCTGGCGGCATGGTTGGAATGGGATTATCGACGAGAAGGGAGTCTCTGTTGCGGGAGGCTCTTTTTATTTGCACGGAGAGGAGGACGCGTGATGGATAGGGGTCAAGCTGGACAAGAAGCATACGAGCAAGCGTGGCTCGATTACAGACGGATTGAGGACGAGACGCTGCGCGCGAGGTATGCGGCGGTATGCGGCAGGCTCGTCGTGATTGGCGATGGCGCCGAGCTGGCTACGGCGCGTCTTGAGCTGCGCCGCGCGATCGGGGGTTTGCTTGGTATGGCGCCTGTCGACGGCTCGGCGGAATCGGTTGAGGCCGGTGCACGCGCGGGCGAGGGGGGAATGGGAGGACCGGCAATTGTTGTCGGCTTGGCGGACGCGGCGGAGATCGAGGTGTTGGACACCGGCATGCTCGGCGAGGAAGGTTACGCGATCCTGTCCGGTGCCGACGGCAGCGTCTACCTGCTCGGAGGCGACGCGAAGGGCGCGCTGTATGCTGCCTTTGGCTTCATTCGATTGCTGTGTACGGGCCGCGACCTAAGCGATCTCCGAATCGTCGAGCGGCCGGCGTACCCGCTGCGGATGATCGATCATTGGGACAACGCGGACGGGTCCGTCGAGCGCGGCTATGCCGGCGGAAGCTTGTTTTTTGAGGCCGGACGACTGGGCGAGCGGGCGGCGCGAATTCGCGATTATGCGCGTTTGAGCGCTTCGATCGGCATCAACGCGGTCGCCATCAACAACGTCAACGTGCATGCCGAGGAGACGCGGCTGCTGTCGCCGGAGCGGCTGGAAGACGTGGCGCGGGTGGCCGACGTTTTTCGCGAGTATGGGATCGCGCTATACCTGAGCGTCAACTTCGCCTCGCCGATGGCGCTCGGCGGGCTCGCGACGGCGGACCCGCTGGACCCGGCCGTCGCGGCATGGTGGCGCGAGACGACGGCAGAGGTATGCCGGCGCATCCCGGGTTTCGGCGGCTTTGTCGTCAAGGCCGATTCGGAGCATCGGCCGGGTCCTTTCACTTACGGGCGGGATCACGCGGACGGCGCCAACATGCTGGCCGATGCGCTCGCACCGTTCGGCGGCACGGTCGTCTGGCGGTGCTTTGTCTACGACTGCAAGCAGGACTGGCGGGACCGGCGGACGGATCGCGCGCGCGCCGCCTACGATCACTTCATGCCGCTCGACGGCGCGTTCCGCGACAATGTCGTGCTTCAGATCAAGCACGGACCGATGGATTTTCAGGTGCGCGAGCCGGTGTCGCCGCTGCTGCTCGGCCTACGGCGCACGCAGATCGCGCTGGAGCTGCAGATCACGCAGGAATACACGGGACAGCAGCGGCATCTCTGCTATCTCCTTCCAATGTGGAAGGAGGTGCTGGCCTTCGACGGCGGCGACGGCTGGACGGTGGCGGACGCCGTCGGGAGGCGCGCAGTCGGGGAAGGCGATGAGGAACGCGGCGATGCGGAGGTTGCGAGGAGAAACCGCCGAGGCGGCGTTGCCGCAGTGTCCAATGTCGGCACCGACGCCAACTGGACGGGCCATCTGCTCGCACAGGCAAACTGGTACGGCTACGGCCGGCTCGCCTGGAATCCGTCGTTATCGGCTGAAGCGATCGGACGCGAGTGGATCCGAATGGCGCTTGGGCCGGACCCGGTCGTCGAGGAGACCGTTATCCGGATGCTGATGGACTCGTACGCCATTTACGAATCGTACACGGCGCCGCTTGGCGTCGGATGGATGGTCAACCCGCATCATCATTACGGCCCGAACGTCGACGGGTACGAGTACAGTCCCTGGGGCACCTATCACTACGCGGATCGCGACGGCATCGGCGTCGACCGCACCGTTGCGACCGGCACCGGCTACGCAGGACAGTACCCAGCCGCGGCAGCGGCCTTATACGAATCTCCGGATACCTGTCCGGACGAGCTGCTGCTCTTTTTTCACCATGTCCCCTACGGTATGCGCCTCAAGAGCGGCAAAAGCGTCATTCAACACATTTACGATACGCGCTTCGAAGGCGTCGACCGGGCTGCCGGACTGCTCGCTGCCTGGGACGGTATCGCGGATCGTCTTCCCGTGCGCGTACACGCGTCGGTGCGAGAGCGGCTCGCGCATCAGGCCGAACATGCGAGAGAGTGGCGGGACCAGCTCAACACCTACTTTTATCGCAAATCCGGCATCCCGGACGCCTGCGGTCGGTTGATTTATTGACCGTCGTCATACGCGTCGAATGCGCTGGGCGGCAGTTTGTTCCTAACCGGGAATGTAAGCGCGTGGAAGCTGTAGCGAGGGACGGATTTGTTCCTATGTGGGACTACCGGCGGGAGGGAGTTAGGGTGAACAGGTGGTTTGTTCCTATGTGGGACTACATGCAGGTGGAAGCTGGAGCGAGGGGCTGATGAGTTCCTATGTGAGACTTCCTGCGTAGGGAGACTGCGGCGAGTGGTTGGTTTGTTCCTATGTGAGACTAACTGCGGGAGGGAGCTAGAGCGAGGGGCTGATGAGTTCCTATGTGAGACTACCTGTGTAGGGAGACTGCGGCAAGTGGTTGGTTTGTTCCTATGCGAGACTACCTGCGCGTGGAAGCTGGGGCACGATGCGAGTTTGCCATACCGATCGAATCTTTATTTTTTATAGTAAATACCATACTTTTCCGGGTACGACCGATTTGGCGGAAATTGCATAATGGAGAAACGCAAGCCGATTTAAGCGCTTACAATGTGTGCGGGCGCACGGAGCTGTGGACCGCTGGTCGCACCGTCTTGGCTTGCGAATCGGGGAACGACATTTAAGGGGGAAAACGTGGATGCGGAAAATAAGACTTAAAGCCGTCCTGGCCGCGATGCTGGGCATCGCCATTGCGGTGCCGACCGGCTGGGGCGCGGGCCAGGCGATCGCCGCGGCGGGGGATACGGTGATGAGCGCCAGCTTCGACACGGGCACGGACGGCTGGTTCAAGCGAGGCACCGAGACCGTCTCGCAGTCGACGGCGACCGCGCAAAGCGGGACGGGCAGCTTGCTCGCAACCGGACGAACTGCGACGTGGAACGGACCGGGCGTGGATGCGAGCGCACTGGTGCCCGGCGGCACGTATGACTTTTCCATCTACGCTAAATTAAAGGAAGATGTGCCGGCCGTCACGGCGACGGTCGAGCTGACGATCAATCAGCAAGGCCTCCCCGAAGGCGACGCGGGCGCTTATGCCAGGATCGACGCGAAGCCGGTTACCTCCGCGGACTGGGTGCTGCTCGAGGGCCGGATGACCGTGGACGCGCGCGCCTCCGGCTATCAGGTGTACGTCCAGTCCACCGACAATGCGACGGTCGACTACTATGTGGACACGTTTGCGGCGAAGCTCGTGTCGCTTCCTGACGAGGATCCGACGCCGTCCGATCCGGGACCGGTGTCCGGCGCGGTCGTGCTGGCGCAGAGCTTTGAGGACGGACAGACCGGCGGCTGGGAAAACTTGAGCTGGGGCGGCACGGGGACGATCGGCGTGTCAGCGGACACTGCATCGGACGGCACGCATTCGCTCAAGCTCGGCGCACGCGGCTCGCGGGCCAGCAGCCCGACGCTGAATCTGACGGGCGTCATGCAGTCAGGACGCACGTACGATCTGTCGCTCAAGGTGAAGCTCGGCGAAGGCGTCGATACGCTGCACCTGGCGTCCAAAGTCGTTTCGCCGCTGCTCGACAATCAATATCCGTGGCTGGCGGGCGACCGGGAAGTGCGCGCCGACGGCTGGACCTCCTTCGAAGTCAAAAATTACGAGGTGCCGGCGAACACGTCGGAGATGCGCATTTGGATCGAATCCGCGACCGGCTCGACTTCCGTGGCGGATATGTATATCGACGAAGTCCTCCTCAAGGACGTCACGCCTGACGAAGGCACGCCGGGAGAAGGCGAGCTGGATCAAAGCGGCGTGCTGGCGGACTTCGAAGACGGGCAGGGCAATTGGGTGCGCAGGTTCGGCGACGGCCAAATCGCCGTGACCGATGCCGCCAATCATACGGCGAGCGGCTCGCACAGCTTGCTCACGACAGTATCCCAGCAATACGACGGACCGCTGCTGGACGTGATGGGCAAGATTCACAAGGGCTACAAGTACAGCCTGTCGGCCTGGGTGCGGATGGCGGCGGGCCAATCGCCGACGGCGCTGCGGATCTCCGTGCAGTCCGGCGACAGCGCGTTCACGAATGTCTCCGCAAACGCAAACGTCACCGCGGACGACTGGGTGCAATTAAGCGGCACGATCACGGTCGCGACGACGCCGTCCGTGCTGCGGGCGTACGTCGAAGCGGCCGACAACATCGGCGAAGCCAGATCGTTTTACCTCGACGACTTCGCACTGACCTACGTCGGGCCGGTCGCCGGACCGCTGCCGATCCAGACGGACATCGATGCGCTGAAGGACGTCTACGCGGATTCGTTCAAGATCGGTGCGGCCGTGGAGCCGGCGCAGATCGAGGGCGACGCCAAGGCGCTGGTCGATTTTCACTACAGCTCCATCGTGGCAGAGAATTCTACGAAGCCGGGGTCGCTGAACCCTTCCGAGGGCGAATGGAATTGGGCATCGGCGGATAAGATCGCGCTGTACGCCAAGGATCACGGCCTGGACTTCCGCCTGCATACGCTCGCCTGGCACTCGCAGGCTGCCGAGTGGATGTTCAACGACGAAGCGGGCCAGCCGCTGGCCGCGACGCCGGAGAACAAGCAGCTCGTGCTGGACCGGCTGACGACTTATATCGAGACGGTGGCTCGGCATTTCAAGGCGCTGGGCGTACCGATTCAATCCGTCGACGTCGTGAACGAAGTGATCGACGAAGGCCAGCCGGACGGCATACGCAAGAGCGAGTGGTCCCGCCTGACCGGCACGGACTTCATCCGAACCGCGTTTATCGTCGCGCGCCGCGAGCTTCCGGACGCCAAGCTGTACATCAACGATTACAATACGCACGATCCGAAAAAACGCGATTTTCTCTACAATCTCGCCACCTCGCTCAGAGACGAGGGCGTGCCGATCGACGGCGTCGGCCATCAGACGCACATCAACATCAGCGGGCCGTCGGTGCAGCAGATCTCCGATTCGATCCGCAAGTTCGGCGAAGCCGGCTTCGACAACCAATTAACGGAGCTGGACGTGTCGGTGTATACGAACAACAGCACGAGCTACGAGCCGATCCCCGAGGACATTCTCGTCAAGCAGGGGTATCGCTTCAAGGAGCTGTTCAAGGAGCTGGTGCGGCTCGACGAAATGGGCAAGGCTGCCGGCAAGCCGGAAGGCTGGATCAGCAACGTAACGCTGTGGGGCGTCGCGGACGACTATACGTGGCTGCACAACCGCGGCACGACCCGCCAGGACGCGCCGTTTCCGTTCGACAAGCGTCATCAGGCCAAGTATGCGTATTGGGGCATGATCGAAGCGGTGAAGGCGCTCAATCCTTCTAAGCTGCCGCTCACGGCGAAGACGGCGGACACGGCGCAGGGTACTCCTGCAAGCGCCGCGGATAAGGCGTGGCAAACCGTGCCTGCGCTGCAGACCGAGAGCCTCGGCACGCTTGGGGCGCAGATGAAAACGCTGTGGGATGCGCAGCATCTGTATGTACGCGTGGCGGTTCGCGATCTTACCGATACCGAGACCGATCAGGTGGAGCTGTTCGTCGACGACGGCGGCATCCGCAAGCTGACCTTCCCGCGCCATCATGCGGACGTCGTCAAGACGACGGAGGGTTACGTCCTGCAAGCGGCGATTCCTGTCGTCGGCACGCTGGGCAAACAGGTGAAGTTCGACGTGCGCGTTACCGACAAGGGCATCAATGACGGCTCGGAGCAGGGCGGCAATGGGGTCATCGTCTCCTGGAGCGACCCGCGCGGCGCGCAGGACGGCGACAGCCAGGGCTACGGCGTGCTGACGTACATCGAAGCGACCCGCATCGGCACGGCCGTGCGCGGCACGCCCGTCATCGACGGCGAACCCGACGGCATCTGGTCCGCGGCGCCCGTCTACCGGACGGACGTCGTCGTCGAGCAGCAGGGAGGCGCGGGCGCCAAAGCCGAGTTCCGTACGCTATGGGACGCGCAGTACCTTTACGTGTACGCCGTCGTGACGGACAGCGCGCTGAGCGACGCGATAGCGAACGCCTGGGAGCAGGATTCGGTGGAAATTTTCGTCGATCAAAACAACGGCAAGACGGCCGCCTACGAAGACGATGACGGACAATATCGCATCAGCTACAAAAATGCAAAAACGGTCGGCGGGCATGCGCGGGACGACAACTATTCGTCGGCGACAAAGCTTGTGGACGGCGGCTATGCCGTGGAAGCGGCGATCGCGCTCGATACGATATCGCCCGCGGCAGGCCGTTTGATCGGCTTCGATCTTCAGGTCAACAACGATCAGGACGGCGGGGCGCGGGACAGCGTATTCACCTGGAACGACCCGACCGGACAATCCTATGCGAACGCGTCGCGCTTCGGCGTGCTGGAGCTCTCGGAAAACACGGGACCGAAGCCGGATGACGGCACGAACGGACCGGGACCCGGGACGAACTCGGGAACGCCGGCCGCCGCAGATTCGATCGCGGTGACGGTGGGCGCGGACGGCAAGGCGACGGCGAACGTAAGCGCCGCGGCGTTCGCGGCGGCGTTGAAGGAGACGAAGGACGGCGTCATCGGCTTCGCGATTCGAACGCAGGCGGATGTCAAAGGCATGACCGTCAAGCTGCCTCTTGCGCAGGTGAAAGCCGCCGATGGCGCAGGCATTAAACAGATTCGCGTCGATACGGGGATCGCAGTTCTGCTCCTTCCCATCGGGCTGTTCGAAGGGAGCGGATCGACCGGCGACGTCGAGTTGAGCGTGAGCCGCGCGGACGCCTCGGCGTTGACCGGGGAGACGCGTACGCGGATCGGCGACCGGCCGGTATACGACTTCGCGCTCAGCGCGGGCGGAGCGCGCATCGGTACGTTCGGCGCGGGCAAGACCGTTCGGGTATCCGTGCCGTATTCCCTGGAGCCCGGTGTTCATCCGGCGCAGGTCGTGATCTACGCGATCTCCGACGACAATCGGCTTGAATGGGTCAAGAACGGCCGCTACGATCCGGCCTCCGGCACGGCGACGTTCGATGCCGCTCACTTCAGCCTGTATGCGGCGGCGCCGTCTCAGGCGCGCTTCGCCGACGAAAGCCAGGTGGCATGGGCGACGGACAGCATTCTCGCGCTTTCGGCGCGCGGCGTCGTCTACGGGGTGAACGGCTCCGTCGGCGGCAATAGCCCTTCCGACGTCTACTTCGAGCCGAATCGCGCGGTCACGCGGGCCGAATTTGCGCAAATGCTCGTGCGCGCGCTCGATCTTACGCCTGGCGATGCGTCCGCGAGCCTGCCGTTCGCCGACATCGAAGCCGATGCCTGGTACGCCGGCGCCGCTGCGGCCGCTTATCGAGCGGGCATCGTACAGGGGAAAGGCGACGGCACCTTCGGCGGCCGGGAACGGATCAGCCGACAGGATATGGCGGTCATGACGTATCGGGCGCTGACGGCAGCCGGGATCGACCTTGGCGCGACGGTCGAGGCTGCAGCCGGCTTCGCGGACGCCGGCACGATCGCCGACTACGCGCGGGGAGCTGTCGCGGCGCTGCGGGAAGCTGGCATTGTTGGCGGCATGCCGGACGGAAGCTTTGCGCCGAACGGGACCGCCAACAGAGCACAGGCCGCGGTTCTGCTGGACCGGCTGCTTCAACAGCAATTGCGGTGACGGAGGCGGCGATGCCGCCCCGTCCGGCTAAAGCGCAATCGCTTCATTTTGCGACATCGAGGCACATAAGACCTCACGCCATCGGCGTGAGGTCTTTCCGCTATTCGCCAGTATCGCACCGCCCGTTCCGCCGCCACTAACCCGATTCCCAAGAATAGCGCAAACTCGCGCTATCCCTGCATACACCAAACCACCAACACTGCCGCCGCTAATCCGATTCCCAAGAATAGCGCAAAATCGCGCTATTCCCGCATGCACCAAACCACCAACACTGCCGCCGCTAATCCGACTCCCAAGAATAGCGCAAAATCGCGCTATTCCCGCATACACCAAACCGCCAACACTGCCTCCGCTAATCCGATTCCCCAAGAATAGCGCAAAATCGCGCTATCCTCGCATACACCAAACCACCCACACTGCCGCCGCTAATCCGATTCCCAAGAATAGCGCAAAATCGCGCTATTCCCGCATACACCAAACGACCAACACTGCCGCCGATAATCCGACTCCCAAGAATAGCGCAAAATCGCGCTATTCCCTCACGCACCAAATCACCCACTCCGCCGCCGCTAACCCGCTTCCCAAGAATAGCGCAAAATCGCGCTATTCCCTCACGCAGGCCGGTCGGCGCATCATCCCACCGGAAATGAAAGCGGAAATCAGCGCCTATATGAGATTGATATAGCGCACGCAGAGATGTCCGCAAGATGCTCGCACCACTTCTACAACGCGGAATGACTTTCTTGCATGAGAATGATTTGGATATGCAGGTAAGTTGGTGAGAAAATTCTCAACTTATTCTAATAATGAGGAAATGATCTGATTGCACGGCGATTTTTTCTCTTCGTGGGAAAGTCTGGGTTGTTTCAATTGTGATATCGTGGGTTCTGAGGCACGCACTTACATACATCTCGGGAGGAACTTACATGTCTACTACCAAGCCATTCCTGCGTCGGATTCTGTCTGTCGGCTTATGCGCCGCTATCGGGCTGGGGGTCGTCACGGCCGGACAAGCCGTTTCCGCGCCGAAGGCGTCCGCCGCCTCTTATTACGATACGAAAATCAAATACGGCGTCAACTTGCGCGTCAGCGCTTCATCCAGTTCGGGTGTCATCCGGATGATCGGCTCCGGCGAGTCGGTCCACGTCGTCGGTCAGGCGAACGCTTACTGGCTGCATGTCTTCGATCAAAAGGGCAATTCCGGTTATATATCGTCCAGCAGCAAATATACGAATTATGCAGGCGGCGGCAGCGGCGGTTCGGCTCCTTCCTCCGGCGGCGGCTCGAAAGCCGATCGGGTCGTCTCGATCGCCCAGAGCTATATGGGCCGCGTCAGCTATGACTACGGCACGCGAAATCCGTCCAAGCTCATCTTCGACTGCTCCGCGTTCACCCAATTCATCTTTGACAAGGTGGGCGTCAGCCTCAAGTGGGGCACGAAGTCGCAGAAGTCCGCCGGCTCCTTCGTGAGCAGAGGCAATTTGGCCAAGGGCGATCTCGTCTTCTTCGATACGATCGGCAGCAACAACGGCGTCATCAATCACGTGGGCATCTATATGGGAGGCGGCAAAGTCATCCACGATACGCCTTCCGTCGACGGACTACAGATCAGCTCGATCACGTCCGGCTTCTGGTCCACGCACTACGTAACCGCGCGCCGCGTCCTCTAAACGAGACTTTGCTTCCCGGGCCGACGTCCAATCGATCCTGCAAGCGTGGCAAACGTTTATGATGATCATATGTATAAAGAAACGATGCTGGATGCCCGTGCGACCTGCCGGCTTGGCAGGCCCCGGCGACAGGAGGGACTGCGAGCTTGCCTACGATTCGAATCGCCGCGGTCGGCGACCTGATGGTGAAGCGCTATATCATCTCCGACGCCAAAAGCGCCGACGGCGCATATAACTTCGACCCGTTGCTGGAAAAAGTCGCTCCTCTGCTGCAGGAGGCAGACCTGACGATCGGAAATCTCGAGACGACCTTCGCGGGGAAGACGGACGGGGTCAGGCGCAGATCGCATGGACCGTTGTTCAATTGTCCGGACGAACTGGCCCCGGCCTTAAAGAAAGCCGGCTTCGACGTACTGATCACGGCCAACAATCATTGCATGGACCACGGGTCGGCAGGCTTGCTGCGAACGCTTCGGGTGCTGGACCGCTGCGAGATCGGGCATACAGGCACCTTTTCCTCGGCGGCAGCATCGCGGGAGGCTTTGGTTCGCGATGTCAAAGGGGTTCGAGTCGGGATCCTATCTTATACGTCGGGTCTCAACGGTATTCCGCTGCCGCCCGGCCGCTCGTGGATGGTGAACCTGATCCGCCCGCCCAAGATGATCGAGGACATGCGCCGCTTGAAAAAGAGGGCGGACCTGGTCGTCGTGTGCATGCATTTCGGCCAGGAATACACCCATGTCCCCAACAAGAAGCAGCGGCAACTCGTGGACCTGCTGTTCCGGCACGGCGCGCATATCGTGCTCGGTTCGCATTCCCATGTCCTTCAGCCGCTGCGCGCGAGAGGGAGACGGCAGTTCGCGGCCTATTCTCTGGGCAATTTTATATCGACGAAATTAAAAGAAAACATCCATACCCAGTGCGGCGTCGTTCTGAATATCGACGTGGTCAAAAATGATAACGGAACCGTCGCCATTGCGAAGACAGCGGCCGTTCCGACGGTCGTCCGCCGCGTCCCGGCCGGACAACGCTTCCGAACGGAAGTCCTTCCCCTGCGCGATGCCCTGCGGGAGGGCGCCTCGGACGAAGCGGTGCGCAAAGCGTATCGGAGCATGCGGAACAGGGCGAGTAAGATCATCGGGCGCTCGTTGGCCTAGCGCAAGCAACGACAACAGGGGCTTCCCCGGGTCCAAGCGACCTGAGGGAAGCCCCTATTTTGAACTGTATTACTTAGCGGCGCTCCGCCCGCAGCAGCCTGTTCGGCGCCGGGAAATAACCGATCGAAACCGCATAATCGATCATCGAGCGAAGAAAACGCTCGTCGGCCGGCGCGCAGCGGATGTCCGTCCCTTCGAGGAACGAAGAGGTGGCCGTGCAGCCGTAGCGATAGTCGGAATCCTTGGCCCCGTCGCCCTCGAGCTGGGCGATCGCCAGCTGCATCGCTTCCGCGTCCTTGGGCGCCGTCGAGTCGAACAGCCAATTCGTGTATTCCGAGATATCGAGCGTCTCCACCGGATAGCCGAGCGCGCGCAGCATCTCGATCATCCGCTCGTAGTGAACGGGCGCCGGATTGCAGATGTGGAACAACTGTCCGGCGGTGTCGGGCCGCAGCGCCAGGTGGACGATCGAGCGGCCGGCATAGTCGATCGGGGTGAAGTCCACGTCCCAATTCGCCTTCGGCGCCTTGCCGAGCAGCAGCATCGCTTTGATCATCCGGTAGAACGCGTTGTTGTCGATGTTCTGCTGGAACCTCCCGCTCTCCGAATGGCAGGACAGATTGCCCGCCCGGTAAACGTTGACGGCCAGGCCGCGGTTCGCGGCGGCGAACAGCAGCTTTTCCGCTTCGAGCTTGCTCTGCGTATACAGGTTGCCCACCCGCAGTTCAGGATCGAACGCTGCGCGCGCGAGCTGCGCCTCCCATTGCCCGCTCAGCGCCAGATCTTCTGGGATGCCGAGCGTGGAAATGTGGTGGAATCTGACGTCGCGGTCCGATCCCTCGGCGAGCTCGATCAGATGACGGGTCGCGAGGACGTTCGACTTGTCGAATTGATCCGCGTCCCCGAAATGCCGCACGTCGGCCGCGCTGTGCAGGATGGCGTCCGTATTCGACCGAATGAACTGCGCATCCGCCTCCGACAGCCCCAGTCGGGGCTGAGACAAGTCTCCCTCGACGACATACACGCGTCCGTCCAGCAGATCGAGCGACGCAGGACCGAAGTAGTGCGCCATCGTCTTCTGGATTCTGAACTGGGCCGAGTCCGCGCCGCTCGCGCGCGCCAGGCAGATGACCCTGGCCTCGCTCTGGACGAGCAGCTCGTAGAGCAGGTAGGCGCCGAGATAGCCGGTCGCGCCGGTCAGCAACACGGCGGACGGCCGGTCGTGCCGCCGGTCACCCCGCTCCGCGGACGACGGTCCCAGACGGGCGGGATGCTCGTCCAGCGGGATCACTTCGCCTCCGGCATAAGCCTTGCGGGAGCTTGCGGCCCCGGAGCCCGCCCGATCCGCGCGCGCCGCCAGCTTTTCGATCGTCCTGCATTCGAAAAAGTCGTTGATGCCGATGTCCGGGAACCGCGGCTTGAGCAGGACGAGCACATGCATGATCGCCAGACTGTCGCCGCCGATCTCGAAGAAATCGTCGCGGATGCCGATTCTGCCGAGCTCCAGCGATTCCTGCCAGGCGGCCGCGATAGCCGCCTGGGTCTCATTGGCCGGCGGTGCGAATCCTTCGTCGTCTTGCTCCTGTTCCTCCTGCCGCACCTCGTAGCCGGCGAGCTTTTTGCGGTCGATTTTGCCGGTCGGCGAGAGCGGCATGTCGTCCAGCTGCACGACCAGCTTCGGCACGAAGTAGGAGGGGAGCTTGGCGCCGAGCAGCCGTTTGACGTCCGCGGCGGCCACACGCGCGCCGTCCTTGGAAGTGAAGAACCCGACAAGCATGTTCTGCCCGTCCTTTTCCTTCTTCGGCACGACGGCGATGTTCTGCACGTTCGGAATCTGGGCAAAAGCGTCCTCGATCTCGCCGATCTCGATCCGGTGTCCGCGAATCTTGATCTGCGAGTCGCGGCGGCCGACGTACTCGATCGTGCCGTCCGGCAGCAGCTTGGCGTAGTCCCCCGATTTGTAGATCAGGCTGCCCGGCTCGAACGGATTCGGGACGAACGCGTCCCTGGTTTTCTCGGCCTGGTTCAGATAGCCTTTGGCCAGTCCCACGGTCGAGATGAGCACCTCGCCATGGACGTTGACCGGACACAGACGGTTCTCCTCGTTGACGATGTAGACCTTGTAGTTGCCGATCGGCCGTCCGATCGGCACGTTCGCCAGATCGTCCGGGATGTAATCTTTGATCGTGTGGGTCGTCGTGCACACCGTGCATTCGGTCGGCCCGTACACGTTTACGATTGCGATGGCGTCCTTGAACTTGCGCTGGAAATTGCGCACCTGCTCACCGTACAACGCTTCGCCCGCTACCGTGATCAGGTGGACACGGGACAGCTTGCGATAGCCTTCGTCGGACAAATACGCGGACAGCTGATTAAAGAACACGGTCGGCAAAATGGCGACGATCGTCGTTCCCGTCCGCTCGACCGCCGAGGCGAATTCCTCGACAGACATCCGCTCGGCCGGGGACAGCAGGTACAGCTCGGCGCCGTAGAACAGCGCGCCGATCGTATCCCACACGGAGGCGTCGAAGCTGTACGTGGCGAATTGGGTCAGCACGTCATCCGGCCCGATACCGCAATCCTTGCGGACCGATTCGCCCAGGTTGACGACGCCTTCGTGCGCGATAAGCGCGCCCTCCGGCCGGCCGGTCGAGCCGGACGTCTAGATGACATAAGCGAGATCGTCCGGACCGACCTTCGCATCCGGATTGTCCGCGCCATCGTAGGCCGGGAATCCCGCTTCGACGTCGACGATCGCCTTGACCGACCCGATGCCCGCGCAGAGCCGCTCCGCGGCCGCCGCGTACTTGCCCTTCGTCAGGACGAACGCCGATCCCGTATCCTCCACGATATAACGGTTGCGCTCGTCGGGATGCTCCGGATCGACGGGGACGTACACGCCGCCCGCTTTCAGGATGCCGAGCAGGCTCACGATCAGCTCCGCGCTGCGCTCCATCAGTATCGTGACGAACTCGCCTTTTCGCAGGCCGCGGTCGATCAGCATCCGCGCCGTCCGGTTCGCCAGCTCGTTCAGCTGCCGGTACGTCCATTTGCCCTCGGCGGAGGAGACTGCCGTCTTGTCCGGATAAAGCGCTGCGGCCCGCTCGATCATGCCGTGAATCGTCGCGGTCCGATCGTACGCCGCTTCCGTCGCGTTCAGCGCGGCATAGACCGCGGTATCCTCCTCCGTCAGCAGGTCGACCCCCGCAAAGCTCGCGGACGGATCCGCAAGCGCGGCTTCCAGCAAGGCGACGTAATACCGGACGTATCGGCCGATCGTCGCATTGCGGAAAAGAGAGGTGTCGTACTCGACGATGACGGTCCAGCCGCCTTCGCGCTCGCGCAGCTGCCAGTTCAGCTGCTCGCGCTCCGCGCGAAGGGGGAAGCCGACGGAGAAGCGGGTCTCGCAGACACCATCGAATGGCAGCTCCGGCGAAATGAGGCTGCGGTGAACGGCGTCGCGCAGGTCGGCGAACGTCCGGGCCGCGGCCGCGTCGACGAACACCGGCACGTCGCCGGCAGCCGCGGCGATGCCGGCCGCCATCTCCCGCTCGCCCGACAGGCGGCAGATCCATGCGAAGTAGACGGCCGCCAGTAAGGCGATATCGCGATTTCCCTCCTTTTTCGATTCCCCGAGCCTCCGGGTTAATGATTCACTTAACGCATATTCGCTCGTATCGTAGGCGTAAGTCCGGCGATGACGGGGATAGTCCGTCGGCAGCAGAAGAACCGGCTGTTGCGATCCGCGCGCGAGGTTCAGTTCGGCGGCGGTACGATTGAAAGACATGTTGTTATTGCCTCCATTGCTAGAATGGAGACGCACCCCATCCCAGAGAATAGAGTGCGTCTCGGGTGGATCCGGGAGAGTGCGTATTGAAACTAACTTGAACTAAAGCTGCACCTTGAAGCGTTCGACCAGCTGCTGCAGCTCCGCGGACATGACCGCCAGACCCGTCGACGATTCGACGATGGCACGCATCGATTCCTTCTGGTCAGCGATCGACTCATTGATCTTGGCGCTGTTCGCCGCGGTCTTGCCTGCCGAGGCCGACAGCTCTGCGGAGGTCGCGGTGAGCTCTTCGGTGCCGGCCGACATTTGCTCGGTCGAGCTGGACACCTCCTGGATTTGAAGCGCGACGTTGTTCGTGGCGTTCAGGATGCCGCCGAACATCCGCTCCGCATCGGACGCGATCTCTTTCCCGATCCGGACTTCGTTTGTTCCTTGCTCCATGGCCAGCGCCGCGATGCCGATCTCGCTCTGAATTTCCTTGATGAGCTCGGTGATCTGATTGGCCGATTGGGCCGACATTTCCGCGAGCTTGCGTACTTCGTGCGCCACGACTGCGAAGCCTGCGCCGTACTCGCCGACGCGCGCCGCCTCGGTGGCCGCGGTCAGGGCCAGCAGGTTGGTCTGGGTCGAGATGCCGGTGATGATCGCGACGATATTTTCGATTTCCTGGGAGCGGCCCTCGAGGAGCTGGACCGCATTAGCCGTGCGGGTCACGAAGTCCTCGATTTGAACCATCTGGTCCGATACCTGCCTGACGACCTGATTGCCCTCGAGCGACAGCTTTTCCATCTCCGTCGCTTCGTCTGCGACTTTGGACGCGTTGGCCGCGATATTCTGGATGACGTTCGCCATCTCGGCCATCGCCTTCGCCCCGTCGCCAGCAGCCTGCTCCTGGGTCACGACGCTCACGGTAATTTCGCGCATGCTGGCCGTCATCGTTTCCATGCTGGCGTCGTTCTTTTCGGACACTTCATGCAGTGCTTTGGCCGAGGAAGTCAACGTGTGCGAGGTTTGCTGAACCTTCGCGATCGTGTCGTTGATCCGTGCGACCATGCCGTTGAACTTGTCGTTCAGCATGCCGAGATCGCTGCCGCCGGCCTTCAGCTTAACGTCCAGATTGCCCTGGCTCACTTGCTCGATGCCGCGCATCAATTCCTTGATCGGCTTCATCATCTTGCGGGCGACGATGAACTGAATCAGAAGAATGACGGCCAGCAGGATGAGCAGGATCGTAATGCCGTAGGTCAGCAGCTTGCCCAGGCCCTTGGAGACCGAACTGGCGTCCACGTCGACGGCGAAATAAGCGAACGTGCTCCCGTCGGCGTCCTTGATCGGGTAGGCGATCGTCGTCCAGGTGCCGAAGTCGTCGGAGTAAATGCTGGTAAAGGTAGGCTTGCCGCTATCCAGCATATGGGCGAGCGCATTGGCTACGATTTTCGGCTGCTCGTACATGTCGCCGACGTTCAGCTTCGCTTCTTCGAACGCCGTCACGAGACTGGTCGGCATCGCCGCGATCGACGTCTGGTTGCCGTTCGTCAGCTCCGTGCCGAAGACGTACGCCTGCGCGATGTTGGGGTTGTTTTTGTTGACCTGATCCAGATAAGCGGTAAGCTCCGTCTGAACGGGGTCCTTGTAGCTTTTTTCGCCCATCGCCTGCCGGATTTTTTGGGGCTCGATGCCCTTGGCCCAGTTTTCGGTGACGACCTTGATCTGACCGCGCAGCTGGTCGATCAGAATGTTTTTTTCGACGATGTATGCGGAGGTGATCAGCGCCGCTCCAATGAGAATGATGTTGATGAACGATAAAATTAAATTTTTGGAGAAAAAGGACATTCTAAGCAACTTCTTCACTAAGCTCCGCTCCTGTTGTATAATTTGCATCTAAACCGTTTCAGCATGTCGCCGCCCGTTGCCTTTAAGACCTGCGTCTTTGGTCTTGAAAGCCCTTCAAAAATTGGTTCTCGTGAATAAAACTCCCTCCTTAGTTAAAATTTTTACCTATCCATTATCGAACGATAGACGGCCGAAAGTAATAGATTACATAAAGATTTGTTTAATTTTTTAACACATTCCTTCCTTTTTCCTATGTAAATTGTTACATAAGTCCTATGTGTCCGAAAACGGCAAGCGGAGCCGGCTGACCGAATTTCCTTCGACAAGGAATCCGCCGATTTTTGTCGAATCCAAGTGTCCAAGAGGAAACGAAAGGGAGGCGAGAGGCGCGGTGGATACGAGGCAATGGATGTCGGTGCTGCTGTGTCTCGCTACGGCGTTTATGCTGTTCGTCGCTTGTCTTTCTTATCTGAAGCGGCAGCAGCCGATGGCCCGAACGATGATCTGGATGATGCTGACGGCTTCCTGCTACGCGATGGGCTACACGCTCGAGATCGTGAGCGAGAGCCTGCGCGAGGTGAAGCTGTCGTATCAGCTGGAATACGTCGGCATCCCGTTCGTGTCGGCCTTCTGGCTGCTGCTCGTGTTCCAGTTCACCGGGTTCGCGGCAAAGCGCCGGAGACAGGTCGCGATCGGCATTTTCCTCATCCCGACCGTCACCTTCCTGCTGCATCTGACCAACGACTGGCACCATCTCCTCTATCGCGCCTTCGTCCCGAATGCGGAAGGGCTCGTCCCCGTCTTCAACACGATAAAGGGTCCTTGGTATGCGGTCCACGCGATCTACAACTATACGATTCTGCTGTTCGGCATCCTGCTGTTTCTCCCGATGTACCTCAGAGCCGTCCCGATCGTCCGCAAACAGATCGTCGTGCTGATCGTGGGCGCGGCCGGTCCGATCCTGTTCAATATCGCCTACATGTTCAACAAGGAGATCGACTTTACGCCGCTCGGCTTCGCCTTGTCGGGGCTGGTGTACGCCTGGGGCATCTTCCGCTTCCGGCTGCTGCGGCTGACGCCGCTCGCCTATGCCAAGATGTTCGATACGATCCGGGACGGCGTCATCCTGCTGGATTACGACAATCAGATCGTGAGCCACAACGACGCGGCGACGGAGGCTTATCCCGGGCTGCTGCATGCGGCGAAGGAAGCATCGATACCGGCTCGCACGGTGCTTGGCGGGAACCCCGAGCTGCTGGACCGACTGGCGTCGGCGGCGCATCTGGACGAGCGCTTCCCGCTGGCGCGCGCGCTTGGGGACCGGACGCGGCACTATATTTGCAGCATCACGCACATCTACGACACCGGCACGGCTCCGATCGGGAAAATGATCCTGCTGAGCGACGTTACGGCGCTGCGCGAGAACGAGGAGCGGCTGCGGGAAAAGTCGGAGCGTCTGACGCAGCTGAACGCCTTCAAGGACAAGCTGTTCACCGTGATGGCCCATGACATCCGCGATCCGATCGCGCTGCTCGTCAGCCTGACGGAGATTCTGGAGGCGGAGTCGGCGGAGCAAGGCCAGGCGAAGGCCGAGGTGCTGCCGGAGATCAAGCGCCAGGTGCGCGGCACCTACCAGCTCGTGGACAACCTGCTCGATTGGTACCGCAGCCAGAACGGCACGATCGCCTTCCGCCCGCAAGCGTGGAATCTGCAGCAGGTCGTCCGGCAGGCGCTGTCGCTGGCCGGCGCGAGAGCCGCCGCCAAGCACATTCGCATCGCGGAGCGGGTCGACGACCGGCTGACCGTGAACGCGGACAAGGAGATGCTCGATCTCATCTTCCGCAATCTGCTGGCGAACGCGATCAAGTACACGGACGTCGGCGGGCAAATCGCGGTAGACGCGTCGCTTCGGGAAGGCGAGGTGAGCGTATCCGTGAGCGACGACGGAAGAGGCATCGACGAGGAGACGGCCAAGCTGCTCCGGCGCGACGAGATGTACTTCAAGGAGCCCGGCTTCGCAAGCGCGGGCGATGGTGGAGAGATGCGGTTCGGGCTCGTGCTCACCCGCGAATTTCTTCGCATGCACGGCGGCAGTCTCCGGTTCGAGAGCGAGGCGGGGCGGGGGACGACATTCCGGTTCACGCTGCCGGGCTATGCGGGCGGGGATGCTGCGACGGAAAAAGAGGGATGGGCGGTGAGCGCGTATGAAAGTGATGCTGGTTGACGACGAGCCGGTCATGCATCTTATTATGAGGAAAATGCTGGAGAAGTACGATGGGCTGGAGGTCGTCGGTACGTTCTCGGACGCCCCGACGGCGACCGCCTTTCTGAAGGAGCGGGAAGACGTCGATCTGGCGTTCGTCGACATCTCCATGCCCGGCGGCAGCGGCCTGTCCTTCGCCGCGCAGATGGACCGCGATGGCGGCGCGCCGCAGGTCGTGTTCGTCACGTCGCACAAGGACTACGCCGTGGAAGCGTTCGAGCTGTCCGCGCTCGATTATCTCGTGAAGCCGGTGACGCAGGAGCGTCTTGAGCGGACGGTCTACCGCGCGCTGGAGAGCCGCAAGGCGCTGGCACCAGCGAAGGCGGCGGACGCGCCGGCGCAGACCTGGGGCAGGGTGACCGTATCGGCGCTCGGGGATTTTGCCGTGCAGAGCGAGCGGGGGCGGGTGAAGTGGATGTCGGGCAAGAGCGCCGAGCTGTTCGCTTACCTGCTGCTGAGCCGCGGGAAGCGAATCTCCCGCCACCGGCTGATCGCCGAGATTTTCGCGGGCATGACGGTTTTGAACGCGGAGAAATATTTGAACACGGCGGTCTACCAGCTGCGCAAGTCGCTGGAGCCCCTCGGCCTGCGCGAGGCGGTCCGTTCGGAGAACGACGGGTACGTCCTGGAGCTGGACGAAGCGGTCGTCGACTTCGAGACGTTCGAACGGGAGACGGCCAGGCTCGGACGACTCCATGCCGGCAACGCGGCGGAAGCGCTGGATGTCGAACGGCTGTACACGGGCGACTTGTTCGGCGCCAAGGCTTATGTCTGGGCGGTCCGGCATACGGAGCAACTCGCGGAACGCTATGCGGCCTTCGTGCGGGCAGCAGCTGCCGGGCTGCTCGATTCGGGGGATACGGAGGCCGCCGCCAAGCTGCTGCACAAGCTGCACGCCCGCAACCCTTGGGATGAGGCCGCCGTCGCCCTGCTCATGCGCAAGCATGCGATGATGCGGGACAAGAAGGGACTGACCGCGCAGTATACCGACTACGTGAAGCTGCTGAGCCGCGAGCTCGGCATCAAGCCGTCCAAGGAGCTGCTGCTGCTCTACGATTCGCTCGTCAGCGGGCTCTCGGAGGGCGCCAACTAATATTTTCATAGAGGGGAAAAACGCCGCCGAGCCTTGATGCGAAGCGGTTTTTTGTCCGATTTTGACGAACTCTTTCATTATTCTTTTATTCGGGTCCCGTAGACTTAGCTCTAGAATGCTCGCCATCCGTCCGCAGCCGGTCGATCCTGATCCGGCGCGGCGGCAAGCGAGGGAAGGGGTTAACGTACTGTGGGAAATAGAGGGAGGAAATGGCGCGTCATCGCGCTCGCCTGGCTGCTCGTCGCGAGCATGCTGGGCAGCTTGATTTTGCCGAACTTTAGTGGAGGAAAGGCTGCTGCCGCAGTGCCGTTGGCGGCGGGATTCGGGACGTCCGGCATCGGGGCGTTGTCAGCCGCATCCGCTTCCGCCGACACGTCGGGACACTGGGCCGGCCAGACGATGGCGGAGTGGCGGCGCCTGGGCTTGATCGACGGCTTCCCGGACGGCAGCTTGCGTCCAGATCAGGTTATCAGCCGGATCGAATTCGTGGCGCTGGCGAACCGGCTGTTCGCCTACAAGGGAACCGCGAGCCTGCAGTTCGCCGACGTGCCGGGCAATGCCTGGTTCGCGTCCCAGGTGCAGGCGGCGGTGGCGGCGGGTTATATTAACGGCTTCCCGGACGGGACGTTTAAGCCGAGTCGGCAGCTCACCCGTGCGGAGGCGGCAGTCATGCTCGCGAAGCTCGTGCCGGCCATCGAGCGCGACGGGGCGAATGCGCTCGCCGCGTTCGGGGACCGGGGCGATGTGCCGGTCTATGCCCGGGCTTCGCTGGGCGCGCTTGTCGAAGGCGGCATCGTCCAGGGCTTCGCGGACGGGACGGTGCGTCCCGGGGGCAAGCTGACGCGCGCGGAGGCCATCGTGCTGCTGGACCGGATCCGCACGCAGTCCGCCGTCGGCGCGAACGGGGGCATCGTGCCCGCCCCGCTGCGATTGACGGAAGCGGGCGTCTATGGGCCGGCATCCGGTACCGCCGCGGTCGGCGGGGACGTCGTCATCGATGCGCCGGGCATCACGCTGCGCAACGTGACGGTGCGCGGAAACCTGACGATCGGCGCGGCCGTCGGCGAAGGCGACGTCGATCTGAAGGGCGTCGCCGTGGGAGGAAGCACGAATCTGCAGGGCGGGGGCGCGCATAGCGTGCATATCAACGATTCGCGGCTCGGGACGGTCGTCGTCGAGAAGAAGGACGGCTTGATTCGGATCGTCGTCGGCGGTACGACGGTCATCGAGCGGATGGACGTGCGGACGGACGCGAACGTCGAGTCGGACGGAACGGCGGAGAGCGGCGGGATCGCGGGCGTCTCCATCACGACGGCCGGCGAGGTGTCGCTCTCGGGCCGCTTCGGCAAAGTCGAAGTCGCCGGCGACGTGTTGCTGACCGTCGGCGCCGGGACGATCGGCGAGCTGCAGGTTGCGGAGGGGGTGAAGACCGCCGCTATCAAGCTGGGCGACGGCGTCTCGGTGGAGCGCGCGGAGCTGCACGGCGGCGCGCGGTTCACGGGCGCAGGGACGATCGGCCACGCGCTGGTGGACGCGGCGGACGTGCGCTTCGAGACGAAGCCCGCGAACGTGGAAGTGACCGTGCGCGGCGGCGCGGGAGGCGCCGGGGGCGGCAATAGCGGTGCAGGTGGAGGCGGGAGCAACGGTGGCAATGGCGGCGGCGAGCCGACCCCTACGCCAACGTCTACGCCCACAACTGCACCGACGGCCACGCCAACCACTGCACCAACATCGACGCCTACCCCGACGCCGCCGGTCGATACGACGGTGACGGTCGTCCCGACGCTCGTTCAGGCGCGTGCGTCCAGCTTCAAGGTGGCGCTCAGTCCGGCCGTGCCGGGTCTGACGGCGGCGAACTTCGCCTTGAAGGACGCCGCCGGCGGTACCGTCGAGGTGACGTACGCCGCGACGCTCGACGGCGGCGCGACCTATGCGGCGGCTGCGGCGTTGACCGAGGGCGCGACGTATACGCTGACGCTCGCGAAGACGGGATACGACTTCGGCGCGGGCCTTCCGATCGTCGTGCCGGTCACGCAGCCGGAGGACGTCGACGTCACTGCGTCGCTTGTCGGCGCAGCCGCGCCGTCCGGCTTCACGCTGGCGCTGAACGGGCCGGTCGCCGGTCTGACGGCGGCCGATCTCGCGCTGACGCACGGCGGCGAGCCTGTGGACATCGCGTCCGCGGACAGCGCCGACGGCGGTGCCACGTATGCGGTCGTCGCGGCGCTGTCCGCGGGCGAACGCTACCTGCTGACGATCGCCAAGCCCGGCTATCGATTCGGCAGTGCGCTGACGATCGACGTGCCGCCGGAGGGAACCGAGGAGATCGTCGTCACGCTGGCTCCGAGCGGTGCGGCCGGCGCTGCGGGATTGTCCGTCGGCTTGAGCGTGCCAATTCCGGATCTGTCCGCCGGCCAGTTCCAGTTGACGCACGGCGCAGACAGCGTGGCCGTGACGAGCGCCGTCACCGAAGACGGCGGAGCAACGTATGCGATCGCGGCCTCGTTGATCGAAGGCGAGACGTATCGGCTGACGATCGTCAAGGCGGGCTACGGCTTCGGCAGCGGCTTGACCTTCACGGTGCCCGCAGGTCTCGTGGTCGTCACGCCGAGCGTGAACCGGCTTTCTTCGTCCGGCTTTGTTTTGTCGCTGGACAAGCCGGTGCCGGAGCTGGAGATGGACAGCTTCACGATCAAGGACAGCGGAGAGACGGTTGTGGGCATCAACATGCTGGAGACGGAGTCCTCGCATACGATCGTCGAGGTGTACGCGCCGCTCGAGCTGGGCGATACGTACACCGTATCGCTGAACAAGCCGGGCTATGCCTTCAGCGAGCCGCTTGTGCTGTCCGTGCAGGCGACCGAATCGCCTTCTACGATCGAGTGGGCGACTTATCAAGGCTTCTCCGTCCGCTTCGGCTCGCCGGTCGCGGCGTTGACCGCGGACCGGATCACGCTGACGGGGGCGTCGGGCGCGGCAGTCGCCGTTCAGGGCGTACAACTTGCGGCGGACGGTCTGTCCGCCGTCGTGACGGCCGATCTGTCGGCAGCCGGCGCCTATGGGTATCGCATCTCGGTGTCGGATCTCGTCTTTTCGGGAGAGCTTGAAGTACCCGAGACGATCGCCGTCAGCCGCTACACGACCTTCGAATCGGTGAACTACATCGATGCCGGCTTGCGCGTGCATTTCAGCGTACCGGTACCCGGATTGCCCGCAGAGGCGTTCGAGCTGACGCACCGGGACGGCACGCCTTATGCGCTCGCGTCGGCGACGACGGATGACGGAGGCCGGAGCTACCTGCTGGTACCGGAGCAAATGACGTACAGCGACTATGCGCTGGACGTACATCATGCGGGCTACGACTTCGGCGGCGCGCTGCAAATCATCCGTCCGACGATTAACAACTGGGGCGGGTTGGCCGACCTGGCCGCGTTTATCGGACTGAATCCGTCCGTGCCGACGACCATGGACAACTATCGGATTGCGGATGCATCGGGCGCCCCGGTCACGATCAAGGCGCTCATCCCGATGCAGAACGCATTCATCGCCACTTTTGACGGCGCGCGGGGCCGCAGCTACGATGTGACCGTCGTCAAGGAAGGCTACGACTTCGGCGGTCCGCATCGGATTAATGTGTATGCCCGCAATACGATCGTAGATCCTTCCAGGACCGGGTTTGCACTGGCGCTTAACCCGCCTGTCGCGATCGATACCGCGCACGCCTTTGCCCTGTATAAGGTGAAAGATGGCGCAGTCGTCGGCAGCGCGCTGCGGATCGATTCCGTCAAGACAAGCGACAATGGGGCCAGCTACCGGTTCGCGGCCGCGCTCACGCCGGGCGACTACAAGCTGTCGGTGGATGCCGACATCGAAGAGGATTCGTTCTACTTCACGGTGCCGGTCGTCGCGACCATGACGGTCGATCATATTACCGACAGCGGACTGACGGTGAATCTAAGCGAAGCGCTTAGCGACCTAGGTGCCTACAGCTTCGAGCTCGTCCATACGGATACGGGCGCGCCCGTCGCGATCGATTCGGCGACGACGACCGATCAGGGTCGCACCTACCGTCTGGCCGCGGCGCTGACCGGCGGCAGCTACATTCTGAAGCTGCCCGGTCATCAGCCGGCGGAAGGCGTCGCATTCCAGGCCGACGGCACGGTCGACGCAGGCGTCCCGGTCGTGGACCGCATCGCGGCGGACGGCTTCGACCTGACGTTCGGCAGCGCCGTGCCCGGCTTGATGCCGGCCAATCTCGATCTGCGCGATGCGGGCGGCAATCGCCTTAGCGGTGTGACGCTGTCCACCGCGAACGGCGGGGCCAGCTACCGCGTCCATGTCGGCTTGACCAGCGGACGAGACTACAAGCTGACGCTGAGCAAAGACTTCTTCCGCTTTGCGTCGCCCGTCACGTTCCACGTCGGATATTTCTTATCGGCAACGATCGTGCAGACGACGCTGGACGGACGCATCGAAGTCCGCTTCTCGTCCGCGCTTCCAGAGGCGCAGTACGGCGGCGTGTTCGCCCGGGACGAAGCGGGGAACGACTATTATCCGTACGAATACGCCATGGCCGGCGGCGGCACCGTTTATCGGCTGCGGCTCCCGGCTTTCTCAGCCGCCCATACGTACAGCATCGCGCTCAATCCGGCGGCTGCGCCGGAGCTCGCGGATTACGCGCTGACTTCTCCGACGTTCGGATTCCCGACGGAGATCTCGGCCGCGGACGGCACGGCGGCGGGCCTTACGGTCCGGTTCGCTTCGCCGGTCGACGGGCTGACCGGCGCGGGCTTCATCGTCCGCGATGCCTCGGGTACGGCGATCCCCGTGACCGGCGCGGTATCCGAGGACGGCGGCGGCAGCTACGCACTGACGGCCGCGCTGACGCCCGGGAAGTTTTACACGGTACAGTACAAGTCGCCATCGTCCTATCAACTGACGAAGGCTGTGTCGTTCGCCGTGCGCAAGTCGCTGGCGCCGACGATCAAAAACGTGACGTCTACGGGCTTCACGCTCCAATTCGGCGAAAAGGTCGCGGGCCTGAAGGACGCGGAGGTCGTCCTGCGCGATCCAAACGGCAGCATTGTCCACACGAGCCTGTACAGCTTCTCGACGACGGACCAGGGCCTCACCTATCAGTTCCGTTACGCAGTCGGCCAAGGCGCGCTCGAGCCGGGGGCAGGATACACGCTCTACGTGCAGCGCGACGAATTCGCGCTCGATGCGCCGCTCGCGTTCGATATCCCGATTCCGGCGAACGTCCTCGTCTCGCTCACGACAAGCACGGAGCTGCTGCTTGGTATCGGCAGCTACGGAGGCCAGGAGCTCGGCCTTGTCAAGAGCAGCTTCGACCTGCGGGACAGCAAGGGACGTCCGGTATCGTTCGCGATGGCCGATCTTGGCGGCGGCTCGTACAAGCTGACTGGCGCCTTCAACGCGCAAGAGACGTATACGCTGACCGTCTCCAAGCCGGGCTACGACTTCGGCAAGCCGCTGACGTTCGGCCTCAGCATCGCGGTCGGCATCACGACGATGTTCCAGAACCAGCAAGGGTTCTTGCTGCTCCTGGGCATGCCGATTCCCGATCTGGCGGCGGCCGAGATCGTCGTGAAGGATAGCGGCGGCACCCGCTATCCGGCGTCGTCCGCCGTGTCCGCGGACGGCGGAGCGACCTATCAGGTGTCCGTGCCGCTGACGGCGGGCAAGACCTATACGGTCACGATCGACAAGCCGAATTACACGGTGAAATTCACGATTCCGTTCAGCCTGAATCGGCGGGCGGCGTCGGTGGACCTCGTATCGGTTCGCGGCTTCCGGCTCAACTTCGACCGCGCGGTGAACTGGAGCAGCGAGTTCAAGCTCGTCGTCATGGACGACCAGGGCAATGCCGTCAAGACCAGCGGCATCGTATCCAAGGATAACGGACTGAGCTACGAGATCGATGCGCCGCTTGTGCCTGACGTGAACTATACGGTTACGATCACCAAGCCGGGCGACGACTATGGCCCGGGCATCCCGCTGATCGTGCGGAAGGCGGAGGCGACCTTCGGCGGCCTGGGGGCGGGCGGCAGCCGTACCTTCAGTCTGACGCTCGATCGGCCGATCCCGGACATGCGGCTCGGAGAGTTCGTGTTAAGGCGCGCTTCCGACGGCTTGCGTCTCCCTGTGCTGACGGCAGAATCGACGGACGGCGGCACGACGTACGAGCTGTCCGCCGACTTCCTGCAGACGGAGAGCTACACGATCGTCCCGGAAAAGGACGGCTATGCGTTCGGCGATCCGATCCCGTTCAGCGTGCCGGTGTTCGAGCGGACGGCCATCACCGGCGCGAGTCCGCGCGAGATCAAGGTCGGCTTCAACCCGGCGGTGCCGGGGCTCGACGAAGGCAGCTTTGCGCTGCGCAGCGGCGCAGGCGGCACGCTCCCTGTCGGAGCGGTCTCGACCGACGACGACGGCGCGACTTACCGGATCGTCGCCGATTACGCTGGGGGCGAGACGTATACGGTGACGATCGCCAAGGCCGGCTACGACTTCGACGAACCGCTGACGGCGGATATCCCGGACGCGGTTACTGCCGCGGTATCCGCGGTGTCCGAGACGGGCGCGACGGTGTCGCTCTCGCCGGCGGTCGGCGGACTGAACGCAGCGAGCTTCTCGCTGCGCGACGCGTCCGGGCATGCGGTGGCGCTGACCGGCGCAACGACGACGAATGGTGGTGCCAGTTACATGCTCACCGCAGGAATGACGGGCGGCAGTAACTATACGCTGACGATCGCGCTGTCCGGCTACGACTTCGGCAATCCGATGACGCTGAACGTACCGATCCCGGTAACCGCCGCTTATTCGGACGTACGGACGTCCGGACTGACGATCCGCCTGGCCGCCCCGGTCCCGGGGCTGACCGCTTCGAATGCCACGCTGCTCGATCAGGAAGGCAAGCCGATCGCGGTCGCCGCCATGACGACGTCGGACGGCGGCGCTACCTACGCGGTGCAGGCTGCGCTCCAGGCGCAGCAGCGCTACAGCCTGCGCCTCTCCAAAACGGGCTACGACTTCGGCGCCGATACCGGCTTTGTCGTGCCGCTGGCCGTGCAAGCCGACGTGGCGGCGCTGCTAACGACCGGGTTCACGATCCGGCTGGATCGGGCCGTACCCGGGTTGACCGCCGGCAATCTGGCGCTGAAGGACAGCGCCGGAAAGGCCGTTCCCGTCTCCGACTGGACGGCGTCCGCGGACGGGCTGTCCTATCAAGCGGCGGCCGAGCTCGTCGCACATGAGACGTACACGCTGCAGCTCGCCGCGAACGGCTACGACTTCGGTCCGGCCCTGCAGCGCGAGGCGCGGCCGGCGCTCGCGCTGTCGGCGAGCGGCGTCTCCGACGTCGGCTTCGTCCTTGAGCTCGGCGACGCCGTGCCGAGTCTGAAGCCGGACGACGTCTACTTAACGGATGCGTCCGGCACGCGGATCCGGCTGAATTCGGTCTCGTTTTTCGATCTATCCGGCGCTTCCCATACGGGACGTCGCTTCCAGGTCGTCTATTCGTTGACGAGAGGCGAAGCGTATACGATCGACGTCCGCGACCCGGCCCACCCGACGGCCGCGCCGCTGCAGGTTATTTTGCCGATCCAGGTTCAGGTCCAGGTGTCCGGCATCTCGAAGAACGGATTCGCGCTCGCCTTTAACCAGGCGGTTCCCGGGCTGACCGCGGACGACATCGAGCTGTTGAACGAAGACGGGCAACCGGTCGCTGTTGGCGGCGCGGTCGCGGGAGACACGGCAGCGAAGTATGCGGTCGACGTCAAGCTGACGGAGGGGCGCGCGTACACGCTGAAGCTGAACAAGACGGGCTACACTTTCGGATCGAGCGGCGGGACGCAAGTACAGGTGCCGATCGCCGTGACGGCTACCGTGTTGAACCCGAACGAAGCGGGCTTCACGATCGTGCTTTCCGAGCCGGTGCCGGATCTGGATATCAAGCTGTTCAAGCCGGGATTTGTTAACGCCTACTACGATCTGAAGATCGCGACGCCCGACGCGGGACGCACCTACCAGGTCGGAGTATCCTGGCCGAGCGACTATCCGCTAACGCTGGCGTTGTCCAAAGCGGGCTACGATCTGGGCGCCGACCGAACCGTGCAATATGCCAAGAAGCCGCCGGTGATGCTCCAGGCGGTATCCGGCGCGGACAGCGCGAGCGTGCTGCTGACCTTCGACGCGCCGCTCGTCTCGATGGATACGAGCGCGGGCTTCGCGCTGAAAATAGGCGGCCAATGGCAAAGCGGAGTCAAGTCGTACTTCGTCAACGCGACGACCGTCAAGCTGACCTGGAGCGGCTCGCTCCTTCGTTCGACCGACGAGCTGGCGGTCGCCTATACCGGCGTGAACCGGGTGAAAGGGGAGAACGGCGCATTCCTCGCTCAATTCGGCGGGACGCCGGCACTGAACGCATCGAGCGAGCTCGGTCTCGTGCAGAGCTACGTCGACAGCTGGAACGCCGATGCGCCGGCCGCCATGCTGCACGGACAGTTCGGACGCACGGCGGAGGAGACCGCGAAGCTGCTGCGCGAGGGCGGTTTCTCCGCCGCGTTGTACGCGGCCGCCGTAGGCAAAGAATATCAGCTGGACTTTGCGGCACTCGTCAAGCTGCTCTACGAGATGGACCTGGACGCCCAGACGGCGTTCAGCGCACTTCGGGAGAAGCGCTACTTGCCGAATACGCCGGATGCGTGGATCGCGGGCTTCGCGAGCGGGGGCTACGCGCCGGAGGAATTCGCCGGCAGCTTCCGCGACGCCGGCTATCAGACGCGGGATATCTTGCGCGGCCTGAAGGCGGCGGGTGCGTCCGCGAAGGCCGCGGCGCAGACGATGAACCGCGCGCTCCATGAAACGGGCGACGCCGCCGTGACACAACTGCGAAGTCTGTACGGGCCTGCCGACACCGCAGGCGCGGTGCAGGGAGCATACGGCCTGACCGATGCCGGCACGATGCAGGCGCTGGCGGCCGGCGGCATGTCCGCGGCCGATGCCGCCGCGGCGGGCAAGACGCTGTTCGCCGCGGATGCGGCGACGGTAGCCGGGCTGCTGAGCGGCGCAGGTTACCCGGCGAAGGCGATCGGCGCAGCCGTCCGGCAGCTTTATACGTTCGCGGATGCGGCGGAGGCCGTCCGGGCGCTCGCGCAAGCGGGAATCGCCGGCGCCGATCTATATGCCGCAGCCAGCGGGATATTCTCGCCGGCGGACGCGGCGGCGGCCATGCTCGGCCAAGGAATGTCCGCGTTCGACGTGGCGGATGCCATCCGGGCGGCCGGGGGCAGCGCAGCGACGGCTGTCGCGGCCCTGCTTGGCCGGGGCGGGGATCCCGAGACGGTCGCCCGTCAGGTGATGGGCGCATGGGGCACCTCGCTCACGATGCGGGAGACGGCAAGCCAATTGGTGCAAGGCGGATTCGGCAAGACCACGGCGGCGACGATGCTGCGCACCGTATACGGCGCGGATATGGCTTCCGCATATGACGCGATGGAGGCGATGTTTCATCCGTGGGGCTTCGACGCCAAGGGGCTGTTCGCGACGCTGCTCCAGGGCGGCTACGACCCGGCGGCAGTGGCGGATTACTTCCTGAAGCACGTCTACGTCGGCCGCGCGCCGGTGCTGGAGAACTTCCTGGAGACGGCGCACTACCCGCTCGCGGCTTCGCTGACTTACGTGCACGACGCCGTGACGGCGGACGGCACGGCCTATACGATGAAGGACGCCGTCCGGGACATGTTCGCCACCGGCGCATGGTATTCGGCGGCGGAGGCGCTCGCCGCGCTGCGCGCCGCGTACGCGAACGACGCGGCCGAGCCGGCCAACCCGACGAATCTGGCGGCGGGCCTGAGCGAGCGATATCCGTTTTACGAGTATCAGGAGGCGCTCATCTCGCAGTTCGGCCAGACGATGCCGGCGTGGATCGAGCAGCAGACGGCCAATTGCGCCTGCGACGCGGGCAAGCTCGCCAAGGACGCCAAGTTCCTGTTCGGCGCTTCGTCCATCGGCGATATCACGCTGACGCTGAGCGCGACCGGCAAGTTCACGCTGGCGCAGATCATCGAAGGCACGATCGCGCTGTACCCCGGCAGCTCGCGGGAGTCGCAGATGTCCGCGCTCACCGCCGTGCTGAGCGGCAGCGGGTATCCGATCGGGGACCTGGCCGCCGTTTACGACAGCGAGGGCTGGGACTGGATCAAGGTGTTCAGCAGGTACGGCATCGCAGCCAAGGAAGCGGCCTTGTATTTGCAATCCAAGGGACTGACAGAAGACCAGATCGTCGTCCGCCTGCGTCCGTATCCGCTGAAGGATATCGCGCTCGTGCTGCGGGAGCAGTACGGACTGGACGAGTCGAGTGCGATCGCGGCGCTGCTGGCCGTGCAGTTCTACGATCAGGACGCGATCGGGTCGGCTGTCGCCTGGGCGTTCGGGGGCAATCCCGTCGCGCTGTGGGTGAAGACGCTCAAGGCGCAGGGCGCCTCGGCGGGCTCCGTCATCAACCTGCTGGCATCCCGCTATACGGAATACCGGGATCCGAGCGTGTCGGGTCCGGCGCTGGTCCGCGGCGGCTATAGCATGGACGAGGTGATGCAGGCGCTGATCGCCCGTTCGAGCAATCCGAACCTGCAAAATACGATCGCCGTGCTCAAATCGCTGTATGCGCAAGAACAAGTGACGGTCGGGCAACTGCTGGCGGCATCCGGCAGCAAGACGCCGGCCGACGGCATCGGTTTCATGAAAAACGCGAAGTATTCGCTGGCGGAGATCGCCCGCAGTCTGAAGTCTTATTATGGGCTGGATTCGGGCGAAGCGGCCAGGCTGCTGACCGATGCTTACCCGTACGAACTGACAAAGGTCATTCAGACGGTGGCAGGCATTTACGGAGACAGCAAGACGGCGGTCGCTGCCGCCGCGCTTGCGGCAGAGGGTATCTCTACGCTGGATGCGGCCATTCCGTACTTGCGGGATGCCGGGTTCTCGCTGCAGGATATCGCGGCGATCGCCCGCGATCACTTCGACGCGCCGCTCGGCCGGGCGGCGCAGGCGTTGCTCGCGCAGAGCAGCGAGAGCGACAGCGTCGTGCTCTACGCGGCGGCGGGCGTTTACGGCCAAACGGTCGAACATGCGATCCGCGAGCTGCTGACGGCGGGCGGACAATCGTCCTTCGCCGACGCGATCGCCTTTATTTACGCACAGCAGCGGTTCGATCTTCGGACGGGCGCGCGGCTGGCGAAGGAAGAATACGGCCTCTCCTCGGGAGAAGCGCTGCAGGCGTTCCGGGCGTTCGGCATGTACCCGGACAAGGAGGTCGTCGCCACGGTGGCGGGCGTATACGGCACGTCCGGCGATGCCAGTGTCGTCGATTCGCTCGCTGCGAGCGGCATGGACACGTTGGCCAATGCGGTATCGTACCTGCTGCGGATGAACTTCGATCTGCGGAGCATCGTGCGCGTCGGTCGCGAGCATTACGGACTGACGCAAGGACAGACGGCGGCGCAGCTCGACGCGTCCGGCTTCTTCGACGGAGACGGCAGCGACGTCGTCGCGGCGATCGCCTCCGTATACGGGCAGACGATGAGCGAGACGCTCGTCGCCGTGCTGGACGGGCTTGGCGCAACGACGTTCGAAGCGGCCATTCCCGATCTGCGCGCCGCCAACCTGACGCTGGACGATCTGGTGCTGGCCGCGCGGGATCATTATCGGCTGACCGCCGGGCAGACGCTCGGCGCACTGCTGCCGATCGCTTCTTACCAGGCGGGCGCAGTGACGGCAGCCGTGCTGGAATATTACGGCAAGCCGTTCGCGGAGAGCGCGGGAGATCTGCTGCGCGGCGCCGACGCGGTCAAGCTGGAGGACGGCGCGCCGATCCTGCGGCAGATGGGCTACTCGCTGAAGGAGATCGTCGAAGCTTCGCGCTCGTACTACGGCTTGTCCGCCGAGCAGACCGCCGACGGGCTCGCGGCGCTGGACTTCGACAGCGCCTCCTTGATCGCGACCGCCGTAGCGGACGTCTACGCGCCGGCTTCGGCCGCCGATGCGGACGCGGTGCTCGCCGGCGGCGAAGAGATCGCGGATCCGTCCGCCGCTGTAAGGCTCTTATGGCAGGCCGGCATTCCGCTAGCCGATATCGCCGGTGCGCTCGGCCGCCACTATAGCCTGGCACAGGGCGAGATCGCCGAGGTGCTGGCGGGCACGGCGCTGTTCGACCCGACCACGATCGTCTACGTGCTGACCGCTGGCGCGGACGGCCTGACCGGTACCGCCGTCGCCGCGGTGCTGAGCGCGGTTGGCGTCGATTCTGCGGCGGAGGCCGCGGGCATGCTGCGGCAGGCCGGCTACGGCGCGACGGACATCGCGGTCGCGCTCCTAAACGGCTATGCCCAATCGGAGGCGGAGACGAAGACGATTCTGTCCGGACTTGGCGTCTATACGGCGCAAACGATCGAAGCCGCCGTCAACCAGGCGCGCGGACAAGGACCGACATCGGCCGATTTGCTGTCGGACGTCCTCGAGCTGTACGGGGTGAAGACGCCGGAAGGCGCGGTAGCTTTTCTGAAGCAGACGAACAATTCGCTCGCCGACATCGCGCTCCAGCTCAAAAACCGTTATCAGGTAGACGCGGCGCGCGCGACTGAGCTGCTGAAGCCTTACGACCAGGCCGGAGATATCGCGCTGGCGATCGCGGCCGTCTACTATGCCGATACGAATCTGTCGTATCTGAAGCAGATGGTGCCGGCCGCCTATGCCGGCAATCCGACGAATATGGCCGGCTACATGTCCGGTAAGTTCCCGCTGTCGGATATCGTGCTGGCGCTCAAGCTGCTGTTCGGTCTCGACGCGCTCGGCGCCAAGGATGCGATGATCAATGTGGACGCTTCGCCGGATCAGATTAACGGCAAGATCGCCGAAGTGTACGGCGTCGACCCGGTGCTTGCGTTACTGACACGTATGAAGGCACAAGGAGCCAGCGCGAGCGATCTCGCGGTAGAGATGCAGCGCAACGGCAAGCTGGAGATCGGCGACCGCTATCTGGTCGATACGCTTGCCGCGCTCGGCTATGACGGAGCGACGATCCTGAATTTGCGGTATAGATCCTTCAACCGCGTACTAAAAAATGAAGGCACGATTGAGGAACAGGCCGCACTGCTCGTCCGGTTCGGCGTCAATACCCCTGCGGCGATGGCGGACTTCCTCATGTACAAGAGCTACGGCGGCGGCTCCGCAGGCGCGCTTCCGATGATGCGGATCATGCGCGCGGGACTGCCGAACGCCTCCATTAGCGATATCGCGCTGGCGGTCGCGGGCTACGGCTTCGGACGACTGGCGATCGAGAACGCCATGCTGGCGATGGACGAGCTCAGCGGGGCTATCGCAGAGGAAGCCATTCTGAAGCGTCTCGGCTACAGCGCCTATGATGCGGCTGGCTTCGTGAGTCGAATGTTCCCGAGCAACAACGATCAATTGCGGCTGCTCGCCCTCAACGGCTACAAGCTGACGGATTATCTACAGTATGCTTATAACGGCGCGGAGTCCGTCGCCTATCTGAAGCAGACTGGGCTTGGCGCTACGGACATCGCGGTCGCCATCGTTCAATCGGGCGCATCGAACAACTATTCGATCATCGCGCAAAACCTGAAGCAAGGGGGCTTCACCGATCTGAATGAGATCGTGAAGGCGATATTCAAGGCGGGCATTCGCCCTGAATGGATTCCCGACTACATCCGCAGCATGGCACCGATGCTGGATATCGCGCAGGCGATGGCGAATACGGGAGAGATCTCGCTCACCGTCATCGTCCAGGCGCTGCAGATCGCGCAGATGAACAACAAGCAGATCTACGACATCATTAAGGCGATCAGCAAAAACGAGCAGGCCGCATTCCTCGGTGAGCTGTCCGCGGTCGAACGCCGCGCGCTGGGCGACGACGAGGCTGCGATCATCGTGACGCTTGGCACGCTGCGCGGCTCCGGATTCAGCGCGCACGAGTCGGCCGACCTGCTCACGAACGAGATGGGCGACTGGATGAAGGCGACGGCATTGCTCATCCTGACCGGCTACGAGTGGGACGACGCGCTCGGAGCGGTATGGGACGAGTACCGCGGCGCGATCGGATTTTTCATCCTGCGCTCGATGATGGGCAGCACGATCTCGAACTTCATGAAGGACTTCCAGAGCTATTGGAAGATCGGCAAGATCGTCCTTCGAATCGTAAAACGCGAAGTGTCCTGACAGCTAAAAGAAGTCTCTTTCCCTTCGGGGGAGGAGACTTCTTTGCTGTTCGGCGAATGGCAGCGAGAGCACCCTGCCTTACGCGACACGCAACCGATAAAGCGGGGGTGCCTCGCGCGATCAATCGAATTTCGACGGGGGCATGTGGTAGTACTTCTTGAACGCCTTCGAAAAGGTAAACGGATCGGGATAGCCGAGGAAGCCGGCGATTTGCTGAACCGTGTATTTCTTTTCGTACAAGTAATCGCGCGCCCGGTTCATTTTGATCTGAAAAATATATTGGCCCGGCGTGATGCCGACGGCTTTTTTGAAGTAGGAGATGAAGTATTTCTCGGAGATGCCGCCAAGGGGTGCTAGTTCGCTCATGCGAACGGGTTCGTGGATATGGTCGTCAATGTACCGGAAGATCGGCTGCAGGACGTCCAGATCCCGGCCGGATTTTCTCTGCGACGTCTCGCTCGCAAAGGCGCCGACGTACCGGCCTTGTCCGTGCAGCTCGATGATCTTGGCGATGACGGCCATCAGGCATGCTTTCAAATAGAGAAGGTTCTTCGGCTTGCCGCTCGACCGCTCCGATTTCGCGAAGGCTTGGACGTACAGCCCGGCATCCTCCCGGATTAGATTCGCGTCGATAATGCCCGATAGCCGAAAGTCGTCCAATATGCGCTGCTGCTCGCCGATGCCGTAATCGAAATGGACGTAGATGAACCGGCAGCCTTCCTCGCCGCAGGAAGCGATGTAGGGCATGCGGGGATAAAAGAAAACGACGTCTCCCGGACGGGCGGTATGCTCGATCCCCGCGATGCGAAGCTTCACGGTGCCGGATTGAACGAACCACATATCGTAATCGGCATGCGCCTTATGCTCGATCCAATCCCCGGCGGGCGCGGTCGCCCAGCAGGACTTCAGACGGAGCGAGATAAATTCGGAGAGCTCGTTAAAAATGTTCATGTCCGACACGAACGATTCCTCCACTCAGAGACATGATGCGCTTTAAGCGATTATATCATTGAATCTGGGAGCCATCGCTATTCGTACTATTTGACATGAATGCAAAACCGCCTCATATTCCGCTTTTCGGCCATTCTCCTATAATGAGGCTATCAACCACTAGGAGGTTCGATCGTGAGCGACTCGAACGCGTTTCAACCGAAGGTCGTCGTACTCGGCGCGGGCAGCCTGTTTTTCGGCCGCCAGTCGATTTGGCAGATGGTACACTCCCCTTACTTGAACAACGGGACGCTTGCCTTGGTCGACACGGACGAAGAAAGGCTGGCCAAGATGGTGAACCTGGCCAAGGCGGTAGCCAGGGAAAATGGGGTGCCGCTCAAAGTAGAAGGCGCTACGGACAGGAGAGAAGTGCTGAAGGGCGCCGATTTTGTCGTGCTCAGCTTCGCCGAGGATACGGTCAAATACCGGGGGATCGACTGTCAGGTTTCGTTGAAATACGGAATACGCATGTGCTCGGGAGATACGATCGGACCGGGCGGCATCTTCAGGGCCATGAGAGAGATGCCGGTCATCCTCGCATGCGCCAAGGATATCGAAGAGCTGTGTCCCGACGCCTGGGTCATCAACTATATCAACCCGTCTACCGTGCATGGCATCGCGCTGAGCCGCTACGCGCCGAAGCTGAAGTCGTTCGCGCTGTGCGACGGCCATCATATGCCGCATGTCAAAGTGAACTACGCACTCAGGGCAGGCATCCTCGCGGATCGGAGCGAATTCGACGCGGACATCGATCGCCGATTCGACTTCCGGGTAGCCGGCGTCAATCACTTCACCTGGCTGCTGAAGGCGGAGTACGATGGGAAGGATGTCGCACCTCGGATTGCCGAGACGATGAGAATAGCGGCCGCTACGGAAACCGACGGCGGAGATACGGGCGCCAAAGCGCTCTTCAACGATTCGATTACGTATCAGCTTTACGATATATTCGGCCATATCCCGACCTGCACGGCGCACACCAAGGAATACGTCCGCTATTGGCAGGGGCATGGGAAGACGAAGGACGCGATCCCGCCGCTGTCGATCTGGGAGACGGACGAACGGTACAAGCGCCACGAGGAGATGTGGAGCCAGGTGGACGGCTTCCTGTCCGGCGCGCTGCCGATCTCGGGTTATATGCAGTCGTTTGGCCCCGACCATGCGACGGATATCATCGAGAATATGGTGGGCAACCTGGGCAAACGCTTTTTCATTAACACGCTGAACAACGGGGCGGTGTCCAACATGAACGACGACGCGTTCCTCGAGCTGCTCAGCGAGGTGAGCATGGAGGGGATCAAGCCGCTGCCCGTGGGAGAGATGCCGAGAGGCATCCGGGGCATGCAGGAGCTCGTGCTCGACACGCATGAGCTCACCGCGGAGGCAGTCGCCGAACGGAGCTTCGTCAAGCTGCGCAGGGCGATGATGACCGATCCGCTCGTGAATTCGATTCATGACGCGGACATGATCATCAAGGAGCTGTTGGAGCAGGAAAAGGAGGTCCTCCCAAAATATTGGTACGAATAACAAAAACCGCGAAGCCTTGGCGCTTCGCGGTTTTTGTTATTGCGCGCCCGACGGGCGGCGTCTCGCATCATCGACCTTTAACCGCGAAAAGCTTGCTCCAGCTTCGCGATGTCGAGCTTTTTCATCGGCATAAAGGCCTCGGTCACGCGCTCGATCTGCTCGGGCGTCCCGCGGGCCATCATGTCGTCCATGGACGTGGGCGCGATCTTCCACGACACGCCGAACTTCTCCTTGAGCCAGCCGCACTGCTCGGCCTTGGGATCGGCGGACAGTCCGCTCCAGTATGCGTCGATCTCAGCCTGCGTGTCGCAGCGGACGAGCAGGGAGATCGCCTCGTTAAAGGTGAATCCGTGGTTGTGCGCGCTGTCCATCGCGGTCAGCCAAGTGTTTTCTATCATAAAGTCGCTGAACATGACCGTGCCTTCCTTATCCGGCGCCATGCCCGGACCGTAACGACGCAGCTGTCCCGGACGCGACCGCTCGAATACGGACAGGTAAAGCTCGCGCGCTTCCTCCGCTCTGCCTGCGTTGTCGCCGGTGAACATGAGAGACGGGATGATCGTCGGACGAGGCTCCCCTTCTGGATTGGTCAGCATAAGCTGCCAGGTCACGCCATACTTGTCCCGGATCCAGCCGAATCGCGCGCTGAACGGATATTCGCCAAGCGGCATCAGCGCCGTACCGTGTTCGGCGAGCTTGTCCCATGTCTCGTCGAGCAGCTCTCTCGCGCGGCTCTCTCTCGACGGATCGAAGTTCACGATAAACGAGACGGACGGATTGAACTTGAAGAGCGGGCCGGCGGAGATCGCCATGAAGGGCATGCCCCAGATCGTAAACGATACGAGATCGGCGTCGCCCGAAGGCGTGTCCCTCAGCGTCGTCGTACTCGTGACGGCGGAGTCGGGGAATACGGTGCTGTAAAACGCTGCGGCCTCCTTGGCTTCCCGATCGAACCACAGATGCGGAACGATGCGTGGCGCGAATGCGCCGGCGTTAACGTCGTTCATGTATGCGAGCCTCCTTTTTGCACCATTTTATCATGGATCGACAGGACGGCGTTTCTCATGGATTGCTGGTTTTCGACGACAATATAGTACCATTCGTGTGCCTATCCCACATAAATGTGCGTACTTACGCGAATGCCGTGTATGTCTTATATTGCGAATATAAGCCGAATCAACGGCAACCGCGCAAAGGAGAGATCGACCATGACCAACGAAATCAAAACGAACGAAAGCAACCTGAAGGACGCACAGGACAAAACGACGATGAAGGCCGTCGGCCTGTACAAGTATCTGCCGATCGAGCATCCGGAAAGTCTGATCGATGTGGAGATCGAAAAGCCGTCGCCGGCGGGACGGGATCTGCTCGTGAAGGTGCGGGCGATCTCGGTCAATCCGGTGGACTACAAGGTCCGCTCGCCGAAAAGCCGCGAGGAGTCCGCGCCGCGCATTCTCGGCTGGGACGTGGCAGGCGTGATCGAGCAGGTCGGGCCCGAGGTCGAGCTATTCCAGCCGGGCGATGAAGTGTACTACGCGGGCAGCATCACACGGCCGGGCGGCAACAGCGAGTACCATCTCGTGGACGAGCGAATCGTCGGCGCGAAGCCCAAGTCGCTCGACTTCGCGCAGGCTGCCGCGCTGCCGCTGACGACGATCACGGCGTGGGAGAGCTTGTACGACCGGCTCGGCGTCTCGAAGGAGCCTGCCGCCAACGCGGGCAAGACGATCCTGATCATCGGCGCAGCCGGCGGCGTCGGGTCGATCGCGACGCAGCTGGCGAAGCTCACGGGCCTGAAGGTTATCGGCACGGCCTCCCGCCGAGAGTCGGCCGACTGGGCAAGGGAGCTTGGCGCTGACCACGTGATCAACCACTTCGAGTCGTTCGTGCCGCAGCTGAAGGCGATCGGGTTCGAGCAGGTCGACTACATCCTCTGCCTGAACAGCACGGAGAAGCACTGGGCGAACATGGCGGAGGCGATTGCGCCGCAGGGCAAGATCTGCTCGATCGTCGAGACCGACGAGCTGCTTAACCTGACGCTGCTGAAGAACAAGAGCGCGGCGTTCGTATGGGAGTTAATGTTCACCCGCTCGACGTACGGGACGCCGGACATGATCGAGCAGCACAACCTGCTGAACGAGGTGGCGCGACTGGTGGACGCGGGCGCGGTCCGGACGACGACAAGCGAGACGCTCTCGCCGATCAACGCCGACAACCTCCGCAAGGCGCATGCCATGCTGGAGACCGGCCGTACGGTGGGCAAGGTCGTGCTCGAAGGATTTTAATCGAGGCGGTTGAGTGCTATTATCATTAGAAAGGAAGATGAAGGCGAAGGAGCGGATCGGCGTGCGGGACCGAAAGAGCGGGTACGGGTTTTGTCCGGACGAGGACGGCTGCCCGGTCGAATTCACGCTGGACGTGATCGGCGGGAAGTGGAAGGGCGTGCTGCTGTATCATTTGATGGACGGGCCTAAGCGGTTCAACGAATTCCGCAGAATCTGTCCGACGATCACGCAGCGGATGCTCACGCTGCAGCTGAGGGAGCTCGAGGAGGACGGCGTCGTGCACCGGGAGGTGTACAACCAGGTGCCGCCGAAGGTCGAATATTCGCTGACCGAATTCGGACGGACGCTTAGCCCGATCATCTCCGCCATGCGGGACTGGGGCGAGAGCTTCAAGCGGACCGTCCGCGACCCGATGGCACCGGGGACCGAAGCAAGGGACAGCTAATCTCTATAGCAAGGATGGATGCGAGATGGCGGACAGACGAGAGCGGGTCGACGCTCTAATCATCGGATTCGGCAAAGGGGGCAAGACGCTGGCGCCCTACCTGGCCGCTCAAGGTCTCAAGGTCATCGTCGCGGAGAAGTCTCCGTTGATGTACGGCGGTACCTGCATCAACGTCGGCTGTATTCCGACGAAGGCGCTTGCTCACGACGCTCAGCTGCTGTCGCAGCGGGAGGGGCTGAGCAGGGAGGCGCGCAGGGAAGCATACGCGCAGGCCGTTCGGGACAAGGATGCGCTCGTCTCGCTGCTGAGAGCCAAGAACTTCGACAATGTGAACGGCCGCCCCGGCGCGACCGTGCTCACCGGCGAGGCGTCGTTCCTCAATCCGCACGAGGTGCGCGTGAAGACACAGGAGGGCGCATGGATCGTCGAAGCCGACCGGATCTTCATTAATACGGGCGCGCGGGCGGCCATGCCCGACCTGCCGGGCATCGCTGGCAGCCGCGTTTATACGAGCACCGGGCTGCTTGAGGTCGACCGCTTGCCGGCGCGTCTCGCGATCGTCGGCGGCGGGTATGTCGGCCTCGAGTTCGCTTCGATCTATGCCGGCTTCGGCTCGGAGGTGACGGTGATCGAGCGGGGCGCCCGGTTCATGCCGCGCGAAGATCGGGACATCGCGGACGAAGTGCGGAAGACGCTGGAGAAAAAAGGAATCCGCATTGTTCTGGATACGGGCGTAGAACGGATTGATGACGGCAGCGATGCTTCGACGCTGCATTTGTCGTCCCCGGCCGGCAAGTCGGAGCTGGCGGCGGACGCGATTCTGATCGCCGCGGGCCGTACGGCCAATACCGAGGGCTTAAATCTCAAAGCCGCCGGCGTCGAGTTGAACGAGCGCGGCTTCATCAAGGTCGACGAGCGGCTGCGGACGAATGTCCCGCACATCTGGGCGCTAGGGGACGTCAACGGCGGTCCGCAATTTACTTATATCTCCCTCGACGATTACCGGATCGTAAGAGATGCGCTGTTCGGCGACGGCGGGCGCTCGACGAAGGATCGGCATTACGTGCCGTACTCGGTGTTTATCGACCCGCCGCTGTCCCAGGTCGGCATGACGGAGTCCGAGGCGCTGCGCGCCGGGCACCGGGTGAAGACGGCCGCGCTCCCGGCCTCCGCTTCGCCGCGCGCTCGCCAGCTCAGGCAGACCGAAGGCCTGATGAAGGCCTTCGTCGACGCGGATACCGATCGGTTGCTCGGCGTTACATTATTCGCCGCTGAGTCCAGCGAGGTCGTGAACATCGTCTCGCAATTCATGAAGACCGGCGAGCCTTACACGGCGCTCCGCGATACGATCTTTACGCATCCGTCGATGGCCGAGTCGCTGAACGACCTGCTCTCGGCGATCGATTGAGCTTTACGACCGCCGTCCGCCGGGAAGAATCGCACCTCGGATCAGAAAGGAGAACCGCATGCTTATCGGAATCGTATTGGCCGCCGTCTTGGCGGTTGCCGGGTCGGTGTACTGGCTCGTCCGGCGCGGGCGTACCGGCTCGTCCGCGACGCGCGGCGCGAAGGTCGTGCCGCTTCGGGCCGCCCGCAGGCGCAGATCGGGAACGTCGCGAGAGGCTGGACGCAAGACGCGGGAGGAGCCGGGCAAAGAGCGGGGGGCTGAGGCAGGGGAGCAGGCGCGCCCCTGCTCTTTGTGCCGCAAGCGATCCGCGCGGCTTTCTTTTTATCTAGACGAAGGCGGACGTACGATCGGCGTATGCAGAGATTGCCGGTCCAAAGCCGAAGCGCGGGAGCTCGACCGTCTGTAGTTTACCCTGCGTCGTTCCGTCCTATCCGGCAGCGCAAAGCGCCGAACCGAACCTTGGACGATCAAGGACGATTCGGCGCTTTGCGCTGTCGTTCGTGATGAAAAAACGGGAGCTTAAACGCGCACGTCGATGTTGCCGCCCAGATGGGGCTGCGCGATGCTCTGGGCCATCTGTACGATCGCCTGGCTGTTCTGTTGCGCGCTGTCCAGCGCTTGGCCGAGGACGGCGATGCCGGCTTGCTGCCGCAGATCGTTCATCGCCAGACCCGTCGAGATTGCCGCTATGTCCATGGACGCTCACCCTCCCGTTTACTATTATCGGATACGGATGTTTAATCGGTGAACGCTGGTCAAGCGTCTTTCGGTTGCGGAAGCTTGACGGCGGCGATGCGCAAGCGGCTTTTATTGATCGTCCATTGACCGTCGCGATACAAAAACGGCATGAGCGCAGCTTCGACTTCGTCGTAGACGGCATCGAGTTCCTCTGGCGCCACGCCCGCGAAGAAGTAGGTCGCGAAGCTGTCCAGCATTGCTCTGATCCCCGTCGGCGCCTTAATCGGCGATAGCTGGTCGAAGTGAAGGGCGGACGTCACGCGAAATCCGGTTCGCTCGAGCAAGCCAGCATATTCGCCGATCGTCGGCAGATACCAGGGAATGCGCCCCTCCGCCTCGTAGCCGCGCACCGAGAGCGCCTGTCGGACCGCATCGGTCAGCGCCACGAGGTTGCCGCTGCCCGCGAACTCGGCCACGAATCGCCCGCCGTCCCGAAGAGCGAGCCAGACCGTGTGCGCCGTGGCCTCCGCGTTCCCGATCCAATGCAGCGCGGCATGGGAGAAAACCGCGTCGTACCGGACATCCGTCCGATACTTGCCGGCATCCGCGACCTGAAGATTGAGGCCCGGATGTCTTAGTCTTGCGTTTGCGATCGAATCCGCAGACAGATCTATGCCCGTCGGCACCGCTCCCGCAGCCGCGATTCGGGCCGTCAAGTCTCCGTTTCCGCAGCCTAGGTCGAGTATTCGCTCCCCGGGGGATGGCTGAAGAAGAGACAGGACTTCCGTGCCGAGTCTGGACTGAGGTTCCTTGCGCTGCGCTTCAGAGGGAAGATGTGAGTTGAGGTCGGGTCGGCTGGACATAGTCGACGTCCCCTTTCGATAAATTCGCTTTTTTAAAGACATTGAATATCCATAATAGATCTAAATAGAAGCGCACGTCAAGCTTCGTCGACAAACGGTCGAGCAAAAGTCCATAGAAGTGCAGGTCATAAACGAAATTCCGAGCAGCTCATGCACCGGCTGCTCCTGCTCGATTCGGAGGAAGAAGCGGAGCGGTCTGCCTATGCGCATATTCAGTGTCCTTCCTTCTGCGAGCTGATCATCGATCGATTGATGGATCCGGGGACAATCGCCGCGCGATCGAATTGGCTGAGCAATCGACAGATAGAAGGGGCTACAAGGCTGTCTGCGGCGCCATCACACGCTACAAAAAAATCGCCGGCGTGGCCGGGCAAGCGGAGGTCGTCTCCCGATTGAAGGCGGCTTACGGAAGACGGCCCGATTGCTTTGATGGACGAGCTGGCGAAGCTTAGTTAACGGCGGGTTTTGCTTCGAGCTCTTTGTGTCCTCTTTCGGTGAACGCATAGAGGATTGCGAGCAGCGGCAGTGCGGCGCCGATCAGCGAAGCGAGCTGCCAGCCGCCGTGCGCATACGCCCAGCCGCCAAGTGCCGAGCCGACAGCGCCGCCGATGAAGAAGATCGACATGAACAGGCCGTTTAAGCGGCCGCGCGCTTCGCTGCCGAGCGTATAGACGACGCGCTGTCCGAGCACGAGGTTGCCGGAGACGGCCATGTCGAGCGCGATCGCGGCGACGAAGAGCAGGACAAGCGAGGCGGTCGAGTGGCCGTGGACGATATGCGGGAGCAGCCAGGACACCAGCGCGACGCTCAGAGCCAGCCAGGTAAGCGGGCGGCTCCAGCCCTTGTCTGCCAGTCTGCCGGCGATCGGCGCGGCAATCGCGCCGCCGACGCCGACGAGCGCGAACCAGGCGATGCCCTGCTGCGACATGCCGTACGCGTCAGCCAGGTGGAGCGGCGCTACCGTCCAGAAGAGGCTGAAGGCGCCGAACAGAAAAGCCTGGTACAGCGCGCGGCGGCGCAGAGCCGGCGTTCGGGCGAACAGCGGCGCGAGCGAGCGGATCAGCCTGCCGTAGGAAACGCTGGGCGCCGGACGCCGCTCGGGCAACTTGCGCGACAGCAATGCGGCCAACAACGCAATGGCGACCGCCGAAGCGGCGAATACATAAGGCCAGCTCCAGATGCCGGCGATGAAGCTGGCGACGGGCCGCGCGAGCATGATGCCGAGAAGAAGTCCGCTCATCACGTTGCCGACTACGCGGCCCCTTTCGGCTTCGGAGGCGAGCGAAGCCGCGAAGGGCACAAGCACCTGGGCGACGACCGACGCGGTCCCGATGAGGAGCGACGCGGCCAGGAAGAGCGGCGCGTTCGGCGCGAGCGCTGCCGCGATCAATGCAGCGGTCGCAACGGCGAGCGATACGATCGTCAGTCTGCGATTCTCGACAATATCGGCCAGCGGGACGATGAACAGCAGGCCAACGACATAGCCGATTTGCGTCAACGTTACGATGAGACCCGCAGCGCCGGCGGACAGTCCCGTGGAGGCGCCGATCGGTCCGACCAGCGTCTGGGCGTAGTAGAGGTTGGCCGCGATGAGACCGCATGCCGCTGCCAACAGAATCGTCAACCCGCGGGAAAAGCCTCCGTCCTTCATCTTTTGTTCCTTACTCATCTTGCTTCCTCCGATCGGTACGTTCGTGATTTAAATAATGAACGTACAGTTTATTAATTGGTGATCTTATGATATACTGAACGAAGCGTTTTGTAAATAGGCGTTTCGTTTTTATTTCTGCATGATTTTTTGTATACTGAACGTATTGTATTTGAATGTTTAGAAATACCCGCTCGTATGAGAGAGAGGCGGTCATGAATATGGAAGAGCAGAACAAGCGGGGGCGGCCCCGGGATCCGAAGACACAGCAGGCGATTCTGTCCGCGTCGTACGATTTGCTGCTGGAGGTCGGCTTCGGCGCGGTGACAGTCGAGAAAATCGCCGAGCGGGCCGGCGTCAGCAAAGCGACCATCTATAAATGGTGGCCGAACAAAGCGGCGGTAGTCATGGACGGATTTTTGTCCGCCGCTTCGGCCCGACTGCCGGTGCCCGACACAGGCGACGTGTTCGAGGACATTCAGATCCACGCCGTGAACTTGACCCGTTTTTTGTTGAGCAAGGAAGGGAAGATCATCACGGCGTTGGTCGGGGAGGGACAATTCGATGCGGGCTTGGCCGAAGCGTATAGGAAGCGTTACTTCCAGCCGCGGCGGCAAGAGGCCAAGGGCATTCTGGAAAAAGGAATACGTCGGGGACAGCTTCGGGAAACGCTGGATGTCGGACTGGGCGTGGACCTGCTGTACGGGCCGATCCTTTACCGGCTGCTGGTGACGGGCGAGCCGCTGGACGACGATTATGTACGCCGGCTGGTGAAGAGCGGGTTCGAGGGGATTCGGGCGTAGCTGGAGGAGTAGATGGCGGGCGGCTCCGAGGGCGTGAAGCGGGCGAACGACTGTGGTTGAGCGGTAGATGTCTAAATATCGATCACACAAAAACGGGATTGGGCAGGAAATAAACCTGCCTAATCCCGTTTTTCGCAGTTAGTTAAGGAGTCTGGTCAATCGGACGAGGAGCGCCGCCGCTTCGGCGCGGGTCGTCGGCGCTCCCGGCTCGAAGCGATTGCCGCTTTTGCCGTTCATAATGCCGTGCATCGCGGCGGCAGCGGCATACGGTTTTGCCCAGAACGGGATGCTCGCGTCGTCCGCGAAATTCGTAAGGGCCTTCGGATCTGTCGTCCAATTCGCGGTTCTAACGAGAGTGGCTGTCATCTCGGCGCGGCTGATCGTCACGGCGGGGCGGAACGTGCCGTCCGGATAGCCATTCAGGATGCCGATGTCCGTCGCGGCGTCAATCGCCTCTCTGGCCCAAGCCGGAATGCTGGACGAATCCGCGTACCCGGAGATCAGAGCGATACCTTTGGCGTCCGACTTTAACCATCTAGCGGTCATGACGGCCCACTCGGCGCGAGTGACCGGGCTGTCCGGTCTATAGAGGCCGTCGGGCCCGCCCTTGACGAGGCCGAGCGCGCAGGCTTCGTTAATTTCCGCTTCCGCCCAGTGGCCGCGAATATCGCCGAAGCAAGAGACAACCGGAGGCTTGTCCCGGCGATTGATCGTCAGGTCGTAAGCGCGAATATTACCGTTGGCTGCCTGAACCTCGATCTGTACGACGTTCTTGCCCGGGGCAAGATCGATCGCGAGCGGGAGCTTGCCGAGGGCGCTCTGTCCGTTAATCCGCAAGATGGCGGCTGGAGAAAGAGGCTCGGCATTCAGCGTAATGCGCGACTCCGTGGTCGTTGCCTCATAGGCGTGTATGTCCATATCGAAGGCAGGCGTCAAGCTGACGGAGCCGGCATCGGTTTCGAGCGTAAGCAGCCGAAGTCTGGTCTCGCTCGAAGCTTCGGACGGCTGCGCAGTTTCAGGCCGAGGCAGCGTCGTGGCCGTAACCGTCAACGGGGCGCTTCGGTTGCCTGCAGCGTCGACGGCGACGATGGAAAATTCATACGCGGTCGAAGCGGCTAAGCCTTCGATATCGCGCGAAAGCGCGGCGGCGGTCAGGATGACAGGCGCTCCCGCGCCTTGCTTCAGCTCGTAATGGTCGACGCCGCCGTCGTCCTGAGCAGCAGGCCATGCGAGCCTAAGACTCTCGTAAGTGACGGCCGAGACCGATAGCGCCGCGTCGGCAGGCCAAGCAGGTGCGGCAATGTCAGGCGCGATGCTTTTCGTCAGCGTGATGGTGACCACTGCCGCCGCCGTGCGCGGCGATTCGGTGCCGGCGTCGTCGGTCGCCGTAACGACAAACTTGTAAGCGCCGGGCGCGAGGTCGCCGATATCGGCGGCCGCGACTGAGCCGTCGGCGGCGCTTGTGCCGAGCGCGATCGCCGCGCCGAGCTCGCCCGCATCGACGATGCCGTCGCTGTCGGCGTCGGTCCAGCGGTAGGCGCGCACGGTCGCGCCGGCGCGACCAATAGCGTCAGCTGCGCCAGCGAGCCTGTCCGGCGTGCCGGCGTAGTTGTCGACGGCCGCGAACTTGGCCGGATCGACCAGCGGCGAGGTCGTCACCGTCGCGGCGAGCGGCGCGCTACGGTTGCCGGCAGCGTCCACAGCGACGATCTCGAACGCGTACGACGTGCCGGCTGTCAGCCCACTGACGTCGTAGGAAACCGTCCCGGAAGCAGGCGAGGCGATCAAGCCTCCGTCCTGCTTCAGTTCATAGTGGTCGATGCCGCGATCGTCGTCGGCAGCGGGCCACGACAGCTTGAAGCCGGTACGCGTGACGTTCGCGTCCGCAAGCTCCGCGCCTGCCGGCCAGGTCGGGTCGGCAACGTCCGGCGCAAGTCCTTTCGTCAGCGTGACGGTGACGGCCGTTGCCGCCGTGCGCGGCGATTCGGTGCCGGCGCCATCGGTCGCCGTGACGACAAACTTGTACACGCCGGGCGCGAGGTCGCCGAGGTCGGCGGCCGCGACCGAGCCGTCGGCTGCGCTTGTGCCGAGCGCGATGGCCGCGCCGAGCTCGCCTGCATCCACGATGCCGTCGCTATTGGCGTCGGTCCAGCGGTAGGCGCGCACGGTCGCACCGGCGCGGCCGATGGCGTCAGCCGCGCCGGCGAGCGTATCCGGCGTACCGTCGTAGTTGTCGACGGCCGCGAACTTGGCCGGATCGACCAGCGGCGAGGTCGTCACCGTCGCGGCGAGCGGCGCGCTGCGGTTGCCAGCGGCGTCCACGGCGACGATCTCGAACGCATAGGACTTGCCGGCCGTCAGCCCGGCGACGTCGTAAGACAATGTTGCCGCAGCAGGCGAGGCGATCAGGCCGCCGTCCTGCTTCAGTTCATAGTGGTCGATGCCGCGATCGTCGTCGGCAGCGGGCCACGACAGCTTGAAGCCGGTACGCGTGACGTTCGCGTCCGCAAGCTCCGCGCCTGCCGGCCAGGTCGGGTCGGCAACGTCCGGCGCAAGTCCTTTCGTCAGCGTGACGGTGACGGCCGTTGCCGCCGTGCGCGGCGATTCGGTGCCGGCGCCGTCGGTCGCCGTAACGACAAACTTGTAAGCGCCGGGCGCGAGGTCGCCGAGGTCGGCGGCCGCGACCGAGCCGTCGGCTGCGCTTGTGCCGAGCGCGATGGCCGCGCCGAGCTCGCCTGCATCCACGATGCCGTCGCTATTGGCGTCGGTCCAGCGGTAGGCGCGCACGGTCGCACCGGCGCGGCCGATGGCGTCAGCCGCGCCGGCGAGCGTATCCGGCGTACCGTCGTAGTTGTCGACGGCCGCGAACTTGGCCGGATCGACCAGCGGCGAGGTCGTCACCGTCGCGGCGAGCGGGGCGCTGCGGTTGCCAGCGGCGTCCACGGCGACGATCTCGAACGCGTACGATGTACCGGCCGTCAGACCGGTGACATCGTAAGACAACGTCGCCGCAGCAGGCGAGGAGATCAGGCCGCCGTCCTGCGTCAGCTCGTAGTGGTCGACGCCGCGGTCGTCTGCGGCGGCCGGCCACGACAGCTTAACGCCGGTGCGCGTGACGTTCGCGTCCGCGAGCTCCGCGCCCGCCGGCCAGGTCGGATCGGCGACGTCCGGCGCGATACCCTTCGTCAACGTGACGGTCACGGCCGCCGCTGCCGTGCGCGGCGATTCGTTGCTCGCGGCGTCCTCGGCGGAAATGACGTACTTGTATGTGCCTGGCCCAAGGTCGCCGATGTCGGCGCCTGCGACAGAGCCGTCCCCGGCGCTCGTGCCGAGCGCGATCGCCGTTTCAAGCTCGCCCGCATCGATGACGCCGTCGGTGTCGTCGTCGTTCCAGCGGTAGGCGCGGACGATCGCGCCGGCTTCGCCTACCGCCGCCGCGGCGCCTGCGAGCCGATCCGGCGTGCCGCTATAGTTGTCGACGGCGGCGAACTTCGTCGGATCAAGGGTAGGCGCGGTCGTATCCGGCGCCTGCTCGTCCTCTTGAATAGTGACGATCGCACTCGTCTGCCCGCCAAGCGTGGCTCCGTTGGTCGGACCGGAGATCGTCACGCCGAACGTCCGGTCCGTACCGTAGACCGAATTGTCCGTGACCGGCACCGTCACGTTTTTCGACGTCTCGCCGGGGCCGAAGACGATCGTCGTGTCGACGGCGGTATAGTCGGTGCCCGCGACTGCCGAGCCGTCCGACGTTTGGATCCGTACTTTCGTCTGACCGTAGTCGCTGCCCGTACGGTTGACGGTCACGGTCGCATTCCCGCCGTCCTCAGCAACCGTAAAGGTCGGCGAGGAAAACGCCAGCTCGCCTTCGGCCAGACTGTTCAACAAGTTGAGGCTGACGCTGTTCGCGTAGGCCAAATCCGCCAGTCCGTCCTCGTTCAAGTCGGCAGCGGCCAAGAAGCCGATAATCGGCAGATCGATTGCCGATTGAAAGGTTCCGTCGGCGATGCCGTTAAGGATGGAAATGGAACTTGAGGGGAACTGGTTCATAACGGCAAGATCTTGACGGCCGTCTCCGTCGAAATCGCCCGCGGCGATGTCGAGCGGATGCGCGCCTGTAGGGTACTTTACGGCAGGCGAGAAGGCGCCGCCGGCCAAGCCGAGCAGGACGGCAGCGCCGCCGACGCTGCCGTTGTCGGCGGTCGCCAGATCGACGAACCCGTCGCCGTTGAAGTCTCCCGACACTAAGACCGTCGGGGTCTGAATGCCCCCGAAATCGCTGCGGTCAAAGGATCTGCTTCCTTTATTAAGCAGCACGCTGATGCTCCCCGAATTGTCGTTGGAGACGGCCATATCCGGATCTCCGTCCTTATCGAAGTCTCGAATGATGACGTCGTAGGGGTACGTACCGACAGGATAATAGACCGGCGCGGAATAGGTGCCGGCTCCGTTCCCGTACAAGACGGCCAATTGATGATCGTCGTGCGAAACGATCGCCAGATCGATGAAGCTGTCTCCATCGAGATCGGCCGCAGAGATTCCCGTTGGACCGTCGCCCGCCGTATACGCGATCCCCGGCTTAAACGTTCCGCCGCCGTTGCCGAGAAGGACCGTCACTTTATCGTCGCCATAGCTGGTTACCGCAATATCGGGAATACCGTCGCCGTCGAGTTGCGCGATTGCGATCTTTCTAGGGGAGACGCCTACCGGTTGGTATGCGGGTGTCGCTAGAAGCGTCCCGTCGCCGTTGCCTTTAAAGATCGCGATTCGATTGTTCAAAGAATCGCTCGCGACCGCGTCCAAGTGTCCGTCTCCGTCCAGATCGGCGAACGCGATATCGTTGATCGAACTGCCGGCGGGCAGCGTATACATGACCGCGCTTTGAAACTTCGGTCCCGCCGCGAACGCGCCGATCGGAGCTGCAGCCAGGGCGAGCGCCAGCGCTGCGGGCACGAGACCCGCTAGTTTTCTTTTCATATAAGGGCAAATCTCCTTCTGACAAAATATGCACTTTTTCAACATTATACTAGATTCGTCTTCGCGAGAAATCCCCCAAACGATTTAACAAATCGGCCCGGTTCGGATAATCCAGCGTAAATAGTACCCGTCTACACTCTAGGTGGAGAGAAAACAACAAGAATATAGACATAGTCCACAATAATCCACGCGGGAGTGAAGGGGAAACGATGAAAAACGCATTGAAGAGGAAATTGGCTGCGGGTCTTGTCTTATCCACGCTCGCGCTGCCGCTGGCGGCATGCGGAGAAAAAAGCGCGGACGGCGCGGAAGCGAGCGCCGCTCCGCAGCAGGAAATCTCGGTCGCCGACCTGGAGAAAAACGCGAAGGAAGAGGGCTCCGTCGTCAGCGTAGGCATGCCGGACACCTGGGCGAACTGGAAGGATACGTGGGCGGATCTGCAGACTAAATATGGGCTGTCGCATACGGACACTGACATGTCGAGCGCCGAGGAGATCGCCAAGTTCGATGCGGAAAAGGACAAGCCGACCGCGGACATCGGCGACGTCGGCATCGCCTTCGGCTCGGTCGCGATCGACAAGGGCGTCACGCAAGCCTATAAAACTTCGTACTGGAACGAGATTCCCGCTTGGGCCAAGGACAAGGACGGTCACTGGATCGTAGGCTACCAGGGCACGATCGGATTCCTGACCAACAAGAAGCTGGTCGCGAACCCGCCCAAGAGCTGGGAAGACCTGAAGAAAGGCGACTACAAGATTATCGTCGGCGACGTCACCAAAGCCGCGCAAGCCCAAATGGCCGTGCTCGCGGCGGCGATCGCGTTCGGCGGCAGCGAGACGAACATCGAGCCGGGCATCGCGTATTTCGAAGGCTTGGCGAAGGAAGGCCGTCTCTCCAACGCGGAAGCGAGCCTCGCCAACATCGAGAAGGGCGAAGTGCAAGTGACGCTGCTGTGGGACTTCAACGCGCTGAACTACAGCGATCAGCTCGGCAAGGAGCAGTACGACGTCGCGATCCCCACGGAAGGCAGCGTCGTGAGCGGGTACGCCACGATCATCAACAAGTACGCGCCGCATCCGAACGCGGCTAAGCTCGCTCGCGAATATATCTTGAGCGATGAAGGTCAGATCAACCTCGCCAAGGGCTACGCAAGACCGATCCGCGACAGCGTGAAGCTGCCGGAAGACGTGGCCGCGAAGCTGCTGCCGAAGGAAGCCTATACGAACGTGAAGCCGGTGAACGACTACAAGGCGTGGGAAGAGACGGCCAAGCAAATTCCGCAGCTGTGGCAGGAGCGCGTCCTCGTCCACATGAACTAATTTCTAACGAGGCGTCTTCGCACTTCGGCCGAAGGCGTCTCTCCGATCCGACAGGAGCGTGGCGCGTTTGAAACGAAGCAATCGGTGGATGTGGCTGGGACTCGTCCCCTTTTTGGCGTTGGTCCTTTTGTTTCAGCTGATCCCGGTCGTATCGATGGTGGCCGGCAGCCTGAAGCCCGAATCCGGCTCGGGCATTTCCTTTGGCTTCTATGCGCATATTTTGCAAAGCGCCTACTATATGCAGGCGATCAAGAACAGCCTGCTCATCTCCGCCGCGTCTAGCGCGATCGGCATCGTCGTCGGCCTCGCCTGCGCGTACGCGATCACGAGATTTCCTTCGAAAACGAGGGACCGGCTGCTGATGCTGTCCAACATGACGTCGAATTTCCAAGGCATTCCGCTCGCCTTCGCTTATATCGTGCTGCTGGGCAGCAACGGGGTGTTCACGCTCCTGTTCAAGCAGTGGGGCTGGAGCGTGTTCGCCGACTTTAATTTGTACAGCTGGTCGGGGCTCGTGCTCGTATACGTGTACTTCCAGGTACCGCTCGCGCTCCTGCTGCTGTACCCGTCCTTCTACGGCATCCGGGAGCAATGGCGCGAAGCCGCGTCGCTGCTGGGCGCGAGCCGCTGGCAGTTCTGGACGAGCATCGGCTTGCCGGTGCTGTCGCCCGCCGTGTTCGGCACGGTCGGCATTCTGTTCGCCAACGCGATGGGAGCATACGCGACGGCCTATGCGCTGGTCGGCGGCAACTACAATCTGCTGGCCGTGCGGATCGGCTCGCTCGTGGCGGGCGATGTCGTCAACCAGCCGCAGCTCGGCAACGCGCTCGCGGTCATTCTGGCGCTCACGACGCTGCTCGCCGTCTTTCTCAATCATAAGATGACCCAGCGCGCCCGGCGTCTCGACACCGTATTCGCCTCTCGCCCGGCTCGCAGACGCCGTTCTTCGCCGCAGCGCGCATGGACCGCGGCAGCCGCCGCCAAGGAGGAGCTGTAATGGACGCTACGACCAGGCGGGCGGGACCCGCGCATCGCGCGCTGCTGCTGCTGCTGATGGTTTATTTGCTGCTGCCCCTCCTGGCCACCTGCATCTATGCGTTCGCCCGGGAATGGCAGACGACGCTGCTGCCCGAGAGCTGGACGCTCGAATGGTTCCGTGGCATGTTCCGCGATCTTCGTTTCCTGGAGTCGCTCTGGACCTCGCTGTATCTGTGCTTGATCGCCGTCGCGATCAGCCTGCTTGTCATGCTGCCCGCGGTGTTCGTCATTACGACCTACATGCCGAGGCTGGAGTCGCTCATGAAGGGGATCGTCGTGCTTCCCTACGCGGTGCCCGGCGTCGTCGCGGCGGTTGGGCTGATCCGAGCCTATTCCTCCGGTCCGCTTAACATCTCCGGCACGGCCTACATTTTGCTCGGCGCCTACTTTGTCGTCGTGCTGCCTTATATGTACCAGGGCATCCGCAACAGTCTGCTGACCGTATCGGCAGGACCGCTGCTCTCCGCTGCGGAGCTGCTCGGCGCGAGCCGGATGCGCGCGTTCGCGACGGTCATTTTGCCGAATATTTGGCCCGGCGTGCTCGTCTCCGCGCTGCTGTCGTTCTCCGTGCTGTTCGGCGAGTTCGTACTGACCAATATGCTCGTCGGCGGGCAGATTCAGACGATCCAGGTGTACCTCTACCGGCGCATGGGCGAGAGCGGACATCTGGCCAGCGCCATCGCGATCACTTATTTTGCGTTTATCTTGATCCTGTCCGCCTTGCTCATGAAGCTGGGTCAAAAAGTGAACGGAGGCATGAAACGATGAGCGACTACCTGGAGCTGCAAGGCATCCGCAAGCGATTCGGATCGGCGAACGTGCTGGACGACGTGAACCTGCAAATTCGGGAAGGCGAGCTCGTGACGCTGCTCGGTCCTTCGGGCTGCGGGAAAAGCACGCTGCTGCGCTGCATCGCGGGGCTCGCGGACATCGACGGCGGGCGTATCCTGCTGGACGGCAAAGACATCGCCACGCTGCCGCCGCGAAGCCGGGAGATCGGGATGGTGTTTCAGGCTTATGCGTTGTTCCCGAATCTGACCGTCGGCCAAAATATCGAATACGGCTTAAAAATGCGGGGCATCGACAAGACGGCCAGACGGAACCGGGCGGAGGAGCTGCTCGCCGTCGTGCAATTGACGGACAAGCGGGACGCGTATCCCCAGCAGTTGTCGGGCGGGCAGCAGCAGCGTGTGGCGCTTGCGCGTTCTCTGGCCGTCCGGCCCAAAGTACTCCTGCTGGACGAGCCGCTCAGTGCGCTCGACGCGCAAATCCGCAAAAACCTGCGGACGGAAATAAGGGCGATCCAGCGCCAGTTTAACATGACGACGATCTTTGTCTCGCACGACCAGGAGGAGGCGCCGGCCTTGTCCGACCGCGTATGCCTGATGAACAAAGGGCGCATCGTTCAGGAAGGCTCGCCGGAGGCGATCTATACGAAGCCGCGGACCGAGTTCGTCGCTCGGTTCATGGGCAGCTACAACGTGCTTAGCCGCACGGATGCGTTCAAGCTGTTCGGCAAGGTCGACGGCGCGGCGCAGAGCTTCGCCATTCGTCCCGAGTCGGTTGTGCTGCTGAAGGGACGGACCGATTCGCCAGGGTCGGATCGGCGCATCGCGGAGGGCATGATTCGTTCCGTATCGATCCTCGGCAACGTCATCCGGTACGGCGTCGAGGCTGCCGGCGTGCGGCTCACGATCGACGCGCTGAACGACGGCCGCTCGCTGCCGCTCGCCGAACAGAGTCCCGTTCTTCTGGCACTCGACGAATCGCAGCTGCTGCATTTGGAGAAAGAAGGAGCTTAAGCGCGATGTCCATCTCGTCGGAAGAACGCAAGCGCGTCATCGTGGACCAACTGAAGCTGGACGGGCGGGTCAAGGTGCCCGAGCTGTCGCAACGCTTCGCCGTGTCGGAGGAGACGGTGCGCCGGGACCTGCTGCTGCTCGAGCGGGAAGGGCTGGCGAAGCGCGTGTACGGCGGCGCGGTGCCGAGCAAGCAGACCAACTACGAACCTCCGTATTTGCAGCGTCAAAAAGAGAAGGCGCAGGAGAAGGAGCGCATCGGCCGGGCGGCCGCCGCGCTCGTCTCGTCGGGAGATACGATCGCCATCGATGTGGGCACGACGACACTGGAGTTGGCCAAGGCGATCGCGGGCCGCGAGCGGCTCACCGTGCTGACCAACTCCCTGGCCGTAGCCTACCACCTCATGGAGTCGCTGAACGGTGGGCGGTTTACGGGCAAAATCATCGTCATCGGCGGCGAGCTGAACCCGGAGCAGCAGTCCATGTCCGGTACGATGGCCGAGCGGACGATCTCGCAATTTCGCGTCGATAAAGCCTTCATCTCGGTCGGCGGCGTATCGCCGAACCGGGGCATCAGCGATTACGATCTTGCCGAGACGGGCATGTCCAGGCGCATGGCAGAGGCGGCCGGTCAGACGATCGTGCTCGCGGACGATTCCAAGCTGAACAAGGAAGCATTCGTGGAGATCGTCCCGCTGCGGAGCGTCCATACGATCGTCAGCAACGTCGCCGCGCCGCGCGAGTGGACGCAGCTGCTGCGCGCCCATCGTTTGCAGTGGACGGTCGCCCATTAAAGGAGGAGAGCGTGCATGAATCCAACATCCCCGAAGCTCATCGTCGTCGTGCTGGACGGATTAAGATACGACGCCGCGCGCCGATACCTCGGCTACATGGAGCATCTGGCAGAGCAAGGCGAGGCGGTCTGCTTAAAAGTCCGGTCCGAGCTGCCGAGCCTGTCGCGCCCGCTGTACGAAGTGCTGCTGACCGGCACCCCCGCCGCGCAAAACGGCATCACGGCCAACCATATCGCGCGTCTCAGCCGCGAGCGCAGCGTATTCCATCTTGCCGCCGAAGCGGGACTCGGGACGGCCGCCGCCGCGTATCATTGGGTCAGCGAGCTGTACAACGCGGCTCCTTTCCGACCGCTTGCGGACCGTCACCAGCATGATGCGGACAAACCGATCCAGCATGGCAGCTTCTATTTCGAGGACCACTATCCGGACAGTCACCTGTTCGCGGACGCCGAGCATTTGCGCAAGGCGTACGACCCGCATTTTCTGTACGTTCATACGATGAATATCGATGACGCGGGCCACAAGTTCGGCGGCGAAAGTCCGCAGTACGAGGCGTCCGTGCGGGCGGCGGACGGCATGCTCGCTTCGCTTCTGCCCGAATGGCTGTCGCTCGGGTACAGCGTGCTCGTCACCTCCGACCACGGGATGAGCGCGTCCGGGCAGCACGGAGGCACGGCGGCCGAGGAGCGGAGCGTCCCGCTTTATTTGCTGGGGGACGCGCGCTTTATGCTCGAACGGGGACGCGGGGAATCCGCGCTGCCGCAGCTGCTGCTCGCTCCGCTCATGTGCCGCTGTCTTGGCATCGCGCCTACGCCTGCCATGGTCGACTTGCCGGAAGTGGCGTATGCATCGACCGCATCGTTTGCATCAACGGTATCGCCTGTATCGCGTGCCTAGTTGCCGTCCGGCCGACGCGGTATTCGCGAGTTCAGCTTTCAGGGAAGCTGCATAAATCGGACGGGCTTTGGTTAATCTTGGAGCTGGTGATACAATGAATTGAACCCATATTAGCCAAGGGAGGCAATCCAATGTTGAAAATCGGTATTATCCTGGGAAGCACGCGCGAAGGCCGTCTCAGCCCGCAGGTAGGCGAGTGGGTGAAATCGCTCGCGGACAAGCGCGGCGACGCCGAATACGAGATCATCGACATCGCCGACTTCAAGCTGCCGCTGCTCGGCGAGCCGGGCCAGGACGCATCCGGCGCAGCAGCATGGACGGCGAAGGTCGCCAGCTGCGACGGATTCGTGTTTATCGTGCAGGAGTACAATCACTCCATCACGGGCGCGCTTAAGAATGCGCTCGACTACGTGCGCCAAGAGTGGAACGACAAGGCCGCGGGCATCGTCTCGTACGGCTCGGTCGGCGGCGCCCGTGCGGCGGAGCATCTCCGCGGCATCCTCGGCGAGCTGTCGGTCGCGGACGTGCGCGTGCACCCGGCGCTCTCGCTGTTCACCGACTTCGAGAACGGCTCGGTGTTCAAGCCGAAGGACGTGCAGGCAACCTCGCTCGGTCAAATGCTGGACCAAGTCATTTCCTGGTCCACGGGCCTCAAGACGATTCGCAAGTAATTCGCTTCGCGACGCGAACAGAACTAGCTTGCCCTTGCCGGTCGATCCGGCAGGGGTTTTTGTTTTGCGCGGACAAGGGAGGGGCGAGGGGAGTCGTGGCCTTGGGCGGCTCAGCACGGATGCTCGGCTCATCCACCAGCACAGCTTCGTACAGTGCGATCCAGCCAGCGCGACCCAGCCCATCAAGGCCTCCCCCTGCGCGGCCCAGCACGGAATAAGGGTTAAAAGGCAGTTATTTCGTGCGGACTCGGAAGCATGCAGCAGATAGTTGTTAAAAGGCAGTTATTGTGTTGCGGGATGCGAAAATATGACGTTTGAGCGGAAATTAGCGGCCTTTTGACAATTATTTATTGCGGATATGCGGATTGGCGGGGAAATAACTGCTTATTGACCACTATTTCAAATGAAGTCGGTTGCTTTGCGCCTCATCAAGCTCCACAGCCCCGCATCGCAACCAGCGCCGTTTGAGCCGCCATTCCCCCTTTGCTACAATAGGTACAAAACCGACATGGGAAGGAATGTTGTGTATGATCGTCGCCATCAATACCATCAAGGTGAAGTCGGGGCACGTCGCCGAAGTCGCCGAGCGCTTCAAAAATCCGAAGGGCGTCCAGCACGCGCCCGGCTTCGTCCGGATGGAACTGCTGACCGAATCGCTGGCGGAGCACGACGAGCTCAAAGTGTGCACGACTTGGGAAGACCGCGCGGCCTTCGACGGCTGGGTGAACAGCGATGCGTTTAAGCAGGCGCATGCACACGCCCGTCCGAAGCCTGAAGCGGGCGCCGAGCCGGGAGGGCATCCGGGCGGTCACGGGGAGCAAGCGCGTCCCGGCAGCGGCATCATGCTTGGCGCGAAGCTGAGCGTGCACGAGGTCGTTTTCGCTTATCCGTCGAATTAATCTTCTATATGCAATGACGCATGCCGGGAACCGCCTCAGGATGAGGCCGGTTCCTTTGCTTTTCTAGACGCAGGTCCATCGAAACGCACCACAGCGACGCCTATAATCGGAGGTATGAAATAGAAGTCAGGAAGGAGCCGCTTCCGATGAAAAGAATCTTGCTGGTCGAAGACGACGTCGAGATCAACGGGCTCGTCGCCAAATATTTGGCGAAGGAAGGCTTCGGGATCGATGCTGCCTATGACGGCGAAGAAGCGCTCGCCCGTATCCGGGAGCATGATTATCAGCTGGTGATTCTGGATCTGATGCTGCCGCGCGTAGACGGCCAAGGGGTGCTGCGTCGCATCCGGGCGAAGGGGACGATTCCCGTCCTGATTTTATCGGCCAAGGACAGCGAGATCGACAAAATACTCGGACTGGAGCTCGGCGCCGACGATTATATGACGAAGCCGTTTACGATCGGGGAGCTCGTCGCAAGGGTGAAGGCGCAGCTTCGCCGGTACGTCGATTTTAATCGCGAATCCGCGGACCGCGAGACGGGCTTGCTCGTGCACGGCGACTTGGCGCTGAACGCAGGCTCTTTCGAGGTGGAAGCAGCGGGCGAGAAAAAATCGCTGACCGCCAAAGAGTTTGCCATCCTTAAGCTGTTCATGACCTACCCGACGCGCGTATTTACCAAATCCCAAATTTTCGAGGCGGTCTGGCAGGAAGAGAGCCTGTCCGAGGACAACACGGTCATGGTCCATATCAACCGGCTGCGGGCGAAAATCGAACGGGATCCGTCCAATCCCGTCTATATTCAAACCGTGTGGGGCTTCGGCTACAAGCTTGGCGAGGCGCGCGCATGACGTGGCCCGGCATGCTGGTTACTGGCCTCCTTTTGGCATGCGCATACCTGCTTGTCCATCAGCGGCGTTTGATTCGCGAGCTCGGGAAGCTCAAGCGGACGACGGAGGAGCTTCGGACAGGCAATCTGAATCTGCGGTACCGCCTGCCCGCGCCGCGCAAACCCATCGAAGAGCTTAGCGGGGAACTTAACCGTCTGATCGACTATTTTCAGCGAACGACGGAGCGCATGCTCGTTCTCGAGGACGAACGCAAACGGATGATCGCGAGCCTCTCGCACGATCTCCGTACGCCGCTCACCTCCCTTCTTGGGTATATCGAGGCTTTGCGAAGCGATGCGACGCTGACGGAGGAGGAACGGACCGAATTCCTCCGCATCGTCGCCGACAAAGGCGGCTCGCTTTTGGAACGGCTGCAATCTTTTTTTGAGCTCGCCAGACTGGAGGCGGACGACGCGCCGTCCGAACTCCGACGAATGAATCTGGTCGATATCGTCCAGGAGGTGCTGCTCGGCTTTTACCCGGACTTTCAAAAAGCCGGGATCGAACCTTCGGTTCGTCTCCCCGATGCGCCCCTGCATGTTAGAGCAGACGGAGGAGGTCTTCGGCGCGTCCTCGAAAACCTGCTGTCCAACGCGCTGCGCTACGGGAGGGACGGCGGCGAGATCGGCGTTGCCGTGCGGGAGGAAGGGGACTTTGCATGGGTGGACGTATGGGATCGCGGCCGCGGCATTCCCCCGGCGGATTTGCCCCGCGTGTTCGAACGTTTTTATACGGGAGAGGATTCCCGGAATGCGTCGCTGCGAGGCACGGGGCTCGGCTTGGCGATTGCGAGGAACCTCGTCGAAAAGCAGGGCGGGCAGATTGCCGCGTCCAGTCGGCCGGGCGAGAAAACCGTGTTCTCGTTCAGTTTGCAAAAAGATTAGCCGCCTCCGGCCGAGAACGCCGGAAATGTAAGAACTTCGTTAGAAATAAGAGAAAGTCGCGTTAGGCCGCGTCGTTATACTGGGCTTCACAAAGGAGGAAGCCACATGAGAGAATTCGAAGTCGCACTGCTCGTCGCCAACTTGCTCGCCTGCCTGTCCTGGGCAAGCCGCAAGCGGCCTATCGTTGTCAAGCTCGGACTCACCGGCGTTAACGTCTTCGCGCTTGCTATCCATGGCGCCGCCGAAGGTTTTCGCGGCCAAATGGCATTTTCCTACGCATTCGTCGTATTGTACGCGGTCTACGCGGCGGCGAGCGCGAAGCTCCGGATGCCGAATCGCCTGTATGCGCGAATCGTTAAAGGCGCGGTTGCCGGCCTGTCTGCATTATGCCTTGGCTTGACTGCGCTCGCAGCCTACGCGCTCCCCGTATTCAAGCTTCCGTCGCCGACCGGCGATTACGACGTCGGCGTCAAGTACGCTTACCTGACCGACGAGAGGCGTGTCGAGCCTTTTTTGAAGGAAGCTTCGGCCATGCGGCAGTTGGCGGTCAAAATCTATTATCCGGCAACCCGTGCCGCCGGCAAGCCGTATGCCGCTTATTTTCACGATTCGCCTGGACTTGTCGAAGCGTTCGCCGCGGGCTACCATATGCCCGCTATCCTGTTCAAGCAGCTGACGCTCGTCAAGACGCATGCGCAAGAGGGCGTACCCGTATCGGGAAGGCAGGCGAGCTACCCTGTCGTCTTGTTCTCGCACGGCGGCGGTACGACGATGGAGGCGCATACCGCGCAATGCGAGGATCTGGCCAGTCACGGGTATGTCGTCGTGGCCGTCGATCACACTTACGTCGCGTCGGCGGCCGAGCTGCCGGGTCGCGTCGTGACGGACCGGGATGCGACGGCTTCGTTCGACGAAGGCGACCCGCTCGCGGCGATCACGCAGATCATGGCGGACGACGACAGCTTCGTGATCGACGAGCTCGCGGCGTTTAATGCCGGCGAGGCGGACGCGTTGTTGAAAGGCAAGCTGAACCTGCAGGCGATCGGCGTCGTCGGCCATTCGCTCGGCGGCGCGGCGGCTTACAATCTGGCCGTGCGCGATCCCAGGATCAAGGCCGCCGTCAATCTGGACGGCGCCGTCTACGTCGCATCCGACCCGACCAAGCGTATTGCGCCGCTGCTCATGCTGGCAAACGACGAGTTTCACCTGCAGGCGATCTCGGCGCGCGAGCCTTTGATGAAGAAGTGGGCGGATATGCCCGACGATGAACGGCAAGCCGTCGCGACGGCTTATGGCAGCCAACAAGCCTATGCCGAAATTTACGAGCGGCAGCGGCTGGCGATCGCCGGTCTGGCCGACGCCTTGAAGACTTCAGGCAACCTGTATTCGATCGAAGGCAGCGCCCATATGAAGATGTCGGATATCGGGTTGTACGTCGGGAGCGTATTTCGCCGCTTCGTCGGGATTAACGGAAGCACCTCCTCGGAACAATGCCTCGCCATCGTCCGGGCCGCGACGCTGACTTTTCTAGACCAACAGCTTAAACAGGAGCCGGACGCTTCGATGGACTCCGTCCTGCACCGATATCCGAAGCTTCACAGGGAGGCAAACCTATGACCTGCATCCTGCGCACGGAAGGGCTGACCAAACGCTACGGCGGCAAAACCGTCGTCGACAACGTCAACATGACGATTCGCGCCGGCGATATCTACGGATTCCTGGGGCAGAACGGAGCGGGGAAGACGACGACGCTGCGGATGCTGACGGGACTGATCCATCCCTCGGAAGGGAATATCGAATTGTTCGGGACCGCGCTGCAAGGCCATCGAAGCATGGCGATGTCGCGCGTCGGCGCCATCATCGAGTACCCGGGATTTTATCTGAACCTGAACGCGGCGGAAAATCTGGAGATTCACCGGCGCATGATGGGCATGGGCAACAAGGAGAGCATCGACGAGGCGCTCTCGATCGTTGGTCTGACGAGCGCCAAATACCAGAAGGTCAGAAGCTATTCGCTGGGCATGGAGCAGCGGCTCGGCATCGCCCCCGCCTTGCTGCATCGGCCGGAGGTGCTCCTGCTGGACGAGCCGACGAACGGACTGGATCCAGGCGGCATCAAGGAAATGCGACAGCTTTTCCTGGAGCTCGCGCGGAAGCGGGGCATTACGTTTTTAATATCCAGCCATTTGCTCGGCGAAGTCGAGCAGCTGGCCAGCAAGATCGGCATCATCCACGGCGGACGCCTGCTGGAGGAGATCGAGAGCGAGGCCTTGCGCCGGAAGACCCGGCATTGCCTCGAGATCAAGGTGACGGACGAACAGAAGGCCGCTTTTATTTTGGAGCAGAAGCTGGGAACGACCGATTATGTCATATCCGGCTCCGGCGGTTTGCGCCTATACGAATACGTTGAGGAGCCTGAACGCGTCAGCGCCGCGCTGGCGGCCGGCGGCGTCGGCGTCCGGGAATTGGCGGTGTCGGGAGATAGCCTCGAGGATTATTTTCTGAAACTGACGGGGGGCGGGCGGCATGTTTAACCGGCTGATCGCCGCCGAGCTGATGAAGCTGAAGCATACGAAAATGTACCTGCTCGTACTTGCGGGCGCGCTGCCGGCCAATCTGGTTACCTGGTCGGGATTTCTGCCGAGAGTGACCCCGGACGGCGCTTCGCCGGGCATCGATCTGCAGGATATGTTCTATCGTCAGGGCATGACGATGACGATCCTGGCGCCGTTCATGTTCGCGCTCATGATCGGCTATATCGTCTCGCGCGAATACCAGGAGCGCACGATCAACCAGCTGTTCGCCTATCCGGTGCCGCGGGTGAACATTCTTCTGGCCAAGCTGGCGACCGCGCTCTTGCTGATCTTCGTCACCTCGGCGCTCTCCAGCGTCTCGACGCTCGCGACCGCGCTTATCGCGTCGTTCACGCAGCCGATCGACACCGCGGCCTTGGGCGCGGGGATTCGCATGAACCTGCTTGCCTGCGCGCTCTCCTTCGGCACGGTGCCGTTGGCCGCGGCGATCAGCATGGTCGGCCGCAGCGTCATTCCCTCGACGGTGCTTGGCGCGCTTGCCGCGCTCGTCACTTTGATCGGGGAGATGGGGCACGGGGCGCGAGGCTTTTTGTTCCCTTGGCTCATGCCCTACTGGCCGGTCCGGGAGCTCGGACAGGGCCTTCAGGAGATCGATGCCGCGGCATACGCCGTGCCCGGAGGGATCATCCTGGCGGCGCTGTTCGCGATATCGCTCGCATTCTGTATCGTTTATTACGAAAAGGCGGAGATCCACAGCGGCTCCTGAGGGGAATCTGCGTAGAACCCACGCCGACCGCCGCTAGGAACGGCATGGGCCTTGCACGGGGGAGCGAAAGGCATGGAATAGCACAAATAATGTGCTATTCTGCAACTGGAGCCGCCGCGAACGGGCCAACCCGGCACCGAGACCGTGCTAACCATCCGGAATAGCACAAATATTGTGCTATTCTGCTCCAGGCGCCGGCGCGAACGGCGTCAGCCCGGCACGAGGCCGCGCTAACCATCCGGAATAGCCCAATAAATGTGCTATTCTGCAACGGGTGCTGCCGCGAACGGCGTCAACCCGGCACGAAGCCGCGCTAACCATCCGGAATAGCACAAATAATGTGCTATTCTGCTCCAGACTCCGCCGCGAACGGGCCAACCCGGCACCGAGGCCCGCGCTAACCTTCGGGAATAGCCCAAAAATATGCTATTCTGCAACGGGTGCTGCCACGAACGGCGTCAGCCCGGCACAAGACCGTGCTAACCATCCGGAATAGCACAAATATTGTGCTATTCTGCAACGGGTGCTGCCGCGAACGGCGTCAACCCGGCACGAAGCCGCGCTAACCATCCGGAATAGCACAAATAATGTGCTATTCTGCAACTGGAGCCGCCGCGAACAGGCCAACCCGGCACCGAGTCCGCGCTAACCATCCGGAATAGCCCAAAAATGTGCTATTCTGCTCCAGACGCCGTGGCGAACGGCGTCAGCCCGGCACAAGGCCGCGCACAATTATTGTGCTATTCTGCTCCAAGCGCCGCCGCGAACAGCGTCAGCCCGGCTTCAGGCACTCCCGCGAACAAAAAGGCGCTATACCACACCCAGCGCCGCGTTAAGCGACACTGGCGCAGCATAGCGCCATGAGGTCTAGCTTCTATTATTCAATTATCATTCGCTTTAATGCCCTGCCAGCATGCTCTCCTCCGCCCGCGTATCGCTTGCGCCGCTCTTCTGCGCGGCCGGCTTGACGCGGCGGATGAACAGGCTGAGCACGAAGCCGGCAATCGCGAAGCCCGAAGTGAGCAGGAAGGTGTCGCCGAACGCGCCGACGACCGCTTCGAGCGGGTTGGGACCTTTGTAGGCTGCCAAAACCTTGTCGCTGTGGGTGGACAAGTAACCCGTCAGACCGGCGACCGCGAAGGACACGATGACCTGCTGAGCCGAGTTGGTAAGCGGCGTGACGCGGCCGACCAGCTCCTTCGGCGCCGTATTGAGGATGTAAGTGTTCATCGTCATCATCGACAGCCCCATGCCGCAGCCGAGCAGGAACAGGTTGAGCATGATGACGTACAGCGGACGATCAAGCGTGATCTGCGACATGATGAGCAGCGCAGCGGAGATGAACACCGTACCTGTGATAACGATCGGACGAGCGCCGAACCGGTCGAACAGGCGGCCGCCGATCGGCATGCCGAGCATGGAGCCAAGCGCCTGCGGCAGCAGGATGAGGCCGGTCTCCAGCGGCGTATAGCCCTTGGCCTGCTGCAGCATGAGCGGGAACAGGATGATGGAGCCGAACAGCGCTGCATAGAGGATCCAAGACAAGATAATGCCTTGCGTGAAGGCGAAGCTCTTGAATACGCGCAGCTCCAGCAGTGGCTGGCGATGCCTCAGCTCGACGAAGATGAAGAGCAGGAGCGCTGCGCCGCCTACGATAAGGCCCGTTAACGTGCGCGCGGAGCCCCAGTCCGTGCCGCCCTCGCTGACGCCGAACGCCAGCATGGCGAATGCGATCGGACCGAGGATCATGCCGAGGATGTCAAGTGCCGGCGGCTTGCCGCGTTCGAACGCGGGCAGGTAGCGCCACGCGACGATCACGGCGGCGGCGCCGGTCGGCAGGGTGGTGAGGAAGGTCCAGCGCCACGAGACGTACTCGACAAAGTAGCCCGACAGCACCGGCCCCAGAGCCGGAGCAAGCAGGATCGGAATGCCGAGCATGCCCATGACCGCGCCACGCCTCTCCGGTGGCGAGATGCGGAAGACGAGCGCCATGCCGATCGGAGCGACCATGCCGCCGCCGATGCCCTGGATGACGCGGAAGACGACGAGCTGCTCCGTGTTCGTCGCCAGCGCGCAGAGCGCGGAGCCGAGCGTGAACATCACGATCGTCGCGATGAAGACGCGCTTGGAACCGAATTTGTCGGTCAACCAGCCGGCGAGGGGGATGACGGCCGACAGGGCGAGCGTATAGCCGGTGACGGCCCACTGCAGATGATGCAGCGTCGTGCCGAAGTCGTCGACGAGCGTCGGAATCGCGTTGTTGACGACGGTCGTGTCAAGGATAACCATAAACATGCCGATAATTACGGCGAGGAGCGGCGGCAGCAGCTTGAGCAGCGAGAAAGGCTCTGCTTGGGCGGGTGAGGCCGTGCGCGTGTTTGCCATAAGTACTCATTCCTTTCTGAATAAGGGCCTTCGCCTTGACGGAATTCCGATTTTCCGTTAACTTTTGACTAAGGGGTTTTAACAAAAACCGTTCAGTCATAAAAGGCTACAGGCCTATTTGTATCGTGTTAGACCGTCTTTGTCAATCCTTATTTTTCAGGAGGGCCTATGAGCATCCTTAAAAACAAAATTATAGAGTCGGCCGAGCGCATGTTCGCGGAGAAGGGCTACGAGTCGACTTCCATTCAAGATATAGCGGACGACTGCAGCATCGCCAAGGGCTCGCTGTACAAGTTTTTTCCTTCCAAGGAGGACCTGTACATCGAGATCATGGAAGTACACTTCACGCGGATCATGGAGGATGCCGAGCGGATTCGCGAGCGGACGGAGCTCTCTTCGCGCGAGCTGTTCGTCGAGGAGATCCGTCATCAGCTCGACTATTTTCTCAATCGCGGTTTGTTCGTCGCCAATTCGCTGAAGGAGAAGCCCGCGATTCCCGGCGACAAGCTCGGTCCGCTGATGTTCCGCAAGCGCGCCAAGCTGCTTAACTACTATCGCGGCGTGCTGCAGCGCCGGTACGGGGAGGCGCTCGAGCCGCATACCTGGGATGCGGTCATGATTCTGAACGCGATGGCGAAGGAGTATCTTCACCTGATCAAAATGTTCGCCAAGCCGATCTCGGAGTCGGCGTTGGCGTCGTACTTCGCAGACCGGATGGACGATCTGGTCGCGGGTCTGCTCTCGCGAAAGGCGGAGCCGATGCTCTCGGCCGACCTTATGAAGGAATTCGAGACCGAGAAGCTGGAGACGCTGCAGGAAGCGATCGAGCGCTGCGGCGCCCTGGTGCTCGAGCAAGCAGCCTCCACGATCCGCGAGTTGAGCGTGCCCAACGCGCGCAAGCGGGAGCTGGAGCAGATCCTCGAGCTGCTTCGGGACGAGGGGGAGAAAGAAAAGCCGCGGCGCTTCCTCGTCACGGCACTGCTCAACGAGCTCGCGAACGAGCACGAGCTTGAGCCGTATGTGGCCAAAATGCGTCGCTGGGCGATGCAGATGCTGCGGGATTAGAGACATGCGTTTGGAAGCAGGATAAGATAAGCATACTTTTCGTTAATTTTTGGCGAGTACGGGGACGGCGGGGCGCTCTATAATCGGTACTGCAACGATCAGAATCGAGGAGGCATCCGCGCATGACGCAGTCCGTACTGACCGATAACGAGGTAGCGTTTTATCGCAACGAAGGCTATTATCTGCACAAGAAGCCGCTGTTTTCCCCGGCGCGCTTCGCAGAGTTGACCGCGATCTTCGAGGATCAGCTTGCTCAAAAAGGGCGCCAAGCTGTCCGACGAGCTGAATACGCCGCATTTTCGCGACGAGCGTATGCTCTCGTTTTTGCTGAGCTACGAAGTGCTGAACTTGGTCGAGCCGATCATCGGTCCGAATATCGGACTGTGGTCGAGCCACTTTATTTGCAAGGACCCGTATGTAGGCCGGGCTACGCCTTGGCACGAGAATTCCGCCTACTGGAACGGACGGCTCAGCTCCTTCGACAATATCGTGACCGTATGGCTCGCGATTGACATGAGCAACCGGGAAAACGGCTGCATGCGCGTCTTTCCCGGCACCACCGGGGCGGATTTTCCGAATATGAGGACATCGATGCCGAACGCAATGTGTTCGCGACGCAAATCAAGGGCGAAGTGGACGAAAAGAAAGCCGCCTATTTCGAACTCGAGCCGGGCAAGTGCTCGCTCCACGATTCGCGCATCATCCACGGCGCCGAGCCCAGTACGAGCCCGTACAGACGTTGCGGCTACACGATGCGTTACTTTTCCACCTACCGCCTCAAAACTGCTCCTGCGCAATAGAATCGTGTCCGCAGACTTGTAACTTTGGCGGAATGCGGCAATAATGGAGTATCGTTAAAAATTAGGAGTGGTCGTTTGAAAAAGCAAAAACCGATGTCGATGGAAGAATTGTTAAAGGATCTGCAGGGCCAGCGTACGTTCCAGGAGGATCCGAATCATGTCTCGCTGGATAAGCTGTTTAACGAAGCGTTCATGAGCAAGTACACGAACTTCGATTCGTTCCTCGCATTTCTTGAGAAGGGCAATTTTCAAGTATACTCCCACGAGGATATCAAGAACCTCCATGAAGAGCTGTGGGAGCGGCACGTGGCCAGAGAGACCCGATTCGCCGACTGGAAGTCGATGCTCGATACGGCGAACGCCGAGTACGCTGGCAAAAAGGCGTAACGCATCCGGCTTGTGGCCCAACGGAGTTCCCCTGAGCGCGCTACCGTCAAGCGGGAACTCCTTAATAAAACTCTTATGGTCCTACCTCACCTCCACTCTCCTATAATGCGAACCCTCACGAGAGCGACAATTACGCTATCGTTTTTTGTCGTATTTTCCTTTATAGTAATTATTGGCATTCTACTAATTAAAGGAGGTTTATAAAGAGGTGCGCAGTTTTGTACATACTGCAATGAAAATACTTATGGCGGGGGCGCTCGCTTTCGGTTGGCTGGTCGGTTATCCGCTGACGGCAAGCGCGGCAGAACCGGATACGACGATCGTGACCGCTCCGCCCGTTCTATCAAACAGCACGACTGCGACGTTTACATTTTCTTCGTCTGCGCCGGGTGCCAGTTTTGAATGCAACCTGGACGCTTCGGTATTTACGGGCTGCACAACGCCGGTCTCCATTATAGGCCTTGCAGATGGAAATCATACGTTCGCGGTTAGAGCCGTTGACGGCATGGATGTCGATCAGAGCCCCGCTTTTTACGCCTGGACCGTTGATACGGTGCCGCCGTCGGCGCCGGTAATGGTTACTCCCGCAAACGGTTCGGTGATGAACAATACGTTCCCAACCTATTCGGGAACGGCCGAAGCCAACATGTCCGTGACTGTCGTCGTCGACGGCGCATCGTCCGTGCCGATGACCGCCGATGCCTCGGGCAATTGGTCATACACATCGGCGCTGCCGCTCGCGGAAGGACCGCATTCGGTACTCGCAAGAGCGAGCGACGGAGCAGGGAATACAAGTCCTGATTCGAATACGAACACGTTCACCGTCGATACCACGGCGCCTCCGGCGCCTGTCGTGACGAGCCCGGCCAACGGCTCGACGACGAACGATACGACGCCGACCTATTCGGGAACGGCCGAAGCGAACAGCATCGTCACGGTCGTCGTGAATGGAAGCTCAATTGGCACGACGCCGGCGAACGCTTCGGGCAACTGGAGCATGACGCAGTCGACGCTGCTAACCGACAGTTCGCACACGGTACGCGCAAGAGCAAGCGACGGGGCTGGAAATACAAGCGTGTATTCGAATACGAACACGTTTGCTGTCGATACGACGGCACCGCCGGCGCCGGTCGTGACGAGCCCGGCCAACGGGTCGACCACGAACGACTCGACGCCGACCTATTCGGGGACGGCCGAAGCGAGCGTGTCTGTGGCGGTCGTCGTTGACGGCGTCACGTTGGGGCCGGTGACCGCCGATGCCTCGGGCAACTGGACGTACACATCGGCAGGGCCGCTCTCCGACGGACCGCATTCGGTACTCGCAAGAGCGAGTGACGGGGTGGGAAATACAAGCCTGAATTCGAATACAAACACGTTCACCGTCGATACGACGGCTCCGGCGGCGCCGGTGACGGTTAGTCCGGCAAACGGATCGAAGACGAACAACGCCAGGCCGATCTTTAGCGGAACCGGGGCGCCGAACGTGGAAATAACAGTCTTCGTAGACATGGCCGGTATCGGTAACGTAAATGCCGACGCTGCTGGCAACTGGTCTTACACGCCGGCGGGCAACATCGTCGACGGTGCCCATACGGTGTGGTCGCAAGCGAAGGATGCAATCGGAAATTGGAGCCCGAATTCAAATACGAACGCCTTCATCGTCGATACGGTTGCGCCTCCGGCGCCGGTGACGACGAGCCCGGCCGACGGGTCGACCACGAACGATTCGACGCCGACTTTCACGGGAACGGCCGAAGCGAACAGCACCGTTGACGTCGTCGTGGATGGAACCTCGATCGGCACGACGCCGGCTGATGCTTCAGGCAACTGGAGTCTTGCGCAGCCGACGCCGCTAACCGACAGTTCGCACACGGTACTTGCCAGAGCAAGCGACGGGTCGGGGAATACGAGTCCGGATTCAAATACGAACACGTTCACCGTCGATACGACAGCCCCGCTCGCACCCGTCGTGACGATCCCGGCGAACGGATGGATAACGGACGATTCCACGCCAACCTACTCGGGAACCGCCGAAGTGAACAGCACTGTCACGGTTCTCGTTGACGGTGCTGCATCGGGCACGACAACTGCGAACGGCTCTGGAGCGTGGAGTCTCACGCAGCCAACGCCGCTTGCCGATGGTTCGCACAACGTGTCTGCGAAGGCGGCAGACGCGGTCGGCAATGTCGGCGCTTCCGCCGTAATCGTGACGTTTACCGTGAATACGGCCGTGACACCGCCACCTCCGCCGCCAGCGGTGTACCAGCCATCGCCCCGGCTGGAGCAACTGACGGCCAGGTCGACCAAGGATGACTCGGAGCTCGCGCTGACGCCAAGCTTCAACCGGGAGCAGTTCGCATACAGCGCGGAGACCGAATCGGCAGAGGCTACCCTTCGCGCCGTGTCGTACATCGCCGGCTCAAGCCTGCTGCTCGACGGAGCGGCTTGGAGCGGCGACAGCGTCGTGAAGCTGAACGAAGGCAGCAACGTGTTCACGATCCGGGTCGCTTCGCCCGGCGGTGCGCAGGATTACGTGCTGACGCTCGTTCGCAAGCGGGCGGTCGCCGAGTGTCCGTTCGTCGATCTTGAAGGGCATTGGTCCAAGAAGTATGTATGCGAAGCCTATTCGCGTTCGATCGTGAACGGGACGGACGCAAGCCACTTCACACCCGACCGGGCGGTCACCCGTGCCGAATTCGCGGTTATGCTCATGAACGCGATCGGCGCCGGTGCGCAGCAGGACACTGAGCCGGCAGCCGCAATCACCTATTCGGACGACGGCGAACTGCCGGATTGGGCGGCCAAGCTAGTTCGCGAAGGCACGGCGGCAGGCGTCCTGAAGGGATATCCGGACGGCAGCTTCCGTCCGGCGGCTCATATTAGCCGCGCCGAGATGGCATTGATGCTCGCGCGTGCCGCGAAATGGCAAACTGAGGAAGGAGCGACCTCGTTCAAGGACGATGCGAAGCTTCCATACTGGGCGCGCCCCGCGATCGGCGCCGCAGCTTCCAGCGGCATTCTGCTTGGCAGGGACAGCGGCAGCTTCGATCCGGAAGCGCCGGCGACCCGCGCGGAAGCGGCAACCGCCCTGCTCCGATTGGTGCAGTCGCTGCAAAAATAAACCGCACATCTGCTTGTCCGGATTCGGACGCCCCTCGATTGGATAAAGACGCGAGGGGCGTTTTTTTGCGCTTTCATCACGAAAACGTATAAAGACATAAAAAAGATTTGTCTCGAAATGCCTTCGGCTATTATCATGGACATAGGTCGTTTGCATCAGCCTCGAATCCGCAGGCATAAATGTAATCGCTTGGTAGCTGAATCCGTACGATGGTACTTAAATATAGGCAGCTCCCGCGGCACACCCTCGAGGGACGTCCGGGCGTACCGGCCATACAGACAGGATGATCATCATGAAGCTCCAGCCGCTGCGTTATTTCCGCAATCTGTCGACTACGCTTTTTTTGCGCCTCATGGCGGGCTTTTTGTGCATTATCATTCTCCTCGTATCTTTAACTGCGTATGCGCTTTCCGTATCCAAGAGCAATGTCCGGCAGGAGATCGTGAAATACAACACGCTCATGCTTGACAGCACGATGGAGAACTACGAAAAGCACTTCAATATCATCCGCCAGCAGATGTATCTCTTTTTGTTCAGCGACCGGGTACAGAAGCTGCAGCGGGAACCGAAGTACTCGGACTTCGGCGCCATTATCACGGACATCTTGTCACAGGTGTCCAACTCGAATCTGTATATCGCCGATATCGTTTTTTATTCCAAGTCGCATCAGTTCGTCATCGACAAGTCGGCGAGCACCACGCCCGACAATCTGTTCGACGTGTTCATGGCCGGCGCGAAATATCCGAAGTCGTTCTGGGACAAGCAGTTCGAGGAGCCGTACACGAATCGCATTTTTCCGGCCGACCGCTTTTTCTCGCATCTGTTCACCGGCCGGAAGGAGGTCGTCGGCGACTACATCCCGATGATCTTCAAGCGCGCGGACAACAAGGACTTCTACATGGTCGTCTTTCTCAACGCGAACAAGATGTACGACGCCTTCCACCAATCGCTTAACGACGACTTCGTCATCTACGGCACGGCGGGGGAGACGTTGTTCGAAAGGTCGCAGACGAGCGCTTTCCCGCCGCTCGACACGCTTGGGGCACGGGGCGGAGAGGCGTTTGTGCTGAACAACCGCTATCATTTTTATATGACCGGGGCCAGCGGCATGACCTACATGCATCGCCTGCCGGTTGCGCAGATGGCCTCGCAGACCCGTCTGAACCTGACGCTCGTCGTGCTGGTCGTCGCGGTCGTGCTGTTCAGCGTCGTCATCTCGCTCTTGATGGCCGCCCGCATCAACAACCCGTTCAAGCAGCTCGTCGCTTCGATCAGGGGAACGAGCGAGACGGCGCCGTACCGTTCGCGGATCAAGGAATTCGATCTGATCAACAGCCAGCTGCAGGATAAAAACAAGCTGATGCGGCAGTGGGCGTTTATTCATCTGCTGAAGGATATCCGGGGAGGGAGCGGCGGGGACGCCGCGAAGCTGGAGTTCGCGGACAAGCCCTTCGTGTTCGTCATGTTCCAGGTCGTCGAGAAAAAGGGCGCGAGCTGGGACGGCGGGACGTTCAGCAGCTGGCTTTACTATATGAAGGTATTTATCGAGGATAAGCTCAACCGCGTATTTCCGGATGCGCTGACAAATCAGGTGGAGTACAACCAGATTCTGAGTCTGGTGTTCATCGACCGGCTGGAGACGCTGCAGGAGCTGCTGCGGGAGATGAAGACGGTGTTCGATCAGGACCGGGACAGCGGCACGATCACGATCGCCGTCACGTCGATCTACGATCGCTCCGACCAGATCAGCGCCGCCTACAAGGAGGTGCGGGAGCGGATCGACGATCGCGGCCTCGTCGACGAGACGCAGATCGTGACGTCGTCCTCGAGCAGGGAGACCGAGATCGCCTTCACCCAGGAAGAAGAGGCCGAATTCCGGGCGAATCTGCGGGAAGGCCACGGCGAAGTGCTGGAGCGGCTTATGACCCGCTTCTTCGCGAAGCAGCGCGATCGCGAGCTGACGGCGGCCGCCTGGCTCGGCTTTGCCGAATCCGCGACCGAACGCATCCGAAGCATCGCGGCCGACCAGCTAGGCGCGCCTGCAGCGGACGCCATCCTGGAGAATGCGGAGCAGCGCATCGAAGGCTGCGTCACGATCGAGGCGCTTGAGCGTCTGCTGCTCGAATGGGTGCGGCGGACGGCGGAGGAGATCGAGGACAGGAAGGATCGCAAGGATACGGTGACGACGTTCGTCATGAATTACGTCAACGAGCATCTGTCGGAGGAAATATATTTGGACGCGCTCGCGGAAAAGCTGAACCTCAGCAGCGGCTACCTGTCGACTTACTTTAAGGAAAAGACCGGCAAAAACTTCGTCGAGTATGTGAACGAGACGCGAATCAAGGAAGCGGCATCCCTGCTCGTGAGCGGCCGCTCCAAAATCCAGGAAGTGGCGGAGGCGGTCGGCTATCGCAACATCGCGTCGTTCAACCGGATGTTCAAGAAGTACACGGGCCTGCGGCCCAGCGATTACCGGAAGAGCATGCAAGACGCTTCGGGGGAATGAAGCCGGCGGCGGCGGGGAACGGGCAAAGCCCGTCCCGCCGCCGCTTTTGCCTGTTTTTCGCCGTTTTTTTGCCTGTTTTACGGAAAGCTAATACTTTTTTAATGCGCCTCGAAAAAAATACAATTTATAAAGACAACCGATTATTTACCGGGCGGGCCCGGAGCGCCTACGATGGGAGCAAGCCGAAGGACGGCCGGGGCGACGCCGCCGTGCCGAACCGAACGGCGGTCACAACGCAGGACGGTTCGGCCGCAAGGCAGCTTGGTCGCAAGGCAACTAGGACTATATCCGAAAGGACGGGGTGTCGGAATGAAATCGTTGAAATGGACATGGGCGGCCGCAGCGGCGGTCGCGCTGACCGTAAGCGGCTGCAGCAGCAACAATAATAATGAGCCGGCCGCGAGCTCCTCGAGCTCCGCCGATGCAAGCGCATCCGCCAGCGCAGCTCAAAGCGGATCGCCGAGCGCGTCGGCAGCGCTGCCGGAACCGGCGAAGCTTCGCATTTTCACGGAAAACAACACGGCCTGGCCGCCCAAGCCCGACTGGGGCGTATGGAAGTGGGTCAAGGAAGAGACGAACATCGACGTCGAGCAGGTGCTCGCGACCGGTCCGGAATCGCTCGCGCTGGCCGTCTCTTCGGGCGACATGCCCGACGTGCTGTCCGTATTCCCGAACGACGTTCAGAAGTTCGGTTCCCAGGGCGCCTTCGAGGATCTGTCCAAGCATATGGACAAGATGCCGAACGTCAAGGCGTTCCTCGACAGCCATCCGGACGTCATGTCCCGCGTGGTGTCGCCGAACGGCGAGATCTACAGCATCATTAACGACGGCGCGGGCGAAGGCAGCCAGATGGTCTGGTTCTACCGCGACGACATCTTCAAGAAGAACAACCTCGAAGTTCCGAAGACGTGGGACGAACTTTATACGGTGTCCAAGAAGCTCAAGGAAATTTATCCCGACAGCTATCCGTTCCTGTTCCGCCACGGCCTGAGCACGCTCGATACGTTCGGACCTTCCTTCGACATCTATCCGGAGTTCTATCAGGATCCTGCCGATCCGACCAAGATGAAGTTCGGTCTCGAAGACCCGAACGCCAAGACGATGGTCGAATGGCTCAACAAGTTCGTGAAGGAAAAGCTCATCCCGCCGGACTGGCTGACGATGGACTACAAGGCTTGGACGCAGTTCATGTCGACCAACAAGGCGTTCGTCACCGTCCAATTCATCGGCCAGATCGAGATTATGAACAGCCAGCTGACCGACGGCCACCTGCAGTTCATGGCGCCTCCGATCGGCGCCGGCGACAAGCCTTACCTGCCGAAGGGCGGTCAAGAGGGCTACGGCCTTGCAGTCGCCTCTACGTCCAAGAACATGGATGCGGCCTTCCGCTATCTGGACTACATTTTCTCCGAGAAAGGCAAGGACATCCAGAGCTGGGGCAAGGAAGGCGAGACGTATACGGTCGTGGACGGCAAGCGCAAGTTCAACGACAACTACAAGGAAGCGAACGACCTGCGCGTCGTCTCCGGCATCCAGACCGCTGCGACCTACGGCTGGTTCGACTTCAATGCCTGGCTCTCGCTGGTCAAGCCGGAAGAGCAATATGCATACGTCGAGGCGCCGAAGTACCGGTTCCCCGTCGCCTACAGCCGTCCGAACCTGACCGCCGACGAAGCGGCCGCACTCTCGACGTCGAACGACCAGCTGTGGAAGTTCTGGACGGGCGAAGTCACGAAGTTCATCAACGGCGACCGGCCGCTCACCGAATGGGACGCCTTCATCAAGGAGCTCGGCAAGCATGATCTCGAGAAAGTCCGCACGACGTACCAGACGGCGCTCGATCGTCAGCTCGCGAATACGAAGTAAGCAACGATAGCAAGCAGCGGGGCCGGGCGATACGAGCAGCGCACGGCCCCGTGCTTTTCCGGGAAGGAGTAGCGTCATGAAGCAATCGGTTTTTTACCGCATCAAGCGCAATAAAGTCTACTTGCTGCTTTTGTTACCCACGCTGCTTTACTATCTATTGTTCCACTACGTCCCGATGTTCGGGATCGTAGTCTCCTTTATGGACTACAACCTGTTCAAGGGCATATGGCACAGCCCATGGGTCGGTCTCAAGCACTACCGGATGTTTCTCAGCAACCCCGACGCCTGGCTGATTGTCCGCAACACGCTCTTATTGGGTTTATATAAGTTTATTTTCGCCTTCCCGGCGCCGATCGCGCTGGCGGTATTGTTCTACGAGATGCGCTGGAAGAAGTTCAGGAGATTCGTGCAGTCCGTCAGTTATCTGCCGTATTTCCTCTCGAGCGTCGTACTGTCCAGCGTTATGATCATGCTGCTGTCCCCTAGCACCGGCTGGATCAACAAAGCCATTCAGTCTCTTGGCTACGAGCCGATCAACTTCCTGCAGCGGCCCGAATGGTTCCGGACGATCTATATCGCGTCGGATATCTGGCAGATGACGGGTTACGGTACGATCATCTTCCTCGCCGCGCTGGCGGCCATCGATCCGCAGCTGTACGAAGCGGCCCGGATGGACGGCGCGAACCGTTGGAAGCAGACGGTACACGTGACGATACCCGGCATCATCCCGGCGATCGTCATCATGTTTATCATGAGCATCAGCGGCATTATCAATATTCCGTTCGACAAGGCGTTTTTGATCGGCAATGCGGGCAATATGGACACCGCGGATATCATCACGACCTACGTCTACCGGATCGGCATTCTCGGCGGCGGCATGAGCTATGCGACGGCGATTAATTTGTCCCTGGGTCTTGTTACCATGCTGCTCGTCTATTTAACGAATGCCGCAAGCCGCAAAGTGGGGGAAACGAGTCTATGGTAAGAACAGGGAAAATTGGCGTATTCGACGTCGTCAACTTTTTGCTGCTGCTGTTCGTCGCGATCGCCATGCTGTTCCCGTTCCTGCATATGGCTTCCGTCGCGATCAGCTCGCCGGAATATGTCGTACGCAACGAGGTCAGCTTCTTTCCGAAAGGTCTGCAGTTCAACGCCTTGCAGGCTGTGTTCGAAGACAAGCGGCTGTGGATCGGCTACCGCAATTCGATCGGCTATGTCATACTGGGCCTTTTTATATCGATGGCGCTGACGATTACTGGCGCCTATGCGCTCTCGCGCCGGGGCCTCGTTTTCTACAAGCCGATCATGCTGTACATCGTGTTCACGATGATGTTTCACGGGGGAATGATTCCGTTCTACCTGGTCGCGCGCTCCTACGGACTCATAGACACGATCTGGGCGATGGTGCTGCCCAACGCGATCGTTACCGTCTGGCTTATCATCATGCGGACGTTTTTCTCCGGAATGCCTGTCGAGGTCGAGGAGTCGGGCCGCATCGACGGCTTGTCGGACTTTACGGTGCTGACGCACATCGTGATGCCGTTGTCCAAGCCGGTGCTGCTGACGATCGGCATGTTCTACACGGTTGCGATCTGGAACGACTTCCAGAGCGCGCTGCTGCTCATCCGCGAACCGAACCTGTTCCCGCTGCAGCTCGTCATTCGCAATCTCGTCGTCGTCGGGCAAGCGGGCGATGTGCTGGAGGCAACGACCAAGGACGGTCACAAGGTCATTCTCGAATCGTTGAAATACGGCATCATCCTGCTCGGCTGCTTGCCGGTCCTGATCATCTATCCGTTTATTCAGAAGCACTTCGAGCAAGGCGCCATGATCGGCTCCGTCAAGGGCTGATCGATGCGTCAAAAGGAGCCGGACATCATGAAAACCGTAACGGCCGCCGTCATCGGCGCCGGAGGAAGAGGCAGAGAGTACGCCCAGTACGCGCTCGATCAGCCCGGAGAGCTGCGGATTACCGCCGTGGCAGAGCCCGACCCGATCCGGCGCGAGGCGTTCGCCGACCGGCACGGCATCGACCCGTCCATGTGCTTCGACAGCTGGGAGGCGCTGCTCGCCGGGCCTCCCGTCGCGGACGCGGTCCTCATCTGCACGCAAGACCGGATGCACTACGACCCTGCCGTCAAGGCGCTCGAGCTCGGCTACCACGTGCTTCTCGAAAAGCCGATGTCCAACGACCCGGGCGAATGTGCAAGGCTCGGCCAGTTCGCGAGGCGCACGGACCGGGTATTCGCCATCTGCCACGTTCTTCGTTACACGCCTTTCTTTTCGACCGTCAAACGGCTGCTGAACGAAGGGCGGATCGGCGAGCCCGTCACGATCGACCTTATTGAAAATGTCGGCTACTGGCATCAGGCGCACAGCTTCGTCAGAGGCAACTGGCGCAGAGCCGACGAGTCCAACCCGATGATCCTCGCCAAAAGCTGCCACGATCTCGACATTCTGGTGTGGCTGGCCGGCGCGGACTGCGACACGCTGTCTTCCTTCGGCGGGCTCAGACACTTCAGGGCGGAGAACGCGCCGCCCGGCGCGCCGTATCGCTGCCTGGACGGCTGCCCGGTCAGCGACGAATGCCCGTATTATGCGCCCGATATCTACCTGAACAACGAGGACAAGGTGTCGGAGCGGATTCTTCGCGGCGCGATCAGCCACGATACGAGCGAGGAAGGCGTGCTGGAGGCGCTGCGCACCGGACCTTACGGCAGATGCGTCTATCGCTGCGACAACGACGTCGTCGGCCACCAGGTGGTCGCGATGGAATTCGCGAACGGCATCACGGCGACATTTACGATGACCGCCTTCACGACGGACGGGGGCCGCACGCTCAAGATTATGGGCACCCGCGGACAATTGCGCGCGCATATGGCCAAGAACGCCATCGAGATTTCCGATTTTAAAACCGGACGCGTAGAGACGATCGATCTGGAATCGACCGGGCTGAATCACGGCGGCGGCGATCTGGGCATCATGCGCGACTTCACGCGGCTCGTACGAGGGGAGGGGGACGGAGCCAGCTTGTCTTCGGCCGACGTATCGGTGCAGAGCCATATGATGGCATTCGCCGCCGAGCAGTCGAGGCTTGAGCGCAAGACGATTCCGATTCGGGATTTGATCGCATCCGTAAGCGTTTAGAATCGATGGCGGCTCTCTGCGGAGAGCCGTCCTTTAGGCGATGAAAAATGGCAAGCGCTTACAGTAATTGGGATTAAAACGGAATCGTACAAATTCGGATCGAAAGGGATGAAGTGTAGTGACGATTTACGGGAAGTTGAAAAAGCAAACCGCAATTGTATTAGCTTTCACGATGCTGCTTGGACTGCTTGGCGCAGGTTGGCCGGCAAGTATGACGCCGAAGGCCGCGGCAGCCGACTCGGGTTGGCCCGCGAACGTGCTCGGCGGCACGAACATGCCGTTCCGGCCGACGGATTCCCTCGTCACGACGCAGAACCCGCCCGACTTCAGCTGGCCGTTCGTGACCGAAGCGGACAAGTACGACGTCCAGGTCAGTCGCGATTCGTCCTTCTCGACGGTCGCGCACGAGAACGACGCGATCCAGTTCAACTATTACAATTTCCCCGTGACCTTCGATGCCGGCACCTGGTACTGGCGCGTCCGCTATCACCAGGCGAGCGGCGCTTGGTCCGATTGGAGCACGACGCGCAAGTTCCGCATCGACGCGGACAACGTGCCGTTCGCGGTGCCGGCGGTCGAGACGCTCATGAGCAAGGTATCCACCGCGCATCCGCGCGTTTGGACCACGCCGGCCGAGCTCGCCGCCTTCCGCGACCTGCGGCTGACCGGCAACTCCAAGACGGTGTTCGATCAGACCGTGACCGCGTATAACGCCAGCGCGAACAAGCCGTTGCCGGCCGATCCGACTTTCCCTTACATGAACAATGAAGTGCCTACGAACAGCGACGCTTACGTCGCTGCGCAAGGGGTGCTGAAGAAAACGGCGGAGGACGCGCTGAACGACATGCAGAACGCAGCGTTCCTCTACTTGGTGACAGGCAACACTACGTACGGCAACCGCGCCAAGGCGCTGTTGCTGAATCTCGCGACCTGGAATCCGAACGGCGCGACGAGCTACCGGATTCACGACCAGGTGCACCGCTCCATCGCCTATCGCTCGGCGATCGCGTACGACTGGCTCTATCCGCTGCTGTCGGAGAGCGACAAGATGCCGGTACGCAACATGATCAAGGCCCGTACCGACACGCTGGTCCAGAATTATCTGACCAATAACGGCTTCTATAAGTTCCCTTACGACTCGCACGGCTGGACGATCGTCGGCTATATCGGCATCATCGCGACCGCGATGCTGAACGAGATTCCGGAAGCGGCCGATTGGTACAAGCTGTCCGTGCCGCTGTTCATCAACGTGCTGCCGCCGTGGGGCGGCGAGGACGGCTCCTGGTCGCAAGGGACCGGGTACTGGCAATGGTCGTCCGGATCCAATAAGGAATTGATGGACGTCCTGCTGAGCTCGGGCGCGATTAATCTGTACGACAAAGCCTTCTCGCGCAACGAGGGCCTGTACCCGCTGTACATGTTCCCGCACGGCAGCCCGATCGGCGTGTTCGGGGACGACTCGCAATATACGCCGGGCGCGCCTAGCGTCAGCTTGCTGACCCGCATGGCCGATATCTACGACAACTCGCGGCTGAAGTGGGAGGCGCAGGCGATCGGGGCCAAGTCGACCGGCCTGACGGATTACTTCTACCGGGCCGACGACGTCGGCAGCCAGCCGCCGGTCGACCTGCCGAAGGGCATCTGGTTCCCGGATACCGGCGCCGTCGCCATGCATTCGGAGCTGTACGAGACCGACCGCACCTCGCTTTATTTCCGGTCGAGCCCGTACGGCACGTACAACCATACGATGTCGGACCAGAACTCGTTCGTGCTGAACGCCTTCGGCGAATCCCTGGCCGTGAAGGCCGGCTACTATGATTTCTACGGCAGCAAGCATCATTCCAACTTCACGCGGCAGACCTACTCTGCCAATGCGATTACGTTCGACGGCCGCAAGGGGCAGGGGAACGACGATATATCGGCCGACGGCAAAATTCTCGGCTTCGTGACGAGTCCCGACTTCGACGCGACGAGCGGCGATGCCACCGCAGCGTACAAAGGCGGCTTGTCCAAGGCCGTCCGTCACATCATTTACGTGCGTCCGGATGTTTATGTCGTCATCGACGACCTGGCGACGAACAAGGACGGCGGGTCCCAATTCGAATGGAACCTGCACGCCGACGACAATCTGACGATCGATCCCGATAATAAAGGCGCGACGATCGCCAAAGGCGACGCGAACCTGAAGGTGCAATTCTACGGCCAGGAGGCGCAGAGCTACCATACGACCTACGAGACGAAGTATCTGGGGCCGGACGGCGTATCGTATCCGCCGACAGGCTCGTTCTCCGGCAAGTCGCAGATTCACGCGGCGTTCATCACTCCGCGCGAGAACCAGGCCAAGATGATCGCAACGCTGGCACCGTACAAGCGCGGCGATGCACCTGCGAATGTAACGTCTACCGAGTACGCGGACTATTTGAAGCTCGCGTTCGAGGACGGCACGTCGGTATACGTCCGCAAGACGGACGGCGGCTTGGTCGACACCGGCGCGGACGGCGTGCAGTTCGACGGCGCGGCTGCGGCGATCAAGGGCGACTCGGCGCTGCTCGTCGTCGGCACGAAGCTCGTCAAGGACGGCGTGACGCTGATCGACAGCGATACGGCTGCGACGATCTCGTACGGCGGCGACCGATTGTCCGTATCCGCTCAGGCGGACGTTCAAGTGACGCTGGCTGCGAACGGACTGACCGCGGTGCGCGACGCCGACACCGGCAATGCGATTCCTTCAGGCGGCACGGTTGCCGGTGGCTTGAACAACCGCGGGGTTCAATGGACGTTCGCGGGCGACAAGCTGACGATGCACGTGGAAAAGGGTCAGCGCGCGTTCAAGCTGAACGCCGCTCCGATGCCGGGTCCGCTGTCGCCGGTCACGCTGCAGACCGAGATCGATGGCGTCGCCGGTTCGGTCACGCTGCAAGCGTACCGCGACGTGAACGGAGACAGCGTCGCGTGGGGACAGCTGTCCAACGAACAGGGCTTCTATGAAGTGCTGGAAGCGCCGGAAGGCTTTTCGTTCCAGAAGTACGGCAAAATCTCGAGCGGCCTCATCGACGCCAACGCATCGATCCTGCTGAAGGGCGACACCGGCGTTCTGAAGCTGACGAATATCGGCCTGGGCGACCCGTTGCAGACGGAGCAGTATCAGGATGCGGATCAGACGCGGCAGACGATGGGCATCGAATGGCAGGAGGCCGAGCTGTACACCGAGTGGAAGGGCACGAAGCAGCCGACCGTTTACGACACGCGCAAGTTCCTCTCGGGCGGCAAAGGCGTGAGCAACTGGGATGCGCTCGGCGTATCGCTCAAGTGGAAGCTGAACGTGCCGGAGGACGGCGTCTACGACCTGGTCGTAAAGTATGTGGCGGGCTGGGACGTAACGACGCCCGACACGGATTCGATCCGGTACGTGAAGCTGGGCAACGAGATCGATTATTTTAAAGTGCCCAAGACCGAGAGCTTCGGCTCGCTGCCGGAACAATGGCGCGGACTTCGCATCAGGACGGGCGTGCCCCTGTCCGCGGGCGTCGTCGACCTGACGATGTATCATGCGCTAGGCGGCATGAACCTGGACTGGATCGGCCTCGTCAAGGTGGGCGACGACGAGACGCGTCCGAGCGCGCCGGCCGGTCTGAAGGAAGTGTCCCAAGGCGACGGCGAGATCACCCTGGGTTGGGAGCCGTCCACGGACAACGTGGAAGTCAAAGCTTACGAAATTATCATGGACGGCGTTAAAGTGTTGACGGTGCCGGCCGACAACAACGAAGCGACGGTTGCCGGACTGGCTTCGGGACAGGAATACGCCTTTATGGTCAAGGCGGTCGATACGAGCGGCAACCGCTCCTTCGTCGCGCCGGGCGCAGAGCCGCTGCGTATTTTGAAGAAAGATTCGATTCCGCCGGTATGGGGCGAGGATGCGGCTGTTCATACGCAGTTCCTGTCTAGCGACATGGTTCGGCTGACGTGGGAGCCGGCGATCGATAACGCGGGCAAGACGAGCGGATACCGGGTGTACCGCGTCGAGGACTCGGTTATGTCGGTAGTCTATGCGACATATAGCACGACCGTCGACATCGGCGGCCTGCAGGCAGGCGGCACATATACGTTCAAGGTCGAGGCCAGGGACAATCAGGACAATGAAACGAAAAACGGACCTGACGTCACCGTCACGCTGCCGGAATCCGTGAGCATCCCTGTGTACGACACGTTCGATAACTGGCCGGCCGGCGAAGTCGCAAACGGCAATGGCTGGGAATACACGAAGACGGGCGACACGTCCGTAAGCGTCGCCGAATTGCCGGAGGGCGGCAACGCGCTCGTGGCGCTGGACAACTACTTCCCGTCCTCGGACCAATATGCGTCGTCTCCGGTGCTGCGGAAGATCATCCCGAACACGGGCGGCGGCAAGCTGACCGTCGAGACGCGGACAATGTTCTCCAAGGTGGACCACGACGTAGGCAACTACTTGTTCGATCTGAGCGGCAACGGCAAAGTTTTTGCGGGCTTCGTCGGCTTCTCGGACGGGGGGATCGGCTTCCAGAAGATGGTGAGCGGCGTCTCGACGAACATCCGTCTGGCGGAAGGTTACCAGCAGCCGAAGGATCGCTGGATGACGATTCGCTGGGACATCGATTTCGACGCCAAGACGTACGACCTGACCGTTCAGGAGGAAGGGCTTAAAAACTATGGCGGCCTGCCTGTCGCCGGCGGCGAAGTGGACCGCGAGACCGGCGTCTATCGCGTTGACGACATTCCGTTCCTTGATACGAGCGCTACGCTCAAGGGCTTCGAGATGCTCCGCTTCTCGGCCCAGCGGTATACGGGCAAGTACGCGTTCGATTATGTAGCGATCTATCCGACGGATGCGGTCAAGACGAGTCTGCCCGCGCCGAAGCTGCGCCTGGCGTCACAGACGGACGACTCGGCGACGCTCGCCTGGGACGGCTCGGCCGATCCGGCAGTGAAGGCCTATGCGATTTTTCAGGACGGGACGCTGAAAACGACGATCCCGGCCGGTACGAATACGGCTACGCTGACGGACCTGACGCTTGGCTCGACGTATGCATTCTCGATTCGGGCGGTCGATCAAAACGATAAGACGTCGCCCGAGGTAAGGAGCCTGAGCGTTCTGCTCGAGGGCGGCTCGGAGGAGCCGGAGCCGTCCGCGTCGCCGGAGCCGTCTACGTCGCCGGAGCCGTCGACAGAACCATCTATGTCGCCAGAACCATCAACATCGCCGGAGCCGTCGACATCGCCGGACCCAGGCCCGGAGCAATCGCCGGATCCGGGACCGACGTCTCCGCCGCAGTCGTCGCCGACGCCAACTCCGACGCCATCGCCGACGCCAACCCCGACGCCGTCCGCGACACCGACGCCGGCACCGACATCGGGCGCCGCCATCTTTAAGGATGTCGACGCAAAATACGGCTGGGCCGACGAAGCGATCGGCACGCTTGCCGCTGCGGGTATCATCCAGGGCACGGGCGAGGCGACGTTCGACCCGGCCAAGCCGATCACGCGCGCGGACTTCATGACGCTGCTCGTGCGCATGCTCGGGCTCGAAGCGGACGTGAACGGAGCGGGCAATTTCGCCGACGTATCGCCGGACGACTATTTCTACAACACGCTGGCCGTCGTGAAGAAGCTCGGCATCACCAACGGCGTCGACGGCGTCCGCTTCGATCCGAGGGCGGAGATCTCGCGCCAGGATATGATGGTGCTGATCGCCAGAGCGCTGCAGCTTACAGGCAAGCTTGATTTGACCGGCGCCTCGGCGGACCTGGCAACGTTCAAGGACGGAGACGACGTCTCCCGCTACGCCAAGGAAGCCGTCGGTACAATGGTCGGCGCCGGCATCATCCAGGGGAGCGGCGGGCTGTTGAAGCCGGACGCCTCCGCGACGAGAGCCGAGACTGCGACGATGCTGTACCGCATTTTCAAGCAGCTATAGCGCGGCGGCACTAAATGGACCGTGCCGCAAGTCTGTAGAGTAACTTTTTGCCCTTACGAAATAAAAGCAGCATGCAGACGGTGCGTCGACGCGCCGTCTGCATGCTTGTATCGAAGGAGTTGCAGGACATGAACATCACCATGGGGCTCGCCCCCGACAGCTACAAATACGTATTCGGCGTCTTCCACAAGTTCGGCGCGCCGTTCGAACCGGATCGCGCGATCTCGCTCGCCTGCGGGCGCCGCGACCGGGCGGCCGCGCAGCTATTGATCTACGCGGACGAGGAGCTGCTGGTCTGCGTCGGCGAAGATGCCGCGTTCGACGAGCGCGGGCCGATCGATGTCCTGCGCGTAAGCGTCCGCGTCCCGGGTCTGACGGACGGCAGCATCTCCGCCAGCCTGGTCGGACTCGTCGAGGACGACGACCGGCAGCTCAAGTCGGACATTGTGCTGCGGCAGTCGTCGCTTCGCGTGGAAAAGCGGCGGGTGCAGCCCGTCTGGATCGAAGCGGAGATCGGCGCGGACGCAGCGCCGGGCGTCTATGATCCGGAGATCACCGTCTATCGCCGCCGCATGTTCGAGGACGAGCGGGTGGAGGCTACGCTGAAGTTCGAGATCGTCGTACACGACGTGACGCTCGACGCGCCCGCGAACCAGGCGTTTTATCTCGACCTGTGGCAGCACAATTCCAATCTCGCGCGCAAATACGACGCGCCGCTCTGGAGCGACCTGCACTTCGAGGTCATGGAGCCTTACGTCGCTTCGCTGGCCGCGCTCGGACAGAAGGCGGTCTCGCTCGTCGTCTCGGAGATCCCTTGGTCGGGCCAGGCCTCCTGCTACGACCGGATCGATCCCGCCAACCTGTTCGAGTACAGTATCGTCGGCGTGGCGAAACGGGCCGACGGCACGTGGGCGTATGACTACCGCGCGCTCGACCGTTATGTGGAGCTGTGCGAACGGCACGGCATCAAGGACGAGATCGAGGTGTTCGGCTTGCTGAACATCTGGGTATACGAGGATGCGGGCTACGGCGGCGTCATCGCGGACCATCCGGACGCGGTGCGCATCCGCTACTTCGACGAGGAGAGCGGCACGTATCGCTTCATCCGGCAGCGGAGCGAATTCGAGGCGTACGTCGCAGCGCTCGAGCGCCACTTTATCGAGCGAGGCTGGATCGATCGGGTACGGGTGCTGGCCGACGAGCCTTCCGACCTGACGCTGTTCCGCGAGCGACTCGGCGCCATGCGCCAGATGGCCCCTTCCTTCCAATACAAAGCCGCGATCGCCCACGCGTCGTTCATGGAAGAGGACGGGATTGTCGATCACGTGCCGATTTTGGACTGCGCTGGACAAGAGCATGAGCAGATTCTGGAGATGAGGGAGGGCAGAACGGGCCGGACGCTTTATTACGTCGCCTGCGACGTCAAGCATCCGAACACGTTCATCGCCTCCCACCTGCTGGAGGCGCGCGCCATCCCGTGGATCGTCTGGCAATTGAAGCTCGACGGCTTTCTGCGGTGGAACTATACCGTGTGGCCGACCGACCCTCTGCGCAAAATCTCGTATCACAACCCCTTTTTCCCGGCCGGTGACACGAACTTCGTCTACCCGGGCCGGGACGGACGGCCGCTGCTGAGCCTGCGCTACAAGCTGCTGCAAAAGGGTATCCGGGATTATGAGATCATCGCGCGCTATGTCCGCGAGGGCGGCGACCGTGAGCGGCTCGATTCGCGCATGCGCAGCGTCATCCGCTGGGAGAGCCCGGCCGATCTGCATCGGGACGCGAGGCGCCGGATCGAGGAGCTGATCTCGCTCGACGATGCCGACTACGACGGCATCGTCGCGGAGCTGTTGGGCGAGCTGGCGGCAGGCCCGCAAGCCCGATAATTATGTCGTCGCCGAGGGTTGCGATGCCGCAGTGCCCATGCCTTCGATCCACCAGGCGACCGCGCTTCTCGGTTCGAGCGCAACCTCCCCGGCGCCCGGAACAGGCACAGTCTCGTCGGACCAGAACGTCGTCCATGCCAGCCCCGGCGCGAGATAGTCGTCCGGAATCCGCTGCGTCCGGTAATCGTCGCCGAGATTGAACAGGATGAGCAGCCGCAAATTCGGATCGACCGTCTCGGCCGCGACAATCGGCAGCTCGTCGCCATCCGGCGCGAACAGGTTCAGCGGGATACCGCGCCGAACGGGCGGCTGCCGCAGCAATCGCGCGAGCAGCCCGGTGCCGACGTCGTTCAGCTTGGGCAGCGCGTCACCCAGAAGAAGATCGCCTCCGCTCGCATAGCAGGCGAGCAGCAGCGTCTTCGCTTCCGCCAGGTTCATCTCTCGCCCGGCCGCCCAGCCGCCGCCGAGTCCCCACGGATTTTTGGCCAATCGACGGTTGAGCTGGCGGTCGTCCGTCGTGTCCGCGCAGCGTACGATGGCGGTGTCGGGGTCCGTATTGCCGATCGCTCCCTGCATCCACCATCTCGCCTGCATCGAGCGGATGTTGTGGCGGATATGGCTCCAGTAGTTGTGGATGTCGCCCGTCGTCCGGTGTGCGTCCGCGATGCCGATGACGGCTTCGTACGGCGCGCCGCAGGCGAGCAGGTAAACGTCCGGCCCGATGGCCTCGCGGATCACCTCGTACAACCGCCGGATCATGCCGGCATGCGACATGCGCGGATCGTGGAAGGAGGACGCGCCGAGCAGCAGCTGGGCGAAGTCGCATTTGAAATAAGTGAAGCCGGCCGAGCGAAGCCGCACGAACGTCTCACGAATATGCGCTTCTGCTTGCGGGTGCGTAATATCCAGCTGGACCATGCTGCCGTAGCCCGCATTTTCGACGAAGGGATCGCTTTTGTCGTCGCCGACGAACCAGTCGGGATGGTCGCGGTACAGCGGCGTATAGACGCTCACCATGAGCGGCGCCGTCCAGATGCCGGGCTCGAAGCCTTCGGCGCGGATCTGCGCGCAGAGCGCCTCGAGCCCCTGCGGGAATTTCCAGCCGGCGTCCCAGACGCCCCACTGGCATTCGTAGCCTTCGTCGATGACGATATACCGCACCGCATCGCCTAACCGCCGTCGCGCCTCCGCGGCATTGGACAGCACGTCCTCGGCCCGGACGGCGCCAGCATAGTAGTCCCAGCTGTTCCAGCCGCCGATCCGCGCCGCGGGCGGCTGGAAGTTCGATGCGGCGAGCCGCTGCCTCATGAGGTCGGCGTACGCGGACAGCAGCGCGTTGCCGTCGTCGCCATGCAGCAAGATCAGATGCGCGAGGTCGATGCGCTCGCCGGGAGCCACATTCCTAGGCGAGCGGAGGTGGAAGCCGAGCCCGAACGCCCCGTCGCGATGGGCCTGCGCGTGCAGAACGGCGATATCGACGAAGCAATCGCCGTAAGGCGGGAGCGCGCCAAGCAGGATACACTCGCCCGTCCGGCGATGGCAGAACACGCTCACCATGCCGGAAGGTTCTGCGGCCGGCGACCATGCCGCGGGCCGATGGACGGGCCGCACGCCGGATGAGCCGGAGAAGTCGCGGGTATGATGAAGCTGGACATAGTCCCGCGCATCCAGGCGGTCGCCGAGCCGTGCGGCCGACCACGCTAGTCGAATCTCCCGCAGCGCGGCCTTCTCCGTTCCTTCATTATATAGAGCGACCGTCCGAACTTCCGTATCGCCGTCTGCCGTGAGCGACAAGGTCAGTCTGTCCCTTCGGAACGTATAAGGCTTCCCTGGCGCGGAGTCGGAAAACTCGCCTTGCAGAACGCGGTCGGACAATACGATGTTGACGGATGCCGTACACAGCTCGGGCAGATCGAATCGCATGTTTGTATCCTCCTTGTCGATGGCGACGAATGGTCCGGCGGCAAGCTGCCGGCCTATGTAGTCAGCTTACCAAATGAAGCGGGGAATGGATTCAGGACATCTTGCACTTTTGTATGTTCAAGGGGACGATCGAATTGCTATATTTATATTTAAGTGAACGATCGCGACATACAGAATCCGACGAGCGGCAGCAAGGGGGCGATTGAGCTTGGATAAAGCGGTGAAACGGCGATTTCGGCATCGGCTGTGGTGGACCTTATTCATCTGCGCGATTAGCGCGGCAAGCCTGAGCGGATGCGCCGGCGACGGCGGCAAAGGCGAGGCAGCGGGCGCTTCGGCGACCGGGCTCGATCCGGTTAACCTGATCTGGTATTATCCGCAGTACCAGTCCAATTCCGATCAACGGCTCGTGAACGACGCGGTTAACGAGATCACGCGGGCGAAGCTGAACGCCACCGTGGACCTGCGCCCGATCGACTTCTCGAATTACGAGCAGAAGCTGAACACCATCGTCGCTTCCGGCGAACGGATGGACATCGTCTGGACGTCGAATTGGCTGTTCCAATGGACGACTAATGCGAAAAAAGGCGTGTTCCAGCCGATCGACGAGCTGCTTGACCAATATGGCGGACAATTGCTCGCGTCGATGGACGAGAAGTACTGGAACGGCGGCAAGCTCGGCGGGCGCCAGTATGCGATCCCGAACTATCAAATTTCCGCCATGCGGCCGAGTCTCGTCATTGAGAAGCGTTTCATCGACAAATACAAGCTGGACGTCTCGAAGATCAAGCGGATCGAAGATATCGAACCCTTCCTGAAGCGGATCAAGGAGGGAGAGCCGGATATCGTTCCCTTCGGCACGACCAAAGGCTTTTATACGAACCTGCTGTACGGCATCGACTGGATCGTGCCCGTCTACCGGAACGATCCGACGCCGACCGTGCTCCCGGATGTGACGCCGGAGATGCGAGCGAATTTTACGCTGATGCACGACTGGTATATGAAGGGCTATATTAATGAAGATGCCGCTACGCGCAAGGATGCGGCAGATGCCTATAATAAAGGAAATACGGCGGTATGGTTCGATATTACAGGCAAGCCGGGCTCCGAGGTCGAGTACAAGGCGGCGGACGGCGGTTACGATGTGCAGCTGGTGCCGCTCTCCGGATCGGCCTTCGTAGGCGCAGGCAATTCGATGAGCGCGATCGGCCGAACGTCGGCGCATCCGGACCGGGCGGTCATGTTGCTGAATCTCGTGAACGCGGACAAGGCGCTATACAATTTGCTCGTCTACGGCATCGAGGGCAAGCATTATACGAAAACGACCGGCAACTTTATCAAACTGAATCCGGACGCCGGCTACTTCACGAATACGGACTGGGTGTTCGGCGACATCCGGAACGAATATTTGCCCGAGGGCTCCCCGCCGGACAAGATCGAGCAGACGGTCAAGGCGAATGAAGAGGCAGCCGTCTCCGCTTTCGAGGGCTTCGAGTTCAATTCGGACCCGGTCAAGACGGAGATCGCGAACGTCCGCGCCGTGAACGACGAGTATTATGCCGCCCTCGCCACGGGCACGATCGATCCGGCGCGCTTCCTGCCCGAATACGAGGACAAGCTGAACAAGGCCGGCAGCGACGTGATCGTTAAGGAGAAGCAGAGGCAGCTGGACGCTTGGCTGAGGGCGAAGGGCAAGTAGAGGCTGGGCGGGCTGAGCCAAGGGGGATAACGATGTGCTGCATCGCTGTTCCACCCAAGTACCGGTTTCCACGAAACTAAACCTATGTCGCAATGTTACTATAGCCCCACCTGCACGCTGACGCAGCTGCGAACGACGGGATCGATCCCCGTCCGTATCGCGGCTTTTTTCGTATGCGCACCGCATGCGCGGAATCGCGCACTAAAAAGCAAATCGCGCACTTTAGCGGAGAGTAAAGTACGATTTCTTCACTTTATTTGGGCCCGAGACGGCGATATCGTCAAGGTATGAGCAAGGGCAAGACGCAAATCCAAGCAGCAAGGAGGATGCCGGGCGATGAAACGCGGCAAGTTTTTAAAGTTTGTGAGCAGGAACGGCGAATTGTTTATTTTCTCGCTTCCCGCGATCATCTACATTTTCATCATGTCGTACGTCCCGATGTTCGGCGTAATTATCGCGTTCAAAAATTACGTGTACGACAAGGGCATTTTAGGAAGCGAGTGGGTCGGCTTCAAGAACTTCAAGTTTCTGTTCGAGAGCGAGAACGCCTACCGGATCACGAGGAACACGGTGCTGTACAACCTGGGCTACATGTTCATGACGACCGTATTCTCGCTCGCGGTGGCCATCTTGCTCCACGAAGTCGCCAAGAAGTGGCTCAAGATTTACCAGACGGCAATGATTCTTCCTTTCTTCCTGTCATGGGTCGTCGTCAGCTATATCACGATGGCGTTTCTCGATCATCAGAACGGCTTCCTGAACGGCTGGCTGGAGGGGCTCGGGTTCGAGCGGGTCCAATGGTACTTTAAAGCCAACGTCTGGCCGTACATTCTGAACGCCGTCCATCTGTGGAAAGCGATCGGCTTCTCGGCGCTCGTCTACTTCGCGGGCATCCTCGGCATCGACGCCGAGCTGTACGAAGCGGCCAAGATCGACGGCGCCAAGCGCTGGCAGATGATCACGAACGTCACGATTCCCCAGTTGACCCCGCTTATCATCATTCTCCTGATTATGAGCATCGGCAACATGTTCCGCGGCGACTTCGGCCTTCACTACTTCATTCCGAACAACAACGGCATGACGTACGCCACGACGGACATTATCGACACCTATATTTATCGGGCGCTTAGCGAGCTTGGGGACGTCAGCATGGCATCCGCCGTCGGTCTGTATCAATCCGTCGTCGGCCTCATCCTCGTCGTACTCGCCAACTACACCGTCCGCAAAATCAACGAAGAAAATTCCTTGTTCTAAGGAGGACCGTTCTATGACCGCCAAGACGATGACCGCTCATACGGCAACCGCCGAGCCCGCGACCGCCAAAAAGTCTTCCTTCAAATGGTCGACGCTGGTCATTCACCTGATTTTTATTCTGATCACGCTGAGCATGCTCGTGCCGCTCGCACTCGTAATTATCGTTTCCCTGACTGACGAAAATTCGATATTGCATAACGGGTACCGGATGATTCCGGACAAATTTTCCTTTGCGGCTTACGAGTACTTCTTCAAATCGCCGGACGCAATCCTGCGCGCTTACGGCGTGACGATCTTCGTCAGCGTCGTTGGTACGATACTGAGTCTGATTCTGACGGCGAGCATGGGCTATACGCTGTCGAGAAGGGACTACGGCCTGGTGCGGCCGACCTCCTTCTATGTATTCTTCACGATGCTGTTCGGCGGCGGGCTCGTCCCGTTCTACATTCTGGTCACGCAGTACCTGCATCTGAAGGATACGATCTGGGCGCTGATCGTGCCCGGGATGCTCAGTCCGTTCTACGTGCTCATCATGAAGGGCTTCATGTCCAAAATTCCGTTTGAAATCATCGAGTCCGCCAAGGTGGAGGGCGCGCGGGAGTGGCGCATCTTCGTGCAGCTGATCCTGCCGCTGTCCAAACCGTCGCTCGCCACACTCGGATTGTTCATCATGTTCAACTACTGGAACGAATGGTTTAACGCGCTGCTGTTCATCGACAACGAACGACTGGTGCCGCTGCAACTGCTGCTGGTGCGGACGATGAACTCGCTCGACTTCATCACCTCGCGTCCCGAGTTCGCACTCGTTATGTCCAACTTCAATCTGTCCAACTTTCCGAAAACGTCGGCCAAGTTCGCCATCGCCATCATGTCGGCGGGGCCGATGCTGCTCGTGTTCCCGTTCTTCCAGCGCTTCTTCGTCAAGGGCTTGACCGTTGGCGCGATTAAAGGTTAAGCACGACCGATAGTCGGGATGTCCCATTAAAGGCCAAAGGCGCTTGGAAGGCGGTGAAGGCGGTACGGTTGCGCGGCGGCCTTTAATCTTGCGATAGGCATCATCATCCAACATTTCACGGGAGGGTTCATGTTGAAAAAAACAAATAACGGTAAATTCAAATTCAGGACTACGCTCCTCACGTCGATCTCGCTGGCGGCCGCTCTTACGGCAGCGGGCTGCGGCAACGCCAACAACAATAATACGGACGCTTCGGCGAGCGCAGCCCCGTCCGGCAGCGCCGGCTCCACGGCTTCGGCAGCGGCTTCTGGCGGCGCGTCTCCTTCGGCGAGCAGCGCGCTCGAGCCCGTAGAGCTCACCTGGTACTATCCGCAAAACGCGGCGAATGCCGACCTGAAGCTCGTCAACGACGCGGTCAACAAGATTACGAAAGAAAAAATCAACGCGACGATCAAGCTCATGCCGATCGACTTCGGCACTTACGAGCAGAAGATGAATACGACGACTGCCGCGAGCGAGAAGATCGATATCATCTGGACGTCCAACTGGCTGTTCAAGTTCGATACGAACCAGAAGAAGGGCGTATTCCTGCCGCTTGACGATCTGCTGAAGTCCCACGGCCAGAAGCTGTACGATTCGATGCAAAAGAAATTCTGGGACGATGCCACGCTCGACGGCAAGATCTACGCGGTCCCGAACTTCCAGGTATCGGCCAGCCGTCCGTCGCTCGTGCTGCAGAAGCGGTTCGTGGACAAATACAACCTCGATCTGAGCACGATCAAGAAGATCGACGACATCGAGCCGTTCCTGAAGCAGATCAAGGACGGCGAGCCGGGCATCACGCCGTTCGGCACGACGAAGGGCTTCTACACGGGCCTCATGTACAACATCGACAACCGCGTCGAAGTGTACAGAGACGACACGACGCACACCGTGCTGCCGGACGTTACGGATGAACTGAAGCATAGCTACGAGCTCGCGCATTCCTGGTACACGAAGGGTTACATCATGGAGGATGCGGCGACGCTCAAATCCGCCGCCGACGCGTACAACAAGGGAACGACGGCTGTCTGGTTCGACGTCACGGGCAAGCCGGGCTCCGAAGTCGAGTTCAAGGTCGCCGACGGCGGCTACGACGTCGTGCTCGCGCCACTGGCGCAATCCACGTTCACGGGCGCGGCCAGCACGATGAACGCGATCAGCCGCACGTCCAAAAATCCGGAGCGTGCGATGATGTTCCTCGAGCTCGTCAACACCGACAAGGAGCTGTACAACACGCTCGTTTACGGCATCGAAGGCAAGCACTACGAGAAGACGACGGGCGACTTCATCAAGATCAACCAGGATGCGGGCTATTTCACGAACACGGACTGGATCTTCGGCAACATTACCAACGAATACTTGCCTGAAGGCGCGCCGGCCGACAAGATCGAGCAAACGATCAAGGTGAACGATGAAGCGTACGTATCGCCGTACACGGGCTTCGTCTTCAATACGGAGCCGGTCAAGACGGAGATCGCCAACGTGAACGCGGTCAAGGAAGAATACGGCGCTTCGCTCGGCACCGGTACGCTCGATCCTGCGAAGTACCTGCCGATCTACGAAGAGAAGCTGAAGAAGGCGGGCGTCGAAACGATCCGCGCCGAGAAGCAAAAGCAGCTGAACGAGTGGCTGGCCGCGAACGGCAAGAAGTAATCCTCGCTTCGCTTGCTCACCTGTCGGCGACGTCAGATGAGCAAGCGAATAGACGCAACTGAGAGGGCAAGTGGGGCAAAGCGCGCCGGTATCGGACTCAGGAGACGTTATTTCGCAAAAAAAGCGGTTCATTCGCGATAGTTTCGGACCGGAGGGACGTTATTTGCTCGGATCAAGGCTGAACAAGGCCGGCAATCTCGCGATAACGTCCCCCGGGTCCGCGAACGGGCCGCGAATCGCGATAGGCACAGGAATAACGGCTCCTCAGTCCGTCCGCTACGCGTTCATGCGTAAACAAAATAGAAAGAAACGAACGACGGGAGCAACCCGCCGGAAGCCGGGCGTCAGGCGAACGGGCAGAGGCGGGGAGAGTGGCGAGACATGCTGCAATGCATTCGATGGCATCATTATCCAACCAATTAGGAGGGTTTATGTTGCATAAAACAAACATCGGCAAGTTCGGTTTCCGGACCACGCTCCTCGCTTCCATCTCGCTGGGCCTGGCGCTCACGGCGGCAGGCTGCGGCAACGCCAACAACAATAACGGCAACGCTTCTGCAAGCGCTTCTCCATCAGACAGCGCGAGCGCGGCTCCGTCGGCATCGTCCCCGGCTTCATCGGGCGCGTCTCCTTCGGCCGGCAGCGAGCTTCCGCCCGTGGAGCTGACCTGGTACTATCCGCAAAACGCGGCGAACGCCGATCTTCAGCTCGTGAACGAAGCCGTGAACAAGATCACGAAGGAAAAGATCAACGCGACGGTCAAGCTGAATCCGATCGACTTCGGCACCTACGAGCAGAAGATGAACACGATGACCGCTTCCGGCGAGAAGATGGATATCATCTGGACGTCGAGCTGGCTGTTCAAGTTCGACCAGAACCAGCTGAAGGGTGCGTTTCTGCCGCTTGACGATCTGCTGAAGACGCACGGCCAGAAGCTGCACGATTCGCTCGAGAAAAAGTTCTGGGACGACGCTTCGCTGCAGGGCAAGATCTATGCCGTGCCCAATTTCCAATTTTCCGCCCAGCGCGCAAGCCTTGTCATTCAGAAGCGGTTCATCGACAAGTACAAGCTGGATACGAGCACGATCAAGAAGATGGAAGACCTCGAGCCATTCTTGAAGCAGATCAAGGAAGGCGAGCCGGGCATTACGCCATTCGGTACATGGAAGGGTTTCTACACGGCTCTGCTGTACGGCATCGACACGAAGGTGCCGGTCTACTACGACGATCCGACGAACACCGTCCTCCCCGACGTGACCAAGGAAATGAAGGAGAACTACGCGCTTGCGCACTCCTGGTATACAAAGGGCTATATCAACGAGAATGCCGCGACGCTCAAATCCGCAGCGGACGTCTACAATAAGGGAACGACGGCCGTCTGGTTCGACTGGACGGGCAAGCCGGGCTCCGAGGTCGAGTACAAGGCGGCCGACGGCGGCTACGACGTCGTACTTGTCCCGATGGGAGAGCCCGTCTTCACGGGGGCGGCCAGCACGCTGAACGCGATCAGCCGGACGTCCAAAAATCCGGAGCGCGCGATGATGTTCCTCGAGCTCGTCAACACCGACAAGGAGCTTTATAACACGCTCGTCTACGGCATTGAAGGCAAGCACTACGAGAAGACGACGGGCAACTTCATCAAGATCAACCAGGATGCCGGCTATTTTACGAACACGGACTGGATCTTCGGCAATATCACCAACGAGTACCTGCCCGAAGGCGCGCCGGCCGACAAGATCGAGCAGACGATCAAGATGAACAACGAAGCGCGCGTGTCCAAGTACAACGGCTTCGTGTTCAACAACGAACCGGTCAAGACAGAGGTTGCCAACGTGAACGCGGTGAACGAGGAATATGCCGCCTCGCTGGGCAGCGGCACGCTCGATCCGGCGAAGTATCTGCCGATCTACGAGGAGAAGCTGAAGAAGGCGGGGGCCGAAAAGATCCGCGCCGAGAAGCAGAAGCAGCTGAACGAATGGCTCGCCGCCAACGGCAAGCAATAAGCCGGGCTTGCGTGCCGGCGCCCTACTCAATTTGATAGCCGACGCGGAAAATAGACCGGGCTCGTCCCCGTCTATTTTCTTCGCGGTACGGGAGGATATGCAGATGAAAATCGCGCTGCTGCAAGGCAAGGAACAGCGGGAAAAAGTGTTCGCGCAGCAACATCTCGACCGTCTTCGCAAGCTGGGCGACGTCGTCGTTAACGAGACGGCCGGCGATCCGTCCGAGGCGCAGCTTGCGGAAGTCATTCGCGGCGCCGATATCGCGATCACGTCATGGGGCTGCGGCCCGCTGACCGCGCGCGTGCTGGACGCCGCTCCGAAGCTGCAGCTGGTGCTCCACGCCGCAGGCACCGTGAAGCCGATCATTACGCCCGAGCTCTGGAACAGAGGCATCCGCGTGTCCAACGCGACGGCCGCGCTCGGCCAAGGCGTCGCGGAGACGGCGCTCTGCTTCACGATCGCTTCGCTGAAGGACATGTGGCGGCTTGTCCGCGAGACGCGGGACGGCGGCTGGGGAGACGGTGCGAACGTCCGCGAGGTGTACGGCGTCACGATCGGCGTCGTCGGCGCAGGCAAGGCGGGCTCCCACTATATCAAGCTGCTGCGCCAGTTCGACGTGGACATCGCGGTGTACGATCCGTTCGTCACCGAGGCGCAGGCGAAGGCGATGGGCGCGCGCAAGGTGACGTTCGAAGCGCTGCTGGCGCAGAGCGACGTCATCTCCATCCACCTGCCGTCGCTGCCCGAGACGTATCGCATGTTCAACCGGGAACGGTTCGCGCTCATGAAGGACGACTGCGTGCTCATCAATACGGCGCGCGGCTCGGTTATCGACGAGGACGCGCTTGTGGATGAGCTTCGCAAAGGCCGGTTTTTCGCCTGTCTGGACGTGACCGACCCCGAGCCGCCCGGCGCGGACCATCCGCTGCGCGGCCTGCCGAACGTCGTGCTGACGCCGCATATCGCGGGTGCCGTGAACAACGGGCTGCGGCGGATCGCGCAGTCCGTCGTGCTCGACGCGGAGGCGTTCATGGACGGCGAGCCGCTCGCCGGCGAAGTGCGGGCCGACCAGCTGCACCTGCTCGCTTAACGAGAAAGGGGCAAAATGCCAAATGGCCAATTACGTGACCATCAGCTGTCTCGGTCCCCGGCCGCTCGCCGTGCCGGCCGACGTCTCAGACGAGGAGGCGATCGCGCGGATGATCGCCCACTGGCAGGCGCAGCTCGTCCGGGTGCTGCCGGACCGGCCCGACCTGATCGTCCTGCCGGAAGCCTGCGACCGGCCGGACCCGCTCGGCTTCCCGCTGGAGCGGCGCCTGTCGTATTACCGCGCGCGCAAGGACCGGATCCGCGACTTCTTCGCGGACGCCGCACGCCGGCACGGGTGTTATATCGTCTATCCCGCGCATGTCGAAGCCGACGACGGCATGTGGCTGAACGAGCTGCAGCTGATCGACCGCATGGGCGGCGTGACGGGCGTTTATGTCAAAAACCATCTGACGCCCGACGAGCACGCCAAGACGAACATTCTGTACGGCCGGGAGGCGCCGATCTTCGAATGCGACTTCGGGCGGGTGGCGCCCGCGATCTGCTTCGACCTTAATTTCGAGGAGCTGCTGCGCCGTTATGCCGCCGCGAAGCCGGACCTCATCGTGTTTCCTTCGATGTACCACGGCGGTCTGATGCAGGGCTACTGGGCGTATGCCTGCCGCTCTTACTTCGCCGGAGCGGTCGCGGGAGCGCCTTGCACGATCGTGACGCCGCTTGGCGAGACGGCGGCCAGCAGCACGAACTACTACTCGTTCATTACGGCCCGCGTCAATCTCGACTACGTCGTGCTCCATATCGACGAGAACGACGCCAAGTTCCCGGCGATCAAGCGCAAATACGGCCCGTCGGTCGTCATCCACGACCCCGGCTACCTGGGGTGCGTGCTGCTGACGAGCGAATCGGAGGATGTGACGGCGGACGATATCGTGGCGGAGTTCGAGCTGGAGCTGCTGGACGATTACTTCGCCCGGGCGGACCGGTCGAGGCATGAGCCGGGCCGGATGACGCCCTGATGAGGAGGCATGCGCTTTGAAAATCGGAATCGTCGATCTGGACACCTCCCATCCGAACGCCTGGGTCCCGATCCTGCAAGAAATGGGCCATGAGATAACGGCCGTATTCGACGGCGGCACGGTACACGACGCGGGCGCAGCCGCCGTGTTCGCCGCGAAGCACGGCATCCCGGTCGTTTGCGACCGGCTGCCGGAGATGCCGGCGCTGGTGGACGCAGCCATCGTCCATAGCGTGAATTGGGACCTGCATGTGGAGCGGGCGCGTCCGTTCGCCGAAGCGGGCAAGGCGATTCTCATCGACAAGCCGATCGCCGGCAACGCGCGCGACATCCGGCAGCTGCTCGCCTGGTCGCAAAGCGGCGTCCGGATCGCCGGCGGCTCGGCGCTGCGCTTCTGCGAAGAGGTTGAAGCCTGGCGCCAATCGCGCGATCCCGGGGACCGGATCGTGATGGCGCTGGCCGGCTGCTCCGTGGACGACTTCAACTACGGCATCCACGCCTACGGTCTCATGCTCGCGATCATGGGACCGGGACTTGCGAGCGTCCGGTCCGCCGGCGTCCACGTCCAGCAGCAGGTCGAGCTCGTCTGGCGGGACGGGCGCAGGGCCTTTCTCAGCGTCGGCGAGACCGCGGGCTACTTGCCTTTCTACGCGACGATCGTCTCGGAGCGCGAGGTTCGCCATCTGCAGGCCGATCCGGATCGGCTGTACCGTTCGTTCCTCGCGGCTGCGCTGCCGTATCTCGCGGGCGAGACGGCGAGCATTCCGCCGCTTGACGAGCTGATCGAGGCCGAGCTTGCGGCATTGGCCGCAAGGACGTCCCTGCTCGAAGACGGGCGAACGGTCTCGCTCGACGAAGCTGCGGCTTCGTCCGCGCCGGGATACGACGGAGCCGCATTCGCCGTTCAATACCGCAGGAAGGCGAGAGGGCAGGCACAATGATCAAGATCGAGAAAACGAGTCTCAGCTGCCATCGCGAACCGCTCGCGGCGCCGTTCGGCTTCAAGGGCGGGTACGTCGACGAGCTGTGGCAGTCCGTCGTCTGCCTGCAGGACGACATCGGCAGCCGCGCGACCGGGCTGGGCGTCCAGAGCGTGCTGTGGTCCGGCCCCGAAGTGCATGCGCGGTGGGGCCACGAGCGGGGCAACGCGTTTATGCAAGCGATCACCGCGCATGCGCTGGATACCGCGGCGGGCATGTCCTTCGGGACACCGCTCGACCTGCTGGACAGCCTGACCGGCCCGACGCTCGCCTACGCGGACCGGGAGTGGGGCCGCGGACGGCTCCGCGCGACCTTCGGACTGAACGCGCTCGTGCCGGTCGACCATGCCGCATGGGCGCTGCTCGCGGGTCGGCATCCGGAAGCTTCCTTCTTCGAGCTGGTGCCCGAAGCCTATCGCTCCGCGCTGACGGCCCGTCACGATCGCCTGGCCTGCACGCCGGTCGTCTCCTACGGCATGACGGCCGCGGACGTCGAGGCGCTGCTGGACGAAGGCTGCTTCGTCCTGAAGATCAAGCTTGGATCCGATCCGGCCGGCGACGGCGATCCGGACAAGATGCTCGCCTGGGACATCCGGCGGCTCGAGGACATTCACCGGATCGCGGAGCGCCGCGACTGTCCGCATACCACGAACGGGAAGATCGCTTATTATCTGGACATTAACGGACGCTACGAGAGCAAGGCCGCGTTGCACCGGCTGATCGATGCGGCCGAAAAGATAGGCGCGCTGGATCGCATCCTGGTCGTCGAGGAACCGTTCCCCGAGCATGTGCATGAGAGCGTGGCGGACCTTCCCGTACGCGTGGCGGCCGACGAGAGCGTGCACGACGAAGGAGATGCGCTCGCCCGCATCCAGATGGGCTACGGGGCGTTCGCGCTCAAGCCCGTCGCCAAGACGATGAGCATGAGCCTGCGGATCGCTCGGGTTGCGGCCGCCTACGGGATTCCTTGCTTCTGCGCCGATCTGACGGCCAATCCCGTTATGGTCGATTGGAACAAAAACCTGGCCGCGCGCCTCGCGCCGCTCCCCGGACTTGCCATGGGGCTGATCGAATCGAACGGGGGGCAAAATTACCGGCATTGGGCGGAGATGAAGCGCCGCCATCCGATTCCGGAAGGCGCTTGGATCGAAGCGGAGTCCGGCATGTTCCGGCTCGACGAGGTCTTTTACGCGCGCAGCGGAGGCGCGCTCGACCGAAGCGCTTACGACGATTCGCTGTGCCGTTTGGAATAGCAATCATTTCAATCGCTGTAATATTGAAACTTTTTGGGTTGTCTCTAATGGAGAAAAGTGCGGATTTTGCACTTTTCTCTTCGTTTGTATTCCTGTTAAGGTAGAGATGGAGGGGATCAGCCATGACACACTACCTGCGAAAATACAGAGAACGCAAATACCTGATGCGCATCATGCTCTCGATCAATCTGTTGATCGTGGCGTCGATGCTCGCTTCCTTGCTGTCCGCGTACATGTATTCGAAGAAGATCAGCCTCGACTCCCAGCGGGAAGCCAACGAGAAGGTGCTCTCCCAGATCAACTACAACATTTCCTATATGAACGAGACGGTCAAAAACTTCGCCATCTCGCTTTATTACGATAACGACATGGCTCATCTGCTGTTCAGCCGGGAGCCGGACCGGTTCGAGGATACGACGCGGATCAACAAGCTGAACAAAACGATCGCCTACAATTCGTTCGTTCACTCCATCGTTTTTTACAACAGCAAGCGGGACACCTACTTTACGAGCGGCGACGATTCGATATCGAACCCCAAGAGCAATCTGATGGACATTACAAAAAGCTATCTGGCCGGCACCAAGCCTATCTACAAAATGCAGCTGATGCCGGTCGCCTATGCGCCCAACACCGAGCGTCCGCAAAACGTGCAGGAAATTTTCTCGCTCTACATGTACGACTCGATCGATGCCTACAACAAAACCGACAGCGCTCTCATTATCAATATCAAGCCGGAATGGCTGTTCCAGAAGCTCGAGCTGATGAACGCGACGTCGGACGATCCGTCCAATCGCATCTTCATCCTCGATCAGAACAAGGAGATCTACAGCCCCGTCGCGCCGGCGGACAAAGGGCTTTCCGAGCTCAAGGAAGAGATCTACAGAAAAATCGACGCTTCGAATCAGGCGGTGTCCCAGTTCACCTACAAGCTGGACGGCCAGAAGCAGATCGTGAACTACATGGCGAACGCGTCGACGAACTGGGTTATCGTGGACATCGAGCCTTATACGGGCGTGCTGGCCCAGATCGAGCAGCTCAAAAAGGTGTTCATTACCGTAGCCGCCATCTCCTTTTTCCTGGCGCTCCTCGCTTCGCTGTTCGTGTCCAACAAGCTGTACAATCCGGTCAACGTGCTGCTCAAGCAAACCGAACGCGTGCCCGGCGTAGCTGTGGATCGGCCGCAGGGCAAGGACGAATTCAGCTATGTCACCGACATTTACGACCGGCTCGTCGACAAGCTCGCCTCGGAACAGTCCAGGCAGGCCGGCAATGAAAATATTATTTGCTCTTACCACCTTCGCAAGCTCGTGACCGACAGCACGGCGATCTCGCAGGATGAGCTGCGTTCCTTCCGCGAGCGGGGGTACCTCAAGACCGATCTGGAGTGGCCGTTCGTGCTCGGCGTCGTCAAGGTGGACGACTACAAGAAGCTCAAAGAAACCAGAGGACTGGATTTGAAGCTGCTGCAGTTCGCCGTCTCCAACATCGTGCAGGAGGTCGTCTCCGAGGTGCTTCCCGTGGACGCGGTCGATCTTCGGGAGGAGCACTTCGTGCTGCTGTTCGACATCGGCAAGCCGGACGAGGATACGTACGAGCGGATCGCGGCGTCCATGCGGAAGGCGCAGACGATCGTGGGCGATCTGTACCACATTACGTTCACGGTGGCACTCAGCGACCTCGTGCCGTCCCACGGCGAGCTGACATATGCTTACGAGCGGGCACTCGACTATTTGCAATACCGGATGAACGTCGGCGCGAATGCGGTGATCACGCCCGAGCTTGTGCAGGAGAGGCAGTACAACCACGACGCTCAGATCCCGCCGGAGCTCGAACGCAAGCTGATCGAAGGCATCAAGTCGGGCCGGCAGGAGCAGGTCCATCAGGAGCTGGACCGCATCCGCGCCGTCATCTCCGGCATGAGCTCGGACGCGGTCATCCAGTCGGTCGTCCATGTCGGCATCATCATCAAGCAGACGATCCGCGAGATCAACCAGAACAAAGTATCGCCGCTTACGCTTGACCTGCGCTCTGTCGACGGCCTCGTGTTTGAGAAGGAGACGCTGGGCGAGATTTTCGAAGCGTTCGTGCAAATTTTGGATGCGATCTTCGTCGATCACAAGGCGGTCGTCGAGAACAAGGTCCAGGTCATCGTCGACACGATCAAGGACGTCATCCAGTCGAACTATGCCAATACGAACCTGAGCCTTCAGGAAATCTCGGACCTGCTCAAGATGTCGCCGGCTTACGTGGGCCGGATTTTCAAAAAGTACGAGACGGTCTCGGTGGCCGACTACATCAACGAAGTCCGCCTGCAAAACGCGGTCATTCTGCTGGAAAAAAACAACTGGCAGGTCAACGAAATTTCCGAAAAAGTCGGTTTCAGCTCGCAAAGCTATTTTTTCAAGCTGTTCAAAAAACGGTTCGGAACGACGCCGAAGGACTACCGGATCAAAAAATCGATGGGGATGTAGGTGCAATATCCTAAAATCCATATCGTTGAGCGCGACAAGGGGGAAAAGTGCAGATTTTGCACTTTTTTTTCTGCGCTGTCCTGCTACTGTATGAGGTGCGGATTGTACCGATCCGCCATCTGACAAGAGGAGGTATGGTTCTTGTACAAGAAACAGAGATCGAAGCTTGTTTCCAGCATGGCGGCATTTATGATTGCACTATTGGCTATCGGATTTGTACCTGCTCCGGGCGCCCAGGCTGCCGTGAACACGTATCACGTCTCGAAGACGGGCAGCGACGCGGCGGACGGTTCTTCCGCGACGCCCTTCCAGACGATCGGCAAGTGCGCAGCGGTCATGCACCCCGGCGATACGTGCTTGATCGATTCGGGCACTTATCGCGAGACGGTCAGGCCGGCCGAGAGCGGCACGTCCGGAATGCCCATTACGTACGCGGCGGAGCCAGGCGCTACCGTCGTCGTAAGCGGCGCCGAGCAGATCGGCGGCTGGACGCTGGATTCGGGGCATATCTATGTCGCCGACCTGCCCGCGGGCATGAACAGCCTGGGCGACCAGAACCAGCTGTTCATTCGGGACGGCGGGAACGTCACGACGCTCTGGGAGGCGAGATGGCCCAATATCGACGACTATACGCTGCCCCAGCTGAAGCAGCATGTCGGCATCGCGACCGGCGGCTCGGCGACGACGCTGTCCAGCGATCAGCTGACGCAGCCCGACGATTACTGGGTCGGCGCAACGATGTGGATTCGGGGCGGCGACGCGTATAATCCGGTATCGACCAAGATCACCGGCTACGACGCGGCGACGCATACGCTGACGTACCCGACGATCATCCAGAACTTCGATTATATGTGGCCGGAGCTCGGGTCCACCTTCTATCTGTCCGGCGTGCGCAGCGAGCTGGACGCGCCGCGCGAATGGTACGTCGATTCGGCCGCGCGCAAGGTGTATCTGTGGGCGCCGGACGGCGGCCAGCCGCAGAACGTCGAGATCAAGCAGCGCCTCAAGACGTTCGATCTGAGCGGGCGCTCCTACATCCATCTCAAAGGGCTGAATACGTTCGCCGGCAGCATCCCGATGGACGGCGGCGCAAGCTACAACGTGCTCGACGGTATTAAGGCCGAGTATTTGTACTTCTCGACCGAATCGCACGGCACGTCCGTCCCTCATCAGCTGAATGGCGGCATCACGGTAGGCGGCAGCAACAACGAGATTAAAAACAGCGAGATTGCCTACTCGACCGGCACGCTGATCAACATCGACGGCAGCAACAACCGCATCGTGAACAATTCCATTCACGACGGCAGCTACTTCGCGGCCTACGATCCGGTCGTCAAGCTGTCGACGGGTTCCCAGAACCTGATCAGCCACAACGACATGTACAATTCCGGGCGCTACATCCTCTACTGGAACAGAGGCAGCGCGGAGATTCAGTACAACGACATCCACGACGGCATGTGGCTGTCCCGCGACGGCGCCCTCATCTACAGCTGGGGCACGGACATGGGCAACAGCGAGATTCACCACAATCTGATTCACGACAGCAAGGGCACGGACATGAGCGTCGGTCTGTACTTCGATAACTTCGCTTCCAATGTCGTCGCCCATCACAACGTGATCTTCAACAACAATGTCGGCATTCAGCTCAACACGCCGGGCAATTACCGGCTGATCTACAACAATACCGTCGTGAACAACGACGTGAGCAGCGTCGGTTACTGGGGCTCCGCGCCTTACGATCAGGAGCTGTACGGCTCGCGCGTCTACAACAACATTTTCACCAACAAGGTCGGACTCACGGCCGACACGGCCAGCGGGTTCAATACGTTGTCGGCCAGCGGCGTGAACTTCGTCGACGCGGCGAACGGCAACTTCCGTCTTGGCGCCGGCTCGACGGCGATCAATACGGGCGCGTTCATCGAAGGCATCACGGAGGATTATGTCGGAGCTGCGCCTGATGCGGGTGCCTATGAGTACGGCGGCGCCGACTGGACGGTCGGACCGAACTTGGCAAATCCGCCGAGCCCGGCTTATACGCAGATCGTCACGCCGTATATGAACCTGGTCAAGAACAGCAGCTTCGGCACGCTGGACAACTGGCTCGTATGGACGCCCGCGACGACGACACTGGAGCAAGTGTCCAACATCGCCGGCACGACGGCCTGGAAGAAGCGGGGGTATCAGGTCACCCTCAAGCTGGGCAAGGGCGGCGGCGTCGAGCAACTCGTTACCGGTCTCAAGCCGGACACGGAATATAAGTTTGTCGCGTGGGTTTATAACGAACCGGGCGAGACGATCAATGTCGGCGTGACCAACTTTGCCGGCACAGGTACGGTCAAAGACGTCTCCTCCCAAGATACGACGTATATCCGCAAAGAAGTCACGTTCCGAACGGGACCGGAAAATACGAGCGCGCGCGTGCGCATCTACAAGAGCAACGCCACGACGGGCATCTCCTACGCCGACGATCTCGGGCTGTTCGAGACGACGCCGTTCGACTCCGGCGTCAGCGATTCGCTGCTCAAGGAAGTCAGCGTCAACCTGCCGAATCCGGTCTTCACGGCAGGCGACACGGGCACGATTCCGCTCGTCGGCAAGCAGCAGGACGACCAGGCCGCGGATCTTTCGACGGCAGACGTGCAATTCACGTCCAGCGACAGCAGCGTGCTCCGCATCGATAGCGTGACCGGGGGCAATGCGTCCTTCACGGCGCTGTCGCCGGGACAGGTCACGGTCGAAGCGATCGCCGTCAAGGACGGCATCACCAAGGCGGCCTCGACGGTCGTCACCGTGTTCCCGAACGGCGCCCAGACGCCCATCGGCGATTGGTCGATCCGGACGTACGGTTCGCATAGCCGCGGCTTCGCTACGGTGTCCGGCACGACCTATAACCTGATCGGCCAAGGGGACAACGTCTGGAACGCGAGCGACGACTTCATTTACTTCAGCAAGCCTGTCCATGTCAACGATCCGAATGCGACGGTCACGCTGACGGCGACGATCGATTCGCTCGGCGCGGGAGATCCGGCTTCGGTGGGCCTCATGTTCCGGGCGCAGGATACGGCGGACTCCAAGCACGTGCATTTCCGCACGGACGGCACCGGCAAGGTGCTGCGCTACGTGTTCCGCAACGAGGAGAGCATCCTGGACGCGCAGAAGCCCGTAGCCGAGCAGAAGTATTGGGGCTCGCAGACCGGCCTGCTGCTCGACTTCCAGGGCAAAAACATCTCCGCGCCTTTCCAGATGAAGCTGGTGAAGACGGGCAACAACGTTGAAGGATTCTATCTGAAAGACGGCGCCTGGGTATCGATCGGCAGCACGACCGTCGAATTCGCCGGCGGCGACTTCCTCGCGGGCATCGGCATGTACTCGGGCGCAGGCAAGCTTCCTGTAAAGGCGGTCATCTCGAGCCTTGATGTCCAGATCGAAGGCGATGCGCCGCCGCCGGATACGACAAATCCGACGCTGTCCGTCCAGCTCGACAAATCTTCCGTGTGGCCGCCGAACCACAAGATGGTCACCGTGAATGCGACGATCGCAGCCGATGACGCGGATTCGGGCGTGGACTCGGTGGTTCTCACTTCGGTGACGAGCAATGTGCCGGGCAGCAGTCAGAACGACATTCAGGCTGCCGTCGGCACCGACGCCCGGTCGTTCCAGGTGCGCGCGGAGAAGGGGCGCGTCTATACGGTCACTTACACGGCGACCGACAAAGCCGGCAACAGCACGGTCGCCACGGCGACGCTCAACGTACCGCACGACCAATCCGGCAAGGACAAGGAATAGCATGCCTCATAACGAATTGTTATTGTTATCGATAGCTTAGTTCAAGAGAAGGAGAATCGCCATGACCCACCCCGACGCGCCATTCGAAACCCGGTGCCTGCATTCCCTGGAAAAAGTATTCGCGGATGAACCGCTAAGCGCGGTTCCTCGTTCGCGCGGCTCGGCGCTCAAGGGCGAGACCTACGCCTTTCAAGTCGCCTACCGCGCGCCGAGGCTGACCAAGCAGATCGCCGTGAGCGCGCAATCCGTGTTCGGAGACCGCGTCTCCATCAGATCCGTAGGATTGTCGCCGGCGGAGCTGGCCAGCCAGTACGACCACGACGACTACATTCTTCGGGCGACGCCGGGGCTGTATCCCGATCCGCTGTATCCGATTCAGGAGGAAAAAGGCATAACCGGTTTTCGCCACCAGTGGAGGTCGGTGTGGGTCACGGTAACGACCGATGCCGATACCCCGGCGGGCATTCATCCCGTCGTCGTCCGGTTCGCGGGCGACGACGGCGAACCGCTCGGGGAGGAACGCTTCGAGCTGGAGGTGATCGATGCGGAGCTGCCTCCGCAGACGCTCCTTCATACCGAATGGTTCCATGGCGATTGCCTGGCCAACTATTACGGCGTCGAAGTGTTCGGCGAAGCGCACTGGTCGCTCATCGAGCGCTATCTGGACACGGCCGCGCGGCACGGCATGAACATGGTGCTGACGCCGCTGTTCACGCCGCCGCTCGACACTGCGGTCGGCGGGGAGCGGTCGACGGTTCAGCTGGTGGACGTGACGAAGGACGGGGACTGCTACATCTTCGGGTTCGAACGGCTGGAGCGCTGGGTCGCGATGTGCGACCGCGTCGGCATTCAGTATTTTGAATTCTCGCATCTGTTCACGCAATGGGGTGCGAAGCATGCGCCAAAGATTATGGCCGACGATAACGGGACGTACCGGCGGATTTTCGGTTGGGACACGGACTCCGCAGGCGAGGAATACAGAGCGTTCCTCGGCGCGTTCCTGCCGTGTCTGGTCGCCTTTCTTCGCCGGCACGGGCTGCTGGACCGCAGCTACTTCCACATTTCCGACGAACCGCTGGAAGAGCATATGCCCTGGTACCGCAGTGCGAGCGAGCTGATGCAGGCGCATCTCGGCGAGCTGCCGATTATCGACGCGCTCACCGACTACGCATATTACGAGCAGGGTCTCGTGCGGCGGCCGATACCGTCCAACGATCATATCGGGCCTTTCCTGGAGCGGGGCGTTCCGGAGCTGTGGACTTACTACTGCTGCGCGCAATACAAGCAGGTGTCCAATCGCTTCTTCAACATGCCGTCGGCCCGCAACCGCGTGATCGGCATTCAGCTCTACAAGTTTCAAATCGCCGGGTTTCTGCACTGGGGCTACAACTTCTGGAATTCGCAGTATTCGCTCGAGGCGATCGATCCGTACCGCGTGACCGATGCGGGCAACACGTTTCCTTCGGGCGACGCGTTTCTCGTCTACCCGGGGGCGGACGGGACGCCCGTCGAGTCGATCCGCATGGAGGTGTTCTACGAAGCCCTTCAGGACTTGCGCGCGCTGCAGTTGCTCGAGCGCTTCATCGGCCGCGAGCGCGTGCTCGCGCTGATCGAGGAAGGACTGGATGAGCCGCTGACGTTCAGCGCGTATCCGCGGGACGCAGAATGGCTGCTCGGCTTGAGAGAATCGGTGAACGCGGCGATCAAGGCGCATATCGGCTAGGTTAATACGAACGCGGCGCAGGACGACTCGTCCTGCGCCGTCATTTTGCAAAGGAGTGAATCCAAGTGAACGGAACTTCCGACAAGGCGGTCGCGCAGGGCGAGCCGGTCAACGTCGTCATCGTGGGCGCGGGCAGCCGCGCGATGAACTATGCCTCTTATTCGCTAAAGCATCCGGAGGCGATGCGTGTTGTCGGCGTCGTCGAGCCCGATCCGATGCGGCGGGCGCATACGGCAAGCCTGTACGACCTGCCGACGGACCGATGCTTCGCGGACCTCGACGCGTTCGTGTCCCGTCCGAAGATGGCCGATGCCGTCATCAACGGGACGCTCGACCGGCTTCACGTGCAGACGACGCTGCCGCTGCTCGCCAGGGGCTACGACGTACTGCTGGAAAAGCCGATCGGCATCTCGGAGGAAGAGGTGCTCGAGCTGTATCGCGTCGCCGAGACGCACGGGAGCAAGGTCATGATTTGCCACGTGCTGCGCTACGCGCCTTTTTACCAGGCGCTGAACCGGGTCATCCGGGCCGGCGAGATCGGAGACGTCATCCATATCCAGACGGAGGAAAACGTCGATTATCACCATATGGCGACCGCCTTCGTGCGGGGCAAGTTCGCGAACCGGGGGCGGGATGGGTCCTCGTTTCTGATGGCCAAATGCTGCCACGATCTCGATCTGATCTCGTGGTTCAAGTCGGGGATCAAGCCTATGCGGGTCGGCAGCTTCGGCCGGCTCTCGCAATTCCGCGAAGACCGGGCGCCGCAAGGCGCGGGCACGCGATGCGTGACGGATTGCCCGATCGAGGCGGGATGTCCCTATTCCGCCAAGACGCTGTATGTGGACCGGGGACTGTGGCCGGTGTACGTATGGCCGGGTTATTTGGACGGCGTGCGGCTCAGCGACAAGGAGAAGCTGGCGAGCCTGGCGGGCGACAATCGGTTCGGACGCTGCGTATGGCGCTGCGACAACGATATCGTCGACCATCAGGTCGTCCAGTTCGAATTCGAGGACGGGAGCACGGCGGCGCACAGTCTGGTCGGGGGGACCGCCAAAGCTTGCAGAACCGTGCATATTACGGGGACCAAAGGGGAGATTTGCGGCGAGCTGGAGGAAGGCGCGTTCGTCGTCCGCCATCCCGATCCATGGCGGTCGGACGGCGTGTACGCGGAGCGCAAGGTCGAGCTCGAGGTGTCCGGCGAGATGCACGGTGGCGGCGATCACCGGCTCGTCGAGGACTTCGTGCGTGTCGTCCGGGGCGATCCCGATGCCGGCTATTCGACCTCGCTGGCGCAGTCGATCGTCGGCCACGTGGCGGGCTTCCGCGCGGACGCCTCGATGGCCGCCGGCCGTACGGTCGAGATCGATTGGGACGCCCTTCTCGTTTAAAGCGGGGCCGGGAAGGTTATATAGAAAGGAGTTCAAGCCTATCAGTTAAAAACGCGAAGCGCTTAATGGAGGGATGATCCGATGGCCGACCAATATGCGATGCAGGATCCGACGAAGCAGTATCCGAAGGCGGGACCCGAATACATGCAGGAGCAGGAGCCGCCGGGACTCCAGGTCGAGATGACCCCGATCCCCGACTGCGGGGAACGGACGTACCGCGGCACCGGACGGCTCGCCGGACGCAAGGCGATCGTGACCGGCGCGGACAGCGGCATCGGCCGCGCCGTGGCGATCGCCTTCGCGCGGGAGGGCGCCGACGTCGTGCTGTCGTATTTGCCCGAGGAAGAAGCGGATGCGCAGCAGGTCGTCAAGCTGGTGGAGGAGGCAGGGAGCAAGGCCGTCGCAGTGCCGGGCGACCAGAAGGATGAGGCCTACTGCGAGCAGCTGGTCGAAACCGCGGTCCGCGAGCTCGGCGGTCTTGACATCCTCGCGAACGTGGCGGGCATGCAGCAGTTCGTGACGGATATCGCGGAGCTGACGACCGAGCAGTTCGATGCGACGTTCAAGACGAACGTATACGGCCTGTTCTGGATCTGCAAGGCGGCGATCAAGCATATGCAGCCGGGCAGCACGATCATCAACACGTCGTCCATCCAGGCGTACAAGCCTGCGCCGATTCTGCTCGACTACGCCACGACGAAGGGCGCGATCAACGTGTTCAGCAAGGCGCTGGCCCAGCAGGTGGCGAGCAAGGGCATCCGCGTCAACGTCGTCGCGCCGGGACCGGTCTGGACGCCGCTCCAGGTCGCCGGCGGCCAACCGACGGAGAAGCTGGCGAAGTTCGGCGAGACGACGCCGCTCGGCCGCCCGGGCCAGCCGGCGGAGATGGCGCCGGCGTACGTGTACCTGGCGAGCCAGGAATCAAGCTACGTCAGCGGCGAGACGCTGAACGCGAACGGCGGCACGCCGACGCCTTGAATCGCCTGTTGCGGAGCAGTCTACGGCAAGCAGGATGGAACGGGACGAAGCGCTTTCGGCTTCGTCCCGTTTTTGCTATTTCGCTTCCTGTTCCACACCTTTAACGCGCCCTCCCCATAGCCCGCACGGGCCTGTCTTTTCCGTTGTACGATCATTTCGAATATACTAAATAGAGTCATCTCCAATTCGATCTGTAAAGGGGCGCGAGGCCATGGATCAAAGCCGTAACTCGTTCGCATCGACGGAAGACTACATAGCGACATTCCCGCCCGAAGTTCAACGGCTGCTGCAGGAAGTCCGGGAGACGATCCGGTCGGCCGCGCCGGAAGCGAAGGAGAAGATCAGCTACCAAATGCCGACGTTCGATCTGCACGGCAACCTGGTCCACTTCGCGGCATTCAAAAACCATATCGGATTTTACCCGGGCGCAGACGGCATCGCGTCGTTTAAGGACGAGCTGTCGGCGTACAAGGGGGCGAAGGGCTCGGTGCAATTTCCGCTGGACAAGCCGCTGCCCCTTGAGCTGATCCGGCGAATCACCGCCTACAGAGCGAGTCAGAACAAGGCGCGGGCTGAAGCGAAGCGCGGCAAAAAGGCTTAAGGCCCGGGTTCTCGCGAATGCCGCTGCTCGAGACAATCGTGACGCAGCTATGCCCGGACGGAGCGGAATTGTTCCTACTTGGGACTACCGCGACGCACCGACGCGCGGACAGAGTGAATTTTGTTCCTACATGAGACTACCGTGACACAGCGACGCCCAGACGAGTCGATTTGTTCCTACCTGGGACTACCGTGCTGCTGCGATGCATGGACCGAGCGGGTTTGTTTCTACCTGGGATTACCGAAACGCAGCGATGATCGGACGAAGCGGATTTGTTCTTACATAGGACTACCGTGACAAGGCGTCGCTCGGACAGAGCGGGTTTGTTCCTACATAGGATTACCGTGACACAGCGACGTTCTGACGCAGCTAGTTGGTTCCTACATAGGATTACTGCGACGCACCAACGCCCGGACGGAGCAGATTTGTTCCTACCTGAGACTAACCTGCCCATAGCCCCAACAAACGTCGCCCCATCAAACCCTTTCCACTAAAGGAGGACTTTGCGTGAATTTTAACCTGGAAGAAGCGATCGCCATCCTCAGCCGCACGCCGCAGACGCTCACATCGTTCCTGTCGGGACTGCCCGAAGGCTGGCTGGACTGCAACGAAGGCGAAGGCACCTGGAGTGCGGACGAAGTCGTCGGCCACCTGATCGACGGGGAGCGGACGAATTGGATTCCGCGTCTTGTGTTTTTGTTGGAAGAGGGCGAGAGCAAGCCGTTTCCCGTGTTCGACCGGTTCGCGCATCTGGGCGCCGAGCGCCGAACGACGGAGCAAAAGCTCGAGGAATTCGCCGTGCTCAGAACCCGAAGCATCGAGCGACTGCGAGCCATCGTCGACAGTGAGGATCTGCTGGAGCGGACTGGCACACATCCGGCGTTCGGCACGGTCAAAGCCAGGGAGCTCATCTCCGCATGGGTCGTGCACGATCTGACGCATCTGGCGCAGATTGTCAGGACGATGGCGAAACGATACAAGACGGACGTCGGCCCTTGGGTCCAATATTTGGGCATTCTCAACCGGTGAGCTGGTGTCTCGGCACGCGCCGAGCCGCTTCATTTTTCATTGACGCCCCTCTACCCGCATAATAAACTGGCAATAACGGCTTTATTTTGCAGGGGGGCTTCGGGTTGAGTTCGAAAAAAAGAGCATTGACGATGGCCGGCGTATTCGTGGCGGGCATCATTGGCGGAGGCGCGCTGATGTACAGCGACTCGGTATATGACGCGGTGAACGACGCGCTGGGCAAGGGCGCGACGCAGAACGCAATCGGCAGCGTCGGCGGCGTGACACCGATTGACGTGAGCGGCATGGATTTGGAGACGGCGTTAAATGCGGTTCAGGCGAATCGCGCCAGCTTGCTGGAGCAGCAGCTGAAGGATCAGATCAATGCCGTGCAGGCGAAGAACGATCAAATCGCCAAGTTGAATCAGGCGCTGGCCACGGCGAACCGGCTGCTCGGATCGTTCGGCGGCGACGCCAAAGCGGATACGCCCGTGCCGTCGAACGCCGCTTCGAGCGCGAATGCCGCGGAGCTCCAAACCGCGCTTAACAACGCGTCTCTGACCGATCCTCTACCGACGACGAAGGGGCAGCTTGACGGACTCATCCAATCGATCAAAGGCAAGATCGACTCGCTTGCGAACTCGCAGCAGATGGATATGCTGCGCCTCCAGAGCTTGTCCAACAAGCGCAACGAGGCGTTTGACATCATGTCGAACTTCATTCAAAAGATGCAGGACTCCCGCAGCTCCATCATCGGCAATATGAGATAAACGGGCAGGTCCCGCGCGGAAACGGAAGAGCTGCCATGAATCGAGAAGACATCATCGCGTTTTTGGGCGACCATGCCCTGCTGCGCGGCATACCCGACCCAGAGCTCCGCATCGCGGCCGCTTCGATCGAGCCTGTCTCGTTCGAGGACGGCCGTTCGCTGCTTGTGGAGGGGGATACGGGAACGGACTGCTACTTTATCTGTCGCGGTTCGGTACAGGTATCCTCGCGCAATCTGGTAGGCAAGACGCTGCTGCTCGCCGAGCTTGGCCCCGGTGCGCTCGTCGGCGAGATCGGGCTGCTGCGCCGCGAGCGTCGAACCGCGACGGTGACCGCGATCGGCGACGTCGAGGCGCTGCGGCTGGACCGGCGTTCGTTTGAGCTGCTCGCCGAGCGCAGTCCGCTTTTTCACGAGAGCCTGCTGCTCACCGTCCGAATCCGCATGATTCACCGATTGCTGCGCAAAGCCTCGATCTGGTCGGATATCCCCGATGCCGAGCTCCGCGGACTGGCGGAGATCACGACGGTGCTTCCCATGAAGAAAGGCGACATCCTCGTTCGGGAAGGCGATGCGGCCGATCGCTTTTATATGATCAGCGCGGGGCGCGTCGAAGTTCGGGCGTCGGGACGGCGAAAAGCGCAGCTGCGGGAAGGCGACTTTTTCGGAGAGATCGGACTGCTGTCCGGCACGCCCGCCGAAGCGACGGCGACGGCCGCCGAAGACGGCGAGCTGCTCGTGATGGGCAAAAGCGAATTTCAATACATATTGGACTATTACGCGCCGGTGCGCCGGCAGTTCATGGAGATGCTTCGCATCCGGGCGCCGCATCTGATGCCGCGGGCGGAGGGCGTCGAAGCCCCGGTCGTCGCGCCCGAGCCCGCACTCCCCAAGGCCAAGGAGCGCTGGGTGGATGCGCTGCTGTGGCTCGGCGGAGGCTTTGTCCTGTTAACAGTGCTCGCCTTGATCGTGCGCAGCGACTGGCTGAGCTTCGTCACGCTGATCGTCGGCGGCTTCGTAGGTCCCGTGACGTTTGTCTCCTACATCCGGGGGCACCAGCTGCTGGGGTTCAGCAGCCTTCGACTCGGCTTGATTTTCCTGTCCTCCGCTGTCGTCGCCGTACCGTTGGCCTGGTATCTGGAGCATGTGTCGCTCTTCGGCGCCGGTCAGGGAGACTTCACGCACTTCAGGGTGCCCTTGACGGTGTCCGTCATCGAAGAAGGAGCCAAGCTGCTCGTCTGTCTGGCGCTGCTTCGCACGAAGCAGATGCGCTTCCTGATGGATGCAGTCGTCTTCGGCGCGGCGGCGGGCATGGGGTTCGCGGCGATTGAGAGCGTCATCTACGGCTGGTCCCATCTCGGCGAAGCCTCATCCGCGGGCATGCTGTCCGTGCTCTGGATCCGCGCGCTGCTGTCGCCTTTCGGTCACGGCACTTGGACGGCGATCGCCGCCGCGGGCATCTGGATCGCGTCGGCGCGCGCTTCCGGCACAGGCGCAGGGGCAAGACTGCGCATGCGGCCTTGGATCGCGGTCCTTTTGCTGGCGGCTGTCGTCGCGCTGCATGCGCTTTGGGATCTGCGATTCGCAGGCGGTCTCGCGAAGGTGGGGATGATGGCCGCGGTCGGAGGCGCAGGCATCGGTCTTCTCTACTGGCTTATCCGCACGGGCCGCAGAGAAGAATACCGCGCATTTGCCGCGCTGAATCCATATGTCCAGGAGTCGGTGCGGCACGTCGACGCCGTGGGGGAGGCGCCCGGCGAGCTTCGCTGCGACGGCTGTGGCACCGTCTCCCCTCGGGAGACGCGCTACTGCGCCCGTTGCGGTCGCGCGCTAAGGGCCAAGGACTGAACGCAGTGCGCGGCACGACGCAGCGCCAAAAAATAGAGTAACTTCTTCCGCCGCTATTACGTATTCCCCCTATAAGGCAGCAAAGGCAGCTAAGGCGGCGTCGCCGCCGCGCTGTCGGCTGCGGCCGTTTAGACGGTTATTTTGTTAATAACCCTCGAACCCTAGCATTATATGGTACTATTTAATTACATGAACTGAGCGCCCGATCGATCGCATATTCATAGCATAGCTAGCGCGAACGGACCGGACATTCATACACCGAGGGAAGGGGCTACGAGCGTTGGTCGCCAAGAATTATTTGAAAATGCTGGGGGTCGTGGTCGGCGCGGCCCTCGTGAATATTGTCGCGCTGTCGCCCGCCTTTGTCGGTCTGACGATCGGCGGCGGCGCGTTCGAGACGGCGCTGGGCGTGACGCTGCTGGCTGCCAGCGCCATTGCGATCATTTACGGCAGCTACAATTGGCTCTACCGATCGTCGATCGTACTGGCCGCGTCCAAGCCGATCAAGACCCGGGAGGACTATGCGGGCGCGCTGGCGCAGTACGGCAAGGTCCGCGCGCTCGCGGAGGATATCGCGGTGGCGCTGGAGCAGATGGACCGCATGGACAAGAAAAAGGCGACGCTGCTTAAAGTGCTCCATCAGCGATTCGATCCCGCCGAGATGAGCTTCTCCAAGTTTTCCGGCGTGGCCGACGAAGTGGAGAATCTATTCTATTTGAATATCAAGAGCGTGCTCAATCGGCTCGGCGTGTTCGACGAAGCCGAATACGAGCGGGTGATGACGCGCAAGTCTGCGCGCTACTCGCCGAAGCTGCTCCAGGAGAAAACCGATTTTTACAACGAATATATGGCCTACATCAAGCACGCGATCGGCACAAACGAAGAGATGCTCTTGCAGCTCGACAAGCTGCTGCTGGAGATCTCGCGTCTGGACAGCATCGAGCCGGGCGACATCGAACGGATGCCCGCCATGGTGGAGATCGACTCCCTGATTAAGCAAACCAAGTACTATAAACAGTAAGGGGTGCAAGCGCATTGAGGAGCGGCAAAAAGTTTTTATGGGTAACCGGCATTATTCTGATCGTCGTGTTCGCGATCGTCTACATCGGGGTCAACGTGTCCACGAACTGGGGCAAGTCCGACAAGCAGGTGGCGACGGAAGACGCGGGCAAGCGGCTGAACAAGCTATACGGCAATATCGACGTCACGACGGAGACGCCGGTCAAGGGTCAGATCGACCTCGATCCGGTCGACGTCGCCGCGTCGCTACCCGACATCGCCAAGTTTCCGATCACGGCGGACAGCACAACTTCTGACTTCGCGGAGATTTTCTCCTCGACGGAGAAGTCGGGCACGGGCAACGACGGATGGCTGACGGACGTGGTGAACGATTTTAACAAAGCGAATATCAGCGTGAACGGCAAGACGGTGTCGGTCAAGCTGCGCAACATCGCTTCGGGCACGGCGACGGACTATATCCGCTCCGGCAAGTACGTGCCGGACGCCTTCACGCCGTCCAACGAGCTGTGGGGCGAGATGGTCAAGGCAGCGGGCGTGAAAACGCAGCTCGTCGCCAAGCGCCTTGTCGGCAACGTCCCGGGCATCGTCATTTCCAAGGCCAAAAACGACGCGCTTATCCAGAAGTACGGCTCGATCAGCGTGAAGACCGTTACCGATGCGATCGCGGCAGGCGAATTCGCCATGGGCTACACGGACCCTTTCGCCAGCTCGACCGGACTTAACTTTCTCGTCAGTGCGCTGAAGACGTTCGACGGCTCGAACCTGCTTAGCGACAAGGCGGTACAGGGCTTCGAGAACTTCCAGGCGAACGTGCCGTTCATCGCTTCCACGACGCTGCAAATGCGCGACGCCGCCAAGTCGGGCGCGCTCGACGGATTCGTGCTGGAGTATCAGACCTACGTCAACGCGGCGGATCTGAAGGGCGGCTACGTGTTCACGCCGTTTGGCGCGAGGCACGACAGCCCGCTGTACGCGCTCGGCAACATTTCCGCCACGAAGCTTGAGATCGTCAAAAAATTCGCGGAGTTCGCGGCGCAGGCCAAATATCAGGACGCGGCCAAGAGCAAGGGCTTTAACGAGCTGGAGGATTACAAGCCGACGGTCGGCGCGGTCGACGGCAGCACGCTGATCGCCGCGCAGAAGGTGTGGAAGGAAAAGAAAAACGGCGCCAAGCCGATCGCCGCCGTATTCGTCGCCGACGTCTCCGGCAGCATGGACGGCGAGCCGCTGAACCGGCTGAAGGAGTCGCTGCTCAAGGGACAGAAATACCTCGGCCGCGACAACAGCATCGGTCTCGTCTCGTATTCCAGCGCCGTCACGATCAACCTGCCGATCGGCAAGTACGACACGAACCAGCAGTCGATGTTCGTCGGCGCGGTCGATGGCCTGCAGGCGGGCGGCAGTACGGCGACGTTCGACGGCGTCGTCGTCGCGCTCAAGATGCTGCAGGACTACATGGCGGCCACGCCGAACGTCAAGCCGCTGATCTTCGTCCTGAGCGACGGCGAGACGAACGTCGGCCTCAAGCTCAAGGAAGTCCAGGGCCTCATCGAGAGCTACAAGGTTCCGATCTACACGATCGGCTACAACGCAGACATCAAGGCGCTGCAAAATATTTCGAGCATCAACGAAGCCGCCAGCATCAACGCGGACACGGACGATGTCGTCTACAAGCTCGGCAACCTGTTTAACGTTCAATTGTAACTTTAGGCCATAGGAGAGGTGGACGCGAGATGTCATTTTCGATGGAAGTCCCAAGCCAGGAAGAGATCAAGGTCGCGATCGAAGAGGAGGTCAAGCCCGTCCCCGAGGAAGTCGCCAAGCTCAAGGAGCTGGCGGACAACAACGTGAACGCGATCATGTCGCTCGACCTCGAGTCGCTTGACAACCGCAAAGGGATTCTGCAGTCGATCGATACGTTCGGCATGAACACGATGCGGTCTTCGTCCGAGAAAAACCAGCTGCTGCAAATTACGGTCGGCAACCTGTCGAAGACGGGAGACGACGGCGGCCAGGTCGCCAAAGGGCTCTCAGAGCTGAACATTCAGCTCAAGGATCTCGACCCGAGCGCCGTCGACTTCGCCAAGCACGGACTGCTCGGCAAGCTGTTCAATCCGCTGCGCGCCTACTTCGCGCGGTACGAGAAGGCGGATGCCGTCATCGCGGACATCATCGTCTCCCTCGACAAGGGCAAGACGACGCTCAAGAACGACAATACGACGCTCGAGATCGAGCAGCAGACGCTGCGCGACTTGACCAAGAAGCTGCAAAAGGAAATCGAGCTCGGCACGCTGATGGACGCGTCGATCGAACAGCAGGTCGAAGCGGCTAAGGTACGGGGTGAGGATCCCGAGAAGATCCGCTTTATCACGGAGGAGGTCATGTTCCCGCTTCGCCAGCGCCTGATGGATCTGCAGCAGATGCAGGTCGTCAACCAGCAGGGCATCATGGCGATCGAGGTCGTCGTGCGGAACAACAAGGAGCTCATTCGCGGCGTCGACCGCGCCAAGAACGTCACCGTGTCCGCACTCAAGATCGCCGTCACCGTCGCAAGCGCGCTGTACAACCAGAAGATCGTGCTGAAAAAGATCGAGCTGCTCAACCAGACGACAAACGAGCTGATCGCCGGCACGTCCCGCATGCTCAAGGACCAGGGCGCCGCGATCCACAAGCAAGCGCTTGAGGCGAACATTTCCGTCGATACGATGAAGCAGGCGTTCACCGACGTGCTGTCCGCGCTCGATTCGATCAGCGCATTCAAGCAGGAGGCGCTGCCGAAGATGCGCGAGACGATCAACCAGTTCCGCGAGCTGGCGGATACCGGGGAAAAGCAAATCCAGCGGCTCGAGCGGGGCAACAAGCTGGGGTTATAATCGTCGCTCTACTTGGATTCAACCATCCATCATAAGCCGGCCCGGCCGTCTGATTCTCAGACGGCCGGGTTTCTTGTTTTGCGGTTCGGGAGGCGGACGACGCGCGGGAACGGGCAGCGGCCGGCTGCCGGGAATCTTCGCGTTTGATCTTCCGTTCGCCTCTGCTATGATGTAGCTAGTCCAAATGGAAACGGAGTCATTCGCTTGCGCAAACCGTTGCTTGTTCTGATCGGCGTCCTGTGCGCCATTCTCTTATACTTTACGGTTCGGTCGGCAGACCGGGTATTCCGTTCCGACGGGGAGCTTCCGCAGACGCGGGCGGAGCAGGAGCCCCGCTACCGCCTCGTCCTCATCACGCAGGAGCTGGATACGCCGTTCTGGAACGAGGTCGCAGCGGGCGCGAAGGCGGAGGCGAAGGCGAGCGGCGCCGGCATCGAGATATGGGGCAGCTACAACAAAGACCAGGACGATTTTCTGAAGAAGCTCGAGATCGCCATCGCTTCCAAGGTGGACGGGATTATCCTGCAGGGACTCGATACGGAAGCGTTTAAAAATTTGACGAAGGTTAAAGCGGCCTTTTACGGCATCCCCGTCATTACGGTCGGAAGCGACGTGCCGATGGCCGAGAGTCTCCGGCGAACGTATGTCGGCTCCGATCAGTTCGCGGCCGGACAGATGATCGCCAGGCAGCTTATCGCGGACATGGGCACGTCGGGCACCGTCATCCTGATGGGCGACGATCGGCAGGAATATTACCAGCGGCAGCGCATTCAGGGCATCGACGACGTGCTTAAAAGCTATCCCGGCGTCAAGAGGGCCTACGCGCAAACAGGGGAGACGCGCGAGCAGGTGATCGCCACGACGCAGGATATGATGAACAAGCTGCCGGACGTCCAAGCCTTTATCGCCGTGAACGCCAGTATTGCCGACGCGATGATTCAGGAAATCGGCAGACGCTCGCAGGTGGGGCCGTACGACATTTACACGTTCGACGACAGCTCGGACAGCCTGGACCTGCTCAAGGCGGGCAAGCTCGACGGCGTACTCGAGCAGTCGCCGGACAAGATGGGAAGGATGAGCGTGAACCTGATGGTTAAATGGCTGAGCGGGGAGGTCATGCCGCTGAATACCGACGGCTACCTGACCGATATCCGGATGCTCAAGCTGAAGGAGGCGCCATGACGAGCATTCAGCGCAAGATCTGGGCGCTCGTCGCCATCGTCCTTTTTATCATGGTCGCGATCTGGATAACGCTGACGTATTACAACCAGAAGACGCAGGAGCAGTACAATGACATTTTGCAGCGATACCTGCGCATGAACGAGGTGACGACCGCGAGTCAGCAGACGATCGCCGCGCTCAACAACTACCGGCTGGAGCCGACGATCGCCAATCAGGGCCTGCTCGACCGAAGCAAGGAAGAGCTGCGCAGAGCGAGGCTAGGCGTCATCAATCTCCGGAACGCGGACAACGACTTTGCGATTACCAACTACATGAACCTGATCGACAGCCTGCTCGAGACGGTGGACCGCTCGCTGCTCTTTCAATCCGAGAAGGAGTCCGAGGATTCGGCGAACGCTTTTCTCGAAGCGACGCGCGTCTCCAGGTACATCTCCGAGATGACGCTCACCTTGATCGACACCGAGCTCAAAACGTATGACCAGTTCTACCGCGGCATCATCGAGCAATCGGCCGAGCTCAAGAAGCTGGGCGTCTGGCTGCTGCTCACGATCACGGTGCTTATGCTGCTGTTCACGTACGGATTTTCCCTGAGCATCACGCGTCCGATCCAGAAGCTCACGCAAGCGGCCAGGGAGCTGTCGCGCGGACGGTTCGACCTGAAGGTCGAGGTCAAATCCAACGACGAGATCTCCTTCCTGGCCAAGATGTTCGAGCGGATGCGCGTCAATATCAACAACCTGATCTCGGAAATTCAGCAGAAAGCGCAGCTCGAGCACGAGCTTCAGCAGAACAAGCTGCTCCTGCAGGAGAGCCAACTGCGCAGCCTGCAGAGCCAGATCAACCCGCATTTCCTGTTCAACACGCTCGATACGCTGTCCAAGAAGGCCTATCTCGAGGGCTCGGAGGAGACGAGCGACCTGCTCGCGAGCGTCGCGGGCCTGCTCCGGTACAATCTGAAGCGGCTTGACCGGTCCGTGACCTTGTATGACGAGGTCAAGGTACTGCACCAGTACATGGAGATTCAGAAGGCCAGGTTTACCGATCGTCTTCGGTTCGAGGCGGACATCGACGAGTCGTGCCTGCACGTTCAGCTCCCGGGCCTCACGCTGCAGCCGATCGTCGAAAACGCTGTCATCCATGCCGTCGAGCCTAGCGAGGAGGGCGGCACGATCCGTTTCCGCGTGGCGGACGGCGAGGAGCGGGTGAGAATCGAGATCGCCGACGACGGGACGGGCATGTCCGAGGACAAGGTGAGGCAAATTCTCGAAGAGCGCCCCATGGAGACGGAGGGACATTCGACCGGCATCGGCTTCAGCAATGTCGTCAGACGGCTCCGCCTTTTTTACGGCATCGAAGATGTCATGGACATCGCGAGTGGACCCGAAGGTACGACGATCGTCCTTCAAATTCCGAAAACAAGGAGATTCAATAGCGATGACTAAGCTCTTGATCGTGGACGACGAGCAGATCGAGCGGGACGGCTTGCAGGCGATCCTGCGAAGAGGCTTCCCCGAGCTCGACATTGCGCAGGCGAAAAACGGAAAAATCGCCGTGGACATGGCCGCAGAGCTGCAGCCCGACCTTATCCTGATGGACATCAAGATGCCGGGCATGAACGGTCTGGAGGCGATTGAGCAAATCTCGCAAGCGCAGCCGGGTATTAAGTTCATCATGGTCACGGCGTACGACACGTTCGATTATGCGCGATCGGCCATCAAGCTGGGGGTAAAGGACTACCTGCTCAAGCCGAGCAAAGCTAGCGAGATCATAGCGACCGTAGGCAAGGTGCTGAGCCAGATCGAGGCGGAGCGGAGCGCGGCGGAGACGAGCAAGCGGCAGGAGGATGCGCTGCGCAAGGTGCTGCCCGTCATTGAGGCCGACGTCGTCACGCAGCTGCTGTTCGACCACGTGCACGAGGTTCACCTGGGCGAGCTGGTCGGGCTGCTGGGCGAGAGCGTGGGAGGAGAGCCGTTCGCGATGTGCGTGCTGCTGCCGCAAGGCGCGGAGGGACTGTACGGCTCGATCCGGGAAAAAGCGAGACAGGCGGGCGGCGGCTGGGTGGGCGCGATGTACGGGCGGCATATTCCGGTCATCGCGTTCCGGGATTCGGCCCGTTCGTATCGCTCGCAGGCGCTGGCTCTGGCTCGCGATCTGCTGGCGGTCGTGGACGCGGGGACGCCGGGCGGGGCCTTGCAGGGTGCGAGCGTGCCGGGTTCGGGCGGTTCGTTCGTCGGCATCGGCGGCGTCTACGATTCGCTGGACCAGATTCGGCAATCCTATCAGGAGGCGCTCATCGCGTCCTCCGATCCGACGCTGCCGGTCAAGTACCGTTTTTATGCGGATACGCCGGTGCTGGGCATGGCCCGGGAAGGGCTGTCGGCGAAGCAGTGGGAGCGCCAATTTTTCGACCGCATCCGGCTTGGGCAGTGGGAGCAGGTCGAAGCGGATGTCCAGGAGCTGCTGCGGCGGTGCGAGAGCGAGGGAGCGGATCTGCTGCTCGGGCAGCAGCGGGCGCTGGAGCTGCTCTGGCTCGCTTCGCGGGTGCTGCTCGAGATGGGCGTCGAGACGGAGTCGCCGCTGTTTGCGGTGCAGGCCCGGGATTATCGGCAGCTGCGCGCCGAGACGGCCCTGCTGCTCGCCCGGATGCGTCAGGCGTTCGAGGCGCATCAGGAGCAGGTGCGGCCGGACGCGATCCAGCAGATCAAGCAGTACGTTTACGAGCATTCCCACGAGGACATCTCGCTCGAGGCGATCGGCAAGCGGGTCGGGCTCAGCCCCTTTTACGTCAGCAAGCTGTTCAAAGAGCAGCTCGGCGTCAACTACATCGATTTTCTCACCGAATGCCGCATCGACAAAGCCAAGAAGCTGATGGGCGATCCCGGGCGCAGCCTGAAGGAGATCACGTTCGAGGTCGGCTACCACGACCCGAACTATTTCAGCAAGGTGTTTAAAAAAATGTGCGACGTCTCGCCGACCGAATACCGCAAAACGCTGCTGGGCAAAAGGGGATCGTGAAGATGGTGCAGTCGTGGAAACGCGTCAAGCGAAGGGTGAAGCCGCTGCTGCTGATAGCGCTCGCGCTGTCGCTGGCAGGCTTGGCGGTTGGCTGCGACAGCGGCGGCCCGTCGGGGGCCGAGCCCTCGGCTTCCGCTTCGCAGGGAGCGGGGGGAGGCGGGGGCGGAGGCGGCGGTGGCGGGGGCATCGCGCCTCCGCATCATAGCGGGCCGATCAAGATCGGCTTTGCGATGGACACGCTGCTTGAGGAGCGCTGGCTGCGCGACCGCGATCTGTTCAAGGCGGCCGCCGAGGCGCTGGGCGCCGAGGTCGTCATCGAGGCGGCGAATGGCGACGACGCCAAGCAGATCTCGCAGGCCGAGACGATGATCGGCGAAGGCGTCGACATTCTCGTCATCGTGCCTCACAACGCGGCGGCGACTGCGGCGATCGTCAAACGCGCCCACTCCTCGGGCATTAAAGTGCTGGCCTACGACCGGCTTGTCAACAACGCCGATATCGACCTGTACGTCTCCTTCGACAACGAGAAGGGCGGCGAGCTGCAGGCGCAGGCGATGGTGCAGCAGGTGCCGCGCGGCAAGTACGTCTATATCGGCGGAGCGGACACGGACAACAACGCGCATATGTTCAAGCAAGGCGTGTTCAACGTCATCCAGCCGAAAATCGACGGCGGCGACATACGGGTCGTGTACGACCAATGGAGCAAGGATTGGTTGCCCGCGAGCGCGCTGGCGAACATGCGGGCGGCGCTCGACGCGAACGCAGGCCGCATCGACGCGGTCATCGCGGCCAACGACGCGACGGCGGGCGGCGTCGTGCAGGCACTGGCCGAGCGCGGGCTGGCGGGACGCATCCCGATCGCGGGCCAGGATGCGGATCTTGCGGCTGCGCAGCGGATCGTCGAGGGGACGCAGACGATGACCGTCTACAAGCCGATCAAGCTGCTGGCCGATAAGGCTGCGGAGCTCGCCTTCAAGCTCGCCCGCGGCGAAGACCCGGGTGCCGACCGCAAAGTCAACAACGGCAAGATCGAGGTGCCGTCCGTGCTGCTCTCGCCAATCGCCGTCGACAAGTCCAACATCGATGAGACGATCATCGCGGAGGGCTTCCACACGCGGGAGGAAGTGTACAAGAACGTGAAGCGGTAGGGACGCCGGCTGTTTCGGCGGAAGCAGGCGCGTTGCGCGAGAAGATTAAAGCGCCAGGGGCGATGCCCTGGCGCTTTTTCGCATGTTGCAAGCGGCAGCGTCGGCGCGAACGCGGGGAGCGACAGGGCCTGCATAGCGCAAAAATATGCTATGCCACGGATGGGAGTGAGCGTCGGCGCGAACGCGGGGAGCGACAGGGCCTGCATAGCGCAAAAATGCGCTATGCCACGGATGTGAGTGAGCGTTGGTGCGAACGCGGGGAGCAACTTGGCCAGCATAGCGCAAAAATGCGCTATGCCACGGATGTGAGTGAGCGTTGGTGCGAACGCGGGGAGCGACTTGGTCAGCATAGCGCAAAAATGCGCTATGCCACGGATGTGAGTGAGCGTCGGCGCGAACGCGGGGAGCGACTTGGTCAGCATAGCGCATAATTGCGCTATGCCGCGGATGCGAGTTAGGAGTGCGCGAACGCGAGAGCGACATGGCCTGCATAGCGCAAAATTGCGCTATGCCGCGGATGCGAGTTAGGAGTCGGCGCGAACGCGGGAGCGACTTGGTCAGCATAGCGCAAAATTGCGCTATGCCGCGGATGCGAGTTAGGAGTCGGCGCGAACGCAGGGAGCGACACGGCCCGCATAGCGTAAAAATGCGCTATGCCACGCACGTAAGTCAGCGTCGGCGCGAACGCGGGAGCGACTTGGTCAGCACAGCGCAAAATTGCGCTATGCCACGGATGTGAGTGAGCGTTGGTGCGTACGTGGGGAGCGACTTGGTCAGCATAGCGCAAAACTGTGCTATGCTGCGAATGCGAGTTAGCGTCGGCGCGAACGCAGGGAGCAACGTGGCCAGCATAGCGCAAAAATGCGCTATGCCTACGGATGTGAGTGAGCGTTGGTGCGAACGCGGGCAGCGCTATGGACAGCATAGCGCAAAATTGCGCTATGCCGCGGATGCGAGTTAGTGTCGGCGCGAACGCAGGGAGCGACACGGCCCGCATAGCGTAAAAATGCGCTATGCCACGCACGTAAGTCAGCGTCGGCGCGAACGGGGGAGCGACACGGCCCGCATAGCGCAAAATTGCGCTATGCTGCGAATGCGAGTTAGTTTTCCTGCGCCTGGATCACCTGCTCGATCCCGAGCAGGATCAGGTTCAGGCCGAATTCGAACGAGCGATCGGTGCCCATCAGCTCGAACATTCCGCTTTTGAACAACCTCCGGAACAGTCCCGCTTCCTCCTCGCTCATGGCGTCCAGCAAACGAACCATCCCGCCTTTATGGAATTCTCCCTGGTCGTTCATCATCGCGGCAACGTTGCGCTGATGCTGATAATCGTCCAGCACGAAGTAGTGAACGTAGTTCACGAGCGTAAGCACCGTTTGTATTTTCTGCTCCTGCGCAAGCGGCGTCGATTCCAGGCAGAGCAGCATACGGTTGGTAAGCCGGATGATGTCCGGCTCGTGAGGCAGCGTCAGCATCATCAGCTGCGTGGCGCAGGGGTACCGGCGGTGCACGTTTCGGATCGTCATCGCTATTCCCGCGAGCTGCGCCTTCCAATCCCCCTCAGAACGATACTCCTCCAGGATGATCCGCGATACTTGGTTGGCCAGGCGCTGATAGAGGTCCAGCTTGCTCTTGAAGTACCAGTACAACGAGGGCGCCTGAATGCCCAGCCGGTCGGCCAGCCGTCTCATGCTGAACTTTTCGATGCCGTCCTCTCCCAGAAGCGCCCATGACGCGTCCAGAATCTTGTCCTCCGATATTTGCGGCTGCTGCTTTTTCATCGATATCCGCCCTTTTGTCTAACGGTGTAAGATTGTTCTTTACAGGTGCATAAGCCCATGATATCATCTAACACTGTAAGGTTCAATCTAACGGTGTTAGACAGATGCCTGATAAAGTTAGACAACAGCCTGATAAACCAAAGAAAGCGGTGACTCCCATGGAATCTGCAAACCTTCACTACTTTGAAAAAGCGCCGATCGCCAAAGCCGTAGCCCACTTCGCCGTGCCGATGATGCTGGGTACTTCAATGAGCGTGATCTACTCGATCTTAAATGCCTTTTTCCTTGGCACGCTTGACAATACCGCCATGCTGTCCGCCCTTGCGCTCACGCTGCCGTTGTTCGCGATCATTATGGCGCTGGGCAACCTGATCGGCATCGGCAGCGGCGCATTCATCTCCCGTTTGCTGGGAGAGAAAAAATACGACGACGTAAAGCATCTGTCTTCGTTCGCTTTTTACAGCAGCTTAGTATTCGGGCTCATTGTGATGGCCGTCGGTCTACCGTTGATCGACCCGATCGTGCACGGGCTTGGGGCGACACCCGATTCGTTTGGATTCACGAAGGATTATGTCACGATTATGCTGATCGGTTCGCCGTTCGTCGTGCTGTTTTTCACATTGGAAAATATCGTGCGGTCGGAAGGTTCGGCCATCACGTCGATGGTCGGCATGATCCTCAGCGTCGTCGTTAACATCGCGCTCGATGCGCTTGCCATCTTCGTTTTGCACTGGGACGTGATCGGCGTCGCGTCCGCCACTGTCGTATCGAACCTCGTCGCGTGCGTATTTTTCGCCATCCATATGGGCTACAAGAGTTCGTTTCTAACCATCTCGGCTAAATGGTTCAAGATAACGAAGGACATCCTGAGCAATGTATTTAAAATCGGCGTCCCCGTCTTCGTCATGAGCGTATTTCTGGGGGCCATGTCGCTCATCTTCAACCACTATCTTGTCGAATACGGGGAGCAAGCCATCGCGGGTTACGGCATTTCGTCTCGCTTGCTGCAATTTCCCGAATTTATACTGATGGGCTTGTGCGAAGGTGTCGTGCCGCTGATCGCCTTCTCTTTTACGGCCAACAAACTGCGCATGAAGCATACGATTTCCTTTACGATCAAGACGATCGTGGCGCTGGCCGTCGTATTCGGCATCGTCGTCTATCTCGTATCCGACCACCTGATCGGCTGGTTTACGAACGACCCGCAGTTGATCGAAATGGGCAGCTACATTTTGCATGTGACGTTCCTCTCCTTGTTCATAACGGGCATGACCTCGCTGTTCACGGGGATCTTCCAAGCGACCGCGCAGGGTACCGCCGCATTTGTGATGTCCGTCGTCCAAGGGGCAACGTTGATTCCCGTGCTCTTTATCGCCAATCGTATGAACGGCTTCCACGGTGTCGTCTGGTCGCTCGTCATCGCGGATGCCGTGGCATTCCTGGTCGGAGCGATCATGCTGTACGCGCTGCGGAACAAATTGCAGCCTGATCTGGAGCAATTGGCGCAGTAAAAACAAAACAAGACCGTCGCGCAATCGTTAACCGCACCTTCGGGATGCGGTTTTTTTGCCATTTCCGGCCAGGATAAAATTTTGCAGACGGTCGCAAAAGAGTGCTATCGATAAGCGCTTTCATGGGGCTTGTCCGGTGCTATAGTTGGTCTTGCCAGAAAAACCGACGAGTTCGAAAGGGGTTACAACAAATGAAAAAAGGATTTAAAACAATCGCGCTGCTGATGGTTGTCATGCTGTTCGCGGCGGTCGCTGCGGCATGCGGCAAAGACGGAGCAGGCAGCGGCAAGGTGAGCGTGGGCATCGTGCTTCCGACGAAGGATGAGCCAAGATGGGTGCAAGACGAGCAACGCTTTAAGGATGCGCTGTCCGGCACGAAATATACGACGGATATTCTGTTCAGCCAAGGCTCTTCCGCCAAGGAAAAGGAAAACGTCGAAACGCTGATCAATAAAGGCATTCAAGTCCTCATCATCTGTCCGCAAGACGGCGACGCGGCAGCGGCTGCGGTAGAAGCCGCGAAGAAGGAAGGCATCAAGGTCATCTCCTACGACCGTCTGATCACCAACACGGACGCGGTCGACTACTACGTCACCTTTGACAGTGTCGCGGTCGGCGCGGCGCAAGCGCAATACCTGGTCGATCATGCCAAGGGCCAAGGCGAGCCGCTGTACTTGTACGCCGGCGCAGCTACCGACAACAACGCGTTCCTGTTTTTCCAAGGCGCATGGCAGACGCTGCAGCCGAAGATTGCGGACGGCACGTTCAAGATCGCGAACTCGAGCGAAGCGGTTGCGCTGAAGGATACGAAAGACCTGACCCGCGAGCAAATGAGCAAGATCATCGGCCAAGTGACCACGAACTGGGACGCCAACGAAGCCAAGAACAAAGCACAAACGCATCTGACCTCCGCAGCCGCCGACATGAAGGGCGACGTCGCTATCCTGGCGCCGAACGACGGCACGGCTCGCTCCATCGCCGACGTCTTCGGTTCCGACAAGGCGATTACGAGCTACGTCGTTACCGGCCAGGACGCCGAGAAGGCATCCATCCAATATGTCATCGACGGCAAACAATCCATGACGGTGTTCAAAGACGTCCGCACGCTGGTCAAGGACGCGATGGGCATGGCGGTCGACATCCTCGACGGCAAGACGCCTGAGACGACCGGCTCCTACAACAACGGCAAGGTGGACGTGAAGGCGAAGCAAACGGACGTCATCGTCGTCGACAAGGACAACGTGAAGAAAGAACTCATCGATTCGGACTACTACAAAGCAGGCGACTTCACGGGACTGTAATCCCGGCCGGCCAATAGCTTAGAGAGCGGGATCGTGATAGATGCGTCTATCGCGATTCCGCCATTATCGAATGTCGCTGCGCCTAAGGAGTGAAGAGAATGAGCGACTATATTTTAGAGATGAAGAGCATCACCAAGGAATTCCCGGGCGTCAAGGCGCTCACGGACGTCAGCTTCAAGGTCGAACGGGGCGAGATTCACTGTCTCATCGGGGAAAACGGCGCGGG
>NZ_JAGXJW010000198.1 GCF_019091135.1 Cohnella sp. GbtcB17 | reverse complement strand
GAAAATCCTTGTGCCGCCCAGATACCTCGCCCATATCACCCCAGCACGCGCGCGGACGGGAATCTACAACATCCCGTCCTTACCGCTTGCAATTTTTTCGTTTTCCTTTGTTTTTCCATGCTTTTTCATGGAATTAACTTCCGATTTTTTGTGTAGTTCTGTATTTATACTATTACTATTCCTAATTCAATTCTAATTATCATTTTGAATTAATTTAATATTTTTTAAATTTAATTCAAGATATTAGTGTAATTTGAATTTGTAAATAGTTAGTATCTATCTTTTTTGCTTAATAATCTATCTTAGTTTTACGGTGAGCCGGATCAACAAGACACTAAGGGATTGAGGCCAGGGAAT
>NZ_JAGXJW010000197.1 GCF_019091135.1 Cohnella sp. GbtcB17 | reverse complement strand
GAATTGGCATTTAAGTGGTTAAATTAGAAAATTGGCGTTTTTGAGAAAATGAGATGTAGAAATGATAAAACAGCAAAATTGTAAAAGTGGGGCCCATTATCCTAAACCATGGCTGGCCACTTATGTAGGGTATTTATCATTTATTTTTTCATTATTTTAATGCCAAATAATTCTAACTTAAACCTAGGTGGTTACCTATAAATAGATAGTGATGGCTCTCATTCACACTTAACTTTGTCAGATGAAATCCTAGCCTCGTTCTATTTACCCTACCCGCCACTTCTTCATCTCTTTTCCTCTTCAATTTATCGAACCCTGAGGGAAGGTACGAGACACCGACGCGGTCCAAGGAAGCCAAG
>NZ_JAGXJW010000196.1 GCF_019091135.1 Cohnella sp. GbtcB17 | reverse complement strand
CTTCAATCAAGCCATAACATAGTTAAAAAAATTCATAAACTAGACATAGTCTAATTTTAGAATTATAATTGATTAACTAAAATCAATTAACTTAGTCTTACAAGCAGTTTGTCTCAACTAGTATGGGGACCTCATCAGCAGACTTTCTAGCACTAAGGCAAGTCTAGAAATCTGATTTGGTGTAGTCTAAGAGTTTTAAACACACCCTTATAGACTAACATATAGTTCCTCTTCTTAATCTTAGGATTTACTTGATTGTCTTCCAATGTTCTTCTCCTGGATTAATCTGATACCTACTCATTACTCCCACTCAACAGCAGGTGTCTGGTCTAAGGCACACTAAAGAATATCTCAGACCTCTCAC
>NZ_JAGXJW010000195.1 GCF_019091135.1 Cohnella sp. GbtcB17 | reverse complement strand
CGAACACGACCGTTAAGCCCTCCAGCGCCGATGGTACTTGGACCGCAGGGTCCTGGGAGAGTAGGACGTCGCCAGGCCGAGCAGTACAATTTCATATATTCCCTGATAGCTCAGTTGGTAGAGCACTCGACTGTTAATCGAGTTGTCACAGGTTCGAGTCCTGTTCGGGGAGCCATCATGGAGAGATGTCCGAGTTTGGTCGAAGGAGCACGATTGGAAATCGTGTAGGCGTCACAAGCGTCTCGAGGGTTCGAATCCCTCTCTCTCCGCCAGTTACTTACTTAATGCGTATGGCCCGTTGGTCAAGCGGTTAAGACACCTCCCTTTCACGGAGGTAACGGGGGTTCGATTCCCCCACGGGTCACC
>NZ_JAGXJW010000194.1 GCF_019091135.1 Cohnella sp. GbtcB17 | reverse complement strand
GATGCCCTGAGCAGAAAGGGTCCCGGGCAAGTAGCTAGCATGGTTCAGATCTCACTTCAGGTAGCAGTGGATATGGTTAGATCCAGCATTGAGGTTGAGGTAGGTCAGCTTCACAACTTAACGCTGCAATCCGGTCTGTTGGAAAGAATAAAGGTCGCTCAGATGACAGATCCGGAGTTAGTGAAGATCCGTGATGAGGTATTGGGAGGTCAAGCCAAAGACGTTTCAGTGTCAGATAGTGGGATGCTTTTGTATAAAGCCAGGGTTTGTGTTCCGAACAGTGTGGAACTAAGAAATGAGATCTTTGAGGAGGCTCATTCTACCCCGTATTCTCTGCAACCCGGCACCACCAAGATGTACCAAGATTTG
>NZ_JAGXJW010000193.1 GCF_019091135.1 Cohnella sp. GbtcB17 | reverse complement strand
TATAAGCGCGCTTTTCCTCATCCCACAGCACCGCGTAGATCGCCTCGGCCAGACGATCGGCGCGCGCCGCGAACGCGTCGGCTTCATCAGTAGCGCCGGCCGCGGCGGCTAGCGCCCGCGAATCCCGAAGCGCCTTGGCGAGGAACAGGTTCTGATGCGTCACGATGCCTTCGTACGGCTGGCCGATCGGCGCCCAGTCCAGCAGATCCCAGCCGGCCATGTTCAGCAAGCCGCTGTCGTCGATATGTTCTAAATAATGCGTCAGCGTATGCCTCACCGCAGGCCAGATGTTCGCGGCGAACGCTTCATTGCCCGTATGTGCGGCATATTCCCGGCAGGCGAGGATCCAGAAGACCGTCCAGTTCGGAATGAC
>NZ_JAGXJW010000192.1 GCF_019091135.1 Cohnella sp. GbtcB17 | reverse complement strand
TGAGGAAGATCGTGAAGTAAGACTTTCAGCAAGAAGGAGTTTCAGCATCAAAGATTCAGAGAAAGTGATCCAGGTTCAGATATTGGTAATGCTGTGCTACAGAAAGGAATCAAGGGCTAGATATCTGAACGGAAGGAGTCATATTATTCCGCTGCACCCAATGTAAGGTTTCCTAAACTTTATATGTGTTTATTTCATCGTTTTAGAAAGTTCATATTTAGGATGTTAATAAACATACTTGTGAGTAGATCTAAGATCCTGGTAAAATAATTTCCAACAACTGGCCTCAGAGCCATGGTAATGATTTAGTTTCATGAAATATGGATCTAAAACTGTTGCCGTAGTTGTGCCGCATGATGACCGTCTCGATCGGGTGATT
>NZ_JAGXJW010000191.1 GCF_019091135.1 Cohnella sp. GbtcB17 | reverse complement strand
ATTTTAGTTGCTGGAGCAAGCGGCGTCATCGGGAGGGTACTCATTCCGATGCTCGTACAAAAGGGACATGAAGTGATTGGGCTCATACGCAACCCGGAGCATGCAGAAAGCTTAAAGAAAGCCGGAGCTTTATCTGTCCAAGCGGATGTATATGATCGTAAGAGTCTGTTCAGCGTACTTGCCGAAACATCCCCAGAGGTGGTCATTCACCAACTGACTTCACTTCAGGCTATGGATCCGACCGCCAATGCAAGAATTCGTGTGGAAGGAACGAGAAACTTGGTGGATGCTTCGCTCGCCGTTGGCGTTCGCCGGATGATCGCGCAAAGCATCACCATGACCTATGCGCCCGGAGAAGGGCCGGCAACGGAGGATTGTC
>NZ_JAGXJW010000190.1 GCF_019091135.1 Cohnella sp. GbtcB17 | reverse complement strand
AGGGTATTTTCTGGGTTTATAGGTTCAGAGCTTGTAGTGGTCCATGGGCAAACCCTAAAACACTAAACCCTAAATCCTAAATCCAGAAACCCAAATCCCAAACCCCAAACCCCAAACCCATAAACATTTATTTTCAATTTAATAAACTCACTAAAAGACAAAACATTAATGGGGCAAAAAGACCATTTTGCCCCTCCACCATAAAATCACATAAATCATACTAAAGGGGTATTTTTGGGACATTCAAAATTCCCGGCCATTCCCGACATTCCCAATGTCTAAAACCCGTCCCCAAACTACTAACATACTAAGTTGTGATTTTACTGAGCCAAACACCGAGTTCCATGTTACCGGGCACCAGAAATGCAAACTTATGAAAATCACTATA
>NZ_JAGXJW010000019.1 GCF_019091135.1 Cohnella sp. GbtcB17 | reverse complement strand
TTCGCGTCGAGCAGACGCTGCATGCGACCGTCGAGCCTAAGCCATTTTGCGGGCTTGTTCATGGTTCTTGTCACCTCTCAGCTTTGAATATCTGGCCGAATCGCATATCCAAGAATTCGGCCATTTTGCTCGCCTGGAATGACCAGGGCTGCCCTTTCGCTTGCGGGTAAAAAACAAAGCCACCCTTTTCGACGTCTAAAATGTTTCTGAACCGTGGAGGATAGAGGATATTGGTCTTAATCCAATCGTCTTTCCGACGTAGGCGCTGCTCCAAATCCTTCATGCTCCAGTAGACGCCGGCCAGCTCTTGCTGCTTTAGTTGGTCCAGCTCCACCCTGCTGATCAGGACCGAATCAGCAGGGATAGGAATGGATAATTGCACCGTTAATTGCTGCATGTCGATCGCCTCATAGGTGTGATTTTTACGCTGAACTCTCGGTGGATTTCCTCCCTCTTTTTCTACTTAAAGTAGAACAAGGGTCAAAAAAAATTTCGTCGACTCCTAATCCTACTATTGCAGAGAATTCCTTGGCCTTTCCGACTGGCATCGCATCAGGATGCTTCTCCCATTTAGCATAGGTTTGCTTATGGACATCCATCATGTCGGCCATGTTTTGTTGAGTCTTATCGGAAAGGAGTCGGGCTTGCCTCACTGTCAAAGTCATGTTGCACACCTCCTTCCGTCAGGTGTAACCCCATGTTACTCCACCTAAAGTAGATTGTCAACGTCCCAAAATCGAAAAATTAGAACTTTGAGTTGATATTCTTCACCTCATGTACTATAATTCCACTTAGAATAGAGCGGAGGTATTAACGTGGGAGTAAGTGAAAATATTAAAAAGCTGCGTGAAAAGTACCATTTAACTCAAGACGAGCTTGCAGAAATCGCTGGAGTTACAAACAAAGCCGTTTCTACATGGGAGACTGGTGTTAAAGAGCCCAGAATGGGCCCAATCGAAAAAATTGCCAGGCACTTCAATATTAAAAAAAGTAACCTCATTGAAGACGGCGGCATGGATCTATTAGATGAACCAGAAACGCTTGCCGCCCATTTTGACGGCGAGGATTATACAGAGGAGGAAATGAGGGAAATAATCGAATACGCTCGTTACATCAAGTCCAAGCGAAAGGGCGAATAATTTATGCAGCTGCTTGATGATCTGCTGGCCGATGCGCAGGCCGAGAGAGTACGAGTGATTAAGCATTTGTTCAAAAACCCACGTTTAAAGGCGCTTTACATGGATAACACAATAACGATTAACTCAGCGATCACGTGGACGTATACCGAGTTGACTTGCATCGTAGGGGAAGAGCTCGGGCACCACTATACAACTTTTGGGCGAATCTTGGATCAATCGAAACTCCTTAATCGCAAACAGGAACGACGCGCCCGCCAATGGGCACATGAGCGCTTAATTCCTCTTTGCAGGATCGTTGACGCGCATCTAGCAAGGCAATCAGGCAGGCATGAAATCGCTGAGTTCCTCGGAGTAACAGAAGAATTCCTACAAGCAGCCGTTGATCGCTATCGCGACCGTTACGGTATTTCCGTGCGTTTTAATGACACATTCATCATTTACTTTGACCCTTTAATGGTAAGGGTCATGAGGGGAAGTGGATTCAAATGGCCTCTTATCAAAAGCGAGGGAAGTCATGGCAATATGTAATTTCACGAATGGTAAATGGCAAACCAGATCCGATTCGGAAAAGTGGATTTGCCACTAAGCGTGAAGCTCAAGCGGCGGCGTCTGTGATTGAAGAAAAACTTCGTAAGGGCGTCGCCTTAAAGGAAAAGCTCGAGCCGTTCGCCGATTTCTTCGAGAGTTGGGTTAAGGTTTACAAGGTTGCGATCGGAAAGAATACCCGTGCCCGATATCTTGAAACCCTCGGCTCCATCCGCGAATTCTTCCTCGACGAGCCCATTCAGCACATAACCAAGCGCCGATACCAAGAATTTTTAAATTGGTACGCCAAGACCCACTCCAAGGAAACAACTCGAAAGCTTAATACCCACATACGGGCATGCGTCAGAGACGCCATCGACGAAGGCATAATTAAAATCGATTTTACGCGGAAAGCCGTAATCTCTGGATCGCTACCTGCCAAAAGAGAAGAAGAAAAACACCTCAGTCTCTTTGAAAGCCGTCGACTGATTAAGCTATTTTCCAAACCTGTTCACTTATCCCATTTCCTCATACTACTGGCTATAACTTCTGGATTAAGGTTCGGGGAGCTCATTGGGTTAACAAGAAAAGACTTCGACTTTGAAAAGAATGAGCTGAATGTAGACAAAACGTGGGGCTACAACAACAAAATGCACGAAGGTTTTGGACCAACAAAAAATCCGCAATCGGTGCGCAAAATCAAAATGGACCTTGGGACGATGGCAGTCTTCAAAGAGTTTTTCAGGCGCACACCTGATAACATATACGGTTTAGTCTTTTACAGTCCAGCATCTAAGTATAAGGTGATAAGCAATACCGCCATTAACAAAGTCCTCAAAAAATCTCTTAAAGAAATGGGCATTCAGGAGATCAGCGTGCACGGCCTGCGGCATACTCACGCATCCATACTTCTGTATAAACGCACATCGATTTACTATGTATCCAAGAGGCTCGGGCATTCCGACATTGAGACGACCAACAAATATTATGCACACATCATTGACGAGCTTCAGGAACAAGACGACGCAATTTCTGTGACTACCTTCGGCGAGATGGTCGGATGATCTGTGTTGTGCAAACAATGTGTAAAATGAAATCATTTAATGCAGGATTTTTCACCATTCTGCCTATAATGCCGATTATTAAAATAATCCCCGAGACGCCTAGAGCTATAAGGCCTCTCGGGTTTTTTACGACTTATCAAAGTCGTTCTACAGGAATAATCAAGCGTCCCAAGAGGGATTCGAACCCCCGACCGCACGCTTAGAAGGCGTGTGCTCTATCCAGCTGAGCTATTGGGACACAGCTTGATTATATTACCACAGGTGCGGTGCTTCGCTCAAGTCCAAAATTAAACTTAACGCATCATGTCCGCCAGACCCGGACTATGCTCGTTCGGCATATCCGGCATTTGCGGTACCGGGAAGCCCTGCGGTGGCGGCGTGACCGCGAGCGGGCCGCCGTTGCGGCTCGGAGACTGGCCCTGGAACACTTCGGCGACGCGCGTCGGGTCGAGCCGGAAGTTGAACAGCGCGTTGTGATAGCCCAAATCGACGAATTTGCGGCATTCGGGATATTTGTTGATGTCGTAGTTCGGCACGGGGAACGTCTTCCCCCAATCGACGCCGAGGGTCTCGAGCGCCTTCGCGAACGCGTTTTGGTGAGCGTTGTCGCGCACAATGAGAAAAGCCAGCGTTTCCCGGAATGTCTGGTTCGAGCTCATCTCGTAGATTCTCGTCTTTTGCAGCACGCCCGTCGATTCAAGCACCAGGTTGTCCAGCATGTCCGCGATCAGGTTGCCGTGGCTGTACACCCAGGAGCCGTTCCAAGGATTCCCCGACGCGTCCACCGGCAGCGAGCTCTTGGCGCCCATGATGAAGTGATGGGGATTCGCATGCTTGATCGCTTCGTCGAGCGGCGACGCATCGCTGCCCGCGTCTCCAGGCTCGGACAGGCCCGCATCGTTCAGCAGCTGGTTAATCGTGTTCTGCACCAGCTCCACATGCGCGATCTCCTCAAGAAATACGCCGCGCAGCAAATCGCGGTACTGCTTGTCTTTCCCCCTAAAGTTCGAGCTTTGGAAAAAAAACTGCATCATCGTGCGCATCTCTCCGAAGCGTCCCCCGAGCGTCTCCTGCAGCACTTTGGCCGCCGAAGGATCAGGTTTGTCCGGCTTGATGATGTTGATCAGCTCTTCCTTGTAATAATACACGCAATTGCCTCCAGTTGGACGAAGTCCCTTTTATGCGAGCTGGGCATTAGGTTGGTCTTGTCCGCGCCCGTCTATCCGCCCGCCGAATGTCAAAAATCCCCGCGCCTCGCATGCGAGACTCGGGGATTGGATATGCTTCGCTAAGCGGCGCGCGTTCAGAGCCCGCCCTGGAACGTCTTGCGGTAACAGCTCCGGCACACCGGCTTGTAGTCCTCGTTGCCGCCGATCATGATCTGGTCGCCTTCGTTCACTGGCACGCCGTTCACGGACCGGACCACCATCGTCGCCTTGCGGTCGCAGTGCCAGCAGATCGTCTTGATCTCTTCGATCTTGTCCGCATTGACGAGCAGGTTGTAGCTGCCTTCGAACAGCTCATTTCTGAAGTCGTTTTTGAGACCGAACGCCATGACGGGAATGTCGAGCTCGTCGACGATCCACGTGAGCTCCAGCACCTGGCGTTTATTCAGAAATTGGGCTTCGTCGACGAGCACGCAGGAAATGCGCTGACCGTCGCCGCTCTGCTCCCGCCGCACCCGCTCGAACAGGTCGGTGTCGGGTTCGACCGGAATCGCCGGGCGCGTGAGGCCGGTTCGCGATCCGACGAGGTTGGCGCCGATACGCGTATCGATGGCCGGGGTAAAGAGAAGCACGCGCTTTCCTTGTTCTTCGTAATTGTGCGCAACTTTGATAATTTCGATCGATTTGCCGCTGTTCATCGTGCCATACTTGAAGTATAAATGTGCCAAGCCTTCTGCCTCCATGCTACCGTGATCTAGCGTTCAATCGCTTTCTACTATTATAACACCGATCGCAGGTAACGGTGACGGCGCGGGCTGCGCGAATCACACACTCGTTCATGGAGGTTTTTACGCAAAATGGGAATTTGGCTAATTTACGCTTTGCTGTCCGCAGCGGCGGCCGCGCTCGTCGCCGTCTTCGGCAAGATCGGATTGCAGAACATCGATTCGAACGCGGCGACGGCCGTACGCTCCGTCATCATGGCCGTCTTCATGCTCGGCGTGGTGGTCGTCCAAGGGAAATGGAGCGAGCTGGGCACGATCTGGGGGCACAAAAAGGCGCTGGGCTTCGTCGCGCTCAGCGGCGTGGCCGGCGCCGTCTCCTGGATGTTCTATTTCCTCGCGCTCAAATACGGCAAAGTCGCGCAGGTCGGACCGGTCGACAAGCTCAGCGTAGTCATCGCGGCGCTGCTCGCCTTTCTTTTCCTCGGCGAAAAAATTACGCTTTTGAACGGCATCGGCATCGGCCTGATCACGGTCGGGGTCATTCTGACTGCGATCAAGTAATCCGGTTCGTTCGACGATCATCGTACAGCTTTACCACGACGAACGGCGCGGCGATGACGAATCGCCGCGCTGCCGCATGTCTGTTTGCGTCCCGCGCTTACCAGCTATTTTCCGCTTATCGGTTGTGCGGCGTTGCGGGCGCGTTTTGCGCCGGATGATTGCCTTCCGTCGACTTGATCACCGCTTCGGCGAATTCCTCGCCCCGTTCGGCGTAGCTGTTGCCTTTATTTTTTTTCCTTTTGCCGGGCATGCAAATCCCTCCTCTCATTGAATCAACCGACTTGCTCGTCCGTCAAAGCGCTTGCTCTAGCGCATCCCTCACTTCGCCGATCGCAACGATCTGCCGGCCGAACAGGTGCCTGTCTTCTCCTGCCGAATGGTCGGGTCCGCTGAACAGCTGCTCCGTCACGTCCTCGGTCGCCGCGTAGACGGGAAGCTCGGCGACGCCGATGACGCCCGGCTCGAGATAGGAATCCTCCTTCATCACGCGGACGAGCTGAAGCCTGCCGTCGTCCTCCTTGCGGAAGTACGCCAGCAGCCGCGGCGCGCGCGCAAGGTCGGTATGCACCTCCACCTCGCCGTACAGCTGTCTGCCCCTCGCCAGCACTCTTCGAAAAGCGGCGTGCCTCACCGTCAACATGGCCGCATTCCTCTCCTTTCGGGCGCCCGTTCTTATGTTTTCCGCAAGGACAGACATTTTACTCTGAATTCCGCATACACATCTTTTGATTGGTTTTGCCCCATTCATAAGGCAGCCAGGCAATACCAGCGGGGAGGTTGCGATAGGCCATGTGCGGAATAACAGGCTGGATCGATTGGAACCGGGACTTGACGCAACAGGCCGACGTGCTCGAGCGCATGACGGAAACGCTGGAGCTGCGCGGCCCCGACGCCTCGGGCACGTGGCTCTCCCGCCATTGCGCGTTCGGACACCGGCGCTTGTCCGTCATGGATCCGGCGAACGGCGCGCAGCCGATGGTACGTCCGTCAAAGGAAGCGGAGGACCACGACTGCGTCCTCGTTTATAACGGAGAATTGTACAATGCGCCGGAGCTCAAAAGGGAGCTGCTCTCCCTCGGCTACGCGTTCAAGACGAGCTGCGACACCGAAGTGCTGCTGCAAGCTTACGTCGAGTGGGGTCCGGCCTGCGTGGAACGGTTCAACGGCATTTTTGCTTTTGCCGTCTGGCACTCGCTCGACCAGACGCTGTTCGCCGCGCGCGACAGGCTTGGGGTCAAGCCGTTTTTCTACCGGCACGACGAGGGCCGGCTGCTGTTCGGCTCCGAGCCGAAGGCTGTATTGGCGCATCCCGACGTGGAGCCGGAGATCGACGGCGAAGGCCTCGCGGAGCTGTTCGTGCTCGGTCCCGCACGTACGCCGGGCCACGGCATCTGGCGCGGACTGTCCGAGCTGAAGCCCGGACAGACGCTCACGTTCGACCGCAACGGCCTGCGCATCCGGACGTACTGGCAGCTCGAGAGCCGGGAGCACGAGCACAACGAAGCCGCGACCGCCGCGCGCATCGGCGAGCTGCTCGCGGATACGCTCGAACGCCAGCTCGCCTCCGACGTGCCCGTATGCACGCTGCTGTCCGGCGGGCTCGACTCCAGCGCTTTGACCGCCCTCGCGGTTAACTACTACAATCGCACGGGGCAGGGCAACGTCGATACGTATTCGGTCGACTACGTCGATAACGACAAGCATTTCAAAGCGCATGCCTTCCAGCCGAACGCAGACGCGCCATGGATCGAGCGGATGGTCGAGCATCTGCGTACGGTCCATCATCCGATTCAGTTCGATACGCCCGAGCTCGTCGAAGCGCTCGAAGCCGCCGTCCGCGCGAAGGACTACCCGGGGATGGCGGATATCGACGCGTCCTTGTACCTGTTCTGTCGGGAAATCAAAAAAGGCGCGACCGTCGCGGTGTCCGGCGAAGCGGCGGACGGAGGGTTCGGCGGCTATCCGTGGTTTCATCGCAAGGACGCACTGGAAGCGAACACGTTCCCCTGGTCGCTGTCCGTGGACCTTCGGGAGAGCATCCTGTCTCCCGGCGTACTAGAGTCGGTCCGGCCGCGCGAATACGTGGCGGACCGCTATGCGCAGGCCGTGAGCGAGGTGCCCGCGCTGCCCGGCGAAAACGAGGAACAGCGGCTCATGCGCCGCATGTCGTACCTGAATATCACCCGTTTCATGCCGACCTTGCTGGACCGCAAGGACCGGATGAGCATGGCCGCGGGGCTTGAAGTGCGGGTGCCTTACTGCGACCACCGCCTGGTCGATTACGTATTTAACGTCCCCTGGAAAATCAAACAGGCGGGCGACCGCGAAAAAGGCATCCTTCGCAAGTCGCTCGAGGGCGTCCTGCCGCACGATGTGCTGTACCGCAAAAAGAGCCCTTATCCGAAAACGCACAATCCCAACTACCTGTCCGCTGTGAAAACGCGCCTGCTCGAGCGTCTCGACGACGCCTCGTCGCCGCTTCTGCAGCTGATCGACGGCAAAAAGGTCCGTCAAATCGCCGAGACGGCCGATGCGAGCACGAACCTGCCCTGGTTCGGCCAGCTCATGAGCGGCCCGCAGCTGTTTGCCTACTTGCTGCAGGTTGACTACTGGCTGCGCACGTACAAAGTGCGACTCGTTTAGTTTTAGACGACAAAAAGGATGGGGCAGAATCCAATCTGCGCCATCCTTTTGCGTGTTGATCGTTGGTTATCAGGTTGCCGTCGCCCACCGGACCGAAGAAGTTCTGATGGAGACTTCTTACGGGCTCACGGTGTAGCGACGAGCTAAAGTAGTCCTGACCGAGACTTCTTGCGGGCTCACGGTGCAGCGACGGACGCAAGTAGCTTGACCGAGATTACTTGCGGGCTCACGGTGCAGCCGCGGGCTGAAGTAGTCCTGACCGAGACTTCTTGCGGGCTCACGGTGCAGCGGCGGACTGAAGTAGTCTTGACCGAGATTACTTGCGGGCTCACGGTGCAGCGGCGGACTCAAGTAGTCTTGACCGAGATTACTTGCGGGCTCACGGTACAGCGGCGGACTGAAGTAGTCCTGACCAGGACTTCTTGCGGGCTCACGGTGTAGCGACGGGCTAAAGTAGTCTTGACCGAGATTACTTGCGAGCTAACGGTGCAGCCGCGGGCTGAAGTAGTCCTGACCGAGACTTCTTGCGGGCTCACGGCACAGCGGCGGGCTGAAGGGGTCCTGACCGAGACTTCTTGCGGGCTCACGGTGCAGCCGCGGACTGAAGTAGTCTTAATCGGGACTTCTTGCGGGCCCACGGATCAGCCGCGGGCTGAAGTAGTCCTAACCGAGACTTCTTGCGCGCTCACGGTGTAGCGGCGGGCTAAAGTAGTCCTGACCGAGACTTCTTGCGGGCTCACGGTACAGCCGCGGGCTGAAGTGGTCATGACCGAGACTTCTTGCGGGCTCACGATCCAGCGGCGAGGCCGCGCGATCAGCGATCCGCCCCGGTCCCTCCCAGAAGCTCCAGCAGCTTCGCCAGCGCCTGGCCGCGATGGCTGATCGCATTTTTTTCGCCGACGCTGAGCTCCGCCATCGAACGTCCGTGCGAAGGGAGCCAGAACAGCGGGTCGTAGCCGACCCCGCCCGCGCCGCGCGGCGCGCCGGTCACGATGCCTTCGACGGCACCCTCCGCGCTCAACGTGTCGCCGTCCGGCTTGTAAAGGACGAGGCAGCTGACGAAGCGCGCCGTGCTCAGCGCGTCCTCTGCGCCGCCGGCATCCGCAGCCGGCACGGTTGCGCCAGCCGCGCGCAGCTCGCGCACCAGCTTTGCGTTGTTGTCCGCGTCTGTCGCGCCTTCGCCGGCGTACCGTGCGGAGTATACGCCCGGCGCGCCGCCGTGCGCGTCGTCGCACAGGCCCGCATCGTCCGCGAGCGCGGGCAGGCCGGTCGCGAGTGCGACCGTTCGGGCCTTGATCGTCGCGTTCGCCTCGAACGTATCGCCGTCCTCCACGATGTCCGGGATATCCCGACCGCCTTCGAATTCGGTCAGGTCGGCCACGTTCACGCCGAGCGCCGCGAAAGCCGCCCTGAACTCGGCCGTCTTGCCTTTGTTGCGCGTGGCGACGAGCAGCGTATCTCCCGGCGCGAGCCTCATGTCCGCACCGTGCCGATCCGCGCGCCCGCTTCGCCCAGCGCCTGCTTCTGCAGCTCGATCAGCCTCGCGATGCCCGACTCCGCAAGCGCCAGCATGCGGTCCAGCTCGGCCCGCGAGAAAGGCTGCTCCTCGCCCGTCCCTTGAACCTCGACGAACGCGCCCGCGCCCGTCATGACGACGTTCATGTCCACCTTCGCCTTGGAGTCCTCGGCGTAGTTCAGGTCGAGCAGCGCGGCGTCGCCCAGGACGCCTACGCTGACCGAAGCCAGGTAGTCGGTCAGCGGATACTTCGCGAACGCGTTCGTGCCCGCGAGCTTGTGAACGGCGAGCGCCAGCGCGATGAAGGCGCCCGTGATCGAGGTCGTCCGTGTCCCCCCGTCCGCCTGTAGCACGTCGCAGTCCAGCGTAATCGTCCGCTCGCCGAGCGCCTCAAGGTTCACGACGGAACGCAGCGCCCGCCCGATCAACCGCTGGATTTCCATCGTGCGTCCGACCTGCTTGCCCTTCACCGATTCCCGCTGATTCCGCGAATGCGTCGCCCTCGGCAACATCGCATATTCGGCGGTGACCCAGCCCTTTCCCTGACCCTTCAGAAAAGGCGGCACGCGCTCCTCCACGGTAGCCGTGACAAGCACCTTCGTATCGCCCATCTCGATCTGTACCGAGCCTTCGGCGTATTTGTTCGGATTCAGCACGACGGCCATCGTTCTCAGCTCGCCGGGTTCTCTTCCGTCCGATCTCATGATTGCCATTCCTCCTTGAGCTAAAGCGGCGGGACAAGTTCCCCCCGACAAATCCATCCCATTTTACCAGAGTGCACGGGCAAAAGCATCTACGGGCTCATCGGCGGCGCGCGGGCTTGTCAACGAATGAGCTGCCGGATTCAGGGCAACCTAGCCGGGATTGGAAATGAAAGGAGGTCCCGCCATGCTCGAGAAAATCAAGGAGATTCTCGGTTCGCCTGCCGATTTTACGGCCGAGACGATGGACAACGGTTATGCCGAATTGCAAATCTGTTTTTTTCCGGGCATGTGCGATATGGACCAGCTGAAAGACGGCATTATCATCCCGTTTTCTTACCGCTTCGACCCTGACGAATTCCGCAGAATGCTCCATACCAGCATCGGGTTCATGAAGGACGTCCCCGAGGAACGTTGGGTCGACTATTTGCTCAAAGGCTATATCCTTCTCGAATACGAGGGGGAAGTGTTCGTATTTCGCGCCATTCGCAGAATGCAGACCCAGCCCGACCAGACGCAAGTGGAAGCATCGCTGCAGGGTCCGCAGTCGGCTTTTACCGAAAACCTCGATCTCAATTTGACGCTGGTTCGCAATTTGTACAACGTTCCCGAGCTGACGGTGGAAAACTTCGAGCCGCAAAATCAGTCCAAATCCAAAATCGCCCTGCTGTACGATCGCACCAAGCGAAACGAAACGACGCTGGAGGAGGTGCGCAAGCGGCTGCGCCGATTGGACGACGGCCTTCTTCTGTCCGCCGGGCAGCTCGCTAAGCAGCTCACGCAGGCCAAATACCGGCTGTTCCCGATCGCGCAGGTCACCGAGCGTCCCGACCGCCTCAGCATCCATCTGAACAAAGGAAAACTGGCCATTCTGCTGGACGGCAGCCGGTTCGCCATCCTGCTGCCCGTCCACTTTTTCGATTTTATGTACGCGATGGACGACCACTACGAGCCTTCCTGGATGAGCCGTTTTCTCATCGGCCTTCGCTACATCTCTATGATGCTGACGCTTATGCTGCCTGCGCTGTACATCTCGATCGTGTCCTACAACCCTGAAGTGTTCAGAGTCCAGCTCGCCTTCACGATCGACGGGAGCCGCGCGGCCGTGCCTTATCCGTCGTTCATCGAGGTGCTGCTCATGCTGTTCATGATCGAAGCGCTCATCGAGGCAAGTCTTCGGCTACCGCGTTCGGTCGGTTCGACGGCCGCGACGGTCGGCGGTCTGATCCTGGGGCAAGCCGCCCAGCAGGCGGGCCTGGTCAGCAGCATCATGATCATTGTTACGTCCGTCGTGGCCATCTCCAACTTCGTCATTCCCAATTCGACCTTCAGCTATTTTATCCGCATCTTGAAGTACGCGTTCGTCCTCGTAGCGGTATTCGCGGGGCTTGTCGGCGTCGTCGTTGGGCTGTTCACGCTCGTCGTGTACCTGTGCAACATGAGAAGCTTCGGCGAGCCTTACTTCGCCCTGTTTCAGAGCAAAGCCAACAAAGCCAGCGACTAAGTCCAATAACCTTCGGAAGGGAGACGTTGCCGATGATCCGCTATTACTTCTATCACATCTTCTATGTCGGAATGATAAATATTATGGTGCTCGTTCCGTATGTGCTGATCAGCCACCGGTTCGACGGAGCGGTATCGTCGTTTCCGCTGGCCATCGCCGTCGGCACGCTATACAGCTATGTGACCTCCAGCTTTTTCCAACGTTTTCCGGGACTCGGCTTGCCGGAGATCTACAAGCTTTTCCTGCCGGTCTGGCTCGCCAATTGCCTGAATATGATCGGCGTCGTCATCTGGTGCACCGCCGGCATCATCGTCCTGTTCTCCTACTCCAATACGGTAGGCATCTTCTTCGATCCGGAGGCCAGCTCCTACTTGAACCTGGCGATCATGGCCGCAGCTTCGATGTGGGCCGCCTCCCGCACTTCCCGTTCGGTCCAGTTCACGCACGAGGTGCTGCTCATCGTCTGCACGCCGATCATCCTGTGGATTCTGTTCAAGGCGCTGTTCAGCAACTGGCTGGACTGGGACGCCATTCGACTTATCGCGGATGCGGGCATACGGCAGCCGCCATCGGCGGTTTGCCTGTTCGCCTCCTCTTTCGTCTTTTCCGGCCATATGAACATTACGCTGTTCAACAGGCTCAATCCGCGCGATCTGAAGTTCAGGCTTCGGTGGACGATCCCGATCGTAGGCACGTTCTTTTTGCTCGTTTCCTTTTTCGTGCCGATCGGCTTTCACGGGACGCAGGCGGTCGGCAACTATCTGTACGTCTGGAGCGTCACGACCGACAGCCTTCAGATGAAGTACGGCTTTATCCAGCGCGTGCTCTACCTGTTTCTGCTGCTGTATACGTTCCTGTCGCTCGTCTTCGTGATGAACACTTGGCATACGGGGATGGAGTTTTTTAAAGCCTGCTTCAAAAAATACAAGCCATATACTGACGAAGTCAACGTGCCCGCCATCAATTGGTGGGTCTGCGGCGTGCTTGCGGGATTGACGTTTGCCTATGCGTATTTTACAAATGACATCTTCAATCGCATAGTTGCGGAGATATGGCTGGTCACCCGTTTTATCATCGAATCCATCTTGATCGCGCTTCTGATCGTCTTTATCGTGATGAAAAAGAAGGGCTATATGAAGCGGTCCGACGAGCCGCGGCTTCCGCAGAGCGGCGGTGCGGGCGGATGATCCGAAAAAAAACGCTGGTCCTCTGTCTGATGCTGACCCTGCTCCCCGCGCTCGGCGGCTGCCAGCTGAAGGATATCGACAAGCGCTACTTCGTCGTATCGACGGGCTTCGACTATTCCGACAACCCCAAGACGCCGTATCGCGTGTCGCTGCGGCTGGCTCTCCCTTCATCCAAGGTCGAAGAGGGCGGCGCCATGTCCGTCGTGCAAACCGTGGACGCGGCGTCGATCGCGGAAGCCGTGCGTCATTTGAAGTCGACCGTGGACAAGGAGCTGGAGTTCGGACACTGCCGCGAATTCATCTTGGGACGTAAGCTGATCGAGAAGGACGGCTTCGACAACGCCATGCAATGGCTGTCGCGCCGCCGCGATATTCAAAGCGTCTCCAACGTCATGATCGGAGAACCCGATGCCTTCTCCGTCGTCAGCCTGCAGCCCAAGTCGGAACGCTACCCCGGCAACTCTTTGTTCCTGTCCTTCGGCAATGAAGGAACGGAGGCCGCCCACACGGTCACAACTTATTTGTTCGACCTGTACCGCAGACTGTACGAGACCGGACTCGATCCCGTGCTGCCCGTGGCCAGTCTATTCAGGGACGGCTACAGGATCGATCGCGCGGCCGTGCTGGACAAACAAAAAACGCGCCTCTACCTCGATCCGGACGAGACGCTCTTGCTCAATATGACGGCGTTCGGCGTGGACAATACGATTCTCGCGCTGCCCGACGAGCCTGTTAACGTCGTACTCGCTGCGACGCATACGAACTCGAAAATCAATCTGAAGGGCGGAGAGGACCCCGTGGCGATCGTCAACGTCCGCATCGAAGGCTTCCTCGAGCAAAGCCCTCCCCATCTGTTGGAAAAAGATTGGGGAGGGCTCGAGCGTAAAATGGGCAAGCACTTCTCGGAGGAAGCCGAAAAACTGCTGTACAAAATCCGCGATGCCGGCGTCGATCCTTACGGCTTCGGTCTCCATTACCTGGCCGATCATCACAACGAGAAAGGCCGATGGGAAAAATGGAAGCGTCTATACCCGGATATCAGGTTCGAGGTGCGCGCGAATGTGTCGATTCAAGGCTCCGGGTTGATCCGATAGCGGGCTTAGAGAAGCCGGGTTCGGCAAACTCAGCCGGTATATGCGTTAATTTGCGACGGGCGTTCCACCGGCTGCTCGTATGTCTCGCTGCCGCTGACAGTGAGCTTGCTGCTGCCGTTGACGGCGACCGCAACCTTGGGAGCGCCCGTCGCCTCGGTCAAGGTCAGCACCAAACCTTCCATCATCTCGGCCGGCATCGGCATGCCTGCGGCCCAGTCCTGCTCCTGCAGCTTGACCTGCACGGTGTCCGACTTCAGAGCGAGCTCTTCGACCTTCGTATTCGCGAGCATGACGGCTTCGAGGCTTTTGGTGTCCTGCGGCCCTTTAATCAGCTCGCCCAGCGCGGCGCGAGCGCGGTCGCTCTGCCGCTCGACAAGGCGCGTCACCGGCACGAAATAACCGTCGCCCTGCTCGTTTTTGGCGGAGAAATAAAGCGTCACGGCCATCGAATCGCTCACTTTGACCTGCGGCGAACGCTCCAGGTTGATGCCGATGCTGCGCGTGAGCACGCCGGGCACCGGCAAGCCCGACGCCGGAAGCTCCGTCATGTCCTGCCCCGCCACGGTGAGATGCACCTTGTCAATGCCCGGCAGCTCCGTCATCGTCCAGACGATGGCTTCCAGCGCCTTGCGCTCGTCCGATGCCGGAATGCCTGACAGCGGCTTCGCGAAGTCGACGGTGACCGAGCCGGCTTCGGGATTTTTAACGACCTTGGAGACGACCGTCCCTTCGGGCAGCACCGGCGTAAAGCCCGGAGGAAGCTGCCCCGCCAGCTTGGCGTCCGCGGTCATCCATGCCAGCGCTTCGATCTCCGGCGCGTTCTTCCCGGCCTGGCCCTCCTGCTTGGACCGGTCGAGCGTCATCGGCGCGACGTAGCCCCTGCTGTCCCTCAAGTACACGGTGAGACCGTCCGCGATCGCAGAGCTCCCAATCGGCGCCATGGCGTCGTCCGCGGCCTGGAGCATCTGATTTTCGATGGCGGCCGGCGGCGCGTCGATCGGATCCGTGGCCGTCTTTTCTACGCCGGCGATGCTGCACCCGGTAACCGCGACGGCCAGTCCCCCCGCGGCCAGCAGCTTCCATAACGGTTTGCGAAAATGAACAGGTATCATCTTTGCCAATTCCTCCCGCAGGGGCGCCGCGCTTTATCGCTTCCCTCGTATTGTAGTACTATGTATACGAGCCCCCGGGAGAAATATGTACGGTTTGTCCGGCTCCGGCAAGGAATATAATGATCGTGATCGCTCGCAAGGGAGAGCGACATCGGGAAAGAGGTGTGCGTCATGTCCAATCCGGCCAACTACCGGCTTAATAGCAAGGAGGTCGCCCAGGCGACGATGGAATGGCTCGGCAAGCGCGGAGTCTCGAAGGAACAGATCGGCCAGTTGGTCATGCTGCTGCAAAAGGATTACTTCAAGGATTTGACGCTCGACGAATGCGTGACGAACGTTGAAGCCGTGTTGTCCAAGCGCGAAGTCCAGAACGCCGTGCTGACCGGCATTCAGCTCGACATGCTTGCGGAGCAAGGCCAACTGCTGCCTCCGCTCCAGAACATGATCTGGCACGACGAGGGCCTGTACGGCTGCGACGAAGTGCTCGCGCTCAGCATCGTGAACGTCTACGGCAGCATCGGCCTCACGAACTTCGGTTACGTCGACAAGTTCAAGCCCGGCGTACTAAAGAAGCTGAACGAGAAAAACGGCAAGGACGTCCACACGTTCCTCGACGATATCGTCGGCGCCATCGCCGCTTCCGCGGCCAGCCGTATCGCCCATCGCAAGCAGGCGGAGCGCGAAGCCGTCGAGGAAGCGCTCGCCGAACAGGCGCAAGCCGACTAAGCCGCCGCCCAGCCAAGCACTGCACAGCCCAGCAACGCCTCCATGCGAGCGCCAAGACGCGCCGCAGGGAGGCGTTTTTTTAGGCGCTGTCGGCCAATCACCTACGGATAGATGTCCTCATATGATGGTGTATTCTCGCCTGCGTCCGCAAAGCGGCCTATCCCGGGCCGTTCGAGGGCGGACTGCGAGCACGTTGGAAGGAGCCGTCCACATGCCTACCCCAAAGGTCGACGTCCAGGTCGTAAGCTCCGGCATAATGGCCGATGACGTCCTGATGCTGGGGGATTCGGTGATAAAGGCAGCCAAAATCCCGGCCCAGCAGCAGCTCATCCTGCAGTTCGGTTCCTTTCGCCATTCGGTCACCGTGATCCCCGTGCCCCGATACGAAGGGCTTCGAATCGGGCACGCGCTGGCCAGGCGCATAGGTCTCGCTTCGGGCACGCCGCTGCGGCTTCAGTACCGATCGGGTTCTCGCACGCTGTCGCTCGGTCCCGTCATCGGCGTGCTCGTCAGCCGGGACTATCCGACGCAGCCCGACAAGCCGTTCGGCAGCATCACGATGTTTTGCCGGGAGCTAGTGGACGCCTGCCGCAGCCAAGGCGCGTTCGTGTACTTTTTTACGCCCGGCGGCATCGGTTCCCGGAGCGGCGGCGTAGAGGGCTGGGTGTACCATGGCGGCTGGCAGCGGGCTGTTCTGCCTGCGCCGGACGTCGTGAACAACCGGCTGACCTCGCGCAAGCTCGAGAACAAGTCCAGCGTCCAGCAATTTCTGATCGACATCAAGCAGCGCTACGGCGCCCAAGTGTTCAACGAGAAGTTTCTGGACAAATCCGAAGTGTTCGACGCGCTCAAGGGCGACGCCGCGGTGCTGCGCTATTTGCCCGAATCCCATTCGCTGCAAAGCTACGCGACGCTGAAAAACATGTGCGCAAGGTACGCGTCCGTCTTCCTCAAGCCGGTGCGCGGCAGTCTCGGCAAAGGCATCATCCGGCTCAGCCGCGCAGGACAGGAGGGATGGACGGCGTCGTTCACGACCCCCATGGGCACGCGCAAGCAAACGTATCCGAGCCTGACGAAGCTGTTCGCGGCGATCGGCGGCAAGATGAAAACCGTCCGGTACTTGATTCAGCAAGGCTTGACGCTCATTGAAATCGGCGGCCGACCCGTCGACTTCCGGGCGCTGACGCAAAAAAACGCTTCAGGGAAATGGGTCGTCACCTCGATCGTCGGCCGAATCGCAGGAAGCCAGCATTACGTTTCCAATCTGGCTCGCGGCGGCACGCTGTCAACGGTGAGAGAGGCGGTCGCCAGGTCGAATATGGCGCCGGGCGCACGCAAGGACGTATCGGCACGGCTGCATAAGGCGGCGCTCGATATTTCCAGAGGCGTCGACGAACGCATCCCCGCCCATTTCGGCGAGCTCGGCGTCGATCTGGCGCTCGACACGTCGGGGCGAGTATGGCTGCTGGAAGTCAATTCGAAGCCATCCAAAAACGACAATACGCCACTAAACGAGGGGAAAATCCGCCCGTCCGTGCGGATGATGATTCAATATGCCCGTCACCTTGCAGGATTCTGACGAAGCGGGCCGCGGCGCCCGGCGATCGGCGATCGGCGTCGGGCGCGCCCGCGTGCGAAGCGAAAGCCCGATAAGCGGCGGCCAGTTGCGCCCGATCGGCATCTTGGTCAGCGAAAGAAGCGAATATGTCCACGGTAAAGCGGCTGCGCCGTTCGCCGAAGCGGACTTCGTCCGGCGTCTGATGGCCGCCGCTCCCCGGCATGCGCTCGTCGCGTACGCCTTCGATCCCGCGTCGTGGGACAGCCGCACGAACGCAGTCGCCGGCTGGCGCTTCGACGCGGGCGGCTGGCGACGGGAGGTCGTGCAGGCGCCTTCCCTGCTCTACGATCGGCTATGGCCGGACGACCGCGCGTCCCGCGATCGCAGCTTCGCCGCGCTGCGCACGATGCGGGAACGCGGCGGCTTCAGGCTGCTGAACGGCAGCCTGCCGGGCAAGACCGCTTTGCTGCGGACGCTGTCCCGCTGTCCCGAGCTTCGCCCGCTGCTGCCGCCGTCCGCCCCTTACCGGGGCGAAGCTTCGCTCGTCGACTGGATCGAAGCCAGAGACGGCGGCGCCTTCCTGAAGCCGGCCGTCGGCTCGCAAGGAAAGGGAGCGCTCGCCATCTCGGAGTCGCCGGGCGGTCGCTGGACGCTGAGCGGCCGGGACGCGCTCGGACGTCTGGTGCAGGCGCGAAGGCTTCCGCGCCGGGAAGCGCTGCGCGAGGTTGCCGCCCGGATCGGCCGTCGGCCGTATTTGATGCAGCCCCTGCTCGAGCTTCGCGGGCCGGAGGGCGAGCCCTTCGACCTGCGCGCGCTCATGCAGAAGGACGGCGGCGGCGTCTGGCGAATGACCGGGATCGCGGTCAGAACGGGGGCGCCCGAATCCGTGACGGCCAATCTTCACGGCGGCGGCGTCGCCCGACCGCCCGGCCCGTATCTCGCCGGCTTGTTCGGCGAGCGGCAGGCGGCGCGGCTGCTAGAGCGTCTCAGCGAGGCTTCGGACAGCATCGTCGTCCGCCTTGAGCAATTGTACGGTCGCTTTGGGGAGCTCGGCCTCGACTACGGCATCGACCGCGAAGGCCGGATCTGGTTCCTCGAAGCGAACACGAAGCCCGGACGCGCGTCCATGTCCGCAGCCGGAGAAGCGGCCATGTCGAATGCGATTCACAACCCTTTGGCCTATGCGCGTTACATCCTGCTTGTATCATCTGGGAGGGTATGTCATGAGTTTGACCTTGTGCAACGTTCACTTCACGCAGCAGGCGGAGAAGGTCGTATGGCTGTCCAGCCCGCTCGCCAAAATGCTGAAAGTTGACGGCCGCAGAACGATCAACGTGAAGCTCGGCCGGGATGTCGTGCCCGCCGCCCTGAAGACCGTCAAGCGCAAGGGACACCACGTCTTCTTGTCCGCCGGGCTCAGGCGCTCCGTTCGCGTTCCTAAATCGGGCAACGTCTATTTGGCCGACGCGAACGGCGACGAGATCCAGCTCGGGCCGCTCATCGGTGTGCTGACGGACGGCAACCGCTCGCAGAACGCGCCGTTCGGCCCCAGGACCGGCTTCGTCAAGCAACTGCTCGCGATCGGCCAGAAGAAGGCGTACTTCTTCGCGTTCACCCCGAAGGATATCAACTGGCAGCAGGAAACGGTGCACGGCTGGTTCCTCGACGGCGGCGGCGGCTGGGTGCGGCGCGTCGTGCCGCTCCCGGACGTCGTATACAACCGGCTCCCGAGCAGGCGCGCGGAGACCGGCAGCTACATTACCTCGCTGCGGGAAAAGTTCGTCCGCAGGCGCATCCCGATTTTTAACTGGAGCTTCTTCAACAAATCCGACGTGTACAGCCTGCTCGACAACGATCCGGAGGCGCTCGCCCACCTCCCGGAATCGATCAACAATCCGACGTCCGAAAAAATCAAAGAGCTGCTCGAAAAGCATCACTTCCTTTACTATAAGCCGACAGGCGGCAGCCTCGGCATGGGCATCTACCGGCTGACGTATCACGCGAAGCGAGGCTATTTCGTTCGCTACCGGAAAGGCGCGAGCAACGTACTGCTGCGATTCACCAGCTTCTCGAGCCTGATCCGAATGCTCAAAGCCCGTCACGGCGCTCGCCTGTCCGGCTATGTCGTGCAGCAGGGAATCCGGCTCATCGAGATCGACCACTGCCCGATCGACTTCCGCTTCCACATGCACAAGAACGGCGAAAACAAGTGGGTCGTGGCCGGCATCGGCGCGAAAAAGGCGGGGCGCGGCAGCGTGACGACCCACGTTAAAAACGGCGGCCAGCTCATGACGCCCGAACAGGCGCTGAGCCGCACGTTCGGAGATCGCTCGTCGGAGGTGCTCCAAAACGCCAAGGACGTCGCGGTCAAGCTGTCCGAGGCGATCGAGCGCAACTATACGCATACGCTCGGCGAGCTGGGCCTCGACATCGGCATCGACAAAGACGGGGAGATCTGGATGTTCGAGGCGAATGCGAAGCCGGGACGTTCTATTTTTAAGCATCCCGCGCTCAAGGAGCAGGGCAAAGCCTCGCTCGAATATATTCTCGACCACTGTCTCTATCTCAGCAAATTCCGCAGGAAGGATGAGTCCTGATGCTACGACCAGCCGCAGCAGAACCTGGCGCGCTCGCCGTGGCGCCCGGAACCGCGAACGTGCAGGCGCAGGAGAAGCCCGTGCTCGCGATCTTGACGATCGACGACGACCTGCAGTTGTTCAGAGGCAACCGCCAGAACTTCGCCGACCTGCTCAAGACTGGCGAAGAACAGGGTTTTCTGACGTATGTCGTAACCGTCCGCAACCTGAAGCTCACCGCGCCTCGCGTGTTGGGCTTCACCTATAACGCTTCAAGGGATCTATGGCTCAAATCATGGTTTCCGCGCCCCACCCTCGTCTACAATCGCATACCGCTGCGCGAGGACGAGAGACTGCCCTGGGTGCGCAAAAAGCTGGCCAAGATCGCCAGTCAGCCCGATATGGCGTTTTTCAACCGCCGCTTTTTCAATAAATGGTCGTTGTTCAAATGGCTGAGCGAATATAAATCGACGCGCGGCTTCGTTCCCGAGACGAAGCGGCTGACCGAGCAGACCGTGCTGTCCGGCATGCTGCGCCGCCACCCGCTCGTGTATCTGAAGCCGGTCATGGGCAAGGCCGGCGTCGGCATCATGACGGTCAAGGTGTCGCCCGAAAAGACCCTGCCCTACCGTCTTCAGGTGCAGGATGAAAAGGGCAGCAGCACGTACCACTGTTCGACGCTGAACCGGCTCTGGCTACGGGTTCGGGCCAACGCGAAAAACCAGTCCGAACCGTACATCGCCCAGCAGGGAATCGCGCTCGCGAAGGTGAACGGACGGCCGTTCGATCTTCGCGCGCTCGTGCAGAAAAACGCGGACGGCGCCTGGGAGCTGACCGGCATCGGCGCGCGGATGGCAGGCTCGTCGAGCATCACGACGCATGTTCCCCGCGGCGGCTCGATCGAGGATCCGGAGCGGCTGCTCGCCGCCGTATTCGGACCGGAAAAAGCGCAGGAGGTATTCGCCAAGGTTCGCCGTACCGCAATCGTGCTGGCGTCCCGGATCGAACGTTCCTCGCGCTGCCGGCTGTTCGAAATGTCGATGGACCTTGGGATCGACGAGACGGGACATCTTTGGTTTTTCGAGGCGAATTCGAAGCCGATGAAATTCGACGAGCCGCATATTCGTCAAAAATCGCTCGAGCGTATTTTTCAATACGGCCACTATATCCATCGCCGGCGCCTTCAGGAGCGCAGATAAGGCGGCAAGCGCCGTTAGGCCGGGCGTGGCCCTTGCGGCACATATCGAACCGAGGTGACGAACTTGGCGGCGCAGCCGACGCTTGGCATATTGACGCTATACTTGAACGACCGCAAGCTGCTGGAGGAAAAATCCGTCTACGCGCGGATGACCGCGATCGGACGCAAGCACGGCCTCTCCGTATTCGTCTTCACGCCGGACGACGTCGACGACGCCGGCGACCGCATCTTCGCGATGTTCTACAGTCCGGAGTCGCGGAAGTGGGAGCGCAGATGGGTCCGATTCCCGCAATTGATCTACGATCGCTGCCGCATTCAGCGAAGCCCGCGATTTCAGCGGCTGCTCGCTTTCAGGCGGAAGCACGGCCATCTGACGTTCCTGAACCGTCCGCTGCGCAACAAGTGGACCGTGCACCGCACGCTGGGCAAGGTGGCCGCGTTCGCGCCCCATCTGCCTTCGACGCGATTCTATGATTCGCCGGACGACGTGCAGGCGATGCTGCGCAAGCACTCGCTCGTGTATGTGAAGCCGATCAACGGCACCGGCGGCCGAGGCATCCTGCGGGTCGAGCGGATGAAAGACGGGACGTATGCGGTGCAGGGCCGCGATCACGGACGCCGCATCGTAACGCCAAGACGGGTGTCCAAGGAGCAGCTGGCCGGCGTGCTGCGGTCGTGGGATAAACACGGGGACCGATATATCGTGCAGCAAGGCCTTCACATCCGGCTGCCGAGCGGTCGGGTGCACGATTACAGAATGCTCGTGCAAAAAAACGGCGAGGGCGAATGGACCGTGACCGGCTGCGCCGGTCGCGTCGGGCCGCCACGCAGCATCACGAGCAATCTGCATGGCGGCGGCAGGGCTGTGCCGATGAAGACGCTGCTGCGCGAATGGATCGGCAGCGAGGAGCGCATCGACCAGATCCGCAAAACCGGCGAGACGCTCGGCATCGGCGTGGCGCGCCACCTTGAGCGCACGTACGGTGCGCTCTGCGAGCTCGCGCTGGATCTGGCGATCGACCGCGAGGGCCGCGTATGGCTGCTCGAGGTCAATCCGAAGCCCGCGCGAGAGGTGTTCATCCAGGCGGGCGAGCGCGACGTGTACCGAACGGCGCTGTCGCGTCCGATCGAGTACGCGCTATGGCTGCATCGCCAGCGGAGGCTTGCGCGCACCAGCAAAAGCCACCTGCCGGCTGGCGCCGGCGCGGGCAGCGCGGGCGCCGGGTTGGTTGCGGACGCCTCCGGTGAGGGTGGCAGCGGCGGTGGCCCGAACTTTTGATTGGTGCGCCTTCTCTATGATAGTGAATTAGCCGGAATGACTTCCCTTCCCATCAATCGCCTTCTCTACAGCAGGGGATTGCTCGGGATGACGTCCCTTTCCGCCCATCGCCTTCTCTACAGAAGGGGATTGGCCTGGATGACGTCCTTTTCCGCCAATCGCCTTCTCTACGACAGGGGATTGGCCTGCATGACGTCCTTTTCCGCCAATCGCCTTCTCTACGACAGGGGATTGCTCGGGATGACGGCCGTTTCTGCCAATCGCCTTCTCTACGACAGGGGATTGGCCTGGATGACGTCCCTTTCCGCCTATCGCCTTTTCTACGACAGGGGATTGCCTGGGATGACGTCCGTTGCCGCCCATCGCCTTCTCTACAGCAGGGGATTGCTTGGGATGACGGCCTTTTCCGCCAGTCGCTCGCTCGCCGGCATTAAAAAACAGAGTAAGCTCCCCCGCGGAGCCTACTCTGTTTTTCTATGCCCAGTCCTGCTTCAGCGCACCAGCTTCAGCAGCTCCTTAAAGCTTGCGATTCGCACGTCCGCTCCGTCCAGCTCGCCCTCGCGGCGGAAGCCGGCATAGTCGCAGCCTACGGTAAACAAGCCGTTGCTCTTGCCTGCTTCAACGTCGGAATGGCGGTCGCCGACCATCCACGCTGACTTTACGCCGCTTCGCTCGAGCAGCAGGCGCACCAGCTCGACTTTGGAGCGGGTGTCGTATTCGCCGGCACTGTAGAAGCCTTCGAACAGTCCGCCGATGCCTCTCAGGCGCGGCACTTCCTTGACGTAGGATTCGAGCCCGTTGCTGGCCACGAACAGCCGCACGCCTCGCGACTTGAGCTCGCCCAGCACTTCGGGCACGCCTTCGTACAGATCGCCCCGTCCGCGCTCCAGCTCCTCGAGCTCGTACTGCAGAAGCAATTCGTTCGCCCGCTCCTGCGCGGCTTGCGAGCCGTCAGGCATCACCTGCTGCCATATATGCTCCAGCAGCATGCCGAGCGAACCCAGCAGGCGCTCGACGGGCGGTTCAGGCGCCAGGTACAGGCCCTCCTCCCGCAGCGTAGCGAAGACGCGGCGGTGCACTTCCTCCAGCAGCGTCTCGGTACGGAACAGCGTCCCATCCAGATCGAACAGCATGGCTTCCGGCAAATCGTACGGTTTCATAGTCGACTCCTCGTTTTTTTATCCATCATACCGGAAGCCCGGAGGCTGTGGCAACCTTTGCGGCGCGTCTATTAGTCGTCCCTTTTTTGCCGCAATGCAAAAAGGCAATCCCCTCAAGGCAACGTCGGCCCGAGGGGATTGATTTTTTAAGTATGGACCTGGCGTACGACGCGCTCAATACATCTTCTTCTGCTCCCGATCCGCCTTGATAATCTCCACAGCCTCGCGGAAGCGCAGCGAATGCACGATCTCCCGCTCCCGCAAAAACTTCAGACTGTCCTGGATATCGACATCGTCCGTCATATCGATCAGCCACTGGTACGTGGCTCTCGCCTTCTCCTCCGCCGCGATATCCTCGTACAAATCGGCGAGCGGATCGCCTTTCGCCTGGATGTAAGTAGCGGTCCAAGGCACGCCGCCCGCGTTCTCGTAGAACAGCGCGCTGTCATGGTTCGCGAAGTGCGGACCGAGCCCGGCCGCCTCCAGCTGCTCCACCGACGCGTCCTTGGTGAGCTTGTAGATCATGGTGGCGATCATCTCGAGGTGCGCGAATTCCTCCGTCCCGATGTCCGTCAGCAATCCGATGACTTTGTCGGGAATCGTGTACCGTTGGTTCAAGTACCGAAGCGCGGCCGAGAGCTCTCCGTCGGCACCGCCGTATTGCTCGGACAAATAGCGCGCCATACGGATATCGCATTTGCCGACTTTGACGGGATATTGCAGCTTTTTCTCATAAACCCACATATCGCGCCCCCTCTTCTACACTTGCCACGGCCACGGCGTATCGACCCACTGCCAGGGATACCGGCTGAAGCTGTTGCCGAAGTTCATCTGCGGCCCGTACTTTTGCTCGAACGAGGCCATCAGCTGTTTGCGGAGCTGTGCGAGCTGGTTGAACTGCTGGAGCGCCTGCATGTCTGCGGGATGGGTGTCCAAAAAAAGATTCAGCTCCACCAGCGCGAAGTCGACCTTCTGAATCTCCAGCAGATCCCGCTTATAAGCTTCTCCTCCCCGTGGCGGCGCTTGCTGCGCATAGACATGCTCGTTGCTGCGGCTCACGGCTTCTTCTCTGTCGGCCACGCCGATCAGCCTCCTTTGCGGTTGCAGCGCGACGTATAGGGGCTATACAGCGCGGGCCACAGCGTTCCCTTGAACAGCGCTTCGTCGAGCGAGAACTGGGGCAGGTTGGACGGTTGAAAATAAATGTACTGGTTCGGCGGCACGATATACCTTTTTACCGGCACGGGCGGACAGGGATCGTCGGGACTGGCGTAGGGATGCCACTCCCGCCACTGGTTGTCGTACACGCGGATTCCTCCTTAGACTCACCGTACGGCGTACTGCTCTAGCCTATGCGCCCAGAGACCTAATTCGAACGTCAACAACGGATAATTTTCGATAGCTAGTCTAGAAAAAAAGCCCTCCGCCAGTTAAAGGGCGGAAGGCTTCGAGCGCGGAGCCCGCGTCGGCTACAGCTTGATCTTAAGATTAATGAGCCCCACCTTGCGGGCGGCCATATAAACGATAACGACGACGGGCCCCAGAAAGACGCCGACGAGACCGACCAGCTCGAATCCGACGTACAGGCTGATCAGCGCCGGAAGCGCGCCGATACCGACGGCATCGCCGAGCACCTTCGGCTCCACGATCCGGCGCACGACGGTGATGACGAGGAACAGCAGGATCAGTCCGATACCGGTGTATGTATCCCCCGTCAGCATCATGTAGGCCGCCCAGGGCACGAGTACGGACCCCGTACCGAGAATCGGCAGGATGTCGACGACGACGATGAGCAGCGCGATCGCGAGCGGGTAGCCCGTGCCGATAATGAGCAGGCCGACGAACGAGATGACATACGTCATGAGGCTCAGCACGAACTGCGCGCGCAGGAAGCCGAAGATCGACTTGCGCAAATTTTCCATGACCTGCGTAACCTGGCTTCTGGATTCCTCCGCAAAAATAGAAAGAAACGAAGCCATCATCGTCGGCAGGCTCAGACTGAACAGGTAGACGGCGACGAAAAAGACGATCAGGACGACAAAAAAGCTCGGGATGCCGGCAGCGAAGCCGACGAGCGGCTTCGAGATCGACGTGGCGAGACCGGACAGCCAATCGGTCAGGTTGTTCGTCAGGCTCTCCAGCTTGATCGGCAGCTCGTTGTCCCCGCCGACGCCGTTGTAGGAGTTGCTCGCCTTTTCGAGCGCATCCTGGACGTAGCTGTTGGCGCTCTTCAGGTACGAAGGCAGGTTGCTCCAAAACGAGGTCAGCTCTTCGAATATCTTGATGCCAATGAGCCCCATAAGCCCGAGCAGTCCGAGCGTGAACAACGTACTCGTCACCGTAGAAGCGGCAATCCGATTCATCTTGAACTTGGTCATAAAAAACTTGGTCAGCGGTTCAAGGAAGATCACGACGATCAACGCCAGCAGGAACGGCGCGCCTACCGTAAACAGCAAATAAAGAAAGCCAAGCCCCAAAACCATCAGCAGTACTGTGCGCAGCGGCATGCATTCACACCTTTCGAGGATCGTTCGCCTTGCCGGCGAATCCGGGATACGTCACCTACAGGCCCGAAGGCGGGTCCGTACGGTCGTCCGCATCCGATTGTTTATACCGATAGATATGTACGCGCTGGACTCTTAGACGTTCCACTTCGGCGATCTCGAACACGTAGCCCTGCTCGACGATCTTGCGTCCTTCCGCGACGTTGCCGTCGAGGCTCTTGAACAGCCAGCCGCCGATCGAATCGACCTCTTCCTCCTCGATCTCGACGCCAAGCAGGTCGTCGATCTCCTCGATCAGCATGCGGCCGTCGACCGAATAGACGTCGCCTTGCAGCTCGACGGCCGGCGGCTCATCGTCGAATTCGTCCTGCATCTCCCCGACGATCTCCTCGAGGATCATCTCGGCCGTCAGCATGCCCGCCGTGCCGCCGTATTCGTCGATGACGATCGCGAGCTGCGACTTGTGGCGCTGCATGAGCTTAAGCACGCGGCTGATCTCCATGGACTCGGGGACGCTTAAAATGGGACGCAAGTATGCGCGCAGATCCTGCTCCTCGTCCGGATCGGCCGTGAGCACGTCGGTGATGTGCACGAACCCGATGATCTGGTCCTTGTCCTCGACGCCGACGGGATAACGGGTATGCTTGACGCGGTAGGCGAGCTTCATGTTCTCATCGAACGGCAGGTTGGTGAACATGCAGTCCATGTCGGTGCGCGGCAGCATGACCTCCCGGGCCACACGCTCGGAGAACTCAAACACGTTGTCGAACAGCGTCATCTCTTCCTTGTCGATAATGCCGCTCTTCGCGCTCTCGTTCATGAGGATGCGGATCTCTTCTTCGGTATGCGCCGCGTCGTGCTCGCTGGCCGGCTTAACGCCGATCAGGCGCAGCAGCAGGTTCGCCGCGTTGTTGAGCAGCCAGATGACCGGCAGGAACAGTCTGTAGAAAAGCAGCAGCGGAAGCGACAGCCACAGCGATACGCTCTCCGACTTCTGAATCGCGAGCGACTTCGGCGCCAGCTCCCCCAGGACGATATGGAGGAAGGTGATCGCGCTGAACGCGATGATGTACGAGATCGTGTGGATCGTCGTCTCGTTCGTCACGCCGTATTGGTGGAGCAGCGGGATAACGATCAGGTCCGCGATGGCCGGCTCGCCCGTCCACCCGAGTCCGAGCGACGCAAGCGTAATGCCAAGCTGCGTAGCCGACAGATAGACGTCGAGCTTGCGGTTGACCTTGAGCGCGTACTTCGCCCTCACATTGCCCTCGTTCGTCAGCTGCGTGAGCCGCGACTGGCGCACTTTGACAAGCGCAAACTCGGCCGCGACGAAAAATCCGTTCAGCAGCACGAGAAAAAGAACGAGGACGGCGTGCCAGGCGATCGAACCCCACAACAATTCCGTGTTCAAGCAGCTTCAGCTTCCTTTCGTACGGCGCGGCGGCGGCTTAAGGGCCGCGCTCCGCGTCCGCCTGCCGCGCGTCAAACGATCGCGCTGCGGCGGGTAAAGTCGACGTCCTTGTAATACATGTCGGTGACAAGAAGGTTGGGGCCGCAGCAGCCCGCGGCCGGGCAATGACAATTGAGGCCGCGCTGCATCGGGTGCTCCTGCCAGCGCCCGAACACGTCGTCGAGCCGTTCGGTCTTGACGTTGCCGAAGGGCGGGACGGCCGCGAAGTCGGTCACGTATACGTCGCCGCTGAACAGGTTGACGTTGACGCGGTTGCGGCCGTCCGGATCGTTGCGCACGGTGACGTTCGGCTCGGCGGCCAGCCTGCTCAGCAAGCGGCGCTCCAGCGGATCGTCTCCGCAAGCGTAGAAGGGCAGCGTCCCGAACAGCATCCACATGTCGCGCCGCCGGACGTCGAGCAGCTCCTCGACGGCTTCGCGCATCTGCCGCCTGGTGATGACGGGCAGCCCGGAGGCAAAGGAGCTCGGGTACATCGGATGCACCTCGTGCCTGCTGCAGCCCATCTCGCCGACGAGTCGGTGAATTTCTTTCATTTTGTCGTGCGTCCGGTAGTTGATCATCGACTCCGCCGAGACGAACAGCCCGCCGTCGGCCAGCCGCCTGGCATTGTCCATCATGCGTTCGTACATGCGACCCGAGGCCGCCGCCCCGACCTCCCGCCCGGTGCGCGCGAAGCCGATGCGGTGGAAGTCTTCGGCTTCCGTGTAATTGAAGGAAATATGCATGACGTCCAAATGCGGCGCGATCAGCTCGTACCGGCCGTAGTCCAGCGTGACGTTCGAATTGAGCTGCGTGCGGATGCCGCGCGACCGCGCGTACTTGAGCAGCGGGATCAGCACGTTGTTGACGGTGTTCATGCTGAACGTCGGCTCGCCGCCGGTCAGGCTGATCGTCTCCAGATACTCGACCTCGTCCAGCCTGCGGAGCATCAGATCGAGCGGCAGCGGTTCGGCTTCGGTCATCGTCAGGCTGTCGCCGACGGCCCAATGCTCGCATCGCATATTGCATAAATGAGTAACGGTAAATTCAACGCTCGTGAGCGCGTGCTTGCCGTACGCCTGCAGCGAACGGATCGGATCCCACGGATCGTACGCAGGCGACAGCGGCGTGAGATCGGCCGGCGGCGCGAAGGGGGCGCCCGTCCCGGCTTGGGCGGAGCCAATCATCGGTCATACTCCCTGTCTTGTCGAATGTAATGCTATTGTACCGGGTAAACGCCGGCTAACGCAAACGAAAGCCCCTGGAGACATGCCGCTCCAAGGGCTCGAATGCGTCTATGCTTCGGTTAGCGCGGGACCGCTCGTCACGACGCGGGAGATCATGACCGACAGATGCTTGGACAGATCCATGTCGTAAGGCGACTTCAGCTCCGCGCCGGCCTCGTCGGTCAGAATCCGCACGATCGGCCGGTGCAGCGTCAGCGTGTTCACGTCCACGATGACGCCGCTCTGTCCGCTCGACAGCTCCACGGTCATCCCGACAGGATAGATGGCGACCTTGTCCCGGAACAGTCGCAGCATCTCGGTGTCGTACAGCGTCTCGCTGCCCGCATACAGCAGCTCGACCGCCTGATGCGGCAGCATGGCGTTGCGGTAGATCCGGTGGCTCGTCATCGCGTCGTACGAGTCGACGATGCCGATCCACTTGGCATATTCGTGGATCTCGCTGCCGCGAATGCCGCGCGGATAGCCCGAGCCGTCCAGGCGTTCGTGATGCTGGAACGCGCAGTGCGCGACGATGAGCGGCAGGTTGGGTTCGTCCTTCAACAGCTGGAAGCCGCGTTCGGTATGGCGCTTCATCTCTTCGAACTCCTGCTTGGAGAGCGCGCCCGGCTTGAGCAGCACGTCGAGCGGAATCCGCGACTTGCCCACGTCGTGCAGCAGCGAGCCGAGCCCGAGCGTCATCAGCTCGTCCCGGCTGTAGCCGTTGGCGATGCCGAGTAGCGACGTGTATACGCAGACGTTGAGCGAATGAAGGTACAAGTAATGATCCACGCTCTGCAGGTTCAGCAGCATGATCATGGCATCGCGGTTGCTGTACAGATCGTCGAGGATCGTCGACATCGTCTCGCGCACGGCTTTGCCGACGTAGGGGTAGATCCCCCGCCGCGAGCTGTCCGCCATTTCGCGAAAAACGTTTTTGACCGTCTTCAGCGCGCGCCGCTGCGTCTCCTCGCTGATGAGCTCCGGAATCTCGATGCCTTCGGTCTTCGGGTCCTGAATATAAATGTAATGAATGCCCATGCTGCTTAGGCGATTCAACAGTCCCTGGGTCAGTTCGACTCCTTCAGCCAGCAGTACGACGCCATCTTCGGAGAATATTTTTTTACCAAGCCTCATACCGGGGAGGCAAGCTGTCACTGGCATCAAGCGCATAATTCTTTAACTCCCCCTTGGCGATACGCGTCCGCAGAAAAAGGCTCTGGCTATATCATCGGAATCCTCTTATGATAATGTAAGAGATTTGACGCCCATTGACAAGATATTCCTTCCTAAAAGTTCGACAGCATTCGTCAAAACCCCTTACGATTCCACATAAAAAACGTCCGACCATTCGTCAAAACGACGAAACGGCGGACGTTTTTTGTCCGATCGGCAGCCTTTATGCGCACGGACGGCGCTCAAAGAGCCGCGGAGGCCGCATCCTCCCTCCACCGGGGCCGCATGCAATCGAACACGGCGCGCTCGTCGCCGAGCGCCTCGGCAAGCAGGTCGCGGATGAACTCCGGCAGGAAATAACGCAAGACGCGGCCCTGCTTCAAGCCGACGTAGCCGATGCCGAACGTAAACATGTCCAGCGTGCCGACGGCGTAGACCCGCGACTCGTCGAGCGGCTCGCCGTTGACGAGGACGCCGACCACGCGGCCGTAGGGCGGCGCGGCGGGATCGAAGACCACCTCTGCGCCGTCCGTGCACAAGCGGCCCAGTACCTTGCCCCGGAAGCCGAAGCCGTGAAACTCCAGGTCGATGAACTCCGGCAGCAGACTCTCCTCGAACGCCTGCTTGAGCTGCGCGCCGGTCAGTTCGATCAGGCACGGATTGATTGGGGAAGGGCAGACCGCATGGATCGCCTCGCGGGTGACCGGCCCAGCCGCAAGCCCGTCAAGCAGCTGTCCTGCGTTGGTCAGGCCGATTTCGGCGCCGGTCTTGCGGCGCAGCGCGCCCGCGAGCAGCGTGCCGAGCGGGCTCTCGGCGGCGGCCTCGGCGGCGAGCGGGACGGTCAGCTCCGCGACAGGCTCGGCCATCGTCTCCTTCGCCTTGCGCAGCGCGGCGGCGACGATATCCAGCGTCTCGGCATCGGGCTGCCGGCCCTCGGTCGACACGGTGCGGCCCTCGATGTCGAGACCGCGTCCTCCCGGTCCGCGCCCGATCTCTACCGTGCCGACATAGCGGCCGAACTTGCCGGCGGCGCAGACGACAGCGCCCCCGATCCGGAGCGGCACCTCGAGCAGATGGTGCGTATGGGCGCCGACGATCACGTCGATGCCCGGCACGGCCGCCGCCATCCGTTCGTCCTGGCGAAGCCCCAGATGGGAGATCGCCACGACGACGTCGCAGGCGGACCGCAGCTCGGCGACGCATGCCGCCGCTTCCTCCAGCGGGTCGGACGCTTCCCAGCCAAGCAGGTCGTAAAATTCGTGGAACTGCACCGTTAGCCCGAACAGGCCGACGGTCAGCCCGGCCTTCTGCAGCGTCAAGGTGCGGCGCATCCAGGCAGGAGCCCTTCTCGTCGAGACCAGCTTCAAGTTCGCGCAGACGACCGGAAACGGAGCGTTCTCGTACAGCCGGCCGAGCTGCTCCGGCGTATAGGTCAATCCTTCGTTGTTGCCGAACGTGACCGCGTCGTAGCCGAGCTTCGCCAGCAGCTCCCGGTTCACGGCGGCGTCCGTCCCTTCCGTCTCGATCCGCACGCGGTCCAGATGGTCGCCGCAGTCGACGAGCAGGAGCCGGTCCGCCGGCACCGTCCTTTTGACCTCTTTTATATAATCGGCCGCACGCGCAGCCTCCTCGAAATGACTGTGGATATCGTTGGTATGAAGCAGAACCAGCTTGCCGCTTTGCACCACTATTCGCCTCCTACCCCCCGATTTGAGACATCCTGCGCCCCGTCGGCACATGCGACTGGGCGTCTCCGGCGAGCAGCGCCGCCATCTCGTGGTTCTCCGGCTTGATGCGCATCGCCTTCATGAACAGCTCGCGCATCGCCTCCGGTGAGCCGAGCGCCGGCCGGACGCTCAGCTCGTCCACCCAATACAAGCATGGCTTGAGATCTCCCTCCGCGGTCAGGCGGAGCCGGTTGCAATTGGCACAAAAATGATTGCTGACCGGATGGATCAGCCCGAAGGAGCCGGCGCCCCCAGCGATCCGGTAATTCTCCGACGGGCCGTTGCCTGCGGGTCCCTCGGGCAGCGGTTCGTAAGCAAGCCCGAGACGGTCGGCCTCCTCGGCCACGCGCGTCAGCGGCAGGTAATGGTCGCGCCAGCCCGCGTCGTCGTGCCCGATCGGCATATATTCAATGAAGCGGACGTGAAGCGGCTTCTCGGCGGAGAGGCGAAGAAAACGTCCGATCTCGTCCTCGTTGACGCCTTTGAGCAGCACGCAATTGAGCTTGATCGGCCCGAGCCCCGCCTCGGCCGCGGCCTCGATGCCCTCGAGCACCTTGTCCAATCTCCCTCTGCGCGCGATAAAGCGAAAGCGGGCGCTGTCAAGCGTATCCAGGCTGATATTAACGCGGTCGAGCCCGGCGAGCTTCAGGTCCGCGGCCTGCGGTCCGAGCAGCAGTCCGTTCGTCGTGAGCGAGATCTCCTCGATGCCCCGGATCGACTTCAGCTTCGCGATCAAGCCCGCGATGCCCGGCCGGACGAGCGGCTCGCCCCCGGTAATCCGAAGCTTGGATATGCCGAATCCCGCGGCGGTCTCCACCACTTCGGCGATCTGATCGTAGGTGAGCAGGCGTTCCTGGTCCATGAACGTCATGCCTTCCTCGGGCATGCAGTACAGGCAACGCAAATTGCAGCGGTCCGTGACGGAGATGCGCAGGTACGTATGTTTGCGGTCGTAGCGGTCCTTCAGTTCCGTCATGGCGTGGCCCTCCTTCAGGAAGCTTCAATCGTCTCCCTGTTATGCTAGCTGACATGGCTATAGCATAACATTTTCAGCGTCATTATGGTATGCTTGGACAAGGCAACCCCCTTGTGAAACGTATGGAAGGCAGGGCATTTTCATGACGACATACAGATGGAAAGTATATTTATTCGCCGGACTTGCGGAGCGTCTGGGCACGCGCCTGCTCGAGACGGAATTCGCCGAGGACAGGCTCGCCGCCGGCGAATTGAAGAGACGAATCGCGGCCGCCCATCCTGCGCAGGCCGACCTGATCGAGGTGTCCTTCGTCGCGCGCAATCAATCGTTTTCGCCGGATGAGGCCGAGGTCGGCTGCGGCGACGAGCTCGCGCTGCTGCCGCCGGTGTCCGGCGGCTCCGGGCTTGACGCGGGCGAAGAAGCCGCCGCGGCTTCCGCCGCCGAGCCGTATGCGATATCCGCTTCGGCGCTGTCGGCGGAAGCCGTGCTCTCGCTCGTGCATCATCCCGATCACGGCGCCGCGCTCCTGTTCGCCGGGACGACGCGGGGACTGACGGGCGAGCAGCGTACGGTCACGCTCGACTACGAAGCGTACGAGCCGATGGCGCTCGCGGCGCTGCGGCAGATCGGCGACGAGATCGGCGAGCGGTGGCCGGGCACGCTGTGCGCGATCCATCACCGCATCGGGCGGGTCGGCATTGGCGAGACGAGTGTGCTCATCGCCGTCTCCTCCCCCCATCGCGCGCTGGCGTACGAGGCGAGCCGGTATGCGATCGAACGGCTGAAACAGACGGTGCCGATCTGGAAGCGCGAAGTGTACGAGGATGGCTCCGAGTGGAAGGGACATCAGACCGGGCCCTGGAATCCGCTGGCGCCGCTGGCGGACGAGGCGCGATGACGGGGGCGCTTGCAGGCGGCGCGGACCGCTATGCCCGCCAGGTTCGCTTCGCCCCGTTCGGCCCCGAAGGCCAGGAGCGACTGTCCGCCTCTACGGCCGCGATCGTCGGCGTCGGCGCGCTCGGCTGCGTCTCGGCCAATCATCTGGCCCGCGCCGGCATCGGCCGCCTGATTCTGATCGACCGCGACGTCGTCGAGCCGACCAACCTGCAGCGGCAGCTGCTCTACGACGAAGCGGATGCAGCCGAGGGAACGCCGAAGGCAGTCGCGGCCGCGCGACGGCTGTCCGCGATCAACGGCGGCGTCGGGTACAGACCCTACGCCGTCGATCTCAACGCGGGCAATGTCGAGACGCTGCTGGCCGACGCCGACCTGGTCGTCGACGGCACGGACAGCTTCGGCGTCCGGTACCTGCTGAACGAGTGGAGCGCGAAGCACGGCAAGCCTTGGATCTACGGCGCGGCGGTCGGCGCATCGGGCATGACGATGACGATCCGTCCCGGCGCGGGCGGTCCTTGCCTGCGCTGCATCTTCCCGCAGCCGCCGCGCGGCGGCGCGCTCGACACCTGCGAGACGGCCGGCGTGGTGGGGCCGATCGTCGATCTCGTCGCTTCCGTCCAATCGATGGAAGCGATCAAGCTGCTCGGCGGCCGCGAAGACGCGCTGCACGGCGCGCTGCTGCAGACCGACCTGTGGCATACCGGCTGGCAGCAGCTCGGCATCGCGGGCGCGCGCAGGGCGAACTGCCCGGTATGCGGCGCCGAGCGCCGGTTCGAATGGCTGGACGGCGACGCGGCCGAGCCTCTGACCGCTTCGCTCTGCGGGCGGCAGACGGTTCAGGTTTCGCCCGCTGCTTCCGATGCGGAGCTCAACCTGCCGCGGCTCGCCGCCAGGTGGGCCCCTCTCGGGCAAGTCGAGCTGTACGACTACCTGCTTCGTCTTCGGCGGGATGACGGCATCGCCTTTGCGCTGTTTCCCGACGGCCGCGCGCTCGTATCGGGCACCGACGATCCCCTTCGCGCGAGACGCCTGTACGCCGAGCTGCTCGGAGTTTAGGCGCCCCGCTTCTTTTCGACAAAAATCAATTGCCCAGGCGGGCTTACTTTGGTAACATATGGTTTGAAAGCGGTTATCCGACGTTGATGCCGCACAAGATCATACGGCGAGGTGCGCGATGCGAATTCACATTACCGATTTGCTGGCTGGCGATCAGATCTCGCAAGATATTTTTAACGCATACGGCCTGCATGTGCTGTCCAGCGGCGCGATCTTGAACGAGCACGATTTGTCCCGTCTCTACCAGCACCGGATCGACTACGTCGATATCGAGCAGCGCGTCTCCCCTTCGTTCGAAGCGTCGGAGACCGCCGCCGATCTGTTCCCGCCCGAGCTCCGCTTCAAGTTCGAGGATGCCGTCGCGGGCTGCGAACTGCTGTTCAAGCAGGCGATCGCGCAAGGTACCATTTCCGAGGAGGACGCCAAGGAGAGCTTTCAGCCGCTCGTCAAGCATTTTCAGGAGGAACGGGACGTCGTATCGCTCATGCTGAGCATGCATACGCAGGACGAATACACGTACCAGCACTCGGTCCAGGTCGGCATGCTCAGCTTCTATATGGCCAAGTGGCTGGATTGGAGCGAAGAAGATCAGATCCGGGCGGGCATGGCCGGATTTCTGCACGATATCGGCAAGAGCCGCATTCCCGAGGAGATCCTGAAGAAGAGCGGGAGCCTGACCGATGCCGAGTTCGAGCAGATCAAGCAGCATCCGGTGCACAGCTATCGGATCTTGACCGACTCGTATTCGGACGACGCCATCGCCTTGGCCGCGCTCCAGCATCACGAGAGGCGCGACGGCACCGGATATCCCGAGCGGCTGAAGGACGAAGCGATCATGCCGATGTCCAGAGTCATCGCGATAGCGGATATTTACAGCGCCATGAGCTCGGACCGGGTCTACCAGGAAAAGCGGGATTTGCTCTGCGTGCTGAAGGAGCTGTACCGGCTCAGCTTCAACGAGCTCGATGCGGAGATGACACTGACGTTCATCAACCGGATGATCCCGAACTTCATCGGCAAACGGGCACAGCTGTCCGACGGACGATGGGGAACGATCATCATGACGCATCCGACCGATCCGTTCCGTCCCCTCGTCCACGTAGACGATACGTTCATCGACCTGTCCGTGGAGCACGATCTCGAGATCGACCGAATTTCGACATAAATACGGATAGTCCCGGCCCAAATCGGCCGGGGCTTTTTCATGCGTCAGCCCGCTGGCTGCCTAGAGCAGCCGTTTGGCGAACAGAAACGTATCCTGCCAGTACGCTTTGTCGATATCCGTGATTTGCACGCCGTCTTCGGGCGCCGGACTCGAATGGAGCATCTTGCCCCCACCCATATAGATGCCGACATGGCCCACCGTCTTGTCTGTCTTGAAGCGGCCTGGCACGTAAAAAAACATCAAGTCGCCTTGCTGCAGCTCGCTTCGGGAGACCGTCGTGCCGCGCTCGGCTTGATCCCTGGCGACGCGCGGCAGCTGAATGCCTTTATCGGCGAACAGGTATTGAACGAACGAGGAGCAATCGAACTTCCCCGTTTGCCGGTAATCGCCCGTCCCGAAGTCGTATTTGACGCCTAAAAACTTCTGTCCGTGGGCAATAATGTCGGCGGCGTCGCTTGAAGCGGATGCGATCCTAAGCTTCCCGCCGCCAGTACCGCCTGGCGTCGCGTCGGCGAAGGGCATCCCTCCGTGCCCCGCATCGTGGCCGAAGGCTCTGGGGAGCAGGGAGATGCTGTCCCCGTTCGCCCGCATCGCGAGTTCGTTCCCGAACAAGGCAGGCAACCCTGCTGCGGGAATGTACAAGCCTCCTTCTTCCTTAACCGCCGGCGCCGGCAGCTTGGTTTGCTTTCCGCCTGATTGCACCATGCTGTCGCCCGTCCGGAACGTCCACCTGGGGTCGTGATCGCCCAGTCCGTAGCTGCCGTCGGCCAGCCACTTGCCGTTATACCCCGCCGCCTTTGCCACGTCGGACAGCGATACGTATCCGGTCCGATGAATGTTGTGCAGCTTGATGACGCTGCTCTCTCCCTGTTCCCCGGCCTTTGTTTGCTCCGCCGACTTCACTCGGACCGGCGCGTATCTCTGGCTCAGGTTGGCCGTATCGCCCGGGTTGTCCGTGCATCCGGCGCTTGCCAGCAACGCGTACGCGACTATTCCGGCGCAAGCCGCCTTTACGAACATACGATTGCGCATGCTTTTACCATCCCTCCGAAGGTCCCGTCTAGGATTCCTGTCGTTAGGATGGTTGAAGGCGGGCGGAATTATGCCGATGGACATGTGCCGCTGGGGCCTGAACGCCGGAGCCGCGAGACGAACGAGTCAAATGATCTTTTTTCGATGCAGCACGGTGAGGAGCCGATAAAAGTCGTAGCTGCCGCCGAGCGGCGTGTCGATCAGCTTCGCTTCTACGGCGGCCTTCACGGCAGCTGCGGCCCATACAGGCGGCTCAGGGATCGCCTGCAGGCTCTCCGTTGCGGCCAGTCGGGCGTCGAGCGCTTTCATTTGCGCATTCTGCACTTGAACCTGTTGGCGAAGTTGTTCGAATTGTTCCCGCTCCTCCTTTGTCATCGGTTCGCCCTCCCCTTCGATGTCGTCGTATTTCGTGAGATTATACGTTTTGATCAGTTGAGTAATCTTGTTGCCATATGCCGGGTCGGTCGCGTAGCCGCTCATTTGAAGCGCCTCCGCTTGCTCCGAAGGCGTCTTGGCGGCCCGGACGCGGGCATAGCGGGCGCTCCCGAGCAATTGGTCCTGATCCTTGTAGAAGGCGTACATGCTGTCATAGGACCGCCATGTCCCCATTGCCTGGACCCTTTTGCCGTTCACGAACTCCCACGTCGGCGTCGTATACGTCTCCCCGCGCCACCACTGGTTAGGGCTCCCGCCACCCGCTTTGATGCCGCCCAGATTGTAGTGCTCGTCGATCTTGCCGCCGGTCTCCAGCAAGTTCTGCGCAAGCCTGACGCTTGGAAAAAGCGGCGAGCCTTCTTGCCGCGCCCGCTGCGCTTGCGGTCCAAGCAGGCCAAAGAATGTTTGCCTGTCCAACGTATCACCTCCTCCGCTCCCTGCATGATATTCCGGCGCGGTTTCCTCCTTCGCGGCACTTTTCCAATCCGGGCTATAACGCCAGTCGATACTGGCTGCCGGCCCGCGATTCAGCTGCCGTCAGAAGAAAGACCGTCAGAGGATAGGTCGACGGCGCTTATCAAATAACGGTCGAAACGCAGTTATTTCCCTTGATGGCGACTTTCTTGGACAAATAAGTGTTGAAGCGCAACTAATTTCTCACATTTGAACGTTTCGACTCGGTTCTGAACAAAATAATTGCGTTTGAACACTTATTCACTCCGAGGCCAGGATCAGCGCGCCGATTAACTGCTTTTCAACCGTTATCTCCCCCATACGCACGGTCACATCCCGGACGCACCGGGGAGCCCTTAATCTTGTTCCCATGGCGATTCGCGACCCGCTTTCGGACACAGCGGCCGTTATTGCTGAATTGCCCGCCTTCTCAAGCCTTGATGCGGTTCAATAGCGTCCATCCAGTCCGATACTATCCATTTATGACCGGTTTTTAAGAAATAACGTCTCTTGGGTCCGGTCACCCGCTTAACCGTCATTTAACTGCTGCCCGCAGTTCTGTTCTCTGTTGCACCAACACGCTTACCCTCCTGCTACATTCCCGACTATTGTCCCGCTTACCTTCCACACGTCCTTCCTGCTTATCCTTCCTCCGAGCGTCGCCGTAAGGTTAGCAAATAAAGCCACAATTTCTCGATGATTTTAAACATTCTTTGGATGTAAAAAAGAATCCGTAGAGAACTCTACGGATTCTTCGATGAAACATTAAGGCTATGACTTCGGGCCGAGCCCGGAATGGAGCTATCGGTTAGCCGATGCTGCCTTCCATTTCGAACTTGATGAGTCGATTCATCTCGACCGCGTACTCCATCGGCAGCTCCTTGGTGAACGGCTCGATGAAGCCCATGACGATCATCTGGGTCGCTTCGGCTTCGGACAGGCCGCGGCTCATCAGGTAGAAGAGCTGGTCTTCGGACACCTTGGAGACGGTCGCCTCGTGCTCGAGCGTGACGTTGTCGTTGAAGATCTCATTGTACGGGATCGTATCGCTCGTCGACTGGTTGTCGAGAATGAGCGTATCGCACTTGATGTTCGCCTTGGCGCCTTCGGCGTTGCGGCCGAACGAGGCGAGTCCGCGGTACGTGACCTTGCCGCCGTGCTTGGAGATCGACTTGGAGACGATTGTGGACGTCGTGTCCGGCGCCAGGTGAATCATCTTCGCGCCTGCGTCCTGGTGCTGGCCCTTGCCGGCGACGGCGATCGAGAGCACCATGCCCTTCGCGCCGCGGCCCTTCAGGATGACAGCCGGGTACTTCATCGTCAGCTTGGAGCCGATGTTGCCGTCGACCCACTCCATCGTCGCGTTTTCTTCGGCGACGGCGCGTTTGGTGACGAGGTTGTAAATGTTAGGCGCCCAGTTCTGGATCGTCGTGTAGCGGACGCGCGCGTCCTTCTTGACGATGATCTCGACGACGGCGCTATGCAGCGAGTTCGTGCTGTACACGGGCGCCGTGCAGCCTTCGACATAGTGAACGAAGCTGCCTTCGTCCGCGATGATGAGCGTGCGCTCGAACTGGCCCATGTTTTCCGAGTTGATGCGGAAGTAGGCTTGCAGCGGGATCTCGCACTTGACGCCCTTCGGCACGTAGATGAAGCTGCCGCCGGACCATACGGCGCTGTTCAGCGCGGCGAACTTGTTGTCCGCTGCCGGAACGACGGTCGAGAAGTACTCCTTGAAAATCTCCGGATGCTCGCGCAGCGCCGTGTCGGTGTCGGTGAAAATGACGCCTTGGGCTTCAAGATCGGCCTGCATGGAGTGATATACGACCTCGGACTCGTACTGGGCCGAGACGCCGGCCAGGAACTTCTGCTCAGCTTCGGGAATGCCCAGCTTGTCGAACGTCGCCTTGATCTCTTCCGGCACTTCTTCCCATGTCTTGCCTTGCTTCTCCGACGGCTTGACGTAGTACTGGATGTCGTTGAAGTCCAGTTCGTCCATGTCGCCGCCCCAACGCGGAACCGCCATCTTGTTGAACTGCTCCAGCGATTTGAGACGGAAGTTCAGCATCCATTCCGGCTCGCCTTTCATCTCCGAGATCGTGCGGACGATCTCCGGGGTCAGGCCTTTGCCGGATTGGAATACGGCCTTGTGCTCATCGCGGAAACCGTACTGGTACTCTTCCATTTCGGGCATTTGCTTCGCCATGACGATTGTCCCTCCTTCATAGTGTTCGTGCTGTATAGTAGGCGCAATGCAAGCTCACTGCTCGACGTTTTCTTCGACCTTGCCGTGCCCCTCGTGCTCGACGCCCTTGCGCAGCGCGTTCCAGGCAAGCGTCGCGCACTTGATGCGCGCCGGGAACTTGCCGACGCCCGACAGCGCGTCGATGTCCTCGTACTCGTCAAACTCCACCTGCTCTCCCTTCATCAGGGAAGAGAACTTGCCGGCGAGCGCGAGCGCTTCTTCGGTCGACTTGCCCTTGACCGCGTCCGTCATCATCGACGCCGACGACATGCTGATCGAGCAGCCTTCGCCGGTAAAGCGCGCGTTCTTGACGACGCCGTCTTCGATCTGCAGCTGCAGCGAGATGCGGTCGCCGCAGGTCGGGTTGTTCAGGTTGACGGTGACGGATTCGTCGTCCATCGTTCCGCGGTTGCGCGGGTTTTTGTAGTGATCCATAATGACACGGCGGTATAAATCGTCCAACTGGCTCATAACTGGAAAAACTCCTTTGTCTTGACCAGCGCGTCCACCAGCCGGTCGACGTCTTCTTCGGTATTGTAAAGATAAAAGCTCGCTCGCGCCGTCGCGCTCACCTTCAGCCAGCGCATGAGCGGCTGGCAGCAGTGGTGGCCGGCGCGGATGGCGATGCCCTCGGTGTCGAGCACGGTGGCGACATCGTGCGGGTGCACATCGCCGAGGTTAAACGTGACGAGTCCCGAGCGATTGCCCTTCGGACCGTAGATCGAGATGTCCTCGATCTCCGACAGACGGCCGTACGCGTACCGGGACAGCTCACGGCCATGACGATCGATCTCGTCCAGCCCGACGGACTCGAGGAAGTCGATTGCGGCGCCAAGGCCGACGGCTCCGGCGATGATCGGCGTGCCGCCCTCGAACTTCCACGGGATCTCTTTCCAGCTCGAATCGTACAGCTCGACGAAGTCGATCATCTCGCCGCCGAATTCGATCGGCTCCATCTTCTCTAGCAGCGCCGTCTTGCCGTACAAGGCGCCGATGCCGGTCGGGCCGCACATTTTGTGTCCGGAAAATGCATAGAAATCTAAGTCGAGGTCGCGTACGTCGACCTTCATATGCGGCGAGCTCTGCGCGCCGTCCACGACCATGATCGCGCCGTGCTTGTGGGCGATGGCGGCGATCTCCTTGACCGGGTGGACGGTGCCCATAACGTTGGAGACGTAGGCGATCGACACGATCCTGGTGCGCTCGGTGACCGTCGCCTCGACGTCCGACAGCTTCAGGCTGCCGTCCTCCTGGAGCGGGATGAACTTCAGCGTCGCGCCCGTCGCCTTGGCGGCTTGCTGCCAGGGAATCAGGTTGCTGTGGTGCTCGGACTGCGTGATGACGATCTCGTCGCCTTCGCGCAGCTGCTGGCGGGCGTACCCGCCGGCCACCATATTGAGGCCGGTCGTCGTGCCGCGGTTGAATATGATCTCGCGCGCTGAAGCGGCGTTCAGGAAGCGGGCCACCTTCTCGCGGGCGCCTTCGTAGGCGTCCGTCGCACGCGAGCCGAGCGTATGCACGCCGCGGTGGACGTTGGCATTGTCGAACTCGTAGTAACGCTTCACGGCGTCGATGACGCTGCGCGGCTTCTGCGAGGTCGCGGCGTTGTCCAGATAGACGAGCGGATGACCGTTAATCTCCTGATCCAGTATCGGGAATTCGCTTCTTAGTGCGCGAGCGTCCATTTAACCCAACTTCCTCTCTAAAATGCGTTGCAGCTGCTCGCGGACGCTCTCGAGCGGAATCTCGGATACGACCGGATCAAGGAAACCGTAAATGATCAGGCGCTCCGCTTCCGTCTTCGAGATGCCCCGCGACATCAGATAGTGCACCTGTTCCGCATTGACCTGGCCAACGCTGGCGGCGTGGCCGGCTTTGACGTCGTCCTCGTCAATGAGCAGGATCGGGTTCGCGTCGCCGCGCGCCTTCGGGCTCAGCATGAGCACCTTCTCGGTCTGCTGGCCGTTGGCGCGGGTCGCGCCCTTCTCGATCTTGGTCACGCCGTTGATGACGGCGGTGCCTTCTTCCTTCATCACGGCGCGCGTGATCATGTCGCTCTCCGTGGAGAGGCCGAAGTGCACGGCGCCCGTCGTCAGGCTCATGCGCTGCTTGCCCGAACCCACCGTGATGATCTTGGCGTCGGACACGGAGCCGTTGCCCTTCAGGATCGACTTGGTGTCGGACAGGATGTGGCCGTCCTGCAGCTCGCCGACGATCCATTCGATACGCGCGTCCTGCTCGAGGACGGCGCGGCGGTACGAGACGTCGACTGCGCCCTTCTCAAGGCTGTGCACGGCCGCGTAGCGGACGTGGCTGCCGGCCTTGGCGAACACTTCGACGGCGCCATTCAGCACGATCGCGGCTTCCCCGACCGCCGTAGCGGCATTCTCGACGACCGTCACGCGGCTGTTCGCCTCGGCGACGATCAGCACGTGCGGCACGAACGTCGCTTCGGCATCGTCCGCGAACAGCAGCGCCTGTACGGGCTCTTCGAGCTCGACGCCGCGCGGCACGTACAGGAAGACGCCGCCGTTCCACAGCGCCGCGTGCAGCGCGGCGAGCTTGTGCTCATCCGGCGTATAGGCGGTCATCAGGTGCTTGCGGACGAGGTCCTCGTGGCTGCGCGCGGCCTCCTCGAGGCTCGCCAGCACGACGCCCTTCGCCTTCAGCTCGTCGGACAGATGCGTATAGACGACGGAAGAATTGTGCTGCACGATCAGCGCGCCGCCGGCTTCGGCGGGCAGCAACTTCGTGAGCGCTTCGGGAAGCTGCGAGGCGGATTCGACCTTGGCGCCCGGACGATCGGTGCCGTACAGGTCAAGCGGCCAGCGCTGGATCGGGGTCTTCTCCGGCTTGGGCAGCTCAAGCTTGGCTGCCAGTTCGCCGGCGTTTTCGCGCCAGGCGACGAGCCAGGCGGGTTCGTTTTTGCTGCGGGCGATGCTCGATGCTGCATCGCGGCCAAAAGAGGCGGTAGGCGTACTCATGGTTGTATGACCTCCCTTATCCTCTTAGGCTTGGCCGACCGTCTCGTCGACGATGCCCAGTTCTTCTTTGACCCATTCGTAGCCTTCGGCTTCGAGACGCTCGGCCAGCTCCGGACCGCCGGACTTGACGATACGGCCCTGCATCATGACGTGAACATGATCAGGCGTAATATAATTCAGCAGGCGCTGATAGTGCGTGATGATCAGGAAGCTGCGCTCTTCGGAACGCATCGCGTTGACGCCCGCGGCCACGATCTTCAGCGCGTCGATGTCAAGACCGGAGTCGATCTCGTCAAGAATGACGAGCTTCGGCTCGAGCAGCATCATCTGCAAAATCTCGTTGCGCTTCTTCTCGCCGCCGGAGAAGCCTTCGTTCAGGTAACGGTGCATGAACTCGGGATTCATCTCGAGCTCCTTCATCTTCGCTTCCATTTGGCGGACGAACTTGATCAGGGAGATCTCGTTGCCCTCGCCGCGGCGCGCGTTGATCGCGCTGCGCAGGAAGTCGGCGTTGGTCACGCCAGTAATCTCGCTCGGATACTGCATTGCCAGGAACAGACCGGCAAGCGCGCGCTCGTCGACGCCCATCTCCAGCACGTCTTCGCCGTTCAGCAGCACTTGTCCGTCGGTTACTTCATATTTAGGATGGCCCATGATCGAGGAGGCGAGGGTGCTCTTGCCGGTGCCGTTCGGGCCCATGATCGCGTGCACTTCGCCGGCCTTGATCGTCAGATCGAAGCCCTTTAGAATTTCTTTGCCTTCGATTTCCGACTTCAAGCCCTTGATTTCGAACAGATTGGACATTGTTTTCCCTCCAGGTTTTACGGACGCCAAGTGGGGTTGACCCCTTTTTAAGCAACCTGCGGTCGCCACTTAAGATCCATTTCTTATTTATAACTATTCTAAAGTGATTCTCAGTGATTCTCAACCACCATTTTATGAAAATGTCATGAAAATTGCAAACCGGCCACCCCAGCCGCGACGCCGATCGGCCGTCTAGCGGCCCCCAGCAAGCGCCTCGCGAATTGCCTGGACCTCTTGGGCGAACGCTTCGTCCTCAAGTGCGGGACGCGCATCAAGGGCGGACATGGGCTCCGCCAAGTTAATCCAGGACTTGCAGCCGCCGTAGCGCTCGTCGTTCGGTATCGCGACCGGCCGATCCAGCACATAAACGCGGAGCAGCAGCACATGCAGCGGCTTCGTTCTTTTCCACTTGAGCCGTTCCTCCGCGTAGTTCTCCGTCCATAAATGGAAAGGCTCCAGCTTGCGCAGCGTCTCGCCGTCCGTCACCTCGATGTCGTCGACGACCTCCGCGTAGGAAGAAACGACGACCGTATTCGGATCCGCCTCGAACGCCGCTACCGTGTCCGCCACGCTCGGGCTCGTCCCCGGCTTGACCAGGTGCCCGCGCTGATGCTCGTAAGAAGGGAATAAAAAAAACGAAGGACTTTCCAGCCGAAATTCCTTGGTCTCCTCCGCGATGCCGCCCTTGCGCAGCACGATGATCTGTCGGCCCGCCTCCAGCGCCTTGACCGCCACCGCCCATTCCCGAAGCGCTATCGGATTGTCCATCGGCGTCCATCCTCCTGTCGAATTCTGCTGTCCCTATTATAACATGGGGGGCGGGGAAGCCAAGCCGAGCAAGCAAAGGGATTGTCGCTCAGGAGCGATCCGGCGCCCGCGAATTCGCGGTCCGCAAATCGTGGAAGCGGGGTGAACGGCTTCAAGCTCCCGTTTCCGAGGCAGCGGCCTTATCGTCGTCGCCGTGGCTGCGCTTGTCCTGCCTGCGGGCGACTTTGTCCGCGTACGCGGCCTCGATGACGGCCTTTCTCACGTTCTCGACGACGGCGGCGTTGAACACGCTCGGCACGATATATTCGCTGCTGAGCTGCTCGTCCGTGACGACGGCGGCGATCGCCTTGGCAGCGGCCAGCTTCATGCCTTCGGTGATGCTCGACGCACGGCAGTCGAGCGCGCCGCGGAAGATGCCGGGGAAGCAGAGCACGACGGTGATCTGGATCGGGTAGACGCTGCGCCCGGTGCCGATGACGGCGGCGATGCCCTGAATCAGATCCGGACGAATCTCGGGCTCGGGATTGGCCATGGCGAACACAATCGGGTCGGGGGCCATCGACTTGACCTGCTCGACGCTGAGCACGCCGGGGCCGGAGACGCCGATAAAGACGTCCGCGCCAGCGATCGCTTCGGTCAAGCCGCCCGTGCGGCCTTCGGGATTCGTATGCTGCGCGCACCACTGCCAGGCCGGGTTGGCGTATTCCCGGTCGGCGGACAGGATGCCTTCGCGGTCGACGGCCACGACCGACGGTACGCCGGCCGAATGGAGCATGCGGACGATCGACATGCCCGCCGCCCCGATCCCGCAGACGACGACGCGGAGCGAATCCATCCGCTTGCCGACGCACTTCGCCGCGTTCATGAGGGAGGCGATCAGCACGACCGCGGTGCCGTGCTGGTCGTCGTGAAATACCGGGATATCGAGCAGCTCCTGGAGCCGGCGCTCGATCTCGCAGCAGCGGGGGGACGAGATGTCCTCGAGATTGATGCCCCCGAACCCCGGTGCGAGACTGCGCACGATCTCGACGATGGCGTCCGAATCCTGCGTGTCGAGGCAGATCGGGAAGGCGTCGACGCCGGCGAGCTCCTTGAACAGCATCGCCTTGCCCTCCATGACGGGCATCGCCGCGGCGGGCCCGATGTTGCCGAGGCCGAGCACGGCGCTGCCGTCGCTGACGACGGCGACCGTATTGCGCTTGATCGTAAGCGAGAAGGCGGACGATGGATCCTCGTGGATCGCCATGCATACCTTCGCCACGCCCGGCGTATAGACGCGGGAGAGATCGTCGCGTGTACGGATCTTAATGCGGGGCGACACCTCGAGCTTGCCGCCGAGATGGATCAGCAGCGTCTGGTCCGAGATGTTAACAATTCGGACGCCGTCCACGGCGCGGATCGCCGAAGCGATCGCCTCTTGTCCCGCATCGCTGCGGATCGTCAGATCGCGAATGCTTTTCTGCCCCGGCCGAATGACGTCGATGGCGACGATATCGCCTCCGGCCGCGCCGATCGCGGTCGCGATGGCGCCGAAGACGGCCCTGTCCGTATCCATTTCGAGACGCACGATGAGATTTGAACCGTTCATCCATATCCCTCCCGGTATCTTCTTTCGGATTTACCTTAACATGCCAGGTCGGCGGACTTCAAACCGTTCTCCGATCCGCTATTCCGCCGACTCGTTTTTCCATTATAATAGTAACCGGATCGAGACCGTTCGCATTCGCCATGCAGAGCGAATTGTTCTATACTGTCTTGTAGATCGTCCGCGCCATGCCGGACAAGCCGCGTACATTATTCGGAGGTGCCCTGTTCATGAGCAAGTATCACCCGCTTAGCGAAGCGGAAGCCGTCGAGATCGCCCGTTCCTTCGCCGAAGTATTCCCGACGGGCGAGGAGCTCGTCTCCCGCGAAATCGGGGACGGCAATTTGAATCTCGTGTTCCATATTACGCAGCCGGCGACCGGCCGCAGCCTGATCGTCAAGCAGGCGCTCCCTTACGTTAAAATTATCGGCGACTCCTGGCCGCTCAGCCTCGACCGCGCGCGCATCGAAGGCGAAGCGCTCATCAAACAGGGCGAGCTCGCGCCGGGTCTCGTACCGGTCGTATATCGTTCCGACGCCGACATGGCCCTCACGATCATGGAGGACCTGAGCGATCACGTTATTATGCGCAAAGGTCTGATCGAAGGCGGCGTTTATCCCGATTTTGCCGAGCATCTCGCGGAGTTCCTGTCGCGCACGCTGTTTTTCACCTCGGATCTGGGCATGAACCAGCAGGACAAGAAGGTGCAGCTCGGACGCTTCATTAATCCCGACCTGTGCAAAATTACGGAAGACTTCGTCCTTAATTTCCCTTATTTCGATGCGGAATCCAACAATATCGAGCCTCATCTGCGCGACGCGGCAGAGGCCGTGTGGCGCGACCAAGAGCTGCTGCTCGAAGCCGCCAAGCTGCGCGAGAAGTTTCTGACGCAAGCCCAGGCGCTGCTTCACGGGGATCTGCACACGGGCAGCATTTTTGTAACGCCGACTTCGACGAAGGTCATCGACCCCGAATTCGCCTACTACGGTCCGATGGGCTTCGATATCGGCGCGATCGTCGCCAACCTGCTGCTGAACTACGCGGGGCAGGAGCACTGGAGCCCGGACGAGGCTAGCCGCCGCGACCGCAGAGCTTATTTGCTCTCGACGGTGACGGAGCTGTGGACCCGGTTCGAGCGCAAATTCCGCGCGCTTTGGGACGCGCATGGCGTCGACAAGCGCTTTGGTGTCGCCGGCTATCAGGACGATTATATGAAGCGTCTGCTGCAGGACACGATCGGCTTCGCAGGCGCCAAGGCGCTGAGGCGAGTGTACGGCCTGGCGCAGGTCGCCGATATCGCGACCATCCCCGACCGCGAGGCGCGGGAACGGGCGCAGCGGCTGGCGCTTAACATTGCGCGGAACCTGATCGTGTCCAATCGCAGCACGTCCTCTATCGAGGACGTCGTCCGGATCGCGGAGACGGCTGCCGGAAGCCGAAGCTAGACAGACAAGACTAACCTAAAGCGTAAGGAGATCGATCGATGAGCGACAATCAGCATGGAGCTGCCCCGATTCAAGGCGTGCTGGAGCCGATCCGTTGGAAGGAAGGGACGCTGGAATTGCTCGATCAGCGGCTGCTGCCCGAGCAAACGGTCTATTTAAACCTGACGACCGTTCAGGAGGTTTGGGATGCCATTCGCAATCTGGCGGTGCGAGGCGCGCCGGCGATCGGCATCGCCGCGGCATTCGGCGTCGTGCTTGGCGTGCAGCGCTTCCCGGGACCTCCGGTGGCGCTGGCCGACGAGGCACTCCGCCACGCGGCGCATCTCGCGACGTCCAGGCCGACGGCCGTCAACCTGTTCTGGGCGCTTGACCGCATGAAGGAGCGCGCGAAGGCGCTCGCTTCGTCCGTCGGTTCGACACGCGAAGCGGTAGAGGCGCTGCTCGCCGAGGCGAAGCAGATTCAAGCGGAGGACATCGAGACGAACCGTCAGATCGGCGAGCATGCGCTTACGTTGTTCAAGGACGGCATGGGCGTGCTCACGCACTGTAACGCGGGCGGGCTGGCGACGTCCAAGTACGGAACGGCGCTGGCTCCCTTCTATCTGGCGCTGGAGCAGGGCATCGCACTTAAGGTATACGCGGACGAAACGCGTCCGGTATTGCAAGGCGCCCGCCTCACGGCGTTCGAGCTGCAGCAGGCTGGCGTGGACGTTACCTTGATCACCGACAACATGGCTGCGCACGTCATGTCCAAAGGCTGGGTGCAGGCGGTCATCGTCGGCACCGACCGGGTGGCGGCGAACGGCGACGTCGCCAACAAGATCGGCACGTACGGCGTAGCTGTGCTCGCCAAGGCGCACAACATTCCGTTCTACGTCGCATGTCCGATGTCCACGATCGACCTGTCGACGCCGACAGGCGAGAGCATCCCGATCGAGGAGCGGCACGCGGACGAAGTGACGGTCGGCTTCGGCAAGCGGACGGCGCCCGAAGGCGTCAAGGTGTATAATCCCGCCTTCGACATTACGCCGAGCGAGCTCGTGACGGCGATTATCACCGAAAAGGGCATCGTCACCGCGCCTTACGACGTCGGCCTTCGCAAGCTTTTCGAACAATAAAAGCAATGACGGACGGCCAAATGCGGTTACTCCCCGAGTAACCGCATTTGCCTTCGATCCTTCTAGCCGTTCGATCCGGCGGACAACGAAGCCATGCGGGCGATCGCCGCCCGGCCCTGCATGCCGGGCACGATGCCGGCACGCTCCGCTTCATGGGTGACGGATTCCAGCGGTGCGTCCAGCAATTCTTCGAGCGTCTTCACGCCGACGGCGCGGCCGGCGAGGATGCCTCTATCCTTCAGCTTGTCGTTCAGCAGGGCCACGTCAAGCGCGCCGCACATAATGTAACCGTTTCCGGCGGTTACGGCGAGCAGCGTCGTTTTTGGAAGCAGCACCTCGACGCCGAGGGCGGTATAGCCGTCGATGACGATCGGAACGAGTTTGATCAAGTTCGTTCACCTCCAACGGATACGATGCAGTACGCGGCTTTTCTGATTTCAGCATATGCTCCCGAAGACCTATCGAACTATAGGCCGGTACCCAAAATAATACTATGTCGAGCCAGGCATTTATGATATATTATTCCTGGCAAACCTGATCCTTACGATATAAACCGCCAGATAGATAGGAGGAAAATCATGACTAAAGTTTCAGACGACAACTCAGAACGTTCCTATCTGTTTTCGGTAGATATCCTGGTGAAGGCGGGAACGAACGGCGAAGCATTGGAGACGCTGCTGAGATCTTTGAACGTGGGCGGCTTCGCCGACTTTCGCATTCAGTCCGGCATCGTGCTCGGCGAGACGATTCAACGAGAATTAAAGACGGCGAAGTCCAAGCATCAGGTGCTCACCGATTCGCTCGATTCGCGGATTCGAGACTATATTAAGACCTCCCGCTTGATACGCATTACGGTAAACCGGGCCAAGGGCGCCAAGCTGAGCGTCCCCTGCCGGGTCGTGAACTTCGATCCCGACAACGAGCTGTTGACGGTCTACCATGTCGATGAGAAAAGCGTCTACTCGTTTCGTTTGAACGAGATCGACGATTTTGCCGAATAAATGTTTTTGGCGCAATGAACAACGCCGCGACCCTTAATGGGCCGCGGCGTTGTTGTTTTCCGGATCGGATATCGATAAGCCGTGATCGCGATTGAGCATGGCGCCGGCTTCCTCTGCGGGAAGCGGAGGACTTCCATAGTACCCTTGCATCTCGTCGCAGGCATGCTGCTGCAGGAACAACACCTGCTCCTCGGTCACCACGCCTTCGGCGATGACGCCGATCTGCAGATTATGCGCCATCGCGATGATCGCCGCGACGATCGCTCGGTCATTCGGGTCCTGGTGGATGTCGCGCACGAACGTGCGGACGATCTTGAGGCAGTCGATCGGCAGCCTTTTGAGATAGCTGAACGAGTTGTAGCCCGTGCCGAAGTCGTCCACGCTGATGCCGACGCCGAGGTCGCTGAGCGACTCGAGAATCGCGGTCGCCCGCTCGACGTCCATGGCGATGCTCTCGGTAATCTCGAGCTTCAGATAGGGAGCCGCCAGCCCGGTCTCTTCCAAAATCTCGGCGATTCGTTCGACCAGATTCGGCTGCGCGAACTGCCGGATCGACAGATTGACGGATATCGGATACGAAGGAAGGCCCGCGCGTTGCCAAATGCGGTTCTGTCTGCATGCCTCCTGGAGCACCCAGTCTCCAAGCGCCATGATGATCCCGCTCTCCTCGGCCGCCGGTATGAAGTGAGACGGCGCAATCATCCCACGTTCGGGATGCCGCCAGCGAATCAACGCTTCGAAGCCGACGAGGCGCCCGCTTCGCAGATCGTATTGCGGCTGATAATACAGCAGGAATTGACGGCGGCTCATCGCCTCCATCAGCTCGTGCTGGAGCGTCAGCTTGTTAATGGCCGTATGCTCGAAAGCCGGCTCGTAGAGCAGGCATCCGTTGCGGCCGTTTTCCTTCAATCGATGCAGAGCCGTGTCGGCTCGCTTGAGAAGCCCGTTCGCGTCGGGACAATCGCCGCTGCAGGTTGCCAACCCCACGCTCACAGTCACATGTATCATGACGCCGCCGAGCTCGAACGGCGCTTCGAATTGCTTCATCAGCCCTTCGATCTGACGGATCGCCTGGTCGTCCTGCTCGAAGTCCGCGAACATGCCGACGAACTCGTCTCCCTCGACCCGGGCGATATTGGACGAATCGGGGAACCAGCGCGTCAGTCTCTCCGCGACCTGAAGCAGCAGCATATCGCCGTAATCCCGTCCGTAGGAGGCATTGACCAGCTTGAACCGGTCGATGTCCATATACCAGACAGCGACGCTGTTGCCCGACTGGGCGGCCGCGTGCATCCGCTCGGTCAATCTGTTCATGAAGAAACGGCGATTCGGCAATCCGGTCATGTCGTCGTAATAGGCCATGTAGCGGATTCGTTCCATCGAACGCTTTTGATCGCTTTGGTCCTGGGTGAACACGACGATGCCCGCGATCTCGCCTTCGCGCATGTACGGACTCGTCTCGACATGCGCCTCGATCGCCACTCCGTCCGCACGAAGCAGCTTGATGTCTTCGACGCATTTCTCCCCGCGCAGCGTGCGGGCGAAGATGGAGGCAGCTTGACCGGCCGAATCGGCATGGATGATATCTCGAAAATGGAGACCGAATACGCGGTCGGAGGAGGTGCCCAGCATAGGAAGGAGCTGTCTGCTGATATTTTCGACGACGCCCTTGCTGTTAATGATCGTGAGCGAGATCGGACTGTCCTTCAACAGGTTGATCCACTCGGAATCGACGACGCTTGCGATCGCTCGCGAGCGCTGTCGTTCGCGACGAAGGAGCCCAAGCAAGACGGCGGCGGTACCGAGCAGCACTGCCCCAATGACGGCCGCCGCGAGCGCGGCTGCCCTCCAATGATCCATGATGCGCCCCCTCTTTCCCTATGGAAGATCGTCCGCTTGCAGCTAGCTCTAGCTATCATTATAGTGCAAACTTACCAATCGTACAGCATTATTCCATAGAAGAAAGTTGCGCTTCGTCAGAAAAGAGGCGAATTCGCGGCGATTCAGGCCGCGCTTCGTCCGCCTCTGAGAGCCGCGATCGCAAGACAAGCCCAGCCGGCCAGAAAACCGACCCCGCCGAGCGGCGTAATCGCGCCAAGCCAGTCGATGCCGCTGAGCGACAAAATGTACAGGCTGCCGGAAAACAGTACGGTACCGATGAGCAGCAGCCGCGCGGACCACTGCATCAGCTTCGTCGCCGACGGAAATCGCTCGGCCAGCAGCGCCACAAGCAAAATGCCGAGCCCGTGATACATCTGATAGCGCACGCCGGTCTCGAACACTTCTAAATAATGCTCCGATAACGTCTCTTTGAGCGCATGGGCGCCGAACGCGCCGAAGGCTACGGCCAGACCGGCGACGATGGCGCCGATGCCGACATATTTTTTGAGTAACATGCTCTTACCTCCATTGAATAGCTGGCAAAGCGGTTGCAGACCGGGCCGTTTTTTGGGGCAGCTTGGGCAAATAACATCGCAACCGGTTAGCGAGGCTGTAAAGTAACTTTTTGCCCTTGCAGCACCATTTAGACCATTCCGCTAGACTGTAGAGTAACTTTTTGCCTTTACAGCAACGTTTTGACCAGTTCGCAAGACTTTAGAGTAACTTTTTACCTTTACAACACCCTTTAGATCATAATGCGAGACTGTAGAGTAACTTTTTGCCTTACAGCACCCGTATTACAAGCAGGCAAATATCTTTTGGCCGGCTGCACTGTGCACATTCGCCTCAATCTTCGAGCGCAAGCCTGCCGGTGGCGGGATCGGCCAGCACGATTCGCGCTTCGCGTGTCGCTCCGGATTCGTCCCGAACGTGCAGCGTGGACGACGTGCGGCCGGTACGGATCAGCTCGGCGGCGAGCCGGTCGTCCAGCGTCAGGCCGAAGCTGTCCCGCCAGATGACGAAGCCGCAGCCGGACTTGTAGGCGCTGCAGCCATAGCCTTTGCGGCCCATGAAGATGGAGCCGTCGCAGCCCGGACTAGGGCATTTGGCGATGACGGCGGGCCGCGGAGATGCCGCAGCGGACGGCTCGGGAGTCCGCTGCGGCGTCGCCAAAGCGGTCGATGCCGGGCCGGAAGCGGCTGCGCGCGATTTGGCGCTCGCCGCGGTCGTTCCCGCGCCGCTTTTCGCCCGCGGCGAACGGCCGGCCGCCGCCCCGCTAGCGCCGCCGTCCGCGCGCTTGCTCCCCGCGCCGCTGGCCCGGCCGCGCGATGCGCTGCCGCCCGCGCTCTCGCCGCCTTCTGCAGCGCCGCTCCTGCCTCGCCCGCGTCCGCGGCCTCCGGCCGGCTCCGGCTTCGCGAACGCTTCCTTCGTCGCCGGCGGCTGAACCCGCACCTTGTCGACGATGAGCCGCGTGAACTTCTGCACGTTGGCCATGAATACGTCGGCCGAGGCTTGTCCGCGCGAGATCTCGGCGAGCCGCCGCTCCCACTGCCCCGTCATCTCCGGCGAGGCGAGCAGCTCGACGCCCGCTCCCCGGATCAACTGGATCGCCGCTCGCCCCTTCGGCGTGATGACGATGCGCTTGCCCTGCATGTCGACGTAGCCGACCTGCTTCAGCCGCTCGATCGTCGCCGCGCGCGTAGCAGGCGTGCCGAGCCCCGAATCCTTCATCGCGTCGCGCAGCTCCTCGTCCTCGATCTGCTTGCCCGCGCTCTCCATCGCCTTGAGCAGCGTCCCCTCGGTGTACGGCTTCGGCGGCTGCGTTTCCTTCTCCTTGGCCTCGGATTCGACGCATCGCACCGGCGATTCGGCCTGGAGCGAGAAGTCCCCGCTCGTCTCCACCTCTTCGCCGCGCTCGGATTCCGCGTCGTCGTCCTTGCCGGAAGAAGACGAATCCGATTTCCCCTTCTTCGCGCCCCCGCCGGAAGCAGCCCCGCCGCCGGCGTCCTCATAGACGACCTTCCAGCCTTTGGCGATCATCTGCTTGACCGTCGTCTTAAACGTCTCGCCGGACACCTCGGTCAGCACCGTGTGCACCTTGAACTCCGCCGGCGGATAAAAGTGCGAGACGAACCGCCGCACGATCATATCGTACAGCTTGCGCTCGTCCGGCGACAGCGCGCCCGCCTTCTTCGCCGTCGGCATGATCGCATGGTGGTCCTCGACCTTGGACGGATTGCAGACGCCCCGGTTGCCCGTGTGAACGAGCCGCTTGTTGCCGCCGGCCGCGATCGCCTCGAACTCGGTACCTCGCAGCGCGTCCAGCGCCTTGTGCATCTCCGGAATATTCTCGTTGTTCACGTAGTTGGAGTTGGTTCGCGGATACGTGATCACCTTGTGCTTCTCGTACAAAGACTGCGCGACGTCCAGCGTCTTCTTGGCGGAAAAGCCAAGCTTGCCGTTCGCCTCGCGCTGCAGCAGGGTCAGATCGTAAAGCCGCCAGGGATACTCCTTCGTATCCTTTACTTCGTAGCTCGCGATTCGCCCCTCCTTGCCCCGCACCTTGTCCGCGATCGCCTTCGCCTTGTCGCCGTCCGAGATCCGCTCCCCCTGCCACAATCCGCGATATTCGGTCTCTCCCTGCGCGAACTGCGCAGATACCTCGAAAAATTTGAGCGAATCGAACGATTCGATCTGGATCTGACGATCGTAAATAAGCGCCAGCACCGGCGTCTGTACCCGACCGACGGACAGCAGCTCGTTGTGCCGCGTCGTGAACGCGCGCGAGCCGTTCATGCCGATGAGCCAGTCCGCTTCGCTGCGAGCCCTGGCGGCGCGCGTGAGATTCTCGTATTCGGCCCCGTCCTTGAGTTCGGCGAAGCCCTTGCGGATCGTCTCGGCCGTCAGGTCCGAGATCCACAGCCGCTTGACCGGTTGCGTCAGCCCGAGATGCCGCTGGATCAGCGAAAAGATATGCTGGCCCTCGCGTCCGGCGTCGCACGCGTTGACCAGCCGGTCGCAACGCTTCGCCACTTCGCGGATCGTCTCGAGCTGGTCCTTGGTCCGCGGGTTGGGCAGCAGCTTGAACCGCTCGGGGATGATCGGCAGATCGCCGAGCCGCCACTTCTTGTACTTTTCGTCGTACAGATCCGGCTCCGCAAGTCCGATCAAATGCCCGATCGCCCAGGTGATGATATATTGCTCTCCCTCCAGGTAGGAGCGTCTGTTCTGGGCCTTCGGCTCGATGACGGCGGCGATATTGCGGCCCATGTCCGGCTTCTCGGCGATGACCAGTGTCTTCAACGGCGCTCTCCCTCCTGCCTGACGATTGTCGATGCGCAAAGCGAACCCCCGGCTGACAGAGGACCGTCGTCCGGGGGCGTGCTTCGCCGCGCTCGCGCTACTATCCAAATGATAACACGCCGGCGGCATTTTGCGCCACAGCGCGGCGGTCGCAGCCAAAAAGTCGATTTTTTACCCTTGATTGTATATTTTTACCCCTTCGCCCGACGACGCTTCGATTTATGATGAGAGCGAGGATTCGAAGAGAGAGGGGGCCAGCACGCCATGTACAAAGTCATTCTGGTCGACGACGAGTCCGTCGTCCGCGACGGGTTAAAAAATACGATCGACTGGCAGAAGCACGGCTTCGCGCTCGTCGGAGACTACGCCAACGGCCGGGAAGCATGGGACGCGATCGAAGACGCGAAGCCGGACCTCGTCATCTCCGATATCAGCATGCCCTTCATGGACGGACTCGAGCTGACCGGCCTGATCGCCGCCAACTATCCTTATATTAAGGTGATAATCCTGACCGGCTACGACGAGTTCGAATACGCGCAGCAGGCGATCCGGCTGAAGGTGTCCGATTTCCTCCTGAAGCCCATCACGGCGGCGGAAATCCGGGAGCTGCTGGACAAGGTTCGTGCGGAAATGGACCAGGAGAAGCAGCGCCGCGAGGACCTCACCCGCCTGCACAGCCAGCTGCATCAGAGCCTTCCGCTGCTCAAGGAGCGTTTTTTGGAGCGCCTCGTCGCGATCGGCCTCTCCCGGCCGGAGATCGAGGAGCGCTTCGCCTACTTCGGCATTCCCGCCGTTTCTCCGCCGTATCTCGCCATGGCTGCGGACATCGACGACTTCGGCGACCGGGAGACCCACTTCAGCGACGCGCACGACGCAGAGTTTCTCCGCTTCGCCGCTTTTAATATTTTCGAAGAAACGGTACAGCACCGCGAAGACGTCCTGCTGTTCCGCACGCGAGAGGAACGCATGGTCGCCATCCTGTTCGGCCACGAGGACGAGAGCGCGCTCAGCGAGCAGGCCTTCGGGATCGCCGAGGAGGTGAGGCATCTGGTGAACCGCTTCCTCGGCTTCACGCTTACGATCGGCATCGGCAGGCCGTGCGCTTCGGCGGAGCAGCTGCCGCAATCGTACCGAGGGGCGCTGTCTGCGCTGGACTACCGTTTCCTAATGGGCAAAAACCGCGTGCTGGGCATCGCCGACCTGGAGGGCGAGCCGGCCGCGGCGCGCTCCCCGGACGAAGGAAGCCGCCGTCTCGCCGCTGCCGTGCGGACGGGTTCCGCCGCCGAAGCTTGCGCGCATATCGAAGACAGCGTACGCGAGCTTAAAAGATCGCGGCTGCCGATCGAGGCCTGCTTTCTTCATATGCAGAAGCTTGTCCTGACGCTGATGGACGTCATGCAGGAGCTGGGAATCCGAAGCGACTCTGAAGCGCTCCCGCTCTGGCTGACCGACGTCTACAAGTTCAAGACGCTCGACGAGATCGAGCGCTGGCTCAAGGAAATCGTGACGGCGCTCACGGACGCCGCGGCGAGCAGCCGCAGCCGGTTCATTCGAGAGCAGATCGGCAAGGCAACGGCTTATATCGAGGCCAACTATGCGAGCGACAGGCTGACCTTGCAGGAAATATGCAGGCATGTGCTGATGAGCACGAGCCACTTCAGCCAAATGTTCAAGCAGCATACCGGAGAGACGTTCGTCGAATATTTGACCCGGGTACGGATGGACAAGGCCAAGACGCTGCTCCGCACGACGCCGCTCAAGTTCTACGAGATCGCCGGCCAGGTCGGGTACGCCGATCCGAACTATTTCAGCCTGCTGTTCAAAAAGCACGCCGGCCTGTCTCCCCGGGACTTCCGCGACCTTCCGGCCGGGGAGGCGTCTCGCTGACATGCTTCGAAACCGCAGGCCCTTTGTGCCGTTTTTTCCGCTCAAGAGCATCCAGTCCAGCATCGCCGTCGCCTTCTCGTGCCTGATTCTGTTGACGATCGCCGCGACGACCTTCTTCAGCTACCGGTTATCCGCCGGCGCCGTCCGGCAAAACGCCGAGATCTACATCGAGGAGGTCATCAAGCAGGTCAACACGACCATTCAATCGTACGTCGACAATATGGAAAATATCTCTCTGCTCGCGCTGACGAACAAGGATGTCAAATACTATATTTCCAGCAACAGCTTTATCACCGACGAAGAACGCAGGCCGTACGAAAAACGAATCTCGGATCTGTTCCAGTCCATCTTGTATACGCGCAAGGACATCGCCTCTATCATGGTGTTCGGCTACAACGGACGGTACGTGAGCGATCGCCGCATCACGACGCTGAACCCGAACGCGCCGCTCCGGGAGCAATCCTGGTATATCGGCGCCCGGCAAGCCGGGGGCAAGTCCGTCATCTCCGCGCCGCATGTGCAAAACATCATCAAGGACGAATACCGCTGGGTCGTATCGCTCTCGCGCGAGCTGAAAAATACGGATGGGATTACTGCGGACGGCATTTTCCTCGTCGATCTGAACCTGAGCGTCGTGAGCGATCTGCTCCGGCAGATCGATATCGGCAAAAAGGGCTACGTGTTCATCGTCGACCGCGAAGGCGACATCGTTTACCATCCGCAGCAGCAGCTCATTTACAGCAGCCTGCGGACGGAGCGCATCGCCGACGTTCTCCGCGCGCCCAGCGGCACCTCATTCGCGGTAGACGACGAGGACGGCAAGCGCTTCTACTCGGTGCAGGACACGAACTTCGGCTGGAAAATCGTCGGGGTCGCCTATGCGGACGATCTGATCGGATACAAGGAGACGCTCCGCAATACGCTGCTCATCTCCCTGATCGGCATCGCGGTCGCGCTTCTGCTCTCGCTGGCGCTCTCCCACCGGCTGTCCCGCCCGATCCGCAACCTGCAGCGAAGCATGCGGCTGTTGGAAAAAGGAAATTTCGAGGTCAAGGCGCCCGTCCGGCAGATGGACGAGATCGGCCAGCTCAGCCGAACCTTCAACATGATGGTCGGCCAGATCAAAAACTTGATGTCCGAGGCCATCTCCACGCAGGAAAACAAGCGCAAAAGCGAGCTGGCTCTGCTGCAGTCGCAGATCAATCCGCACTTTCTGTACAACACGCTGGATTCGATCGTCTGGATGGCCGAGCAGAAGCAGCACGAAAAGGTCGTGCTCATGACATCCGCGCTCGCCCGCCTGTTCCGCGCGAGCATCGCCAAAGACCGGGAGCTCGTGACGATCGGCGTGGAGCTGGAGCATATTCGCAGCTACATGCTGATCCAGAAAATGCGCTATGCGGACCAGCTCGAATACCGGATCGAATTCGATGAGGCGATTCTGAAGTACCGGACGCTCAAAATTTTGCTCCAGCCGTTCGTGGAAAACGCCATCTATCACGGCATCCGCCATCTGCCCGAAAAAGGAACGATCGTCGTCACCGGCAAGGAGCAGGACGACGCGATCGTCTTCGAGATTGAGGACGACGGCGTCGGCATGACCGCCGAGGCACTCGAGAAAATCTGGCAGCCCAGGCCGGTCGAGGACGGCTTCGCCAAAGGGATCGGCGTCGGCAACGCGCATGAGCGCATTCGTCTGTTCTTCGGCCCTTCGTACGGGGTCTCCATCCGAAGCGAGCCGTACGAAGGCACGCGCGTCACGATCAAAATACCGAAGGTGGAAAACTAGCGATGCACAACCACAAATTCGCCTGGGCATCGATCCTGCTGCTGGCTGCAGCCGCGCTCTGCGCAGGCTTGTACATCAAGCTGTACGCTTCCGCCGGGAGCGACGGCCGCTCCGTCTCCGTCGTGCTCAAGTCTAGCAGCGTGCGCTCGAACTTCTGGCAGGCCGTCAGCGCGGGCGCTGCCGCGGCTGCCAAGGAAGCGGGCGCGGCGATCGATATCCAGGGCCCGCTCGAGGAGACGGATGCGGATACGCAGGTCCGCCTGCTGCAGGACGCGCTGGCGACACGTCCCTCCTCTGTCGTCGTCGCCCCGGTCGACGACCCGCGCGTCTCCAAGGCGGTGCTGGCGATCCGCGACGCGGGCATCCGGGTCGTCGTCATCGACATGCCGCTGCAGTCGGGGAAGGCGCCGGTGTCCGTGCTGAACGATCACCGCGAAGCCGGCAGGCAGGCCGGCCAGACCGCAGCCGAACTGACGGGCGGACGGCCGAACGTCGCGATCGTGAGCGACTTCGAGCGCTCCCGCGTATCCGGCGAGCGCAAGGCCGGCGTCGAGGAGGCGGTCGGTGCGTATCCCGGCGGCACGACGCAGATTTATTATTGCGAGGACTCGGAGGACAAGGCATATGATATTATGCGAGCCGTGCTCGACATGCCGGAGCCGCCGAACGTCGTGGTCGCGTTAAACGAGACGGCGGCCCTCGGCGCGGCCCGAGCGATCGGCGAGGCCGGAGAGCAGCGGATCAAGCTGATCGGCTTCGACAGCTCGATCTACGAGATCCGGCTGCTCGAGGACGGCGTCATGAGCGCGTTGATCGTGCAAAAGCCGTTCAATATGGGCTACCTGGGCGTGAAGGCGGCGCTGAAGCGCGCGGAGCTGCGAGGCGCGCGCCGGGTCTCGTATACGGATTCGATCGTCGTGACCAAGTCGAATATGTACGCGCCGGAAAATCAAAAGCTGCTGTTCCCTTTCGACGGCGGCAGCTAGCGAACGCATCGTTGACGGGGGGCGGTGTAGCCTGAGATAGCCGGACATATCCGTCATCTCCGCTTGGGGGAGGGGGACATATCGGCTTGCGATAACCGACTCTTTCAGTAAACTACGCGTAGGCGAGATCGATCCGGTTTGCGATAGCCGAGAATTTCGGTCGTGGACTGGACCGATCTCCGGTTGGCCACGCTGCCGGCGTTAACGGAACTTTTTGCCGCTATGGCCACCTGCCGCCGCTCTTCACCGAGCCGATTAGTACACTTGAACCGAAAGGAAGCTACCGATATGCCCAGCCCGCATCGCGCGGCGACCGTTGGATTGATCGCCGCCGCCTGCCTCGCGCTCCCGCTCGGCGCCTGCGCCAAGCGGGAGCCTGCGCCCGCCTCGCCGGCGGAGCCCAGGCAATCGCTCATCCGGTTCGTCGCCGCGGAATACAGCACGGAGACGAAGGCCCACCTCGAAAAGCTCGTCCACGAGTTCGAGCTCAAAAATCCGGACATCATCGTCGAGCTGCAAGTCGCCAATTGGAACGTGCTGGACGGCATTTACACCGCGATGATCAGCCGCAACCAGCCGCCCGACTTGCTCAATACGAATGTCTACGCGCACTTTTCCAAAGCCGGCATCCTGAACGATCTAAACGAGATCGTCTCGCCGGAGCTGCTGTCCAAGTTTTATCCGAATCTGTCCGCTATGGACAGGCTGGAAGGCAAGCAGTACGCGATCCCCTACGTCGCTTCGGTCCGCAACTTGTACTACAACAAAAAGCTGTTCGCCGCCTCCGGCATCAAGCAGCCCCCGGTCACCTGGTCCGAGCTCGAAGCGAGCGCACGCAAGCTCGTCTCCGCCGGGAAGTCCCGCGGCTTCGGCGTCGACCTGACGGACGACGAGGTGCAGGCCTATCTTTCCTACTTTTTTTTCGGAGCGGGAGGCGACTGGATCAAGGACGGGCGCTGGGCCGTCAACTCGCCGGCCAACGTCGAGGCGCTGACCTTCCTCAAGCGGCTGTACGACGAAGGGCTGACCGACGAGGAGCCGACCGTGACGACGCGGGACGAGAAGCAACGCATCATGGGCGACGGCAAGCTCGGCATGATGATCTCCGGCAACTATTTCTCGTCCGTCGTGCCGCGCGAATTTCCCGGCTTCGAGTGGGGTTCTGGACCGATCCCGGTGAAGGACGGCCAGGCGCCCGTCTCGTTCGGCGTGCAGGACGTGCTTGTCTCGTTCAAGACGGACCATACGGACCCGGTCGCCCTGTCCAAGTTCCTCGACTTCCTGTACGACGACGCGAACTATGCGGACATGGTCGTGCGCGAAGGCTTCATTCCGGTCACGTCGACGGTCGGCGATACGCTCTCGGCCGCCGATCCTTCGATGAAGCGCGATATCGCCTCCCTGGCGTCCGCCAAGTTCTATCCGATTCAGGAGCCCGCCTGGCAGGCCGTCCTGGACAAGACGCGCAAAATGGGCGATGCGGTGCTGTACGACCATCTCTCGCCCAAAGCCGCGCTGGACCAGCTGCAATCGTTCGCGATCACCCGCAGCGCAGCCTACGCCGCCGAATAATACAATCGTAAGATCCTCTAGATTTCCCGGAATATATTCGATAGAGCCCCGACGCCCTCCCCGGTATGATGATTGCAGGCGCCAAGTTAAGCGACCGTATCATCCATATCCGGGGAGGGTTTTGCTGCATGGGAACGACTTTGAACAGAAAGATGGCGGCCGTAGGCCTGGCCGCCGCGATGGCGGTGCTGCCGCTCGCGGGCTGCGGCTCGAACGACAAGGACAACGGCGCGGGGAACGCATCCTCGGCCGCGCCAAACGCTTCGGCAAGCGCATCGGCCGCTCCAAGCACTTCCGCCGACGCTAGCGGCGAAGCCGCGCCGGCGAAGCTGACCGGCGACTTCGAGATCCAATACTTCGTCGGCGGCTACGGCGACAAATGGTGGAAGAAGGTCATCGCCGACTTCAAGGCGGCCAATCCCGACCTGAACGTCATCGAGAGCGGCGGCCCGAAGATCAACGAGCAGAACAAGCCACGCTGGATCGGCGGCAATCCGCCCGACTTCGTCTACATCGACGGCGCGGGCCTGAACGACCGCCAGATGGTCGAGGACGGCCAGGTCGAAGATCTGACCGAATGGTTCAAGACGGCGAAAAACGTGGACGGCACGCTCATCAAGGACATTCTCGCGCAGCAGCCGCAGCAGTACGACGGCAAAATTTACAACATCCCGCTCGTCCTGAACTCCTGGGGCATCTTCTGGGACAAGGCGCTGTTCAAGGAAAAGGGCTGGACCGAGCCGACCGACTACGATTCGTTCATCGCGACCGCTGATACGATCAAGGCCGCCGGCGTCACACCTTTTATTCATACCGGCAAATACCCCTACTACATCCAGGACGCCTTCCTCTTCCCCGCGATCGTGTCGGCGAACAACGACGACTATTCGATCCTGCAGGACATGGCGGATTCGAAGGTCGATGCATTCAAGAGCCCGGCCGTCATGGACGGCTTGAACAAGATCGTCGAGCTGCGCGACAAGGGCTTCATCGACAAAGCGTCCATTCAAATCAATCATACCGATTCCCAAATGTCGTTCCTACAGCACAAGGACGCGTTCATTCCTAATGGCCTCTGGCTGCCCAACGAGATGAGCAAGGACATTCCGTCCGGATTTGACTTCGGGTTCATCCCTTCGGTCACGCAGAAGGCCGGCGGTAAAGTCGTCGCCAACACGTCCACCGCATCGGTCGCTATCGCGAGCAAGGCGAAAAACAAGGAAGCGGCCAAGGCGTTCCTGTCCTTCATCTTCTCCGAAGCGCAAGCTTCGCAGTGGGCCGAGCTGAGCGGCGCGCCGTCCAACATCAAGGGCGACATCTCCAGCTCCAGCGCGCCGAACTTCGTCAAGGACGCGGCCAAGTTCCTGACCGATCCGAACACGGTCGTCATCCCGATGATCACATTTAACGCGGACGTCGAGAAAGTCATGTGGGACGCGACCGACGCGCTCTCGATCGGCAAGATCACGCCGGACGAATGGGTAAAGCGCGTGACCGACGCCGCCGCCAAGGTCAGCAAATAAAAATAACATCCATGCATTAGGCTCAAGGAGGCCCGGCAGCCGGGTCTCCTTCGGCTCATGGATAGGAAAGGACGGGGGCCCACTTGAAGACATCCGGTACCGCCAAATGGCAGCGCGGCTTGTTCATCGCCAGCTTTACGATTCCGACGCTTGCCTTTTTCTGCGTCTTTACCATCTACCCGGTCATCAAAGCCTTATACTACTCGCTCTTCGACTGGTCCGGCATGTCGGATCATATGGACTTTATCGGCCTGCAAAATTTCAAGGACATGCTGCACGACCCGATCGTCTGGCAGGCGCTCGGCAACGATTACTTCCTCGTGGCCGGCAAGATCGTCGGCATCATGCTGCTCGCGACGTTTTTCGCGGTAGCGCTCACCCGATTCGGCTTCCGCATGTCCGGCTTTTTCCGCTCGATCTACTTTATCCCGAACGTCATCTCCGTGGTCGTCATCGGCGTCCTCTGGAACTTCATATACAATCCGCAGATCGGCTTCCTGAACGCCTTCCTCTCCCTCTTCACGAAGGAACCGGTCGCGATTACATGGCTCGGCTTCACCTCGCATACGATCTGGATGCTGCTGCCGCCGTCGATCTGGGCGGGAATCGGCTTCTACATGATCCTGCTCATCGCGGCGATCCAGAACGTGCCGGACTCCCTGTACGAGGCCGCCGAACTGGAGGGCGCGAACCAATGGCATCAATTTTGCCATATCACGCTGCCGCTCGTCTGGGAACAAATGAAGGTGTCGATCATCAATATCATGATGACGACGTTGAACGGCTCCTTCGTCATCGTCTGGATCATGACCGAGGGCGGCCCGGACAATACGACGCAGGTCATGGGTTCGTATTTGTACCAAATGGCGTTCCGGCAATACCACTTCGGCTTCGGCGCCGCGATCGGCGTGCTCATCCTGGTCACGTCGCTGATCACGACCGTCGCCTTACAGCGGCTGCTGCACCGGGAAACGATCGAGATGAGTTAGGGGGATACGACGATGAAACTGGGACTTCGCAACCCGGCCGCCAAAACGATATTTTACGCGATTCTGCTCGTATGGAGCCTCGCGGTGCTGTACCCGCTGGCATGGACGCTGCTGGACGCCTTGAAAAACAACGCCCAGTTTCTGGCCAATGCGCCTTGGGCGCTGCCGAAGCTGCCGCTGCTCTGGTCCAACTTCTCGTATGTATGGGATAAATACAATTTCGATGCGTACTTCGTCAATTCGCTCGTCATCACCGCCGGATCGACCGCGCTCGGGCTCTTGCTCTCGGCCTCCACGGCGTACGTCCTCGCCCGCTATTCCTTTAAGGGCAGCGGCCTACTCTACCTGTTCTATATCGCTTCGATGATGGTGCCGTTCGTGCTGGCGCTCATCCCGCTGTTTTTCCTGCTGAATTCGCTCCACCTGATCAACACGTGGTTCGGTCTTATCCTCGTATACGCCTCGAGCGTGCTCGCCTTCGGCGTGTTCGTGCTCGTCGGATTTTTCAAATCGCTGCCCAAGGAGCTCGAGGAGTCGGCGGTTATCGACGGGGCCTCGTACTACGGCACTTTTTTCAGGATCATGCTTCCCCTTTCGCAGCCCGGGCTCGTCACCGTCGCCATCATCAACGTCCTGAACATCTGGAACGAATACGTCGTGGGCACGGTGCTGATCAACGATCCGAAGCAATACACGCTCCCCGTCGAGATCGGCGTCCTGCAGGCCGAGATGCAATACCGCACCGAATGGGGCCCGCTGTTTGCCGCGCTGCTAATCACGATTATACCGGTGCTCGTCGTCTACATTTTGTTCCAGCGCAAGATCGCGAGCGGCATTACGGCCGGCGCGGTCAAATAAGCGAATGACAGACAGCCTCGGAGGCGTCCTGCCATGTCGCAGGATGGTCCCCGAGGCTGTGACTTGTCCAAGCTAAAATCTGCCGGAACGAATAATTGCGTAAATGAGCCAGCCGAACATGAGCGCGGCGATGACGAAACCCGTCTCGATGATGGGAAATCGCCAGATCGACGTCTCGGCATGTCCAAGCGCGGCGCCGATGATGAGCCCCGCCATAATAATGCTGAGCGCCAGCAGCACGATGCTGAACGACAGCCGGTTGCTGATCCGGTTCAGCTTGCGCGTCATCGCGTCGAGGTTCCCGATCTCGACCTCTGCGCGAACCCTGCCTTTGTGGACGAGCGACGCCCATTGCCGCAGGCCCGCCGGCACGTCGCGGATCAGCTCCACGAACTCCGGCGCTTCTTCGATCCACGCTTTGGCGATCCGCGTCGGATTCAGCTGCTCGCGAAGCAGCCTCTTGCCGAACGGCTCGGCCACGTCGAAGATGCTGAAGCCGGGTTCGAGCGCGGACACGACGCCTTCCATCGTGAGCAGCGACTTGCCGAGCAGCGTGAGCTCGGTCGGCACGCGAATCTGATGCCGGAACGCGACGGCGAACAGATCCTGCACGGCTTCGCCCATCGAGATTTGATTAAACGGGACCTTGTAGTATTTCTCCCGCATCTCGTCTATATCGGCGTACAGAAGCTCCTCGTCCGCGGACTCGGGAATGACGCCCATATTGCCGATCGCCCGGACGACGCCTTTTGTGCTCTGGTTTTTGAGCGCGATCACGAAGGCGGCGAAGTTGCGCTTGGCAGTCGGCGTCAGCCGTCCGACCATGCCGAAGTCGAGCAGCGCGAGACGGCCGTCCGGGAGTGCGAGCACGTTGCCCGGATGCGGATCGCCGTGAAAAAAGCCCTCAACGAGCGCCTGCTCGAAAATAGACTCGGCGTAGCGTTCGGCGAGCAGGCGTCGAGGCAGCCCCGCGGCGTCCAGTTGCACCCGGTCCGACAGCTTGATCCCTTCTATGTAATCCATCGTCAGGACCCGCCTCGAGCAGAAGTCCCAATGAATATTCGGCACTTCGACATGCGCCCACTTCTCGCTCATGCGGGCGAACCGCTCTCCATTGCGCGCTTCGGCGCCGTAGTCCAGCTCGGTCCGCAGCGCCCTCGCAAGCTCCTCGACCATATCCCGCAGCCGATATTGCCGCGCCCATTCGAGACGGTGCTCCGCGAGCCGGGTCAGATCCGCCAGAATCTCGAGATCCGTCTCCATCTGCGCCGAGATGCCCGGCCGCTGCACCTTCACCGCGACCTGCGTCCCGTCCGGCAGCGAAGCGCGGTACACTTGTCCGATCGAAGCGGCCGCGATCGGCGTCTCGTCGAATTCGGCGAACAGCGTGCCGACAGGGGCGCCCAGCTCCCGCTCGATAATGCGCGCCGCCTCCGCGAACGCAAAAGGCGGCACTTGATCCTGCAGTTGCTCGAGCTCCTTCAGAATCGGCACCGGGATCAGATCGGGACGCGTGCTGGCGAGCTGCCCGAGCTTCACGAAGGTCGGGCCGAGGTCCTCGAGCATATGGCGAAGCCGGACGCCGATGCTTTTGGCCTTGATATCCTTGCGCTCGGCCACGCGGAAGATCGCCAGCTTGTCGACGAGTCCGAGCTCGTCGGACACATAGCCGAAGCCGTTGCGCGCGAGCGCCGCTGCGATCGTCCGGTAACGCCGAAGCTGCCTTATTCTTTTTCCGGCGCTCATAGGGACACCGCGCTCACATCTGTTCCGGACGCGTCTCGAACTGGCGCATCTTCTCCTCAAGCGCCTCCAGCCTGAGCTGGATCGCGGTCAGCTCCTCGCGAGTGACGAACCGGCCGTCGCCGCGGAAGGCGCTTGCCTTCTCCTGCGCCATCGACTCGATCTTGCTCCTCGCCTCCGCGCCTTTGCGCAGCAGCTCGTCGACCAGCCCTTTGGACTCCTCGCGGCCGACCTCGCCTTTTTTCACCAGCTCGTCTACCGTCTTCTCGATCTGCTCCTTGCTCGCGACGACGACGCCCAATCCCAGCGAGATCATTTTATCGATCGTATCCTTCACCCGTCTCATCGCTCCTTTTCGTTTATCATCATTTTCATGATGATTCAAAACATTCTTTTTCATCCCTTTACCCTATTGTATGCGCGTCAGAATCGGAAAATCAAACCGCTCGCGCGGACGTTGCTCCAATTCGCACACATCGTATGGCCGAAGCCGAATATATTAAATGCATACCGGAGCAAAAAGGCTGAAAAGGGGTGCGAAAAATCGTGAACAAGCCGTCCTTTATTTTGTCGCGAGAAGATTGGTCGCTTCACCGCAAAGGCTACCAGGATCAGTCGCGCCACCAGAAAAAAGTGCGCGAGGCGCTCAAGCAGAACCTGCCCGACCTGCTGTCCGAAGAAAACATCGTCATGTCGAACGGCAAGCAAATCATCAAAATCCCGATCCGCAGCATGGACGAATACCATATCGTGTACAACCATAATAAGAAGAAACACGTCGGCCAGGGGGACGGCGACAGCCAGGTCGGCGACGTGCTCGGCACCGATCCGGCGCCGAAAGGCGGCAAAGGCGAAGGGGCGGGAAGCGAGCCCGGCGAGGATGTCGTGGAAGCCGAGATCTCGATCGCGGAGCTCGAAAACATGCTGTTCGAGGAGCTGGAGCTGCCCTATCTCAAGCGCAAAGACAAGGAAATCATCGAGTCGACCGAGATCCGGTTCACGGACGTGCGGCGCAAGGGCATCATGTCCAACATCGACAAGAAGCGGACGATCCTCGAAAACCTGAGGCGCAATTCCCGCGACGGACGTGCCGAGATCGCCGGCATCTCGCCGGACGACCTCCGGTTCAAGACGTGGGAGGAGATCGTGAAGCCGCAGAACAACGCCGTCATCATCGCGATGATGGATACGTCGGGATCGATGGGCACCTTCGAAAAGTACTGCGCACGTTCGTTCTTCTTCTGGATGACCCGCTTCCTGAGGCGGCAGTACGAGAAGGTCGAGATCGTCTTCATCGCGCACCATACCGAAGCGAAGGAAGTGACCGAGGAAGAGTTTTTCACACGCGGAGAGAGCGGCGGCACGATCTGCTCGTCCGCCTACCTGAAGGCGCTCGAGATTCTCGACAGCCGGTATCCGACGTCGAGCTACAACATTTATCCGTTCCACTTCTCCGACGGCGACAACCTGACGAGCGACAACGAGCGCTGCGTGCGTCTGATAAAGGAGCTGCTCGGCCGCGCCAACATTTTCGGCTATGGCGAAGTCAATCAATACAATCGCTCGAGCACGCTGATGTCGGCCTACAAGCATCTGGATCATCAGCAGTTCCTTTATTACGTCATCCGCGAGAAGGCCGAAGTGTACAATGCGCTGAAGACGTTTTTCAAGAAGCGGGAAGCTGTCGTATAAACGGGAAAAGCGATCGCACCCGAGCCGGGGCGGTCGCTTCTTCGTCGTACACTTGAACTCATATTAAAGGAGATGAGCCCCATGATCGCCTGGAGCCGAATCATTCGCAGCTTAACAGTCGGGATCGTCGTCGCCGCGCTCGCAATCGGTCTTCTGCCCTTCCTGTTCGCCGATCTGATCGGCGACCTGTACAGATTGGCAGAACCCGAATCGAGCCCTCTTTACGCGTTAATCAACAAGTTCATTCGTTGGGGAAAGTAGCCGGCTAGTCGATAATTATTTTTTAGAATCCAGCGCTTTTACATCTGCGACCGCTTCTTTGAGCATTTTATCCGATTCTTCTTTGGTGACTCCGATCTTTGAAAGAAGGATAACCCTATTACTAGAAATAGTCGTGGCTGCTTCGGTAGCCCTTTGGATTTGCACCCTCGCGTTGGACAAGTCCTTCGTAGCATTTGAATCCAAATATTTAATGATGCTTTTAGCGGCAGTCTGATCTGCTAATGCAAAAGTTTGAAAGGTAGAAAGATACGTTCTCTCATCCTCTGTCTTTGCGTAGTTAAAACTAATAGAGGCTTTAGCAAACCAGCCTTCTAAATCTTTACAATAATCGTAAAAGTCCAATTTGGATATTTTGCCTTCGGAGTAAGCACTCATATTTTTCATAAAGGAGTTATGCGTCTCGTACATCGTTAAATAATCCTTCCAAGCTTGTTCGTCAAACTCCAGCCCTTGTTTCTTCAATTCTTCAGCGCTTACCTCAGCTTTGCCCGCATTCTGACCTGTACTTGTCGGATCAGAATTTCGGGATACGTTTACAATAACCCCAACTAATATCACAAACAAAATCAAAACCAGGCACCCAAGACCTCTTCTTCTCTTTTTCAACAAAAATCGCCCTCCATGTAATATTTTCTACATATTACCACAAAAATCATGTTTTATGCGTTTATTTTTAGTTCTAGGGACATAGGTAACGTCCCGGCCGGCGCCCTCGAGAAAATAGGATAGGTTGCGAAAATCAAAAGGACGAAGCAGAGGAATTTCCTGCATCGCCCTTTTGATTTTCCGATCGCGGCTCATTTCTTGGTCGCTGCTCTATTGAAGCTACGGCCGAATTCGACGCAGCTCCGCAAGACACTGCAGGCTGTATTGCCTGCTTCGTTCGGTCTTTGGAATTTCCTCGCGCTCCAGTTCCCGATAGCCGTCCAGCCAATAGTTAGCCGCTTCCTCCGTTCGACCGAGCGCGGCACTCACTTGCCCCCGTACGCAGTTCACCTCGGAGCGAGACAGGTAGACCGGCTCGCCGTAAACCAGATTGTCCGGATAGCGGTCGATCCGGTCCGCCCAATCCGCGGCGGCGGCGATATCGCCGTTCGCCATCGCCTTGCGGACCAGCGACAGCACGGTGTCGCGGTAGCAGGGTCCGCTGATTTCCTCGCCCTCCCAGTTTTCGAACGGCTCGGTCCGAAGCAACTCCAGCGCGCGCTCCTCCTGTCCGGCTTCCCGCAGCATGTCGACCATTCGCACGACGACAAGCGTCCGGTTGCCCGCCCGCTCCATATACGGCAGCAGCGCCAGCCGCGCCGCAAGATCTCCCCGTTGCTTGTAAATATCGTCGAGCAGGCAGAGCGTTCCCTCGTTTTTACCGCCGTTGACGGCCACATCCTCCAGAAGTACGTCAGCTGCGCCCGACAGGTCGCCCTGCGCAGCCAGCCGGACGTAGCCGAGGCTCCGCAGCAGCGCCGTATGGCGCAAGCCTTTCCGGTAGGCGGCCAGCAGCAGGTCCGCTCCGCGCTCCCGATCGCCCGTGGCATAGTAGGCTGTGCCGAGCAAATAATCGGCAGCGCCGACGGTGTCAAGCGGACGCACTCGCTCGAGCGCCCGCAGCAGCGGCCGCTCCTTCAAAAATACGCGATCGAGGCTGCCCGTGCGCAGCGCCTCCAGCAGCAAGGCAGAGTCGCCGGCGCCCGCCAGGCGCAGCAGCCCTTCTGCGAGCCGCGTCTTCATGCCCGGCCGCCGCACAAGCTTCAGCAGCGACGCCGCGTCCGCCGTCAGCCCCAGCTCTGCGTAGATAAGGGCGACCGGAAGCAGGGACGCCTCCTCGCCCCGCGTCAGCTCGAGCAGGGCTTCCTTCGCGGCATCGGAGCCGTCCGCTAGATAGCATTCCGCCAGTCCTTGCGCATCGTCCGGCAGGCTCATCCGCTGCGCGCCAGCCGGCGCGGCTCCCGTGTCGGTCAATACCCGGCGGCGCGCGATCGCGGCAAGGAGGCGTCCGTCGGCATTCCCCTCCGGCAGCAGCGCGCAGGCCGCCATCGCGTCAGAGAACCTTCCTGCCGCGATGTCCATTCCGGCGAGCTCGATCAATGCTGCGTCGAAGCACTCCGCGTCGGCGCCGATATCGGCGAACAGCCGCTCCGCTATGCGCGTATGGCCGCGTTCCCGCTCCGTCACGGCCAAGTAGTAGCGGGCCCAGCCGTTGCGGTTGTTATCGCGCAGCAGCCGCTCGAAGCAGTCCGCCGCCCGCTCGTAGCGGAAGCTTTTCAAATACAGCAGACCGAGCCGCAGCAGCGACTCCTGGCAGTCCGGACGGATCGCCAGCTGTTCGCCGTACAGCGCGATCGCGTCCGCCGTCAGCCCGAGCGACTCGCTCCACTGCGCCCGCTTCAGCACGCTCGCCGATTCGTCCTGCAGCACCGTTACGCGCGCGTCCTCGTACAGGTCGTGATCCGGATATTCCGCGTCGCATGCCGGATCGCCGTCGATGTCGAGCAGCAGTCGCTGCCCGCAAGTGAGAAGCAGCCTAAGGCCGCCGTCCGGATCGGACCAATCGCCCGGTACCTTAACGATCGTCGGACGCTCCGCGGACAAATCTACGGCAAATTCCTGCGCCGCGCTCCCGCGGCCTACGACGAGCAGACAGCCGGGCAGCGCTTCGGTTGCCGACAGGACGATCGTTGCCTCCCCCTGCCCCGGACTCCAGCGAATCGCTACGGCCTCCGACGCTTGATGGAAGCCTCCCGTTCCGAAAACGGGATACCAGTATTCGGTCCATTGGAGCCGGCCGTGCGGCTTCAGATACTTATAAACGTTCTGGCTTTCGTACGGGCCGCTCTGCACCTCGATATATTGATCGTCGTTCTCGGTCAGCGCCCGGTTCCACGCCTTGGCCTTGTCGTCGTTGCCCCAGACAAAAAACTTGGCTCCCTTCAGCTTGCGGCGGTCGGCGACGTGGACGAGTCCGGCGTCTTTGTTGCCGTTATAGGCGCCGAAGCTGTCGCCGGTCATGCCTTTGCCGAACGTCTCGTAGGCGTAAGGGATCTGCTGCGGCAGCCGGCAGTCGATCTCCTTGTAGTACGGCCATTTGGCGTACCGGTCGTCCAGATTGACGCACCAGTCGAACGGGTAGGCGAGCCGGATGCTGTCGTCGTAAGCGACGGCCGTATTCGTCCAGAAATAATACTTGTGCTCCATCGCGGTCGGATTGCGCAGCGTCACCCGCTGCTCGAGACGAGCCTGCCCCGGGTGCAGCCGCAGCTCGACCTGCCAATGCATAAAGGACATTTGCTCGATGCCCCCGATCAGCACCGACGCGCTGCCGTCCTCGTTGCCCCGGGTCTGACAGTCGACGCGCGACATCGTCGTCGGCGAATGGCTGATCGGGAAATTGAACTCCATGCCCCCGGCGAACCAGGCGCCGCGCGTGCCGATCATCCGCGGCCGGATGACGGGATTGCGATACAGCGCTTCTTCGCCGCTGCGCTTGTCGAGCATGCTGTACAGCCGTCCGCCCAGCTCGGGCAGAACGATCAGGTGCAAATAATCGTTTTCGAGATGAACGGCCTCGTACAGCACTTCTTCCTTCTCGCGTTGCATCGCGTTTTGCATCGGATACGGATACGGATCGAGCCGCTTGTCCAAAATCGGGTTGATGTCTTCTTCGAGCAGCCGGTACGTGGGAATCGCCAGCTCTGACCTATAGACGCGGACTGCGGACATCGGCCGTCTCCTCTCCGTACCGGACGGCGTATTCCTTCGTATCCAGGTCGATCTCGACGACCGTGCCGTCGGCGTAGACGGCACGCTGCCTGCGGACATTGCCGTCGATAAAGCTGTGTCCCGTCATCTCCAGGCAGCCGACCCGGCTGTGCAGCTCGGACATTTGACGGGCCAGCGCAATCTCCGCGTTGGTAGGCTCGATATTCAGGCACGGCAGTCCGGCGTTCAGCAGGCCGTGCAGAAACCCCCAGTCCTCCGGCGGAATGCCCCACTCCCCTTCGCCCGGGAACCAGGGCAAAAACACCGCGTCGTGATACACGAGCGAAAACAGCGGAACCGGTATGCCGACGACGGGTCCTTTGCCCGGATTCGGATTGCGCGCGTACGGACCGTGATGAACGAGATCGAGCGCCGGAAGCGCCCAGTCGACCGGCTCTTCGGAGCTGGCGATCATGCCGCGCGAGCGTATGGAATGGAAGCACGACAGGCGGTGCTCCATGCACGACTTGCGGGTCATCGGATGAGCCGGATGATAATCCTCCTCCAGCGCGATGACGGCGAAGACGTCCAGGTACGCCCCATCCGGCAGGACGCCCTCCGTCTCGAGCTGCTCGTAATTGCGTTCGACGTACCCTTTGGCCAGACTCGCGCTCAGAAAATGATGGGCGCCGCCGGGCCATATCGTGCACAGCTCGTTGTTGCCGTCGCGATCCATCACCGCCTGCTCCGCTCCGTAGCTCGGCGCGTCGTGGTAGAAATCGCGGTATTGATCGTGCAGCGCCAGCAAATAACCGAGCTCCTCGCACCGCTGCCGCAACAGCCGCATCCCCTCCCAGCCGCCGTTGACCGGGCTCGGCGGCAGCACGTCGGGATGCAAATTGTCGTAGCCGCGCTGGCCCCATCCGTCCAGATGGACGTAAACGGGTCCGTCGTAAACGTCTTTGAGCTTAGCCAGCTGCTCGGCCCGAAGCGCGAACGAATGCCGCTCGTCGTTTTTCTCGGGATGGTCCGGATCGTAATAGTCCGATTCCGGCACGGCGTAGAAGTGAATGAGCGTATTGACGACCGCCGCTCCGAGCAGCCGGCCGACGCGCGGATTTTCGGCGATTTTCTCCGCCATCGAACGGAATCGGCCGATCGATTTGACGTAGGACCGGTAGACTTTCGCCATATCGACATAGTCCATTTTCGAACCGAACCGGTACCTCACGCTGCGGTTGTCGTCGTATCGGCCAAGCGAGGGCAGCCAGCGGACGCCGAAATGCGAATGCAATCGCGGCGCATGGTCGAAGCGGCCCTTGGCGTCCCAGAACGTATCGACGATCGCCGTGTACCCGTGCTCTCCGTCGGTCTGACCCCACCAGGGCATATAGGCGTCGCGGCCATGGAGAAAGCCGTCCTCATAGCGGACGATCTCCGCTTCCCAGTCGGCCGGAACGAGAAAGCCCTGCATCATCGGCACGGCCGTATAAAGCCCCGGCGCTTCTCCGCCGAACCCGAACGGAGCGGGCCAGGCGATATGCACGATGTCTCCCGCATCGCGTTCCAGCGGGTGCAGCTCGCACACAAGCTCGCCCGTATGCGTGTACAGCAGCACGGACAGCCGAACGGACAAATGCTGCTGCGCGGCGCCGATCGCGCCGTCCGCATCGGGGAAGCCCGACAGCGTCGCATAGACGCCTTCGTAGTAGCCCGAGCGTCGAATCTCGAATGTCTTCACGGCGGCGTCGGCCAGCCGGACGAGCCGCTCTCCCGCCTCCGTCCGAAGCAGGATATGATCTTCGCCCCGGACGGTCGTCCATCTCCGGCCGGTGGTCGTATCGGTCAGCGTCAGGACAAGCATATTCGTATCGATCTCAAGCTGCCGGTCCGCCGCCCGGACGATCCAGGCGCTTCCATTTTCGTGTATAGTCACGGTTTCGGTTCTCCTTTAAACGCTGCTTTTCATTTGTTTCTCGCTATTCAATAGCCGAGCTTGCTATAAACGTTCTCGTCGATCTCGATCTTGGCGGCCGCAGCCGCCTGATCAGTCCATTGCTGAAAACGGGAAGACCAGTAATCGCTTCGCACGACGTCCCTGATTCGTTCAAAGGACAAATCGGCCGAGCTGTCGCTTCGGTAGCGCGTGTCCTTGACGGAATCGTAATAGGCCAGCAGGGTGTCGTCGTCGGCCGGCCACAGCCGTGGTCCCATGACCTCGATCAGCCGGTTGCTCAGGTTCGACATCGAATAATCGTAATAGTCCGCAACATTGTACTTGATCGGACCGTATACGATGCCTCCCGTCGCGACAAGCCGCTCCCGCCTTGCATTTTCCTTTTCCAGCCGCTTCAGAAAAGAAGCATACGAATCGCTGTCCAGCAAGCCGTAAGACACCGCCGCCCGCTGCTGCACCTTGATTCGCGTCAGCCGCGCAAGCGCCCGCCGTTTGGCCGTATCGAGCGGCTTCGAGCCGTCCAGCACCGTCGTCCAGAACGCCGCACCGCCATCGGCTTCGATGCCGTAGCGTTCGCCGTATTCGGCGATCGTCGGCGCACGCTCGTTCTCCAGCAGCAGCAAATACTCCGCCGCCTCGACCTGTTCGCCATCGATGCGAAGCGGAATCGCCGCCTTCGCCCCGTCTTTGGCTGACAGGACGATCGCAACGGCCGCCACGCACAACACAGCCAGCACAACCAGCGCGATCGTCGGCCGGACCAACCGTCCGCCGGACCTTCTTTTGCCGGAAATCGTCTTCAAGACCTCGCCCCTCCCGCCGCCGGAGCGGGCAGGGAAAGGAGCGCCGCTCCTTCCCCCTTGTGCCGCCCGGTCCGGTCGGCCGTTAGTTTTTGGTCAGCTCGATATCGTCGATCAGCGCATAGTCGGCGCCGCTCACATAGTTGACGTACACCTTGACGGAAGTCGTGGAAGGTCCGGTCGTAAAGGTCGTAATCGCCGGCTTCCAGACAGCGATGCCGATCTCGTAATAGCCGTTCAGCGAGGGATTGGCGGCATCCTGAAGGCCGATCCACACCTGACCGGGAAACAGGCCCGTGCCCGTCGGCTTCGCCCAGCCTTTGAGCGTGTACGTCGTGTTCGGCTGGACCGTCACCGTCTGCTCGAGATAAGCGCCGGGATAGATCTTGGCGGCGTAGGCACCGGCCCGGACGTCGCCGCTGGCGACGGAAGCGGGGCTCGAGCCTGCGCTCACGGTCGTCCAGCCGCTCAGGCTGCCGGTCTCAAAGCCAGGATTGACCGTCAGGTTGGGCGGCGTCACGCCCGCGCCGTTGTACGCTCCGATATTCGGCGCCGCGGAGGAAGAGACCGCGTTGCCCCAATAATCCGCTCCGCCGTTGCCGGCCACGAGCTTGCCGGCGCCAAGGGCGGGAGAGCCCGTCTTCAGCTTGTAGCCGTCCAACGTATCCATGCCGTCGCGGCCGCTGCCGGGACTGACGAACTTTGGATCGGCCGTTATTTTGTTCGCGTCCGCCGGTTCGTTGGAAGGATGATAGCCGTAAAAAAGGTTGTGCTCGAACGTATTGGTCGATCCGTTCATCAAGTAGCTGACCTCGCCGAGGTTGTAAAAAATGTTGTTCGTCCAGTAGGCGCTGGCCCCGGAGGAACCGACGGCGATCAAATAAGGTGCCGTATCGGGATGGACGAAGACGGTGTTGTTGTAAATTTTCGTATTTTCGGAGTCCGCGCAGAAGCCGAATATTTGCGTATTGTCGTTCTGGCTGACGTTGTAGCGAATGACGCTGTCGCGCACAAAGCCGGCCGCCGGGTCCTTGCAGACGAGCACGAAGCCGCCGTCGTTGTCGTGGCTGTAGTTGTACTGAACGACCGTGCCGGTCTGCCCGTGGTCGATGTCGAAGGCCATGCCGTCCATCGGCGTATTGCCGTTGTACACCTCATTGTGCTGCATGACCGCATGATCGCTGGCCCACGTCCATATGCCGGCATTGAAGGTGCCCGAGCGGACGTTGAAGCCGTCCACCACGTTGTATTCGATGAGCGCCCCGTCCGTCACATGAGGCGTGATGCCGTCGCCGCCCGTATCGCTGACGAAATTGTTGCGGATGACGACATGGGTGAGCGGCACCCAGGCCGGTCCGGAATACCCGATGCCGGCGCTGTACCGCCAGCTGGAAAATGTCGCGATGCCGGTACGGTCCACGGACGAGACCCGATTGTTCTCGATGACGACATCGTCGAACGACGTCTCCGTCGTCGTGCCCTTCACCTCGACGAGAATGCCCGCGCTGCCGCCCGCATCCTTCGTATTGTCGCCCTTCACCCGATGCACGTACAAATTGCGCAGATGAATCGCGTGCAGCGTGCCGGCATCTTCACCGACGACGTAGACGCCTCTGCGATTGGAAGCCGTCGCGCTGTCGTTCGTCACTTCCAGATCGCCGATGTCCCAATATTGCTGGTTGTACAAATAAACCGCATTCGCCGCGCCTGCGCCATTAATGAGCGGCGCGCGCCCGCTGCCGTATTTGCCGATTGTGATCGGATTCGCGGCATCGCCCGAGCCTTTCGGCCAGAGCGTGCCCGTCCATACGCCGCCGGCCTTGAACAGAATGGCGTCGCCGGGATCGAACGTCTTCGCGTTCACCTTGGTCAGTGTCTTCCACGCCGTCGCCGGCGACAAGCCGTTGCCGCTGTCGCTGCCGGCGGCGGAATCGACGTAATAGACGGTGCCGGCGAACGAAAGCGCTTTGGCCTTGGGCGGCGCCTTGGCGTCGGCGGGAGCGGCATGGCCGATTGGAAGCGCCAGCGCCAGCAGCAGGAAAATCGTGGTCAGAAGTCGCCATGGGGAAGTGCGGATACTCATTATAGTCCTCCTCAGGGGATCGGCCGTCATGCGGCGCGATCTTTATTTTGCAAAAAAGCCGCCGCCCCGCCTCTTCTTTCGCCTCCTCGTACGGCATTCTGGACGGCTAGCTTTCCTACAAGCGAACCTTTTCTCCGCCGAAGCGCTGACTCACCCGGACCGAACGGCTGTCGCGTGCCATGTTCGGCCCGGCGCCCCTCCATGCGCTTCGTCGCTATTCCTTGACGCTTCCGAGTACGATGCCTTTTATGAAAAACCGTTGTAAAAACGGATATACGAGCAGGATGGGGAATGCCGCTACGACGATTTGGGCGGAATGAACGGTTCTGTCGGAGATGAGCGCCATCGCCGCCGCGTCCTGAATGGATGAGAACTGCGCATCCTTGGCGATGACAATCGTCTGCAGCAGCGTCTGCAGCGGATAATTGTCCTTGGCGTTCATATAAATGAGGCCGTCAAACCAGTTGTTCCAGTGTGCCACCATCGTGAACAGCGTCGTCGTGGCGAGCGCCGGCAGCGACAGCGGCAAATAGATCCGCAGCAGCACTTTAAAATGGCCGGCGCCGTCCAGCTTCGCCGATTCCTCCAGCCCGCGCGGCAGCCCACGGAAAAAATTGAGCAGCAGCAGCACGTTGAACACCGGCACGGCGCCGGGAATAACCAACGCCCAGATCGTGTCGAGCAGATGCGTATCCTTGACCGTCATATAAAGCGGAATGAGTCCGCCGCCGAAAAACAGAACGAACGCAAAATACCAGGCATACAGCGTCCTGCCGGCAAATTCGCGCGGCTCGCGCGACAGCGGATAAGCGGCCAGTCCGGTCAGTACGAAGCCGACCGCCGTCGCCAGCGCGACCCGCTGCGCGGAGATCCAGGCCGCCTCGAGAAACTGCCGCTGGCGGAAGACGAAGCGGTAAGACGACAGCGTCGCCTCCTCGGGCCACAGCACGACGCTGCCGGATGCCGCCGCGTGCGAGGAGCTGAACGAGACGGCGACCACATGGACGAGAGGGAACAGACAGAGCAACGACGAGACGAGCAGGATCGCATAGAGGATGCCGCCCGACCAGCCGCCTTTCCATTTCCGAGCTGCTAACAGGAGCATTCACCCCGCTTTCGTTCAAAATAGCCGGTAATTGGCGAACCGATAGGCCAGACCGTACGAGATGACGATAAAAAACATGGACACGAGCGACTTGAACAGGCCGACCGCCGTCGCGACGCTGTATTGCGCCTGCTCGAGGCCGATCCGGTACACCAGCGTATCGATGACGTCGCCGCTTTCGTAGACGAGCGCATTGTACAAATTAAAAATTTGCTCGAAGCCCGCATTCAGCACGTTGCCGAGACTGAGCGCGGCCATCAGGACGATGATCGGGGCCATCCCGGGGAGCGATACGTAGATCGTTCGCTTCCAGCGGCTCGCCCCGTCGATCTCGGCGGCCTCGTACAGCGCCGGGTTGATCGAAGTCAGCGCGGCCAGATAGATGATGGTCGCATACCCGAATTCCTTCCAGACGTCGGAGGTGACGAGCACGAACGGAAACCAGCGGTTGTCGGTCAGAAAAAACACCGGCTGCAGGCCGATCCCGGCGATCGCCTTGTTGACGATGCCTTCGGACGGCGACAAAATGTCGATCAAAATGCCCGACAGAATGACCCAGGATAAAAAATGGGGCAAATAAACGAGCGTCTGGAATGTTCGCTTGACCGCGGCGACCCGCACCTCGTTCAGCATGAGAGCGAAGGCGATCGGCACGAGCAGCCCGGCGACGATTTTCATCGACGCGATGTAGACGGTGTTGAACAGCACGCGGCCCATGTCGGGCATGCTGAAGATGTACCGGAAATTATCCAGCCCCACCCATGGCGAAGCGAACACGCCCTTGGCCGGATTAAATTTCTGAAATGCCATAAACAGGGCGCCGGCGATCGGCACGTAGCTGTATACGAACAGGAGCGCGACGGCCGGCCAGATCATGAGATGAAGCGGCCATTGATTTTTCCATCTCGAAGCTTTCACCACATTACCTCCCGCTGCCGTTCGGGGAACGCGCCTTCGCCCGCCCCCGACGACAGACTTGCCGCTATTGTTAATGCGCCTGCAGCCAATCGTTCACTTCCTGCGTAATCTGCGCGCCGCCCAGCGTCTTCCATTGCTCGACGTACTTGTCGAATTCGTCGACAGACGCGCCGTTCGTGACGATCTTCGTGAACACTTCCATCTCCTTCGCCTGCAGCGTCGCCCAGCGATCCGCCATCGTGGCGGTCGGCGGTCCCGAGTAGGCGTTGGTCAAATAGCGTCCCTCTTGAGAATACTGATACAGCAAAGGCTGCGAGCCGCCTTCCTTGAAGGCCATATAGGCGCCGTATTGATTGGCGTCTCCGGCCTCGAACTTCATCACGTTTTCGTAGTTGATTTTGTTCTCGTTGTTCAGCATGGAAGGATCCTTCGCCTTGATCGCCTTGGGCATCATCTCGCCGGAATAGAGTTGCGCGCCGATGTTGTAGACGAGCACCGGATTTAACGTATAATACGCCTGCGGCTTGTCCTTCAGCGACCCCTGCGAATACTTGGCGACGTCCTCCGCCGGGTCGTTGCGCGTCAGCGCCGTCACCCAGCGGTTCAGCAGCTTGAACACCGCCTCCGGATGCTTCGCCTTTTTGGAAATGACGTAGTAGCCGGTGACGCCGAGATCGACGGGCTGCAAGGCGGGCTTGTCGTCGATCGACGGAACGGCGTAAATGCCCCAATCCTGCACGACCTTGCCGTCCTTGACCGCGCCGCCCTGCAGCGGCCAGCTGGGCATCCAGAACGGACCGTACACCATGCCCGCTTTGTCGGAGACGAGCAGCTCCGCGCTCTTGCTGCTGTCCTTGACCATGAACTCCTTGTCCAGCTCGCCGGCCTTGAACATGTCCTGAAGCTGCTTCAGCGCCGTCTTCACTTCCGGCTGGATGCCGCCGTATTCCACCTGACCCGAGGCGGTTTTGATCCATTTGCCGGGATAGGCATGATAGCTGCTGAAGTAGCCGATCAGTCCGGAATCGCTGGCCAGTATTTCTTTTTGCAGCGACAGGCCGATCGTGTCCGCCTTGCCGTTGCCGTCGGGGTCCATCGTCGCGAACGCATGGGAGATATTCAGGACGTCCTGCATCGTTTTCGGCGCCTGCAGGTTCAGCTTTTTCAACCAATCGTTGCGGATGTACAAAATTTGCGCGGGGACGTATGGCGCGTCCGTGCGCGGGATGGCCATCAGCTTGCCGTCCGCTTTGGCTGAATCGAGCTGCGCCCCGCCGTCCGCCGTCAAAAACTTTTTCGTCTCGGGGGTTGCGTACTTCTCGTACAGCTCGGTCAAATCCATCACCATGTCGGACTTGACCAGCTGGTCCAGATCGGCCCGCTGCACGTACATAAAGTCGGGCAAATCGTTGGAGGCGATCGTGATCTTCACCTTGGCGTCGTACTGGCTGGTGTCGACCGCCCATTTGTTTTTGACTCGAATGCCCAGCTCCTGCTCGTAGTTGTCGTAGACGCTGTTCTTGTCGATGCTCTCGCCCGGATTCCAGACGACCGTCGGATTGACCGAAGCGCCTGTCGATATTTCGATCGGCGGATCGTACTTGGCCATGATGTCCTCCGGCTGTGCATCGGGACTTGGGTCACCGCCCGTCTGGCTCGGAGACTGAGACGCGCCTGCCGACGCTTCCCCCTGCCCTTCGTTTTTGTTCCCGCCGCCGTCGCTGCATGCCGCCGTCGTCCCGAGCGCCACGATCAGCAGCGCGGCGAGCCACGTTCTTTTTGCTTTTGTCAACCTTTTTCGCCCCTTCCGAATAAGTTGAGCTGCTTTACGATTTCATTATAAAAACGGAAAGGAAGCCCTTCCACGCTCATCTGATGACATGACGACCACTATTGTTTACATGAGGAGCCGTCCGGGAATTGACGATATTCCTGAGGCGTAACGCCCGTCTGGCTTTTGAAAAAGCGCGCGAAAGCAAACGATGAATTGTAGCCGAGGGCCGCCGCGATCTCGTGGACCTTCAGCGAGCTCTGGCGCAAATATTTGCGCGCCGCCGCAAGACGCCGCTCCGATATGTAATCGTACAGCCCGCGGCCGGTCAATTCTTTGTAAAGCCGAGACAAATACGAAGGGTGCAATTGAACGAGATCGGCGAGCCGGTTCAGCGAGATATCGTCGCCTAGATGGTCGTCGATATGACGGTGGATCGTCGCCAGCACCTCCGATTCCCGCTCCGCCTGCCCTTGACGACGCCGCTCGAACAGCCGCGTCGCCTGTTCGGCGAAGTCGGCCAGCTCCTCTTCCCAGCCGGGCTCGTCGAGATTGGCGAAGCTGCCGCCGGGCTGACGGTCTTCGTCGCCGGCGTCGTAGGCGAGCAGCAGCGCCCGCAGGCCCAAGCGGAGCGCCGTCCGCTCCTCCGCACCGGCCTCCGAAGCGGCTGCCGCCAGCTCCCGCAGCGCCGGGAAGAACAGGTCCCGCCGATTGTTGTCGAGCAGCGCGGACAGCTCCGCCAGGCCGTCGAAGCGAAAGCGCGGCCGCACCTCACCCGCGCCGCTTTCCGGAACGGCAGCGTCCACGCCGGCTTGCGTCTCGATCAGCAGCGCGCCCGGACGAAGACCCATGCCGCGGCCCATCCGCGCGCTCAGCCGCCGGAACGCATCCGCCGCATCCCGCCAGGCGGTCTCCTGCCCGGCGAGCATAAACGATACCGTCGCTTGCAGCGTCCGGCGACAGGCCGTCTGAACCGATGCCAGCGTTTCCGCGAGGAACGGCTGGATGCCGCCTTCTCCCTTTTGCTGAACAAACCAGACTATTCTAAAGGAATCGTACGACAGCGCAAAATGAGTCAACCGATCTCCCGCCATCTCGGCCACGATCCGCTGGACGGACAACGGCAGCAGCGTCCGGTCGGCGTATCGCTCGTCAGGGGGCCGCTCGTCGATCCGGCCGATCAACAGATGCAGCGGCTCGTCCGCCGCCAGCGGCGAGCCAAGCTCCTCCAGCCGTTCGGCGAGCCGCTCTTCTTCCGTCCAACGGCCTTGAAGCAGCTCGCGGAAAAACTCCCTTTGCAAGGTCGGCCGGTACGTCTCAAGCTGACGTCTGGCGTCCTCGATCGCATGCGCCATTTTCTCCTCTTCGCGAAGCGCCTCCGCCGCTCTGCGAACGGCGCCGACGATCTTGTCGTCGTCTTCCGTCTTCAGCAAATAATCGAAGCCGCCGGACGCGATCGCCCGCTTCGCATATTCGAACTCGTTGTAGCTGGTCAAAAAGATGACCTTGCAGCGCGGCCAGCGGCGGCGGATTTGATCGAGCAGCTCCAATCCGTCCATCTCCGGCATTTTGATGTCGGTGAGCACGATGTCGATCCGGATCCGGCCCAGCAGCGCAAGCGCCTCCGGCGCCGAATACGCCTTGTAGCATTCCAGCTCCAGCCCGGGCAGCTCGTCCATCAGCTCGAACAGGCTGTCCACGATAATGGCGACGTCGTCGACGATCAGCAGTCGGTTCAAGATAGCTCCTCTCCCTTCGTCGGCTTTAGAGTCAGCTCCACCAGCAGACCGCCAAGCGAGCTTCGCCCGAAGCGCAGGCCCGAAGGCGCGCCGAGGCGAATGCGGAGCCGCTGATGGATGTTGACGAGGCCGGTGCTTTCCGCCGCATCGTCCGGCGAGATCGCGAGCCGTCGGTTCAGCTCTTCGATCGCGGCGTCGTCCAACGAATCGCCGCTGTCCTCTATCAAGATGCGGACGAGGCCCTCCTCCTCCGCCGACGCCTCAAAACGCATGCCGAGCCGCCCGCCCGCAATTTTGCGCTCGAACGTATATTTGTACGCGTTCTCGATAATCGGCTGCAAGATAAGCCGCGGCACAAGAAGCTGTTTTGCCGAATCGGGCAGCGGACCGACGTCGACCGCTACCCTGGAGGCGAAGCTGAACGTCTGCAGCTCGATATAGACGAGCGCATGCGCCACTTCGCGCTCCAGCGTGATCTCCTCGGCCGCATCGCGCGTGATGAATTGCAAATATTCGCCGATATAACGCGAGAAGCGCTCGGCGGTCTCGTAATTTTGCGACTTGATCAATCGGGATAAGATGAAGTGATTGTTGAACAGAAAATGAGGATTGATTTGCGACTGCAGCCTTTTCAGCTCCGACTGCTGAAATCGTATTTTCGCCTTGTACACGTCCTGGATCAGGTTGCCGAGGCGTCCGACCATGTCGTTGAAGGCGGCGTACAAATAGCCGAATTCGTCCTTTTTCCGATGCTGAATCGTAAAATGGAACGATCCGTCCTCCAGCCTGCGGAACGCAAAGCCCAGCTTCACGAGCGGCCGGTGAATGAGACGGTAAATGCGAAGCGAGAAAAAAAGAATGACAACGGCGGAAATGAGCGAAAAAAACCAGAACCACCGCTCGTACAGCTTCAGCGGGCCGACGACGCGCGACTCGGGAAGAACCGCGACGATCGCTTTGCCCAGATAAGGCGAATAGTCGGCGACGGTCAGACGGCCGTCTCCCCACTTCGTCTCCGTCCGCGCGGCGCCGCCTCGGCTCCAGCTTCGGACTTCGACATCCAGCTTGCCGGCCGTTCCTTCTTCAATCGACTCGCCGCCAAGGGCGTTCGCGCCGGTGGCGCCGTCGATCAGCAGGCTGTAGCCCGCCGGTCCGCCGTCCGTATCGAACGCGCGGTTCATCGCCGCTCCGATGCGGTCCGACGACAGCTCCGCCACGATGACAAAAATCGTTTTCGAAGGTCCGTCTCTCGGCAGGCTGTCGTAGGGCAGCCCGACATACAGCCGTCCGTCCCGAACGAGCAGCGTCTTGGCGTTGTCCGGACGCCGGAACGCGGCGAATTGCGATTCGTCGATCTGCGTGTCGTAATGCAGCGCGGAGACGGTCCGGTTCATGACCGGAATGAACAGGCGGACATCAACAATATACGGACTGGACGCGCTCATCACCTTGAGCCGCTTCTGCAAATTGAGTACCGCCCGGTTCCGCTCGTAATCGCTCATCTGCGCGGCCGCCATGCTCAGCTGGAGCAAATCCTCGTCCACGATATAATCCTGCTCCAGCTCCACGATCCGCTGCACCTCAAGCTCCAATCCGTCCGAGAATGCCTGCACCTTCGACGACAAAGAATTCGCGATTTCCCGCCTGTTCTGCTCCGCTCCCATCCGGTTCATCAGCAGCGTCATGGCGTAGAGCGGCGTAATGACGATCAGGAACGTCAGCAGCAGCCGCGTGAAAATGGAAAAAAACAAGGTGTCCGGTTTCATGGAAAAGTCCGTCCCTTCTCCCCTCAGGTTCTAGCGTACTAACTGGGCGGCGGACTCGCTACGCACTTTTTTTGAGGTACAGGCCACAATTATCGACTCTGCGTTGCCGCCTTATTTCTCTTCATTATACTGAAGTTAAAATCGGCCATAGGCAGGAATATACGAGGAGGATTTTGTCGATGAGAGAGACTGGTTTGGAAGATTCGCTTGGCGGGTTGTCTTTTTTGCGCCGCTACGGGAGCCGCTTGACCGCCGCCGCGTTTCCTGTATTGGCGGACAACCGGCGGCAGCGCCGAACGACCTGCCGGGAGATTGTGCTGTTCGGCGACAGCCACAGCTGGGGGCAAGGAAGCGCCGATTACGACGGACATGCCCACTATTCGACGCATATGAGCTTTCCGTACAGCAAGGGCTACTATGCCCGGCTGGAGGCTCATGTGAAAGAGCGGCTGGCGTTTAACGCGGAGCTGCGATTCCCGGATGGCGGCGGCGCGCTAAGCGAGCTCGGGCTGGCCGGACCCGTGAGCGCGACCGGCTTTTACGGACCCGCGGCATATAGGGACCGCGCACGGGAGCATTTGGGGTATTTGGCCGAGAGGCAAGCCTTTGGCCCGGCGATCTGGACGATCGAAAGGAAGTCCGGAGTTGGCGGCGAAACGGTGTCTGAGGAACAGGAATTGCGGTTTCCGCTGCGCGGGCATGCAAGCATGCTGTTTGTCGGCGTCGTCGCCGATCCCAACGGGGCGATGCTGGAGGCAGGACTCGAAGCCCCTTATTATTACGCCGCGCCCCCGGGATATCCGAAATTGTATCTGGTCGAGGCTGGCAGGCTGAAGGCGCTTGACGAGCCCCGAGCGGGTGACGGGGACGGCTTCGGTACGGTCCTCATCGATACGTATGCGCCGGTCGCGGAGGAACGGGTATACGGCATTGATTTCGGCATGCGGCAAACGGGCGAAGTCGTTTTTCGTCTGGCGGCCGAACGAGGGAAAAACGGGCCTCGAGCGCATGAGCCGTCTGCGACGTGCGGGAAGTCGGAAGGCGGCAGAGCGATTTTGCGCGGGTTCATCCCCGATTTGAATCGCATCCGCAACTTTGCGATGGGCGGGCATACGGTCGGCCAGTGGCTCGGCGACGGAACGGCCAGCTTCAACGACGGTCCTTACGACCATGTAGACGAGCTGCTCCGCTATGTCGCCTTTACGCCGACGCTTGCCGTCATTCAGGCGCCCGTCGTCAACGAGTATTTGAGGCAGACGCCGATCCGCGACTTCGAGGCCGCGCTGGAGACGCTCGCGCTGCGGCTGAATCGTCATTTGAACCCCGAAGGCGGCCGGCGGACCGATATGCTGATGTTTACGACGCTCGGCGATCGCAGCATTGCGTTTGAAGGCGCGCCGTCTTATGCCATCGCCTACGAGGACTATTATGAGGCGATTCGCCGATTCTGCGCCCGGCGGTCATTCGGTTTGATCGAATTCCACCGCTTTTTCGAAGATGCCGTCCGGGACGGGCTCGTCGATGTCGAGCTGCTGTTCGACGACGCTATTCACCCCGGTCCGTTCGCTAACGAGATGATCGCGCAAGGATTGATCGCGGCTTTCGATCTCGTCTGGTAGCCGTCTTCTCGCGCTCCATTTTCCGGCGGATCTGCTATGCTAAAGCCAGCGCTACCTGTGATGCGAAATCATTGGTATTCGTTCGCAACCGCTCGAAGAAGAATGATTGGCTCGTCGTTCTGAGGACAGATTTGACGCTCTGTGTTGAGGACGTTATCCGAATTTACGCGATCCGCTGGGCTGCTCGCTGGAGCAAGGCGCTTCGAAGGGTAACAACTTTGCAAACATTGTCCGCTGGAGCAACGATGGGAATATTTCCGTTTACAACAGCCTAATGAAGAAGCTCAATGCAATGCTCTCCAAGTCCCGAGAAGTATTCAGAGCGTACCATCCCCCTTCTATTCTCATCAGAAGAGTTGATACGAACGAAAACTGGTTAATTGGAATAATTCCACTTTCATGCATATTTTGAGCCCAAGACAGATGATAGACTAAGCGGGAAATCGTCGTATAAAAGAAAAAAGCGATTGCACCTGAGCCGGGGCGATCGCTTCTTCGTCGTATGCCTTATTTCAAATAGTAGGAGATGAGCCTCATGATCGCATGGAGCCGCTTGGTTCGGAGCTAGACGGTCGGGATCGTCGTCGCCGCGCTCGCGATCGGTCTGCTGCCCTTCCTGTTCGCCGACCTGAACGGCTTGACCGATCTGGATTCTAGCTCCTTTTACACATTAATCAACAAGTTTATCCGTTGGGGGAAGTAGCAGGCAGCTGCTTACTTCAGGCCTTTCTTCTGAAGGTCGGCCATATGGCGCTGATACATGACCTTCTCGACCTTCTCCGCGCCCAGAGATCGGATCCGGGGGCCTCTTGCTTGCAACGAGGTTAACCTTGAATAATCAAACGGCTCAGACGATGCCGCCTTCGCCCAGAATCCGCATGCTCTTTTCCTTCCCCTCATCCCCTTAACGTTCGGTAAACAGCGTATCATACGTTATACGCGCGCGTTTAAGGAAAGATATGACCGATCGATGCGAATATTTTGACTTTTTCTCTCCGTCCAGCGGCGGTCCGCGGCGTCATCCCTTCACCGAGCCGATCAGCACGCCGTTCACGAAGTGGCGCTGGATGAACGGATAGACGACCAGAATGGGGAGCGTGCCGACAAGGATAAACGCATACTTGAGCGATTCGAGCACGATGCCCTGTTGCTCGCTGGCCGCGCTCGTGATCGCGTCGCCGATCTGGCCGACCATGACGATATTGCGGATGACGAGCTGCAGCGGGTACAGGCTCTCTTCCCGCAGATAGAGCAGCGCATGGAAGAAGTTGTTCCAGATGCCGACGGCGTAAAACAGCCCGATCGTCATCAGCACCGGCTTGGACAGCGGGAGCACGATGCTAAAGAGCGTGCGAATGTCGGATGAGCCGTCGATTTTGCCGGACTCTTCGATCTCCGCGGGTATGCCTTGGAAAAAGGTGCGCATCACGATGAGATTCCAGGTCGATATCAGGCCGGGCAGCACCATCGCCCAAACGGTGTCCATCAGGTGGTAGCTGCGCACGACCAGGTACGTCGGGATCATCCCGCCGCTGAAGAGCATCGTGAACACGATGAACAGCATGATTTGTTTGCCGAACGTGAGCGTCCGCTTCGAGAGCGAGTATGCGCCCATGGACGTGAAAAAAAGCGACAGCGCGGTGCCCAGCACCACGTAAATGATCGTATTTTTGTAGCCCACCAACAGACGGTTATCCCGAAGCACCTCGCCATAGACATCGAACTGCACACCCTTCGGCCAGAAGCTGACCTCGTTGCGGACGACGTAATGCGCCGAACTGAGAGAGACGGATGCCATGTGGATAAACGGAAACAACGCCACTGCCGCGACGAAGGCCAGAATGAGGACGTTGACGATATCGAAGACACCGATGCGTTTAGTCATGAGAGTCGCTCCTTACCATAGGCTGGTCTCTCCTAGTCTGCGGCTCACCTGGTTGGCTGAGTAGACGAAGACCAGGCCGATGATTCCCATGAACAAGTCGATCGCCGTCGCGTAGCTGAAGTTGCCTTGAATAATCCCCATGCGATAAACATAAGTCGCGATAATGTCGGACGTCTCGTAGGTGGCCGGGTTGGAGAGCAGGTACACCTTATCGAATCCGAACTCGAGGATTTTGCCGATTTGCAATATAAACAGGATCACGATCGCCGGCGCTATGCCTGGCAGCGTCACGTGGAGCGTCTGCTTCCACCGGTTCGCGCCGTCGATGCGCGCCGCCTCGTACAGCTGCGGATCGATCGCGGTGAGCGCAGCCAGGTAGATGATCGAGCCCCAGCCGATCTCCTGCCAGATTTCCGAACTGATATAGACCGTCCTGAACCAGGACGCTTGCTGCAAGAAGTTGACCGGCTCGAAGCCGAAGCTTTGGATGACATGGTTAATCCAGCCGGTGCTCGGCGACAGCAGCATGATAATGATGCCCGAGGCGACGACGGCGGATAAAAAGTGCGGCAGGTAGCTCACCGTCTGAACGAAGCGCTTGTAAGCCTTCCATCGCAGCTCGTTAAGCAACAGCGCCAGAATGATCGGCGCGGGGAACCCGAATACGACTTTGTAAATGCCGAGCACGAACGTGTTTTTGATGATGTCGTAAGCGTCGGGGTTCTGGAAGAACATCTTGTAATATTTCAGCCCGACCCAGTCGCTTTTCCATACGCCTGCGAACAGATTGTAGTCCTTGAAGGATACGATGATCCCGAACATGGGGACATACTTGAACAGCACGTAGTACAGCAACACGGGGGCGAGCAGCAGGAAGTAAGTCCGGTCTCGCTTCAGATTCCGGATTAGCGTCGGCTTCACGGCTTCATCCCCTTTCCGCAATATGGAGAGGGCCGTCGGTCGATGCTCCGACGACGGCCCCGCTCTTGGATTCGTAATTATTTGGACGCGTTCTGGCGGTCGAGCCCGACCTGATACGTCTGCAGCACCTTTTGCAAGCCGTACTTATCCAGCTCCTTGAGGAAGTTGTCCCACTCGGTGAGCGGCGTCTCGCCCATGATGAACTTGCTGATGGAAGTCTGGAAGTATTTGAAGATCGCGTCGGTCTGCGTAGCGATCGAGTCCGTCTCTTCCTTGGACAGGATCGGCAAGGTGCTGCTGACCGGGAACTGATACTTCGGCGACTCGATGTAAGCTTCCCGCTCGCTCTCCTTGATCAGGGACAACGGCGCTTCGAAGTCGAACCAGCCGTACGTGCCTGCCGACAGAATGCCCGATATGCGGCGCAGGTCGTTCGATTCCTTATACACATCGTTCAGCTTGCGCTTGCCGTCCACGATCGTGTACGTTTCGCCTTCCTTGCCCCAGCTTTGGATGTCGCGTCCCTTTTCCGAATAAATATAGTCCAGGTAACGAAGCGCGGCGTCGAGATTTTTGGTATTCGAAGCGATGGAGAAACCGTAATCCTCGTATCCGCCTTGAGGCAGGTAGGCTTTGTCGCCTGCGCCGAGCGGAGGAGCCATGAACTTTAGTCGGCCTTCGGTCAGTTGGTTGTTCATCGTCTCGATCTGGCCGATATACTGAACGCTGATGAACGATTTGTTCGTGGCCATGAACTGCGTCCACGCTTTGTAGTCCATCGATAGCCAATCCGGCGGGAACAGCCCTTCTTTGTAGAACTTGTTCAAGTATTCGACCATTTTCTTGTAGTTCGGGTTGAACGGCGCGTACGTCATCTTGCCGGTCGCCGGATCCTTCATGTAATCCGGCAAGACGCCGAAGGACGGGCCGAATATGGACAGCGTGCCGATGCCGTGCCGGAAGACGAGCGGGTAGCTGTCCGGGTACAGCTCCTTCAATTTTTTGGACGTCGTATAAAGTTCATCCCAGGTTTTAGGCGGCGTCAGTCCGTTTTTGTCGAAGATGTCTTCGCGATAGAACCAGACCAGCTGGTTGCCGGCGCCGGCGCCGTCGTTGATGATATTCAAAATTTTACCGTCCGGCTGCGTCACTCGCATTTTGATGGTTGGGTGACTATCCAAGTAAGCTTTGACGTTCGGCATTTTGTCCATATGCTTCGACAGATCGAGGAAAGCGCCCTGTGAGCCGAACTTCACGACGTCGCCGGGAAATACGGACATGACGTCTGCCATTTCGCCGGAAGATACGGCGAGCGCCAGCGCTTCCGAAGGCGTGGTGGTCGTCGCCGTCTTTTGTTCGACGGTGATATTGGTCTCTTCCTTCACCCATTTCCAGACGCCCCAGTCCGCCTTGGGCGGCCATGCGTTCGAATATTCGGTGAAGATGGTAATCTTGGCCGGATCCGGCAGCGCCGCGCTCGGCGATGCGGATGCGGAAGACGTGCCGCTAGCTGTGGCGCTGGCGCTCGGAGACACCGCAGCCGAGCTGGGCGCTCCCGCATTATTATTGTTGTTGCCGCTGCAGCCTGCCAGCATGGCCGCGGTCAGCGCGGAGGCGACCAGCGCGCCGGCGGCGCTTTTGCCCGTCGTTTTCTTTTTCATAGGAAACCCCTTCCGAATGGTTTGCTAAGCCGGTGTTACTGGCTGCGTTTACAAAGGCGGCAAGGTGCGTTTGCTTTCGTCCGCTGCCTTATGCACCCCATCGTAACCAGCGTCCGCCGGTCCGTAAATCACCGGAATACGGCCATTTTGCAGCTTTTTTCGGATAGTCGAAAAAAAGCCCACTTTTCTAAACATCAGCCTAAGCGCGAGCCCTCCGCGCCGGGTTTCCTGCGGAATTCGCTCGGCGTGAGTCCCATGTACTTTTTGAACATGCGGTTGAAGGAGGTGATGTTGCGGTAGCCGACCGCTTCGGCCACGTCTTGAACCTTATATTTGCTGTCCGCGAGCAAGCTCGCCGACTTCATGATCCGGGTTTCGTTGATGAAGTCGACGATGTTCATCCCCGTCTTCTCTTTGAAATAGGAGGACAGGTAGCCGCCGCTCAGGTTGAGCCGTTCGGCCAGCGTGTCCAGGTAGATTTCTTCCGACAGATGCTGATTGACGTATTCGACGACAAACGTCGTGATCGGATCCCGGAGCTGCTTTTTCTCCCGGAACGCCTCGGCGGCAAGCGCCGTCTTGGTCGTAAGCAACGCCTCCAGCTCGGACACGGCAATACAGCGCCGCATCTGACGATCGATGTCCAAGAAGATCGCCTGCAGACGATCGGGCGCGATGACGAGCGGGCTGGCCTCGCTCTTGATCTTGCCGATCAGCCCCTCGCCGAACGCGAGCCAGGCGGCCGCCGTCGCCTCCGTGCCCTGCCATTTGGCGAAGAAGCGCTTGATCAGGCTCGTCAGCTGAGCCTCGTTGCCTTCGCGCAGGTTCGATTGGAACTCCTTCCATTGATCCGGCGTAAAACCGATGGCTTCCGCCCCCGCCGTACGATCGGTCACGATCTGCATCCGGTCAGCCAGCTTGCGCTCGAGTACCAGATCCTGCGCTTCCTGATAGGCTGCGCCGATGCGGCTCGCGCTGCCGAATACGGAGGATACGGCGACCGTCACCGTGCCGAACGCCCGATCCTGCTCGAACAAAGGCTCCATCTGCTTCAGGCGAATGATGACTTCCTCGCGCTGACTCGTATAGACGAGACTCAAGATTTGATTGGCCTCGATGTGAAAAGTCATCGATTCGGGAAAGGCCCGGCCAAGCCGGTCTTCCATATGTACCTTCATATAACTGAGCCACGTCCGGAAAAACGCCTGCTCGTCCTCTTCCTCCCGCCTGCTCATCGCGTGGAACAGCACGATGACGAACGGCTCGTCTTTAAAGGCGGTTGGCGGCGGGGCACCGTGGCTGGGAATCTCCTTGAGCTGCTGCAGGAACGCGAGCTGCTTCTGCATCTTGTCCTTGTCCTGCAGCTGGCGGCGAATAATATTAAACTCGCGGATCGAAGACCGGAACGAAGCGCTGCCGGATTCGCCCCGGATAGCGCCGATCACTTTCTGAAGCGGGTTGTTGATGCCGGCCGCGAACAGCCAGGAGATGACGATGCCGAGCGCGATCGACACGCCTGCCGAGACGATCAGCGTGACGTTCATTCGGGTTTGCGACGCGATCCGCTCTACCGGCACGCGCTGAACGTAGGTGAATCCGGACTGGGCGCCTTTCGACTGAAAATAGTATTTGCCGTTCGATACGTACTCTCCGCCGCTTGCGGAGCGCAGCACAGTGGGGTCGATCTCCGGCGTTTGGCCGAAGCTGCGGAAGATCGTGCGGCCCGTATCGTCCAAGATCATAAAATCGTCGCCGGCGGCCTGATGGAGCGCCTGATATATTGTCTCGGCGTCCAAAAAGACGATCATCAAAAAGTCATGGCTGCTCTTGGTCTTGAAAACGATCGGTACGAGCTCGCCGATGGTCGACGTCGCTTCGCGGAACATATGATTGCGGAAAACGGCGGCGGGCAGCACGCGGGTGCTGTAATCTTCGTCGAACTGCTTTTCCCAGAACGCCGCATCGTACGCCTCGCTCTCGTAAAACACGTTAAACATCGAATCGGCACGAGCGCTCGTGCCTTTTTCGACGATCAGATTGTTGGACTTGCTGTAAAAGACGATATTGTTCATGTACATCTGCACGTCCGAGGTCCATCCGTTGATTTCTTGCTGCAGAAGCGGAATCTCGCGGTAATTCGGCGTCGTCCGCAGGCTCTGCGCCTTCTCGCTGAGCAGGAATACGAGCATCTGGCGTTTGACCATGTCCAGATGCTTTTCATAGCCTTCCGTCGTATGCTGGAGCATCAGCGTGTTGTACTTCACAATCTGGTCGCGGACGTTTTTTTTCGATTCGGCGTAAAAGTAGAGCACGAGAGAGCTCATCAGAAGGATAATGCAGAGGAAGCCAGAAAGAAGCCGCAAAAACAAAGAGGTGGACCGGTCTTTGAACAGAGGGATCGGATTGAATTTACTCACGCGACTTCCTCCTTTTTTCCTCTGATCGTACCATTAGATGGTTGAGTCGGGGATCATAAAAAGCTTGATCTGCCCCATGATTTATCTACATCATATAGATATGGACGATTGGGGGAAATGAGCGGTATCGCACATGTTGCAATTTCTTTCAGGTTCATTAAAAAAAGATCAAAATCTATAAAAAAGCACAGGCAAATGGCGCTGTTCGACGACGCCATTCACCCCGGTCCGCTCGCTAACGAGATGATCGCGCAAGGCTGATCGCTGCTTTCGATTTCGTCTGGTAGCCGTCTTTTCGCGCCCTATTTCCGGCGGATCTACTATGCTAAAGCCAGCGCTACCTATGATGCCAAATCATTCTCGTGAAGAGGAGTACATGCCCGATGAACGATACGATTCGGAAAGCCGAGTTTTATTCCTTTATCCATTTTGGCATCAATACGTTTACCTGTGCGGACCCGACGTCCGCTGGTGCGGCAATGAAGCGGGCCATACGCGGGAATCCGAGTGGAGCGTCGTGCCGGCTTTTCTCCGGGACATCGAGCGGGGAGACAGTTGGCAGCCGCTTTACCGACATACGTTCGTAGGCTACAAGCGCATTTGCCGGTTTCCGGAGACGACGGCCAGGCGGATACGGCTGACGATCGAGGCGAGCCGCTGGTGCCCGACAGTGTCCGCGTTCGAAGTGTACCTGAGCCCGGGGCGCTGATCGGCAATCGATGGCTCATCGGCTGGCACTGCGAGCGATAGACGATGCAGAATGTTGTGCGCGCACCCTGCATCATGGTTTTAAACCCTTATGCTATAATAACGAAATTAGCTAACGATTGGAGGCTTCATACGCGTTGTCCAAACTGGGAAGAAACGATCCCTGCCGATGCGGCAGCGGAAAAAAGTATAAAAAATGCTGTCTGGAAAAGGATGAAGCGCAAAAGGTCGTCGCTTTAAAAACCGCATTTGTGGAACCGTCGCCCGTGGAACGGATCGAGAGGGAGCTGACTTGGCCGAACGAAGTAGTCAAGTTGGTCGCGCTGCATTTTGCCAATCGGACAAACGGCCTCTATCCGCCTAAGGAAGTCAATACGGTGCTCGCCATGTGGAGCGACTATGCGAATAAGACCGAACCGCTGATCAAAAAAGCGGGCGTATTTACGGCGGCGCTGGAATACGTCCTGTGTCAGGCATACGGCTACGAAATGACCCAAACCGGGCTGGCTCTGAAGTACGGCGTATCCGCCGGCAGCATCTCGCAGCGCGTCGGACAACTGCATGCGTTTTTAGAAGACGACTTGCCCGCGCAATCGAACGATGCCGGTCCAACTTCTTTGCCGACGCCGAATTCCCGGATGTCGATAGAAAGAGACTTGCAGAAAACGTTTGGCTTGCTTGCCGACTGGGATATCACCTCGCCCGAAGAGATCGACGTCTTTACTCAGATGCGCTTGCAGCAATCTAAAGGACAAGCCGGCCGAAGGAAGCAGTCTCCTCAGGAGCGGGCCCAAGACCTCGCTTACGAAGCCTGGGAACAGCTGGATCCTAAAAAGCGGAGCAAGCTGGCGCAGGACGCGCTGCTGCTCGATCCGGATTGCGTCGATGCCTACAATGTGCTCGCCGAGTCGATCGCTTCGACGCCGAAGGAGATGGCTTATTACTACCAAAAAGGAATGCTTGCGGGGGAACGGGCATTCGGAGCGTCGTTTTTTGAGGAGCACAAAGGACATTTCTGGTTGTACACGCCGACTCGCCCCTATATGCGAGCCAAGAAAGGCTACGCAGAGGCTTGCGCCGAAATGCATCAAATGACGGAGGCGATCAAGCATTACGAGGAGCTGTTGGCGCTTAACCCGAACGATAATCAGGGCGTTCGCGAATTGCTGGCGTTAGCTTACCTCGAGATCGAAGATTGGAAAGCTGCGCACGAGCTTCTGGAGCGCTACGAGGACGGGTCCGCTGCCGCCAACTTTAACCGCGTTCTCGTCGAATACGCGCGCGATCGCCGGGCACCCGAATTGCAGCAGCTCGTGCGGTCGGCCATCACCCAGAATCGCCACGTCGTCCCTTACTTGCTCGGCAAAAAGCGTCTTCCTCGCGAAATGCCGCCATATATCGGATACGGCGACGAGAACGAAGCCGTCGTGTATGCCATGACGCACGCCCACCTTTGGAAGGTACGACCGGAACTGCTGAAGTTGTTGGAGAAAACCCGTTAAGCGAGCGCTTCTAAGACGGCTCGATTCTCGCTTGCGATGACTGCCTTCGACTTTCCCCGATCGGCGCATGAAGACCTGCGATTATGAAAACCGTCCTTCCGCTTCGACCTTGTCGCAAAACGCCTCCTCCGATTGAAGGCCGGAAAGATACAGCATAACCTCGGGCAAAAGCCGGTTCCACTCCCGCTCCTCAAGGCCCAGCGCATCGCCGAACCGGTACGTCGGAATGATCTCGCGGTACATGCCGAAGCGGGAAGGCCGGGAAGCGACGTCGCCCGAGCCGTCGACGCCCGCTTCGTCGATCGCCCCTCTCGCCGCGGGCAGGGTGAGCGTATCGCGGCGGATGATCGCCTGCGCGGCCGGGCCCGTCAAGTATTCCGCCAGCAGCCGCGCTTCCGCCGCGCGAGGCGAATGCCTGTTCACCGCGAGACCGATGGCGATGACGAGCGTCACCGGATCGGCCAGCCGGGGAAGCGGCGCGATGTCGTAGTCGATGTCTGTCTGACGGAGCGCGTTCAAGCCGTAATACGTCGTCAGCATCATCGACAGCTTGCCCTGCGCGAACAGCTCCTCGATGCTGAAGCCGGCATCGCGCTCGGACATGAGCGGCGCCATCCGGTCCGTGACGATCTCCTTGTAGCGCCGAATGCCCGCCAGCATCCGCGTGCCGCGCAGGCGAAGCCGGCCTTCCGCGTCCCGCTCGGCCTTCGCGCCGTTTTGCAGCAAAAATACGGCAATGCGATTGCGCTGGGCGGCCGAAAAATGAAAGCCTGCCCGCTCCTCGGGCACCGTCAGTCGATCCGCGGCAGCGAGCAGCTCGTCCCACCCCCAGCCGCTGTCCGGCTCCCACAACTCCCGCTCGCGAAAATGCGCTCGATTATAGCACAAAATCGTCGGGCTGAACGTGAAGGGTCTGGCGAGCAGATTGCCGTCCGACGTCATCGCTTCGTTCAGAAACGGATAACACTCCGGGTCCTTCGCGAGGGACAGCAGCCCGTCCGCGTTCCCCCTCTCGGCGAAAGCCCGCAGTTCGGCATCGTTAAGCGTCAAGACGTCGATCAGCCCGTGAGCCAGGTAGGGCGCAAGCGCTGCCGGGTCGTGGCCCGGCAGCGTGATATCCTGCACCCGGATGTGCGGATACGCCGCTTCGAAGCCGGCCAGCAGCGTCTTCAACGCCGTCTCCCGCTCCGTCGATCCGTGATGTCCAAGCTTGACGACGATACGCTCCGGCTCGCTTCGCCGCAAGACGACGCTGCCGATTCGCGGCTTTTTCTCGATCCATCCTTCCGCCGCCAGCTCGGCCAGCACGTCCCGCACGATTTTATTGCTGAGCGCGAACCGGTCCGACAGATCCTTCTCCGAGGGCAGAAACTCTCCCGGCTTGCGAACGCCTTCGAGGATGTCCTGCCTCAGGCGGTTCAACATTTCTTCCTGGCGCACCCGGAACGTTTTGCGGCTTTGCTTCGTTTTCATAGCGCTCTCCCTGCCGCCTCCAATAAATAAAAAGGATTCGCGTACCCGCGGACGAGTCGGAATCCGATGCTCTTCTTATCTTAGTAGTGCGCTTCGTACAGTGTCAATACGACCGTTAGGCCAATCTGAACAGCTGGGATACGTCGACCTCTCCCCGGAGCGGCGAGCCCGCCGCGTACTTTTCGACCTCGCTTGCGATATAAGCGCCGATCCGGCGCAGGCCGTTGTTCTCGGCGCCCGCAATATGCGGGAGCAGCGTGACGTTCGGCAGCGAGCGAAACGGATGGTCGGCTGCGGGCGGCTCGGGATCCGTGACGTCGATGCACGCCCATAGCCTTCCTTTGCGCAGCTCCGTCGCCAGCGCCTCTTCGTCGACGAGCGAGCCTCGCGCCGTATTGATCAGAATCGCATCGTCCTTCATCAAGCCGAGCGTGCGCGCGTTCATCATGCGCTCGGTCTCCGGGACCGACGGCGCATGGATCGAGACGACGTCCGACCCGGTCAGCAGGTCGTCCAGCTCGACTTTTTCAGCGCCCATGCCGGCGATGTCGGCTGCGCTCACGAACGGATCGTAGACGAGCACCCGAACCTCGAACGCCTGAAGCAGCTTGATCAGGTGGCGGCCCGACAGCCCGGCGCCGATGACGCCGACGGTGACTTCGTACAGCTCGCGCACGCGCTCGCGCTGCTTGTCCCATTCGCCCTCGCGCGTATTGCGGGCGAGCTGCCACATGTTTTTGAGCGACACGATGGCAAGGCCGAGGGCGGTCTCCGCCACGCCGCGGGCGAGCGCTTCGTTCGCCGTGCCGAGACGGACGCCCCGCGCGGGAAGCTCCGGGCTCACAATCGGCTTGACTGTACCGGCCGCGTGCAGCGCGATTCCGAGCTTCGGGCAGCGGTCGAGAATGTGCGCGTCCAGCGGCGGACAGCCCCAGGACGTGATGATGACGTCCGCGCCTTCGGCCAGCTCGGCCGCTTGCGCCGGCGTCGGATTGCCTACGGTATCGTTGACGACCAGCTCGCCGAATTGCCGGATTCGCGCCAGATGGGCTTCGGTAAAGATGCGGTCCGTAAAATGACGGCTTTGCAGCATGACGATTTTCAGCGGGTGCATCGGATCATTCTCCTTCTTTGTTCAGCCAGCGGTCCAGGAAACGATAAGCCAGCAAGCGAATCTCTTCTGGAAAATCGTGTATGCCTTCTCCGAGATAGAACCGGAACCGGTCCTCGCGGCCGAGCAGACCGTAAAGCTTCGCCAGTTCCCCCATCCCTTCGGCGACCGAACGCCAATGCGGGAAGATCGCGTCCTGCTGTCCGGCGTAGTTAAAGAAGGGCACGGGCGCGCACAGCGCGGCGATCTCGTGGAAGTCGAACGGAATCCGGTCCTCCTGCAAATCCGCGCTCACCTTCGGGATGTGCGTGTACGGATAGTCCCGGTAGCCCCAGTGATCCGGGTGCGGGTCGCCCGCGAAGGGACTGAAGCCGCAGCTCGATACGACGGCGCGGACGCGATCGTCCAGGCCGGCGAGAAAATAAGCGTTGTAGCCCCCGAAGGAATGGCCGATCGCTCCGATCGCTCGCCGGTCGACGAACGACAGCGATTCGAGGACGTCGATGCCCTGCATATGATCGGTCGCGTTTTTGGCGACGGTCGACCATTCGGGATGCGCCTCGTAAAAGGCGGTGCTGTCGAACGCGGGATAGCCGGGATACACCCGCTCGCCCGCCGTGAGTGCGTCCGGCGCAAGCACGACGTACCCGCGAAGGACGAGCTCGACGGCATAGCCGCGGTTCGGCCTGCCGGGGACGATCGCGATGTCGTCCTTGCCGATCTCGTGCGTGGGATGAAGCGCAAGGACGGCCGGATAGCCCGCCTGCGGCCGGGAGCCTTCCGCCGGCGCAGCCGGCACGAGCAGGTACGCGGGCACCGTATCGCCGTAAACCGTATCGTATGTGACGCGGTGCCGGGTGTAACCTGCTTCCTCCGTCGCAGACAGATAGCGCAGATTGGCCGCCGGCCGCTCCGGCAGCGCTCCGATGTACGAAAGCCAAGTTTCCCGAATGCGCTTCCGCTTTTCCAGCCATTGGGTCTTGTCGGCTATCCCCGCCAGCAGCGGAGGCAGACCGGTTTTGTTCACTTGGGATAATATATAGGCCATGACGCACAGGCTCCTTTTTCGCCGATTGCTCCATTTATTAACTTATATCTGAATGATATTATCGACATTATATCTTCCATTCGCGTGTTGGTCAATCCATTTATGAGTTAGATATAAATCAATATAACATTAAAAAGCGCTGCCGAAGCGGATGCTCCGACAGCGCTTTTGGTTGGCGAAAGGCTCAGGTGGACGGCTGCAGACCGAACGCCCGCTCGATATCCCGGATGCTGTCGTCGTCCATATGAACGATCGCGCCGAGATTCGCCGATTCGATGATCGATTTGGCGCTGTACTCCGCGACCTCGAGCCGGTCGAAGGCGTTCAGCAGGCTGCTGCCCGTCGCGATGACACAGTTGTTTTCGACGAGTGCGAGCGGCACGTCCGGCGTGAATCGCGCCGCCGTCCCCTCGATCGCCTCATAGACGGATTCGAACGGCAGCTTCGGCATGCCTCGCAGCAGGATATAGGCTTCGGGAATCGTCTTCGATTCGAACGGCCGGTCCGTCAAGGCAAACGCCATCGTGTAGGGCGAATGGGCGACCAGCACCGATCCTGCATGAGGCTGCTGCGCATAGATCGCCCGGTGCAGCAGGACCGAGCGGCTCGGCTGCTTGCCCTGCTCCGCCGCGCCCTCGCGGACCAGCACAAGATCTTCGGGCTCCAGGTATTTGCGATCCAGTCCGTGCGGCGTAATCAGGAATGCGTCGTCCGCCAGCTTCACGGAAAAGGTGCCCTGCGTGCTCGTGAACAGGCGCTGCTCATAGGAGCGGCGGATGAAGTCGCGCATCCGCACGCGCGCCTCTCGCTCGGCGGTCGGCATCGGATCGCGGCGCGGCGGGAGCTCGGGCAGCGCCGCGGCGGCCGACGCCGCAAGCGCCTGCTGCGCAGCCGTCAGGGAGCGAGGACGGCCGAGGCCGGAAGCCTGAATCTCCATGCGGGCGCAAAACTCCAGCGTCTCGAACGCTTTGTAGGCGTCGGCCAGCGATACGCCGCCGACGACGATGCCGTGGTTCTCGAGCATGACGCAGCGCTTGCCTTCGGCGAAGACGGCGGCGATGTTCGCGCCGAGCCGCTCGCTTCCGGGCAGCGCATAGGGAGCGATCCCGACTTCGCCGCAAATCTCGCGCTCGCCCGGCAGCATGTCGACGTTCGGAACTTTGCGGACGATGCTGAACGAGACCAGTGCGGGCGGATGCGCATGCACGACGGCGCGAAGATCCGGTCTCGCGCGGTAGATCGCCTGATGAAACGGAAATTCGCTCGATGGCTTGTGCAGGCCTTCATGGCGTCCGTCCGCGCGCACGCGAACGATGTCCTCCCTGCGCAGCGTGCCTTTGTCTACGCCGGCTGGCGTGATCCATATATCGCCGTCGTCGTCCCGGACGGACAGATTGCCGCCGGACGTCGTCGTCATGCCGAACCTGTAGATCCGGCCGATCATCTCGAGAATCTGATCGGCCGGGGGAAGATCGTCAAACTTCATGGGGTTTCCTCCTCTAAGAGACCGCTATCCGTCCTTTTACCCCACAAGCTTGCCACAATTCGCCTGTTCGGGCAATGACTTTCGTCACACTGGACGCGCTATGCGTTGGCGTCGATCAATCGGCCGTAATCCCGGATCTTGACGTCAGCCACGACTTTGATGTCCGCTTCCGCGAAGGTTTCATTCCAATTCAAGGCCTTCCAGTCGGCATAACGCATCTTGTCTCGCACGAAGCTGCCGAGCCCGATCGCATCCGCGCCGGGCTTTTGCATTTCACGGATCAGGCGCCGACATCGGTCGGCGACGTATTTCTCCATGGCCTGCTCGAGCGCAGGCTGACTGGCAAGATTGTTCATCTGCAGCAGATCGTCGTATTCCATCAATGATCCTTTGAGCTTAAGCTCGACGACGATCCGCGCCGGCTTGTTGTTATTCGGATCGGGCGGCGACAACATTTTGATCTTGCGTTTGCCGGTCACGTTGGCCATCGCAATGCTGCCGGTACCGCGAGACGTATCGACCTCGTCCATATACAAGGCCATATTTTTGGCACCCCCGCGAAGCAGCGAAAAGTACATGGCGTCGTCCGCGCGTATTTTGGCCACGTATCGGTCCCGGACGAACAAGGCGATGCCGTTTATCTTCAGGCCCGATTCCGTCTCTCCTACGATCGTGGCGATCGGCTCTACGCCATCGTCGTAATAATCCCGCAAAAACGTATGCAAATTGGTATCAAAATGGCCCCGAGTGGCGGGATCCGAGCGCACCAGGTTATCGAGGTATTCGCCCATTGTGCCGCCCTGCAAGTAGCTTCTTCGGACGAAGTGCCCGATGTCTCCCTCGGCGACGATGACATGCGTGCGAATGCCGATCGCGGGATCGCGAAAGACCGACTCCATCGGCAACCAGACGCCTTGGCGCGCCAGGGATTCTCCGAAAATGACTTGTCTCAGCTGACCGAGCATGATTTTGCGGTCGTTTTGCATGTCGAAGTGGATTTTCGCCTGCTTGAAGCTTTTTGCGGTATCCGAATACACAATTGCTTCGGTCTGGTTCGTTTTCGGTATACTGATCGTGACCTTCAACGCTTTGTCCTGACCCTCGACCTGTTCCAGAACAATCGAGCGTACGAATCCGATTTTCTCGAGTATTTTCTGATCGTCGCAGCCGCTTAGCAACGCGATGGCGAGCAACCAAACGACGCCTGTTTTTCTCATCGTCCTGAAGCCTCCCTATACGTGTTGCCGCCGAACTTGAGGAGCAAAAGCAAGAGCAGGGGCAGCGCAAACGCGACGCCGGTCTCCGTAAAGTACGTCAGCCGAATCAGCGCTGCGGCCTCCCTGAAGATCGAAGGCAAGAAGCCGAGCGCGAACAGGACCGCCGCAAGCGGAAGCGCGAACCGCTTGGCTTCGACGCGGGGCAGCATGCGACCGAGCGCGCTGCGGGCGGCGAACGCGAACATGACGGTCGTAACCAGATTGGAGTACAGAAAGAAAGGAAAGACCAGGTTTTCAACGCGATTGATGAACGGCAGCTCGATGTACTCCAGCGTATGAATAACCGGAAACTGCAAAATCTTCACTTCCTCGAAGCTGAAAAAACCGAAGGAAATCAAAATCGCAATCAAGTTCGTCAATGTGATGAGCGCATGGCCGGCGAAAACACCCTTAAACAGCTTCGTCTTGACGTCCGACAAGGGAAACAGGAAAACGCAAAGTTCGTAACCGATAAAGACTGTGTACACGTCGAGCAGGCCGGAAAAGCTGAAGCCGTTTTCCGTTCCCTTGAATAAAAACGTCGTAAACCGATGGTAGCTCCAATCCTTGAAAAAGTAGGGCGCCAACAAAATCATCCATATAGACAGCAGAAAAAATACGGTCGAAGCCTTCACGATGCTGTAGAGATCCTTGCCAAGGAGCAAAAAAACGAGCACGCAATAGATGGCAAAAATCTGCATCGGCGGGCTGGTCTGAAAGCTCAACGTTTGAAACACCAGCACAAAGCTCTTGCCGGCGAACGCGCCGAGCGCCAGCCAAAGGAGGGACAGCATCCCGTAGACCGGGAATAACACGAACTTGGGGAGGACGGCTTCGGAGATGTCGAATACGGATCGCCCTCCTCCTGCGCGGTAAACAAGACGATAGAGCCAAATATTAAAAACCGCAATGAGCGACAAGCCCAGATAGCCGATCCAACCGTTCGTGCCGATGTGGACGGCGACCATGCGGGGCAGCATGAATACGGTGACGTCGAGCTCGATCATGTAGATCAGGAGCGCCACATGAAAGCCGTTCAGTTTTTCCTTCAAGGGATGCCTCCGCTACTTTTTGATTTTCGTGCGCGTCTCGTTCGGCGTTCGGCTTAAGCTCGGCCGCTTCTTGAGCGCCCAAAAAGGACCTCTCACCAAGGTGTCCAGCAGGTCCATAAACTTCGCAGGTGCGATTGGCGTTAAATAAGAAGCCCCAAGGTTAGTCACGCCGGCCATATGGATGACCAGGAAGCCGATGCCGAAGATAAGGCCCAGGTTGCCAAGTAAGCCCGCGAGTACGATCAATCCGAAGCGGATCAGGCGCAGCGACGCGCTCATAATGTAGCTCGGAATGACGAACGAGGCGATCGCCGAGATTGCGACCGCGATAATTAAAATATTGCTCGTAAACCCCGCTTGGACGGCGGCTTGTCCGATGACGATACCGCCGACGATGCCGATCGTCTGGCCGATCTTCGTCGGCAAGCGCGCGCCGGCTTCCCGCAGCAGCTCGATCGTCGTCTCCATGAGGAGCGCTTCGATGAGCGGAGGAAACGGCACTTTGCTCCTCGACTCGGCGAGATTGAGCAGCATCGTATGCGGAATCATCTCGTAATGAAACGTCGTGACGGAAACATAGAAGGCCGTAAAACAGATCGTGATCAAAAACCCGATCAGCCTGAGGATGCGCAAAGCAGTGCCGATCGGCCATCGTTGGTAATAATCGTCCGGCGAAGAGAAAAATTCGAGAAAAGCGGTCGGTGCCGAGAACACGCTTGGGCTCCCGTCCAGGATGACGGCAATGCGGCCGCCGAGGAGCTTGGAGACGACGGCGTCCGGACGCTCGGTCGTCAGAAACTGCGGGAAAACGGAATTCGGATTTTCGTCGATCAGCTGCACGAGCATGTTGGCGTCGGATACGCCGTCGATCTCGATCGCCCGAATGCGCTCGGACAGCATGCGCACGAATTGTTCGTTGGCAATTCCCTCCATATACATGAGGACGGCGCGGGTGTTGGCAACTTCTCCGACCTCGAGCTCGATCGACTTCAGCTTCGGGCTGCGGATCCGTTTGCGAAGGACGCCGACATTTTCCGTCAGGCTCTCGACGAATCCGTCATGCGGGCCGGTGATGATCGTCTCCGTTTCCGACTGCTCGATCTTCCTGCCGATCGACTTCGGCGCGTCATAGAGGTAGGCGTCGGCGCCATCGAAGATGACGGCGGCACCGTCCATGACGGCCTTCAGGCAAGACTTCAGCTCCGTCGCGGCCCTGTATGGAGCCCCGGAGAGCAGCGTATGCAATTGTTCGGCGGAAGCCTGGGACAGCGGACGTACCACGTCGCGCTGCAGGGCGTCCAGGTCGACGAGCGTCGGGAAATAGATCAGGTCGGCGCCGCTGCCCTCGAGCTTCGCATGGAGACAGTCTGCGCACTCCTTCACCGCATCGGTGATGGCCGGCAAGGTCACGCACGCCTTTTCGTCCGTTTGAGCCGTCGTATCGTCCTTCGCCACCCGATGTTTAACCCCCGTTTCCGCTGGCATTCTCCTCCATTTTGCCCGGCCGTCCCCAGCGTCATACGCCGCGATCCGACGGACTACCGCGATTTTGCAGGCCGCTTGCAGCCATTTTGTCGACAAAAAAAGCCCCCGTTGGACGGAATCGCCAAATTCGGGGGCGGCAAACGCCAATATAAGGTTGTGAAGCCCGGGTCACCCGATGCGGGCGATGACTTCCTCGTGGAATTGCTCGACCGCTTCGTCGGGATCGATCGTAAAGCCGCATTCGAGTCCGACAAAGCCCTCGAAGCCTGTCTCCTTGATCGCTTTTAAAATGTTGACGTAGTTCAGCTCGCCGGTGCCGGGCTGATGGCGGCCCGGATTGTCCGCGATATGGTAGTGGTTGATGCGGTGGCGGTAGGCCGTCGCATTGCGAATGACATTGCCTTCGGTAATCTGCTGATGATAAACGTCGAACACCAGCTTGACGTGGCTGCTGCCGACCTTGTCGACGATCTCCGCGCCTTCGTCTGAGCGCTGCAAATAGTGGCCCTTGTGGTCGACCAACCCGTTGAGCGGCTCAAGCTCCAGCACGATGTCCGCCGCCTCGAGCAGCGGCGCCGCCCGCTTCAGCGTCTCGACCATCGTGTGCTGCTGAACGTCGCGCGATACGCCTTCAAGCTCGTTGCCCGTCTGCGAGATAATCGATCGGGTGCCCAGCGTCTTGCAAGCCTCGATGGTCCGGACGATCCCGTCCAAATAATCGTCGCGCAGCGATTCGTCGACGAGACTGATGAACGGCGTACACGTCGCGATGATGCCGACGCCGATCCGCTCCTGGGCACGAGCCGTCCGCTTCAGATCGTCGAGCTGCCACCAGGCGTAATACTCCAAACCGTGGAATCCGAGCGCCTTCACTTTTTCGAGATGATAAACTTCGTCTTCTCCCGGATATGCGCCGATGCATAAAGAAAACTTCATGGCTAGCCCCCCTGGCTCGAATCTGATATTCGTTCTGAACGTCTAGCCCGCCGCCTTGCGAAAGCCCGCCGCTTCGGCTTCCGCCTCGGAGCAGAACCACTGCTCGGGCTTCGTGCGTTCGTAGCTCTTGCCGCCGGGCACGTGGTAGAGCTTGTCCCCCTTGGCGTTGATATTGCCCTTGATCCGAGGCGATTCGCACGCCTTGACGGATGTTTCCGCGCCGTCCTTTTCCGCATCCGGCTGCTGCGCCGATGTCTCCTGCCCGGCTTGCTCAGGCGGTTCGTCCTTGGCAATGGCCGCGGACAACGTCTCGTACCCTTCGCGATCGTTCCATGCGCGCTCGAACGCTTCCTCGAACGACGCGGCGGCCGTCTCGTCGCGCAGGACAACCAGCATCTCGTCGTTCGTCGTGCTCGCCGCCTTGGAATAGTTGAACGAGCCCGTCGTTGCGACCGTACCGTCCGCCACCGTCATTTTCAAATGCATCAATCCGCTGTGGCTGTTGATCTTGATCGGAACGCCTGCGCTGCCGAGCAGCTTAAGCGCTTCCTTCTGCGTCTTGCCCGATGCCTGGATCCGGTCCGTGAGCAAGCGAACGGCAACGCCGCGCCGATGGGCGTCACGGATGGCGGCGACGATGTCCGGATAGGTCAGGCTGTAGATCGCGACGTCAAGCGTCTCCTTGGCGCCTTGAATGACGCCGATCAACAGCTTCTCCGGGTGCTCGCCGCCCTGCGTGAACGCCCACTGTACGTTGTTCTCGCCAACCTTCGACGACGATGCGGGCGCAGAAGATAGCGCGCATCCGCCCACTGGCAGCAGCAGCAAGGCGGCGAGAAGGGCACTTGCTCCCCATTTCATGCTGTCGTTTCCCCCGCTTCCGCTTTTGGTTATCCCAATTGTATGCCAGACGGGCATTGCGGGCAATACGCGTTAAGGCTTCTTTTTCCAAGGGGGGTCCGACTTCTCCTGCAGAAAACGGTTCAATTTGCCGGCCGCGTAGGGTACGGCCGCGCTAAGCAAAAGTCCGGTCAGCATTTCTCCGGTGAACAACACCGCTCATCCGCTCCTTGCGCTCATTATTCCCGCTCCGTCCGATCGACGGTGCCGTTCAACCGGATGCTCACGGTCACATGCGGCCTGACTTCGCAGGCGGACAAAAAATGCTTGCCCTGATCCCAATCGTTTTTTACCTTTTCCCACGTTTGATGATGATTGTGCTTCAACGCCTCGCCAAGTCCAAGCGCGTCCTTGCCGATGTCGTGCTGTACGACGCGAACCGCGTCCTTGATCATCGATTCGATCTCGATGGCCGCATCCCGCTGAATCCGTTCGACCACGGACTTCGTCATCGGATCGATGATGCCCGCGGTCTCGCGAATGGCGACGATGACATTGACGGCCGCGTCGAACACGATATGCGCCGGATCGCGAACGTCCGCGCTCAGGCGGGTCCTGATCTCGTAGACGTTAAGCGAGACTTTCGCCCCGGCGGCCTGAAGCGTGAGCATGCCCCTCATTTTGTATCCGCGCAGAAAATTCATTCCCGCGGTCTCTCTCGCGCTCAGCTTCCCCCATTGGCGGTTCGTTTTGCCGTCGAAGATTGCGCTGCCGGATACGAGTACGGATTTGTTCGAGGTTTCGAGCGATTGCACCGCATAGCTCGTTTCGTTCATCAGCCTTTCGTGAATATACCCGATTTGCGTTGCGGGGAGCTTTTCCAGACTGCTCCGGTTGCCGGCTATTTTCTCGATATCGCTGGCAGGCAAGCCTTCGTTCGGAGAGTCGGCATAGAGCGCTTCGGCGGCTTCGCCTCTTGAGACCATGATCTTGGTGGATCTCCGGACGCCGGCGCCCCGGATAAAAAAATCGAGTATATCCGCGAATCCCGTTCCTTTGCGGGCGACCTGGTCCGAGATGAGAATCACCTTGAGATGATCGTAAAAGGGCGGCCTGCTGAGCTTGTCGGTGGCATACTGGTGGAATGCGGACAAGCTCGACGTCCTGCCGCACAGATTCGAATAGCCGACGCTTCCTTTCGTCCCTTCCCCGTCGTTCTGTCCGCCGGGCACGACGATCTGGTAGCAAATGCGGTAATTTCGAGCATGCTGCATTTCCGCTTCGTTGTCCTCTTCTTCGGGCTGCGCGTCGATCGATATGCCTACCACGAAGCCCCGGTTGTTAATCTCTACGCGGTCCCAACAGCCGGTTATCGTCGCAAGCGAGAGCGACGCTGCCAGCAACGCCGCGCACCGTCTCGACAGCATCATAGGCGACGTCCTCTTCTGAACCGCGCCACCGTCAGGAGGGCGATCGGGATCGCCGCGGCGGTCGCATAGCCGATGTTGCTGACGATCAAGCCGAGCTGCTTGTACTGAAGCATCGTCTCCGGCAGCATGTTGATGAAGTATGCGAACGGACACAAAATCAGGATGCTCCGCGGCTTGCCAAGCTTGGGCGCGATCGATTGCAGACAGGAGACGCTGGCCTCCATCGCCATGCAGGTCGTATTGAAGATGGTCATGATCCAGACGGTGAAAAAAACCGATTCCAGCCTTTCGAAAAACTGGCCGGGCAGGCGGACCTCCTTCGCGATCTCGACCGTCGGAAACAAAATTTGCGCGGTCGCCTCCGTCGTAAAAATCGCAACCGAGTACAAATACGTGATCAGGCAGAGGAACACCGGGATCGCGATGCCGACCAGCATCGCCCTCTGTGTACGAACGGCCGGCTTCAACAGCGGCCCATAGAATAGCAACACTTCGAACCCCGTTAAGGCAAAGGTCGTGTCCTTCGTTCCCGAAGCGAGCTCGAGCGGCGCGGTCGTCATGAACGGCTTCAAGTTGTCCAGGTTCATCAACTGGATGCCGAAGAGCAGGACGGCGGCGGAGACCAGGAGCACGATCGGCAGAAACATCGTATTCAACCGGATGACGGCCGCCGTCGAGCCTGAGACGCCGTATACGACGACGAGCAAAAAAGCGAGGGAAATAAACGCGATCGGCGTGTTTTCGAACAAGTACATCCTGGAAATCTTCGCGATCGATCGAACCTCGTAGGCGACATAGAGCAGAAAATAGACGCCGTAAATAGCAGATATGAGTAGGGCGACGGGACCGGCCGTGATGCGTGCCGTAAAACGATGGAACGTATCGCCCTGGAATCGCTTCAGCAGCTTGCAGACGACGATTCCGAAGACGGAGGCCAGCATACCCGCCGCCACAATCGATACCCAGCCGTCCGATGCTTGAATATGCTTCGCGAGCATGCCTGGCAACGTCAAAATGCCGACCCCGATCATGAACGACGAGACCGTCATCGACACTTCGCGAGCGCCGATCTGATTGTCTCCGTATTCGAATGTTTTCATAGAGGCCGCCCTTTCGTTTACTTCAAACGATTTTTGTCCTTCGTGCGCATCATTTGCGGACGACCGGTCATCAAGCTTAGCGGCGCGCGCAAAATGAGATCTTTCCAATCGCTCAGGAACGTCGGGGCGAAAGGCGTCGAATACGGAATTCCGAAGCTCTTGAGATTGGCGATATGAATATTCAACATGATATAAGCCAGCACGATCCCGTACAGACCGAACAGCGCGGCCGAGAGCATGACCAAGAAACGCAGCAGTCGAAGCGAAATCGCAAAGGTATAGGATGGCAGGGAAAACGAGGAGATCGCTGTAATGGCGACGACGATGACCATGATCGGGCTCACGATGCCCGCTCTGACCGCCGCTTCCCCGATAACGAGCCCGCCCACGATGCCGATCGTCTGTCCGATCGGTTTGGGCAGCCTGATGCCCGCTTCCCGCAGCAGTTCGAGGGTCGCTTCCATGGCGAACGCCTCGACGACCGACGGGAACGGCACCCCTTCTCTGGAGCCTGCGATCGAAAAAGCGAGCTCCGACGGCAGCATGCCGTGATGGTATTCGGTTAGCGCAATGTAAAACGCGGGCATAAACGTAGCCAGAAAAGCGGCTCCGAGCCGCATGACCCGTATGACGGTCGAGATGATCCAATTTTGATAGTAATCCTCAGGCGACTGGAAAAAAGAAAAGATGGTCATCGGCATGATGAGCTGGAACGGCGTATTGTCCACGATGATGCCGATCTTGCCCTGCAGCAGTGCCGCCGACAGCTTGTCGGGGCGCTCGGTGCTCATAATCTGGGGAAACGGGGACATTTGATTGTCCGTCAGCCACTGCTCGATAAAGCCCGAGCCTGCCACTTCGTCCACGTCGATCGTATGGATTCTTCTGCGAACCTCTTGCAGCAGCTTGTCGTTGACGATACCTTCGACATAAACGACGGCTATGTCCGTTCGCGATCGCCTGCCGAGCTGGAAGGTCTCGAAGCGCAAATTCGGGTCGCGAAGACGCCTTCGGACAAGCGCGGTATTGGTGCGGAAATCTTCCGTGAAGCCGTCTCGCGGACCGCGTATGAGCGCTTCGGTCTGCGGCTCCTCGACCGATCTTGAATTCCAAAATTTCGTGCCGACGATTTGCGCGCAGTCGCTGCTCTCGGACATGACGGCGGAGTCCCCGGATAAGATCCCGATCAGGACTTCGTCCAGCAAGCCCGTCGTCCTGACTTCCTGGACAGGCAGCTTCGCTTTGTCCGCATCCGAGCCGATCAACGCCTCGAGCAGATGCTCCTGTATAATGAGTCGGCTGGAGAGGCCGTCGATGCAGAAAACGGCATAACGGACGCCGCTCTTTGAACGATGCTCGCTGATGAGAAGATCCGACGCATTCCCCAGCCTTGAACGGATGAGTGCAATATTTTTGTCTAAGTCCGCGCTCAGCATCGCCGGTGGAACCGTCGATTGCGACTCGTTCATGGATGCTCACCGCCCGAAGTCTGTTATGCCGAATGGGATATCTTGCCGGAGCGACTGCCGACGTGCCAAGTATATCCATTCGAATGAATTTCTACTCCGAGCTGGAAGGACGCATAATTACTGTAATAATTTGCAAACTAGTTCCATGAAAAAGATAAGCGCTCGCAACCGGTATCCGTTCGTTCGCATGAGTTTGCTCGGCGTCACGTTTACGTCGGTTCCCCGCCCCGTCATGGTCGCCTGGTGGTCGGCAGCTTTTCCGGGCTTCGGGCATTTCATCGTCAATCAATACGCGCGCGGCATTCTGCTCACGCTGACGGAAATGATCGTCAACAAGCTGTGCAGGCTGAACGAAGCGATCGTATTCACGTTCTGCGGCCGCTTTGAAGAAGCTGCCAAGGCGATCGACGCGAATTGGGCGTTCGGCTACGCGACGATTTATTTGTTTGCCGTTTGGGACAGCTATCGGACCGCCAAATATCAAAGCAGCCTTCGTTCGTTGGCGCAAGAAGGACCGCCTATACGCCGCATGCTGATCCATCCGCTGGAGGTGCAGTACATCGAGCGAAAAAATCCGCTGGCCGGCCTTTTTTATTCGCTGCTGTTCCCCGGGCTCGGACAGATGTACAATCAGCGATTTTGCCTGGGCTTCTACATTATGTTCTGGTGGTGGGTATACATCGGGATGTCCCACGCGCCGACGGCCGTCGTTGAGCTGCTGTACGGCTCGGTCGCCCGTTCGACCGACATGCTCTCGCAGCAATGGTTTATGTCCATGCCTTCCGTAATCGGAGGCGCTTCTTACCAGGCTTACCGGGGAACGATCGAGCAGAACAAGCTGTTCCGAGAGGAGCAACGCGCATATTTGAAAAAAACGTACGAGCGGGCCGAAATCACGATAGAACGGAAGTCGGGGTGAAAGGATGCTGTTGATCGGATGCTTCTCCCATTCGATAGAGTTGGAGCATGCGCTTGCCGATATCGAGCGGAGCGGCATCGAGCGCAAGCATATTTTGGCGGTGGTCATGAATCTGCGCTCGGAGCCGGATCCCGAATCCAGGCAAAGCGACGCCATCGAGCTAGGCGCAGCCTGGGCAACGGCTTGCGCCGTGATCGGCGTCGCCGCCGGCTTCGGCCTCGCCTGGGGGCCGATCGTATGGGGGCTGATCGGCACGGCCGTCGGCTTCGGCATAGGCTTCTGCCTGCATCGACTATGGCTGCGAGGCCCCATACGCTTCGGCGCTCGCACGAATACGCCCGAAGTAACGGTCATCGTACAATGTCCCGCCAGCCTTTCCCACGACGTCCGCCTTGCCATGTACCGCCGCGGCGCCCTCTCGGTCGGCGAGAGCGGTGCTTGAGCCCGTACAGATCTCTATCGCCAGCGGACTCCGGATGAACTCGCACTCCCTTGCTTCGCGCCGGTGGACGTATCTGTCTCACGCTTTCTTGCCTCCGCTCACGTTCCGGCGGACGCATCGTGTCCCACGCTTCCTTGCCTCCGCTCACGCGCCGGCGGACTCTACGTCCGTTATTTTGTCATTCGGCTGCCTTTTTCGTATGTTCGCGGACCTGGGAGCCCTTATTTTGCTCTTTCACGCACGTTCCTCCCACTTTGGCGCGAATAGCGGCACCTGAGTCCGCGAACCCCAGCCAAGTAGCTGATTCCTGCGAAATAGCGGCTGTCGGGTCCAATTCGCGATACCCTCAACACGTGACCATATTGACGACACATTTAATGCGCTTAAGTTCTGAGCCTGTAAGCTCGCACGCGTTCGCTTCCGCCGGCCGGTTCCAGCAACTGAAGCGAAACCAGCCTTCGCAGCAAACGTCTGGCATGCCGATCCGTCACCCTGAGATGGTCGGCCAACTCCAATGGCTTGATCGGGCGCAGCAGGCGCCGTGCCAGCCGAACTGTCTCCGCCTCCAGCCAATCGAGGGAAGCGGACGCGTCCGATGCGATAAAATGACCGATAAACGCAAGCACAAGCTGCTGGCATTGGCCGGGCTCCTCGACGATGGACGGATAAGCGATCGGCAAAATGGTCCACCCTTCAAGCGCCATCAGACAATGTCTTCGGCATAAATCTTTAAAGCGCCTCACGTCGAGGTCTCTGGCATGCGGCCCATAACCCTGAATCTCGATGGCCCCCTTCGCGCCGCCGGGCATATAGGCGAGGTCGATGTACCGATATCCGCCGCCTAAGTCGCGAATCTCCCATTCCGGATACAAGTGGTCAAAGTTGCCGACCCTGGGAAACCAGATCGTTCGTAAAAACTCGACCGTGCCGTGCCCCAGTCCTTTTTCGAGCCGCTCTTTCCGACGCGGGTTGGTCTCCCCGTCGATATGCGACTGCAGCCAAGCTTCATACATTTCGTCGAATCGGGACACCGGTTCACGTCTCCTTATACGGCGAAAAAACAAAAGCCGCCTTCCTGCGGCATCCGGTCTTAGAACCGAATACGCATGAAAGCGGCGTGTGCTTCACGTCGTTTTATTTTAAAACTATTATAGCTGTGAGCGGCCTCGTTTGTCTACGCGCCGACTACCTGTTATCACTCCGCGTACGTTCTTATCGCCTCCGCGAACGCCTCGCCGTACTTTTCCAGCTTGGCGTCGCCTACGCCCTTGACGCGGCGCATCTCGTGCTCCGACGTCGGACGCAGCGCGCACATCTCGCGCAGCGTGGCGACGCCGAAGATGATGAACGGCGGCACGCCTTCGCGCGTCGCGAGCGCCTTGCGCACCTCGCGCAGCCGCTCGAACAGCCCGGCGTCCGCCGGCGGCAAGGCCGGCGCGCCGCCGCCCGACCGCGAGCGGCTGCTCGTCCGCCCGCCGCTCTGCTGCGGTTCGATCCGCTGGAACACCTGCTCGCCCTCGCTCATGACGCCGCGTACTTTGGCCGCCAGCTGAACGACCGGGTATTGGCTGTCCGTCAGCTTGAGATAGCCGTCGGCGACGAGCCCGTGGATCAGTTGCACGATTTCCTTTTCCGACAATTGATTTAGCCTGCCGTACCAGGGTAGACTGTCGAATCCGAACTGCCGCACCTTGGCGTCGCTCGCACCCCGCAGCACCTTGGCTGTCAGCGTGATGCCGAAACGCTGCTTCATCGCCGACACGCAGGCGAACACAAGCTTCACCCGATCGGTCACGTCGAGCAGCTCGCGCTCGTCGGTGCAGCTGCTGCACCGACCGCACGGCTCTCCGCCGTCCTCGCCGAAGTACCTCACGATCGCGCGCTGAAGGCAATCCGACGTGTGCGCATATTCCACCATATCGTTCAGCAGCCGATAATCGTTCCGCTTGCGCTCGTCGTCCGCTTCGCTCCGTTCGATAAAAAACTTCTGCGTCACGACGTCCTGCGCCGAGAACAGCATCACGCACTCGCCGGGTTCGCCGTCGCGCCCCGCGCGCCCCGCTTCCTGATAATAGACCTCCAGGTTTTTCGGCATATTGAAGTGCACGACATAACGGACGTTGGACTTGTCGATGCCCATGCCGACCGCATTGGTCGCCACGATCAGTTGAAGATCGTCGCGGATAAAAGCCTCCTGGGTCCGCGCGCGTTCCTCTTCCGGCAAGCCAGCATGGTACATCCCGGTCGGAAGCCCCAGCGAGGTCAGGAAGCCGGCCAGTCCCTCGACCTCCCGCCGCGTCGCCGCGTAAATAATGCCCGACTGTCCCGCGCGCTCGCGGATGTAGCTCACGAGATAGTCCCGCTTGTCCGCGTTTTTGACGACCGACAGCGACAGGTTCTCGCGCGCGTAGCCTGTCGTGACGCGGGCCGGCGACGCCAGCTTGAGCCGCTCGACGATGTCGTCCTTCACGACGTCGGTCGCCGTCGCCGTGAAGGCCGCCATGACCGGGCGCGGCTCGATATCCTGAAGCATGCGGGAGATGCCCATGTAGCTCGGCCGGAAATCATGCCCCCACTGCGAGACGCAGTGCGCCTCGTCGACGGCGACGAGCGGCACCTTGATATGGCGCAGCATGCCGCGGAACCGCTCCGATTCAAGCCGCTCCGGCGCGACGTACACGAGCTTGTAGTGACCGTAGTAAATATCGCGAAGCCGATCGTTGGTCTCCTTCGCCGACAACGTGCTGTTGATGAGCGTCGCTTCGATGCCCGCCGCGTTCAAGGCGTCCACCTGGTCTTTCATGAGCGAGATCAGCGGCGATACGACGATCGTCACGCCCGGCAGCAGAAGCGCTGGCACCTGGTAGCAGATCGACTTGCCCGCGCCGGTCGGCATGACGCCGAGTGCGTCCCGTCCGCTCAGAATCGCTTCGATCAGCTCCTCCTGCCCGCGCCGGAACGCATCGTAGCCGAAGAAGCGCTTCAGCACGCTTCGCGCCTCGCCCATCGACCGGTCGATGTCCTTGTCTAACGTATCAGGCATGTTTGTTCCTCCTTGTATTCCTCGGCGCCCATTCTCAACTGTCCGGGCTAGGCTTGCCGGCCCGGACGTTAGGCCAGATAAGGCGACAGCTCGCCCGTATAATAAATGTGCAGCACATGCAGCGCCCTTGTGCTCACCGTATACAGCAGCTTGCGATGCCGCTCCTGTCCGTAACGCTGCGCCGATGCGTCCCACACAAGAACCGCGTCGAATTCGATGCCCTTGGACAAATAGGAAGGCAGCACCGAGACGCCCTTCGGCAGATTGGCAGAAGCTCCGCTCACGAGCGTCACGGGCACGTCCTCGCCAAGCCGCTCCTTCAGCAAAGAGCTCGCGTCGCCGGCCTCCTGGGCCGTCTTCGCGATGACGCCGATCGTCGCGTGACCCGCCGCGATCAGCGCGGTCACATCCGCCGCGGCCAGGTCCGCGAGATGCGCGCGGTCCCGGCAATGGATCAATCTCGGCGCCTCGCCTTCGCGATTGAACGGACGGATCCCTTCGGCATCCTCCGGACGCAAGATCCGCTTGGACAGCTCGACGATCGGCTTCGTCGAACGATAGCTCGTCGTGAGCCGCCATACGGCCGCGTCGGACGGATCGGCGAGTCGCGTCCAGCCTCCGAAGCCGCCGCTGTCCTCCGCTTGCGCGTAGATCGCCTGATTGAAGTCGCCCAGCACCGTCATGCGCGCACGCGGGAACCGCCTGCGCAAATAAGCCGCCTGAAACGGCGAATAGTCCTGCGCCTCGTCCACGAACAGATGCTTCACTTCGCCCTCGACCTTGCGGAAGCCTTCGAGTGCTTCCATTAAATAGAGCAGCGGCGTCGCGTCCTCGTGATCCAGCTCCTTGCGGCCGAGCTTGTCTTCGACCCGCTGCGCCATCCACTCCCAGCCCTCGGGCAGACGTCCGTCCGGCGCGCAAGATACGAACAAGGTGCGGCTGACGAACAGCTGACGATACGTTTCGGGAGCATCCATAAAGCGGAACCCCTTGACCGCACGGCGCAGCGGCCCGATCGCATTTTCCGCGGCCTGCCGCAGCAGGAGCTCCGTCATCTTGTCCTCGTCGTCGAATGCGTCCTCGTGAAATCCGCCCTGGCGCCTCACGCTGACGTAAGCCCGCTGAATGTCTTCTTCCTCCATCAGCTCGGCGGCTTGTTCGACCCAGGGCTCATGCAGTTGATCGTCCACCCACGCCGTCAGCCGGCCGTTCAGCCATCTGCGCAGCTTCGCAAGCCGGTCGCCGAAGCTGTCTTCGCCGTACTCGACATAAAATTGACGGCTCATGTCCTCGGCGGACACGATCGTAACGCCCTTGAAGCGGAGCTGCCGAAAGACGACGCCCTCCCGCCTGAGTCGGTCCAAATAAGCCGCGACCGTCTCGAAGAAATGCTCCGAACCCTTGTACCGCACCGCGCGCGCCCGCGCTTCGCCCTCCGGGGTGCCCTCGGTCGCGGCCAGATCTTCGGTCTGAGCGAACAGATCCTCCGCGTCGAACCGTCTGCCAAGACGCGCCTCGATCAGCTCGCGGAACGTCATCTGGCGCATGTTCGCTTCGCCCAGATCCGGCAGAACGCGCGAGATGTAGCCCTTGAACACCGGGTTCGGCGAAAAAAGAACGATCTGCTCGGCCGTGAGGCTGTCCCGGTACCGATACAGCAAATAGGCGACGCGCTGCAGCGCGGCAGAAGTCTTGCCGCTGCCGGCCGCCCCCTGTACGACGATCAGACGATGGCGTTCGTCGCGAATGATCCGGTTCTGCTCCTTCTGGATCGTGGCGACGATGCTCTTCATCGCCGTATCGGACTTTTCGGACAGCACCGCCTGAAGAATCTCGTCGCCGATCGTCTCGTCCGTATCGAACATATGACGCAATCGTCCGCCGCGAATGACGAACTGGCGCTTCAGCGTCAGCTCGCCCGCGATCTCTCCGCCCGGCGTGTCATAGGACGCGGGACCCGGCTCGTGATCGTAAAAAAGGCTGGATACCGGCGCGCGCCAGTCGTAAATGTAGAACGTCTCCCCATCTTCGCCGACAAGAGACGCTCTGCCGATATAGATAACTTCAGGCTGTGCCGCGCCGCTCGCCGCCGGCTCCGCCCTTTCCGCAAAGTCGATCCGCGCGAAATACGGATTGTCATGCTGCCGCGCCAGCCGCTCGGCCGCCTCGGAGGCGACCCGATGGCTCCGCTCGCGCTCCGCCAGCAGCTCGGCCTGCTGAACGATGCTGCTCCACGTCTCCCCGAGCTCCGTCGCATCGGAGAAATTGATGGCCAGATCGTCCCAGAATTCCTGCCGAATGCCGACGACGTCGCCCCGCCGCTCGCCCTGTACGGACAGCTCCTTCAGCAGCTTGCGGTCAATGATCCTGATCACCTCGGCGAGGCGCTCGGTCTCGCCGGTCCGTGCATCCGTCCGTTCGTGTTCAGACACCTGTCTTCTCCTCCGCATCGCACTCGTTGCGTTTTCGTTATCCACCTGTTGTAACATGACCTTAAGTCCCGTGCAAGTAAGCCTATTCGCGAAAAAAATGCAAATCGCACGAACGGCGGACCGTCGTGCGACTCATCCTTTGGCGCGCTTCGTCTCCTCGAGATTGCGCCTGCACAAGCCAAGCAGGTCGCGCTTCATGCCGCGCTGCGGCACCGTGATGCGAACGGCCGGCTGTCCCCGCCTACGCAGGGCCGCGCGCAGCAGGCGCGCATCCCCGATCTCGCTCGCGATGATCTCGTCGGGACGCGTCAGCGTCTTGTACCGCTCCATCAGAAAGCGGTCGCACGCGGCCGCTCCTTCCTCCCCGCGCGACCAGGGGATGCACTCGAGCCGGTGCAGCATCCCCTCGTGCAGTTGCGCGATGCAGACGTCCGATTCGCCGAAGTAGACGGCCTCCTGCGTGCCGTCTGTCTCCGTATCGACGATCTGCCGCTCCGGCGTGCGCTCGAGGATCCGGATATGGCGCAGCATATGCTCCGCCTTCTCGAAGGCGAGCCGCTCCGCGTACGCCTCCATCTGCCGGTACATCGCGCCGGCGAGCCGGTCGCCGCCGCCGGCCAGCAGTCTGGCCGCCGCGCGCGCCGTCTCCCGGTATTCCTCGTGCGAGATGTGCCCGGCGCAGACGCCGCTGCACTTGCCGAGGTGATACTCGAGGCACGCCCGCTTGGGCAGCGTGACGCAGGTGCGCAGCTTGTAATGCTCCGTCACGAAGGCGATGACCGCCTCGCGGAACCGGCTGCTCACGAACGGTCCGAACCGCTCGGCGGGCTGTTCGTCCGCGGCGGAGGCGGACGGCGGCACCTGCCGCTTCGGCGAGTGCGCCGCCGGGGCCCGTACCTCCGACCCTGCCGCCGTCTCTGCGCGGGCAAGGGCCTGTCCGCCAATTCCTGCCGCGCCGCCAAGCGTCCGTATGGAAGCGGCATCGACGTTCTCCTCGCGCACCGCGCGCCGGTCGCGATAATGCGCGATCAGTCTCGGCAAAGGCTCTCGAGTCAGCTGCAAGTACGCATATCCGCTATTGTCCTTTTTCAGCGCGCGATTGTACGGAGGCTTGTGGATCTTGATGAGATTGTTCTCCAGGACCAGGCTCTCATGCTCGTTGTTCACGACGATGAAGCCGATCTCGGCGATCTCCGCGGTCAGGGCGGGAATCCGCCTGCGCTTGTCGGCACCGTTGAAGTACGCGCGCAGCCTGTCCCGGATGCACTTGGACTTGCCGACGTAGAGCACCCGGCCTTCGTTATTCTTCATGATGTATACGCCCGGCTGCTCCGGGTATCTGGCGGGCTCGAATAAGAATGCGGGCAATGTCGTCTTCCTCCCGAACATACATTCTATCTATTAGTCTAGCAAGCCGAACGGATTAACGCAATTACGTAAAATTCCCGATTATTACCTCAAAACAGTGAACCTTACGCCCCTGTCGCTTGTCTATATGCCGAGGTGATCAGTCGTGGACAAAGAAGACCTGGCTCACCGGGTCAATCCGGACCAGGCCATGCTCGGGGAGTTGATGGACCGGTACGGGCAGGACGTATGGAACTACGCCTATTTCCTCGTCAAGCATCGCGCGATGGCCGACGATATTGCCCAGGATACGTTTATCCAGGCGTATCGCCATTTCTCCGGTTTCCGGCAAGAAGCGTCGTTAAAAACCTGGCTGCTGCGGATCGCGCGCAACGTCAGCTTCAATTACCGCAACGCCGCCTTCTTCCGCAAAGCGCTGCTGATGGACATCGTCTCGCCCCGGCACCCCGGAAGATCGGCCGAACAGGACTATCTGGAACGAGAGGCGGCAAGCGAGATCTGGCGATGCGTCATGGAATTGCCCGTGAAGCTGCGGGAGACATTGGTACTCCATGCAAGATACGAGCTGTCCGTCGCGGAGATCGCCGACCTGCAGCGAATTCCGGAAGGGACCGTCAAGTCGCGATTATTCGCGGCAAGGCGTCGCATGGAGTCTCTATTAAAGGAGGATTATGAAGATGGTCCAGCCTACTAATCCGCAATGGTACGAAGAGCTAAGGGGAGAACCGCTGAAGGAGCGCAACTTTACGGATACGCTTGCGGCGCGGATTAAGGAAAGGGCGACGCAGACGCCGAAGTTCGCATGGATGCGCAGCCGAGTCGCTGCCGCGGGACTCGCGGCTGCGGTCGTGGCGTCCGGCGCGATCTTTTACACAGGGCTCTCCGACTCTCAGTCCCATAAATTTATAGACGCCCCCGGCACGGACACAATTAGCTCGGCTATAGGAACGTCAGACGGCCCGATCAGAGTCAAGTTCGGCTCTGGCAGTACCGAAGCAGAGGCATACAACGAAAAAAATCGCCGCGACCTGACGTGGATACAGCCTGACGATCACGCCAAATTCCAGTTCTGGACGATCCGATACAAGGACGGCTCCTATAAATTTGGCGGTGATTATTATGTAAAGGTAGGAAGCGCGCAGGACTGGCAGCGTCAAGGCTCCTCGACGTTTACAGAGGTGGCGGGCGAATCCCGTCTGAATAACCTTGGCTTGTTTTCCCATGCCTTTGGCCACGATCAGTTCACCGTGCTCGCAGGACAATTGACGGATGACGCTATCGCCTCGGCTTATTTGACGAATACGAACGACGAACGGACGGACGCTTCTATCGCGCAAAATGCGGACGGACGCTTCTGGGTCGCGATCGTTAATGGCAGGCTATCGGATTTTACGCTGCAAATGATCGATCGCGAGGGCCGCCCTGTAGGGGAGCCCCTCCGCTAATCCCTCGATTCGTATGCCGGACGGCTCCCGCACAACCCAGTCAAGCCGCGCCCCCTCCCCGCATATACATGAGTATTCATGCCATGCCAATCCGAGGGGGAAAACAAGCCCATGTCCCATATCGAATATCAGCGCCAGCTGGAGCTGGCCATCGGAGAGATCACGGAGATCGCCCAGGGCTTCGGCCTCGACTTCTACCCGATGCGCTACGAGATTTGCCCGTCCGACATCATCTACACGTTCGGGGCGTACGGCATGCCGACGCGCTTCAGCCACTGGAGCTTCGGCAAAACCTTCAACAAAATGAAGCTGCAGTACGACCTCGGGCTCAGCAAAATTTATGAGCTCGTCATCAACTCGAACCCCTGCTACGCCTTCCTGCTCGACGGCAACTCGCTTATCCAGAACAAGCTTATCGTGGCGCATGTGCTTGCGCACTGCGACTTTTTCAAAAACAACGCCCGCTTCTCCACCTCCAACCGCGATATGGTCGAGAGCATGTCCGCGACGGCCGAGCGGATCAGCCAGTACGAGCTTGAATACGGCAGCGAAGAGGTCGAGAAATTCCTCGACGCCGTGCTCGCGATCCAGGAGCATGTAGAGCCGGGCGTCGTGCGCCCGCAAGGCCTCGACAAACGCCGTTATATGGAGATGCAGCAGCGCGACCAGAAGCTCGGGCGCAAGTCCGCGCCGACTTCGGCTTACGACGATATTTGGCTGCTCGACGACGAAGAGCGCGCGGAGCGGCTGCGCATTCAGGAGCACAAGCCGGAGCTGCGCAAGTTTCCGCCGGAGCCGGAGAAGGACATCCTGTGGTTCATTCAGGAATATGCGCCGTTCCTGGAGGACTGGCAGCGGGACATTCTGTCCATGCTCCGCGACGAGATGCTGTACTTCTGGCCGCAGATCGAGACGAAGATCATGAACGAGGGCTGGGCGACCTTTTGGCATCAACGCATCATCCGCGAGCTAAACCTCGACTCCGAAGAGACCATCGAGTACGCCAAGCTGAACGCCTCCGTCGTCCAGCCGTCGCGCAGCTCTCTGAACCCCTACTATCTGGGTCTCAAGATGTTCGAGGATATCGAGAAGCGGTTCGGCCGTGAGGCCATGTTCGAGGTGCGCGAGCTCGATTCGGACCCCTCGTTCATCCGCAACTACTTGACCAAGGAACTGACGGAGGACCTGGACCTGTACGTGTTCGAAAAAAAGGGCGCGGACTGGACGATTACCGACAAGGAATGGGAAAACGTCCGGGACCAGCTGGTGTATTCGAGGGTAAACGGAGGATTTCCGTATCTGGTCGTGACCGACGGCGATTACCACCGCAATGGCGAGCTGTACGTCAGCCACCGTTACGAGGGCGTCGAGCTGGACGCCAAGTATACCGAGCGCACGCTGCCTTTCATGGCCAGGCTCTGGGGCAAGCCGGTCCATCTCGAATCGGTCGTCGACGGCAAGCCGGTGCTGTACACCTGCGACGGCGGCAAGACGACGCGCAAAAATCTGTAAGTTCGCGCCAAATTCGGAGAATCGTGCGTAGAACGGCGGCGTTTGGTTTAACTTACTCCTAGACACCTTTTAAGGAGTGATACGCCATGACGCCAACCAACCAGACGACAAGCCCGACCGAGACGCCGACGCGTCCGTCCCATGTCCCGCCGCAGCATCAGGATCAGCAGCCCGGCATTCAGAGCGATATGTATCCGGCCCCCGAGGTCGAATCTCCGACATACAAGGCCGCGGGCAAGCTGCTCGGGAAGGTCGCGCTCATTACGGGCGGGGACAGCGGGATCGGCCGGTCCGTCGCCATCACCTTCGCCAAGGAAGGCGCGGACGTCGCGATTCTCTACCTCAGCGAGTACACCGACGCGCGCGAGACGCAGCGCCAGGTCGAGGCCGAAGGACGCAAATGCATCATTCTCGACGGCGACGTCGGCGACCCGGCGTTTTGCAAGCAAGCCGTCGAACAGACGGTGTCCCAGCTTGGCAAGCTTGACGTGCTCGTGAACAACGCCGCCGAACAGCATCCGCAGAAGACGATCGAAGATATCTCGCCGGAGCAGCTGGAAAAAACGTTCCGCACGAACGTCTTCGGCATGTGCTACCTGACGCAGGCGG